>DATNHM010000082.1:0-89664 GCA_035604955.1 Candidatus Limnocylindrales bacterium | reverse complement strand
CGTCCTTGTAGCCGTTGCAGACGATGAGGCTGCCCAACTGATGTTGCAGCGCCAGGCCGGCGAACAACTCCGGCTTGCTGCCGACTTCGAGGCCGAAGTCATACGGCTTGCCCGCGTCGAGAATTTCTTCAACCACTTCGCGCAACTGATTCACCTTGATCGGAAACACGCCGCGATATTTGCCCTGATAGTTGTATTCGGTGATCGCGTTGCGAAACGCCTCGTTCAGCGATTCGACCCGATGGCGCAAAATGTCCTGAAAGCGGATGAGCAGCGGAAATTTCAACCCGCGCGCCTTGGCTTCTTCGATCACATCGGTCAAATCCACCGCCACGCCCGCGTCCTGCAACGGGCGCGCCACGACGTGCCCGGCCTCGTTGATGTCGAAATACTTCGCGCCCCAGCGGCGGATGTTATAAAGCGCGCGCGCCGCGTCAATGTTCCACGGCGAGCCCGCATCGGTTGAATTGCTCATCTCATGAATCCATGCGAACTATAGAACGCTGTACGGGGAATTCAATACGCGGAATGAAAATTTTTTGAAACAGAAAAGTGCGCGAATGCCAGTTACCAGTTACCAGTCCACAATGCAATTTTTGCGGATGAGCTGCGAACTTTGGGCCGTGTATTGCTGAAACTCCAAATCCGTTCCGTCGGGGTCCTTGCACCAGAACTGCCAGGTCTGGTCGCAGCCCAGTTTTTTAGGCGTCACCTCCACGCCGTGTTTGATCAACGCATCGCGCATCGCGTCAATGTCTTCCACTTCGAGGCAGAAATGGTGGATCCGCTGGTTGCGGATTTCTGCGTTCGGATCGGCCTTGAAAATTTCGATGAAATGACCCTGGTTGACCTGGAGGTAAAATCCGAACAAGGCGCCGTCCTTGAAAAAATCGAAATGCCTTTTCAAGCCGAGCGCGCCGCAATAAAAATCCAGACTCCGGGTCAAATCTTTCGAGAAGATGCAAATATGAGCGAGGGTTTTGATCATATGGAACGGAGAACACTATAAAATCCGGCGCGGAGAATTCAAGAAACGGTTTGGATTTTTCAACACCTTCCCGCTTTGCAACCTCTCCGAAAAGTGTTTCCATCGGGGCTATGTCAAAAACCTTGCTTGCCGCCGTCGTTGCCCACTGCGACAAAGTTCTGTGCACAAAGGGAATTCGCGATTATGACGGCGCGGCCAACGGTTTGCAGGTGGAGAATCGCGGCACGGTCGGCCGCCTGGCCGCCGCCGTGGACGCAAGCCTGGCCACGGTAAAACTCGCCATTGCGGCCAGGGCGGATTTGCTTGTTGTGCATCATGGCTTGTTCTGGTCGCCATCGCATCCGTGGACGGGCAAAAGACGCGAACTGCTCGGGCTGCTTATCGAAAGCGATCTGGCGGTTTACAGTTCACACCTGCCGCTCGACGCGCACCCGCGGCTGGGGAATAATGCGCAACTGTGCGCCGCGCTTGGCTTTCGAAATTTGAGGCCATTTTTTCTGACTCACGGCCAGACCATCGGTTTCAAAACGCGGATGACAATTTCCCGTGCGGAATTAGCCAAACGGATCGCGCAGGTGACCGGCGCGAAACCCCGCATCGTTCCAGGAGGCGGAGAAATTTGCCGGAACATTGGTGTGGTAACCGGCGGAGCGGGGGCGGAATTGAAACAGGCGGCCGGCGAAGGTGTGGACACGTTCATCACCGGCGAAGGCCCGCATTGGACTTACGCACTGGCGGAGGAACTCGGCCTCAACGTTTTCTACGGCGGCCATTACGATACAGAAACGTTCGGTGTGAAAGCGCTGGCGGCGCATTTGTCCAAAAAATTCCGTGTCCCGTGGACGTTCCTTGACCATCCCACGGAGTTATAAAATTTGGTTTGGACACAGCCAAACTTATTTAGAGGACATCCGCCGCGTTGAAACCATCAAAAAGCCACACAAGAGAATTCCCACGCCAATAGCCGACAGGCTGACGTAAAGCAGGTCCAGTGGGAGAGAGAACTTGAATTCCACGGTGTGTACGCCGGGTGTCAAATAAACGCCGCGCATAATGAAATTGCAACGCAGCAAGGGCGCCGGTTTGCCGTCCACGAACACATGCCAATTCGGGTCGTACTTGTCGTTGAGCAGCAGCACCGAAGGTCCCTCCGCGCGCGTGTTGAACACAAGGTCCTTTGGCGCATAGCCTTTGAACTCGACCGTGCCGGAATTCTCGTTGGTAGTGTTTATCGTCGGCGAAGCCGGCAGCGGGGTGGAAACCAGTACCGTTCTCCAGGCGTCGAAGTTTTTACTCGCGAGCATTTGGAGCGTGTCGCTGTCATTGGTACTGATCTGCCACTGGGAATATAATTTGGCCCGGGGGAGCGCACCGGTAAATTCGAGGAGGGCGCACTCGCCGTTTTCAGTGGGAAGTGCCGTCAATTCCGACAGTTGGATGGCGTGTTCAATTCCCGGTTTTGACACCACGTCAAATCGCTGAATGATTCGAAATCGCTGTTGCATTGGATCGAGTTGCTGGTTTAACGCGTCAAGATAACCGGCTGGGCCGAGCAGATAACGGGTGTTGGTCAATTCCCAACGGCGGGCGATGAGGTATGCCGTGTCCGGCGTGCCCCGCGGCGCCAGGGCTGCTTGATACGCCGCCAAATCCTCGGGCAGGCGCGGCATCTGAATGACGTCCAGCGACTGAATGTTGTAGTAAGGGAAGATTTGCTGGGACCATTCGATGTCGTAGAGATTCTCGAAGAGTGAGTTGGAGTGCAGAACGGCGACGCGATGTTCATAAGGTTGGTTGCGGAGGATATCAACGATGGGATTGCTGGCATATTTTTGCGGGTAATTCCAATAAACAATCCAGGGCAAATCGGCGCGCCCCAGATCCAGAACGAGCAAGATGCCCAGAAGGATTCCGCCCCATTTGCCCCGGCGTCCGGCAAACGCACCGCTGAGAATCAACGTGAGCAAGCCCATGGCCAACACAAAGAATAAAATGAACCAGCCGATTTGCCGGATGCTGAAAGCGGCGATAACGTCGGCCATGCCCTTGGTACCACCTTCATCGGGGAATCCTACCATCTGCAAATAAGTGGCGAGATTCGGTCTTTGCAGTGCGTAAATCAACCATGCCAGCAAACTGCCTATGAAAACCACGAAGCAAGTTGAAGTCCAATTTCGGTCGAAGCCGCGGGTTTTTGTCCACCAGGCCTTGAGCTGCCCAAGGGGTGAGGCGGAACCAGTGGCGGGAATTTCCAGATAACGCCGGCTCAGCCCGTGGATGCCATAGGCGAAAACGGTGACCAAGGCCCACGAAAATACAAAGAGAAATTTGACCGGATTTCGGATCGTCGAAAAATAGGGAAGTTTATAAGGCAGGGCATAAAAGGGGGCGAACCGGCCAAACGCGAGCAGCACTGAAACCAAGAGGACCGCGGTCCAAAACCAGAGAAATTGCCGGTGGGTGGTGGAAAAGACGGAATCCTTGCGTCGCAAAGATTGGGCGATGGCCCACAACGCCACCAAAAGCACCAGTGTGCCGGCATAATTGCCGGTGCCGTAAAATCGCAAAGGTGGCGGCGGCGGCGAACCATTTTCGCCGCTGGCAAAATAGCGGTCCCATCCCGGGTTACGCCCCACCGCGCCCCAATAGGCTCCGCCATCGGGGGTGTCCATCCGATATCCAAATAAACCCGGTACAATGATCCCAAACGTTTCGATTTTGGGAAGACTCCACTGAGTGGCATAGTCCCAGTGGGCTGCCTTGTCTGCATCGCTCTGACCCATACCGACAATGCCTTCAATCTGGGTACCGACCAGCGATATGACAGTTTGGTAGGCGAAGAACGCCGCGAAGGCTGCGATGACCGTGATTCGGGCGACACCGCGCCCAATTTTTTTCACCGGTGTGCCGTCTTCCACGAGTGATTGAAACAGGGCAAAGGCGGCAACAAACAAACTGAAAATGGCGCCAATGTCCGCCGCTTCGACCACGTTGATACCCACGGCAAATCCTGCCAGGGCGAGCCGCACCCAACGAACAAACGACGGTGTGGGCGGTGAGTTGGAGACAATCAAGGCCATGGCCAGGAAATCCATGCCAAAGGCGATCTGATGCGAGGCGACACCCCAGCAGGCGTCCGAAAAAAGCGTGGAAGTCAGCACCGCGGCCAGAGCCCCCAAAATGGCTGCCAACGTTGCGAGTTTTAACTGCCTGAAAAAGGTCCACGCGCCGATTCCGAGAATAAACAGGGCCACAGGCGCGAAAAATTTGGCATAACCGACGGGCCCGGTAATGAGGCGCAACAACGAGCTGATGCAGGGAGCGACCATACCGGCGTTTGAGCCGATGGAATTGAGGTCAACCCACAATCCTGTAAAGGTTTGCGGCAACTGGTTTTGTTCGTCAATCAGTCCGCCCAGCGGGCCATCATTGGAAAAAACAACTTCTTGCGGGATGAAACTTTGGTAAAAAAGCGATCCCAGCAGGAGCGCAAGCAGGCACGCGGTGATCAGGAGCGAATTCCAATGCCTGGAGCGGGTCGTGGACGGGGTAGCAACCGGCATAATCAGTAAAATTCAGTGCAAACGCGAATTCGGGGAATCTACCGGCCAAATCAACATCCGTAAAGACGATTTAAGCAATAGTTGCGATGCAGGCGAGTTGATGCTCGACTTTTCACGGCAATCTTCGAAAATCTCCATTATATTACAGACATCAAGACTTAATGAGCGCGCCCCGGATGGAAATCCGAACGGTCCCCTGTCCCTTATGTCCACTGTGCGGTGGCAAAGGCAGTCTATTGCATCCTCATATGCGAGACAGGATGTTTGCCATCCCGGGGAACTGGACTTTGAGACAATGTTCCAGTCCCGATTGTGGGTTATGTTGGCTGGATCCCGGCCCGGTTGAGTCTGAAATTCCGCGGTTTTATACGAACTATTTTACCCATGAGCGCGGTGATCTCAGCCAGCCGTTTTTGCGCCCATGGTATTCACTGCTCTATACCGGCTATCGGCTTGCGACGTATATGCCATCCGCCTGCCTGGGTTTAAACAAGGCCAGACATCAGATTCAGCACATGTTTCTGGAGGATATGAAACCGGGCAAATTGTTGGATGTGGGGTGCGGTAATGGAGTTTTTTTACGTCGCATGCGCCGCCTGGGCTGGTCCGGAACCGGCATCGACTTCGATGCCAAGGCGATTGAAAATGCAACCAAATTGCATGGCGATGGTTTGACCTTAATGAACACCGACCTTTCGGGAGCGCGATTTCCGGATAATTCGTTCCATGCAGTTACCATGAGCCATGTCATTGAACATATTCCTGATCCGGTTGGATTGCTGGTTGAGTCCCGCCGAATCCTCAAACAGGGTGGCAGACTGGTTGTGACGACTCCAAACGTTCGAAGCTTTGGGCACAAGAAATTTCAAGATTGTTGGTCCGGTTTGGATTCTCCCCGGCATCTGCGAATCTTCTCACTGTCCGCTCTACAAAAGTGTGCCCGCCAGGCTGGTTTCAACACCATGAAAGCCAGCACTTCGGCGGCCAACGCCGATGGGCTTATCGCTATCAGCCTGGGATTCGCAGAGGCCAAAGCAACATTTTCATTCTACCAGATGAAAATTCAGTTCAATTTCATCCGCGGGCTGCGGAGTTTGATGCTTCAATATGTGGAACTCCGCCAGATGCGGCATGATGCCGAATGCGGCGAGGAAGCGATTCTCATTTGTGAAAAATAAATATTCCCCTGGAAGTTCGGTAGGACCGTTGGTCATACCATTCGCCTGCCCATTTGTTTGAGTCGGCAGCAGTTGCACGCCCCCCCATCACTCTAACTGTTGAAACAATCGGCGAAATATCCCAATCGCTCGTCTATATTTTCTTTACCCCTGGGATACGAACAACCGTGACAACATTCGGCTTTTGTGTATCCGTTCAAATCAAACACTACAACTTCTCCCTTCCGAGCAGTTTGTCGATGAAACACTTCGCGCGCCAGCTCAGTCTCGCAGCGTATTGTCCGGCAGTTGATTTTGTGTACGAGACCTTATGTAAAAACCTCTTCCTTTTAAAATCTGCTGAATCGAAAAAGTCGGCGTGATGGTCAAGTGCCAGCATTGATAATTGGTTTCCTTTTCGAAATACATTGTCCGGCTTGTCCCATTCCGTTATCCCATAGATCCCATCCCAGGTTACCATCCAGTTTGAGAATCCCTGTTTTTCAGACCAGGCGGTAAAATTCATTTTCCTTTTCCATCGGCTGCCTTCAAAACCAAAACAATCTTTCCGACTTCTAATTTTAAAAGGATAGGCAAGGAGAATTTTGGGGTCGAACATTATAAAGGACGGCCTGATGTGGGGTGATATTTCGTAAGTGCACGACGTCCCATAAATGCCATGCCCTTTTTCCCGCCATGCTTCAACCAGCCGTTTCAACCAGCCTTTCCGGTGAAAATGAATAGACGATCCCAAACACAGCATCAGGTCGCAATCCACCAGTCCGGCAAATTTTTGAAACGCTCCGATATCCCATCCAACATTGTCATTCTCAATAATCTTTGCATTTGAGATTGAAGAAAACAAAGACCGCGTTTGCTCACTTGGCTCGCCGCCATTGCTAACAATGATGGCTTCATGTTCCATTTCTGGCGGGAAATTGTGATAACTCGACACAAACCGACGGGCATTATCAAAATAGATAGTATTAAGTGATTCAACCGGACAGATATAGACCAAGGTGGTTTTAGGATTCATCATAACAATCATGCTTAAGACAAACCGTTCATCTTAAGGTAAGTCGCTCATGATTATTTTGCGGGGTTGGCGGCTTTTGCGTCGAAAGGTTCCGACAAAAACGGAACTACTTTGGGTTCGGGAATCGGCACGATGAAACGGCCACCGCGTTTCTGGAATTCTGTCTCACGCTTGATAATTTCCGGCGCGAAATTCCATGCCAGCAACAGGGCGTAATCCGGCTGGTCTTTCAATAACATTTCGGGCGAACGAACCGGGATGCATGAACCGGGCGCGACCTTGTTCTGTTTGAAGGGTGTATTGTCAATGATATAATCCAATTCGCTTGTGCCGAGGCCGCAGGTGTTGAGCAGCGTGTTGCCCTTGGCGGAAGCGCCATAGCCGATGATGCGTTTGCCTTGCGATTTGAGGTTTCGGATGAGGACGGGCAATTCGGTGCGAATGTGATTGACCCTTTCGGCAAACTTACTCCATGTGGCTGGTTCGGCCAGCTTCATGCGGCGTTCCACTTCCAATGCCTTCGCGACGCTTTCATGTGCCGTGACCTGCGATGAGCGGTGGCGCAGATGAAATAGAATCGAGCCGCCATGAATTTGATAATGGTCAATCCGGGACAGCATAAAAGGTGAATCCTTTACCAGGGCTTCCAGCGCACGTACCGGTATGTAGGACAAATGCTCGTGGTAAATCGTGTCGTATTCCGTGCGCTCAAAAAAATCAACCAGATAGGGCACCTCGAAGGCGATCATCGTTTCCTTGTGCGAAACGGCCTCCAGTCCGGCAAGCAAGTCGCGCAGGTCATCAATGTGCGCGAAAACGTGCCGGCCCAAAATCAGATCTGCCTCACCCCACGCCTCTTTTATTTTCTTAGCGCCGGCGGCATTGAAAAATTCGCCCCGGGTTGGAATGCCGGCTTTTACCGCGACTTCAGAGATGTTTTGCGCCGGTTCCACGCCGAGAACTTCGCAACCACGCTCCTTGAATTTTTTCAGGAACACGCCCGTGTTGCTGGCGACTTCCAAAACCTTGGGGCGTACGCCGAAATGACCAACGGACAGGAGATGCGCCGACTGGTCGTTCAAGTGCGCATCCATCGTGCGGGAGGTAGAGGTGATATAGGCGTAGCGTGAATAGAGAACCTTCGGGTCGACGGTATCGGCCAGTTGCACCAGTGAACAATCCGGACACAGCACGACCCGCAGCGGCAGTGAAATTTTATAATTTGTGACTTCCTCGGGGTTAAGAAAATCATTGGCCAGTGCCGTCCTGCCAAGGTCGAGGATGAGCCGGAGATTTTTCGAGCCGCAGGTGCGGCAGCGGGTGCGTTCCTGAATCATGTTTGGGGAAGTTTGTAAGCTGAATTCCGGTCGAGCTCGTGCCGGATTTCGTCAACCGGATCACACCGGCCTTCGCCCTTGAAAAGCAAACTGGTTGTCGTCACCACGAGGCCGCACGTGCCACCCGTGTTGCGATAGGCGTGAACCACTCCACGGGGAACGTAAATTCGCGACGGTGCCTGTTCGCCGGTGAGGATGAACCAACCTTTGGCTGCCTTCGCCGAACCGGGCCGGTCATCCCAGAGATAAACGGTGAAATTCGACGGGCCGGCAAAAGTGAAATAATCATCCTGCCCGACGTGCTGGTGCGGTCCGCGCGTCACTCCCGGATGCGACCACGACGAGCAGGCCATCAGCGGTTTGAAACCAGCGGGAATTTCGTCCACGCGGAAAAGCTCGTGCAGGCTGCCGCGCAGGTCTTTAAAGACAGGCAAGGCTTCCACTCGAACACCTGGAAGGCCTGGAATTCCGGAAATTCCATGTACTTCGACTTGTTGCCAGATTGTGGACACGGGCGGCAAACTACCTGAAATCACTTCATCCGCGCGAGCATTTTTCGCAAACCGGGACGCCAGGAACCGGGCTGGCGGCCGAGCAACCCGGCCAACTTTTTGTTGCTCATCACGGTGTTGTTGGGGCGGCGCATGGAGGAATTGAAAAACCGGGTCGTCACCCTTTCCACCGGAGGTACCTGGGGGATCAATCGCGCCTGCACCGCCTCTTCCAGAATCGCGAGTGCCCAGTCGTAGCGGCTTACACCTCCGTCGTTGACGGCGTGAACCAGCCCACTGACGCCTTGGTGGATCAATTCAAGCGTCCATTCCGCGAGGTCGGACGCACAGGTTGGCGCCGACGCCTGGTCGGTGGTGGCCTTCAGTTCACGACCTGCCCGCGCCGCACGCAATACCGTGTGGACGAAGGTTTTCGTTTGCGTGGGATGTCCACCGAAGACCCAGCTCGTGCGCAGGACAAGATGATTCGGTGATGCCCGTAGGATTGCCTGTTCGCCGGCGAGTTTTCCGGCGGCGTAATGGTTCAATGGATTCGGCGGGTCGGCTTCCAGGTAGGGGAATTTTTTTTCACCGTCGAAAACGTAATCCGTCCCATAGTGAACCAATCGGATGCCGGCCTGCGCACAGAGTTCCGCGAGTCGCTGTGGGCCGGCGGCATTGACCGCCCACGAGAGGTCGCGCTCAGTTTCACAACGGTCCACCTGATTGTAAGCGGCAGTATTGATGACGACTTGTGGGCCAATCGTAGCCAACTGCTCCTCTATTTGCGCCAGTGCGGTCAAATCAAAATCCGAATGCGAAAGAAAAATCAAGTCACAGTCCATCGGTTGGAGCTCACGCAGGGCATGAGCCAGTAATCCCCCGCCGCCGGTTACCAGAATTTTGAGCATTTGCGTCAGCCTGCCCGACAGCATTTTACAGCCAGGCAACAATGGTTTTCAATGGAATCAGGGAGTCACCTTTAACCGGTCACGGTCCTCCGGAAGGCTGCCTGGTTTCGGCGGTCCGGTCGGTTTATCGATTGCGATTTTCCATTTCAGAAATCCTTTAATGTCTCCCCAATGGCCGAAACCAGCGCGTAAGAAATGGCGGACCATCCACCAATCGCCGTGCTGACGATAATTGCGGATGGCCCTGCGCTGCGACAAAATATGACCGCGCAACCGCCAACAATCAGCCACGGGTTTGAACAGGGACCAAACCAGGAATGCAGGGGTTCGCGCCAGCAACGTCCCGGCGATGGCTTCCGCCGTAATCAGGGCAACGTTGTTGAACGCCAGCAGTAATAGCGGGCCTTTTGCATTCTTGAGAATGGTCATCAGCTGGTTGCGGTTTGCGTAGAAGCGGCGGAATCCCGTCGTCCCGCTGGTTTTTACAGTGCTGCCGGCGGCGGCGTGGTGCACACCTGCCGCTCGAACCAGTTCCATGGATTCTCCGGCGATGTGTACGCGCCAGGACAAGTCCATCTCCTCGCCGTATACAAAAAATTCCTGGTCGAACCCGCCCAACTTCTGAAAGAGTTCCCGTTCGATGAAAAAAAAACTGCCAACGACGAAGGGTTCCTCCACTTTTCCACCCGGCGAACGTGAGGTGGGACAACCAAATATATCAAAGCCCGGAGAACCTTGATCGTGGGTGCCGGACACGAAGTTCTTGTCTTCATAGCCAAGCTCGACCGCAGAAAAAACTTTGGCCGATGATGATTCAGCCTGGCGAACGAGCGCCTCCAGACAATCGGGTTCAAACCAGACATCGGGATTCAGCAAAAAAAGGTATTTGCCCCGGGCCACCCGCGCGCCGAAGTTGCATCCGCCGCCAAATCCGTAATTGCCGCCGGTGGGCAGAAAGTGCCCGTTGGGCCACCCTTTCATTTCCCGTTGGCAAATTTCCGCCGAGCCGTCTTGGGAAGAATTGTCCACGATGATGGTCTCGCAACGATCCAAAATCGTCTGCGCCCGCAATGATGAGAAGAAACGATCCAACCACGGTTTGCAGTTGTAGTTGACAATGACGAGGCTGACAATTGGATTCATGCCTTAATCCAAGGTAAGACGGTGGCAGCGGGATTTCAATTCATTCCTCCCAAGGCAATAATAAGATTTGTTTGACCGGGGAATTTTCGACGTCCTGTTTCCACACTTGACCGGTTGGGTTGAGTTTTCTTAGGATTTGCCAGGGTTTGACCGGTTGCTTTACTGATACCACTCTCAGACACCTCAACCATTGTGATTTCAACATCTCCAGCTACTCTTCTTGCGCGAGAATGGCCGCTGGTCTCCATCTTAATCGTGCACTATAACGGTGCGGAGGTGTTGAAAAACTGTCTCGAGTCTTTGCGGCGGCTCACTTATCCTCGATTCGAGGTGGTCGTAGTGGATAACGCGTCCACCGACGCTTCAGCAGAAGTGCTGGCCCGGTATCCCTCCGTCCGTGTCGTTCACAGCGGCCATAATCGCGGGTTCGCGGGGGGAAATAATTTTGGCCTGCCGTCCTGCAGCGGACCATTTATTCTGCTGCTCAATAACGACACCATCGTCACGCCTGACTTTCTTCAGCCCCTGGTCGAATATCTTTGCAACCACCCGCAAGTTGGTATTGTGCAAGGCAAGATGATTTTGAGCCGGCATGGAGATGCCTTGGATGTTTGCGGTTCCTTCCTGACACGCTTCGGCTTTCTTTATCACTATGGCTACTGGAAAAAAGATGCGCAGAAATATAATCGCAGCTATCCTGTTTTTACCGTCAAAGCCGCCTGTCTGCTGTTTCGCCGGGCGCTGATTGACGCCGTTGGAGGCTATTTGTTCAACGAGGATTTTTTCTGTTACTACGAGGAAACGGATTTTTGTCACCGTGTCTGGCTGGCAGGATTCGAAGTGCATTTTGTCCACAATTCCTCCATCCAGCACTTGCAAGGGGCCACTTCAGAACGCATGCAAACAAGCGGCTTCGTCCTGCGACAATATTTAACCAACCAGACCTTCGGCTTGTTGGCCAATTTATCGGCAGGGTCGCTGTGGCGGATCATGCCCGGCTATTTTCTGGTTTTTTTTGCGAGCATGACACTGGCCGCGCTGACGGGCCAGAGCTCCGTATGGAGATCCCATTGGCACGCGCTTATGGCCTGTCGGCGTCGGCTCGGCAAAATTCGCGCGCAGCGTGAGTTGATCCGCCGCACGCGCAAGATCAGCGACCGGGAATTGTTCGCAAAAGTCATGCGGAATCCCCGTCTGGAATATTTTGTCAAAACTTTTCAGGGGCGGTTGAGCGATTATGAGGATGAAATCCTGAACTGACATTTTCATGGCTGTGGTAACAACAGTGATGCCGGTTTACAACGGAGAACCGCATTTGGCGGAAGCGCTCGATTCCCTTGCCCGCCAACGGCGACAGCCAGATCGGGTCGTGGTGCTGGATGATGGCTCGACCGATCGAACAAGGGAAATTGTCACCGGTTTTAAAGGGCTGCATTGTGAATATCGGTTGAACGAACAAAATCTTGGTCTTTTGGCGAACCACAACCGGGCTTTGGAACTGGCCACGGAAACGGACTACCTGCATTTCTTGCATCAGGACGATGTGCTTCTGCCGGATTTTTGCGCCCGCACGGTTGAGGTGCTCGATGGTGTCGCGGGCCGCGGGATGAGTTGGGGACAAGCCGCATTCATTGATGAGCGCGGCCAGCTGCTGCCACCGATTGTTGCGCCCGTCACCGGCGCGCCGGAACCCGTCGGGGTGGACGACTTCTTGAAAGAACGGGCACGGCTAAAGGCAGATATCTTTGTGAGCGGGACAATGATCAAAACCAATCGGCAGGCCATACCGTGTCGGTTCCGGGAGGATTTCAAGGAGGTGGGAGACCACTATTTCTGGGCGCAGTGGGCAAGTTGTTGTGCCGGACGATGGCGGGTGCGGGAGGTGCTCCTGAAGTATCGGGCCCATCCGCTCAGCGCGACCTCATTCAATCAGACCAACCTGGAGGTCTATGTTTATGAGGACTGGAAGGTCATTCAGGTCATCGAGGCCCTGCGTGGCAAAACCGGGGTGGAGCACTGGATCCGGATGCAAAAGCTCAGGTGCTTTTTCGCCGCCCTGGTTCATGTGAAAGCGCAACTCGTTCGCGGCCGGTCGCCGCAATACGCCCGTCAGGTCGCGAGGACCGGGCGAAATATTGCAACTTTCCCGCATTGGTGGCTTGGCAAAGCGGCGTTCCATTTGCGTAATGGCCTCCGCATGATTCAAAGAAGGTGAAGGCCGCCTTAATCGTGCCGGTGGAAGGGGCGATATAACAGCTTGTGGCGAAAAATCCGCGAGTACTCCGAAAGCCGGGTCTGGATTCTTTGAGTGATTGTGCGCCTGGCATTCAATGGGAACGTGGGCTTTCCCGTTATCTGGCGTTTGCTCTCTTCCCTTAAGCGTTTCTCAATAACGAGCACGCTGTCATAGTAGTGCAGCCCATAAGCCGATTGCGCAAAATCCAATACCTTCGGTTTTTTGAGCCTGGCGCAGTGTTTGGCGTTCAAATAGTCAATAAAGTATTTGCTGTATTCAACGAATGTTCCACGAGCTTTGAACCCTCCTCCATAATTCTTCCAGTACGAAGTATGGATATCTTCGCACAGGTAGATACCGTCGGGCGCCACAAACGGGTACAAAATTTCGAAGGTATTTATTTGCTGATCCATGAAGTGTCCACCATCGTCCAGCACGATGTCCGGCCGCGGGATTTGTTTTGTGAGTTGCTCCAGAAAACCTTTATCCGCCTGATCTCCAATATAGATTTTTATTTGATCTTCTTCCAGTTGTTTACAATCAGGGTTGATATCAACCCCGAAAATTCTGGCTTTTGGTCCGAAATAGTGTTTCCACATTTGAAGAGACCCACCGTTGTAGATGCCGATTTCCACAAAACACACCTCGGTGTTGCGGTACCTGGCGAAAAAACGGTCATAAATGTCGAAGTAATGGGTGTGCTTGTCAATAAGCCTCCCGGTATTGGATTCAAAATAACGCTGCAGATCGTTCATGCTTCTATTTTATTGATGGGGAGACAGGCCTGGCTCTGCTCCCTGCCAAGAGATCCAAACCAAACAGGAATGCATCCGGGTATTGACATGGGCGGAATGAAACAAAAAAGGCGTCATCGAACAAGAATTAATGAGCATTTATCCGGTGTGCAACAGGTCATCTTGATGCGACTCTCGTGATGATTGCGCAACCATCGGATGACCCCGGTGGCACTCGACGTCGAGGTTATCGAGGGAAGTTTGTTGTGCGAGTTGTCAAAACTGACCCGGACGTGACTTTGAGCCCCTGGATATCAGTTTGTCGCGGTTGCTTTATGCCGGCGCATGGTGAGGAACCAGACAAGGAACATCAGGCCAAAGGCGGTGCCGGCGGCCACCGGCATCGTCTGCAACAAGGCAGTTGGAGATTGTCCGCGTACGAGCAGGGTCAGCCAGTAACCCACACCGAGCACCCCGTAAAGCAAAGAGATTTTCATCCAACGACTGGCCAAAGCCCAAAGGGCGAGCGCCTGGAGCAGCCCGACAAACACCATCGTGATGGCAAGCTGGCTGATCATGGCCTCAGCCTCCGGGACGGATTTACCGAAGATGAGTTTCACGTAGAAAGCCCGCAGAACAAACAACGCCGCGGCGCCGAAAATCAAGCCGAGGAAATTAAGGCCAAGCAGTTTCAATTGTTCCATTACGATGCCGCCGGTTTGCGCGCTGGAACGCGATGTGAACAAAACCGTCAGCAGTGGCGCTACGGCGAACAGCAGCGCGCGGGCCAGGGAACCGGCGGCGGTATAAGCGTCCAGGTCCTGGTGCGGGAAGAATTTTTTGGCCACGAGCAAATCTCCCTGAAAGAAACAATAGCCTCCTCCCACGCAAGCCGTACTGACAATGAGATACTGGACGAACTCACGATCCCATGGCGAGACCGGCTCGCCATGCAGCGACAAATCTTTTCTCCAGAACAATAGAACAAGATTTGCGAGCAACGCGAAAGCCGAGGCGAGCACGGCTGTTTCCGCTGAGGGCCATTTCAAAGTAACCAGCCAACCAAAGGCCATCCGCAACGTCATAGCCAGCAAGCCGATGAACGCAAGCCGTTTGAACCACGCCAGCCCCTGGCACAGCGCTGTGGCAAAAGAACCCCATAACCCCAATAACGTGCATCCCAGGGTGACCAGCGTGAGGCTCCGGCTGAAATGAAAAAAATCGCTCAACGGTCCCACTACGATAACTGCCAGCAAGGAACCGAGAACGGTGAGGCGAAAGAGAAATCGGCGGCAACCCATGAACAGACCCTGTAGACGCGCCGTGTCACCCCTGGCGTTGAAATGGGCGATGTAGTGGGTGACCGCGAAGGAGGCCACGGATGGCAGCAGGGCCAGCAATGGCATGAAGCCGCTGATCGCGCTGTTGGCGTTGCCGTATTGGCCCGGTTCGTTCAGGTGCCGGCCCATCACGCCTTGAAAGGCCATGTTGCCCAGGCCGGTGACAAAACTGATGGCGGAAAAAACGATGCCGGTTTTCAATAACCCGCCGGCTCGCCGACCGTTGGAATTTGATGGATCGTTATTCATAGAACTGGTTCCAATGAATCGCGGTGATGGCGCACCATCCAGAACGTCCTGAGTGACTTTCTCGCGGCCGGTGGGGGGCGGGCCGCATAGTGCTGGCGTCAAAGCGCTTCCACCGGCGCGGTTGAGCGCAGACCGTTTTCATCGTGAAGTGTTTTGTGCTCCTGTCCTGGTGCATTGGCGGGTCTTTCTTCCGCTCAGGAGCACGACCAGTCTGCAGCGTAATCGGGATCGGACAAGCATCCGGCAAAAATCCGGTACAAAACAAAGCAGCTATGTGGCCAGGGCATGGTTGCATTTGGATTTTTCTGCATAGCGGGGATGTTAGCTAAACCAAGGACAATTTCAAACCGGCAATTCTTTCCTCAACGCTGGAAGCAGCCGAAATCATCCTCTCCGGCGCAAAATAAGCCGAAGATTCGCAAGGATGTTTATGCTGTGTACAACCGGAAAAATTTTCGACGTCGGTACGGACAAAACGGAGATGCATTTGCAGCCTGCATTGCTGATGTTGGGGAGGACTCCGATGCCGCGCCAAAGCTGCGGGATTTCCGTTGTAGTTTTATATGAGGCTAAATCGCCTTGTTCACCGTGTCGTAAACGTTTTCGACGGTGATGGACGCCATGCACGCCAGCAATTCCTCGCGTGTGCCTTTGATATCACCGCCGTCGTAGCGGTAATAATCCAGGTTCCGCCCCGCCACCACCGGGTTTTTCACCAATGTGAAGGGATTGGCATAAGGCAGATTCGTTGGGTTCAACGTCGGTGCTTCGATGACAATCTGGTTGGGTACCTTCATTGCGGCCGCGACGTGCATGAGCACCGTGTCCACGCTCAGGAACGCGCTGCACCGCTTCATCAATGCTGCCGTCTGCCGCAGGCTTTGGGTTTTGACTTCCACCGTCAAGTCGCGGTTCGCCTGCGCCAGCACCACCGGATGGTCGTTGATTTCCTCCGGCCCGCCGAAGAGCAAGATACGGATGTCCGGCCGTTTCTGGTTCAGCCGCCGTACCAGACCGGCGTAATTTTTCAACGGCCAGCGTTTGAGTCGGAGATTCTTGGTTCCGCCGGAGCCGACGTGGATGCCAAGAATTTTTTGGCTGGATAATTTTTGTTTCGCCAGAAAATCATCCGCCAGCTGTTCGTCGCCGGGTTCGAGAAAAAATTCCGTTTCATGCGACGCCAGTTTTTTCTTTGCGCCAATTAATGGCAGGATGTCAAAATTATTTTCGATCGAGTGCCGTGAATAATCCTGCGGCAACGTCGCGGTGACCAGCAGCCGGTCGAGCCAGGTAAAGCGTTCGTATTCGTGGCTGATGCGCACCTCCGCGCCCGCCAGCCACGCGGCCACACGATAGAGCCTCGGGCCCTGCGGGTGCGTGTTGATGGAAAGCTGGTAACGCTCCCGCCGGAGTAACCGGAAGAAGTGCAACACCTCGAATTTTCCGCAGGTCATCAGTTCCTTCTGGAACACGCGGTTGACGTTGGGATTGTGTTCCAGCAAATCCTTCGCGCCCGGCCATCTCACCAGCGCGTCAATCGTTACGCCGGGAAAATTCTCGCGCAACTCGCGGATCAGCGGCGTGGCAATGAGCGTATCCCCAATGCCAGCAAGGGAAATGACCAGAATTTTCATTTGCGCCTGCGGAATGCGTTAAAGGCTTGAGATTTTTTTCAGCAATGCTGTCGTGGATTTGCCGGGCACCAGGGGAATAATCACAATTTTCCCACCGGCTGATTCGACCGTGAGGCGTTCCTCCTGATCCAGCGTGTCCAAAGTGTAGTCGCCGCCTTTTACGTAAATATCCGGCTGCGCTGCTGAAAGAAATTTCCTCGCTGATTTGTCTGAAAAAATGCAAACACCATCCACACTGGCCAAGGCCGCCAGCACGGCAGCGCGATCGGCTTCAGAATTCACCGGGCGGCCCGCACCTTTCAGTTGCCGCGCCGAGCGGTCGCCGTTCACGCCTACCAGCAGGGCGTCGCCGAGATTGCGCGCCGACTCCAGATAACTCACGTGGCCCAGGTGCAGAATGTCGAAGCAGCCGTTGGTGACGACGAGTTTTTTGCCGGTCGCGCGCAAAGCCGCGCGCCAGACCGGCAATCTGTCCCAGGCAAGAATTTTGTCACGGAAATGCACGGCGCAATTTTTGTCCACTGGTAGCCGCTTGGCAACGCTCATATTGGTGCTTTCGCAGCCAGGCAATTTCCCAGTTCTGTCGCTATCCGCTGCAAGTTTTGAGCGGTTTGTTTCAAGGCTTTGTCCAGCTCCAGCGACGGAGGGTTGATCGCCAGCAGTTGGACAAAATTTTGGTGCAACGGTGCCTCTGCCCGGGGCGATACTTGCCCCGCCAGGCCAATCACGGGGATTTTTTTCTTTTTTGCCCGTAACGCGACCCCCAACGGCCCCTTGCCTCGTAAAGTTTGTTCGTCCATGCGTCCTTCACCGGTGATAACAACGTCGGCTTTTGCCAAAGCCTTATCAAAACCGGTGACATCGAGGAAATAGTCTATTCCGTTCACCAGTGTTGCATTCAGAAATCCGTGCATTCCGGCAGCCACGCCGCCGGCGGCACCTCCCCGTTTAATCACGGCTAGGTCCTTGCCGGTCTGCCGGAACACAATCTCGCGAAACCTCGTGAGGGCAGCTTCCAGTTTTTTAACGACCGCTTCCGTGGCGCCTTTTTGCGGACCGAAGAATTTCGCTGCGCCCTCTTTGCCCAGCAACGGATTTTCCACGTCACAAAGGATCATCAGGGTGCAAGGCGGGATTCTTGGATCCAGACCGGATAAATCAACGGATTCGAGGCCGGCCAGGCCTGCCGGCAAGTTCGGTAGAATTTTTCCGTTGGCATCCAGAAAACGCACGCCCAGCGCCCGCAGAATACCGGTGCCGCCATCCACGGTGGCGCTGCCACCGATGCCGATGATGATTCTATTGACTCCCTCATCCAGCGTGCGTTGAATCAATTCACCGGTGCCAAAGGTGTTGGCATGCAACGGATCATATTCTTCACGTCGCAACAACCGTAATCCGGAAGCATCGGCCATTTCAATCACCGCCGTCTGGCCGTTGTCAATCAACCCAAACCCGGCGCGGATTTTTCGCCCGAATGGATTTTGGACTTTCGCAGGCACAATTTTGCCGCCGCATTTTTGAATCAGCAGGGCGGCCGTTCCATCTCCCCCATCGCCCACTGGAAAGCATTCACAGGTACATTTCAATTTGCTTTGCCGTAATCCCTTGCGGATTGCCTCAGCCGCGGCGTTTGCATCCAGGCTGTTCTTAAAGGCGTTGGGGGCAATCAGGATATGCACGGAGGGGTCAAGGTAAAACCAACGACAACAAATAAATCATCAGCAACGACACCAGCCCCATCAACAGCGAAGCCACTGAATAGACTTTCAGCATCGTTTTCATTTCCAGTCCGGAGAATTTGGCAATCACCCAAAAATAGGCATCGTTTACATGGGAAATCATCATCGAACCCGCGCCCATGGCCAGCACGGCGAACAGTTGACCTTTCTCCGTCGCCAGGCCCAATGCCGGCAGCAAAGGTCGAACAATGGATGCCGCTGTGATGATGGCGACGGTGGACGACCCCTGCGCCGTTTTCAGAACCGAGGTGATCATAAACGGAAACAAAATGCCCAGACTGTCCAGCGCCAATCTCTGACTGAAGCACCGGCCGATATCCGTGGCAGCCAGCACCGCCCCGAAAGCCCCGCCCGCCCCGATGATGACCAGAATGCCGCCGGCCTTGCCCGCCGCTTCCTCCAATAAATGCCCGACGGTCTCTTTGTTCCACGTCCGATGACAATTAAAAGCCAGCAACACACCGATGGACAGCGCGATTACCGGATCGCCCACCGAGAGCAAAGCGGAGAACCACCAGCCCTTGACAGCAGACGCTTGGATTATGAAAAAGGATCTGACGGCGATCAAAAAGATGGGCACGACCACCGGCAGAAATGCTTTAATGACAGAGGGCGGTCGTGATGTTTCTTCGGCCATGATTTCCTCTTCGACAGCCGTCACGGGAATTTTTCTGCCGGTGAAATTGGCCCAGAAATAACCGGCCATCGCGGCTGGAATCGCTACAACAATTCCGGTCAGGATCAATTTTCCGAAGTCCACGCCGATGACACTGGCAGCGGCGGTTGCGCCCGGATGCGGTGGAATCAAGCAGTGAACCGAATACAAACCAGCTGCCAGCGAAACTGCCATCGCGGCCATGGAAATACCGGTGCGCCGGGCCAGCGAGCGGTTCAACCCGCTGAGCACGATGTATCCCGAGTCGCAAAAAATGGGCAATCCCACGATGAAACCCGTGATACCGATTGCCAGGACTGCGTGTCGTTCACCGACTTGGCGCAGGATAAACGCCGCCATGACCCGGGTGCTGCCGGTATGTTCAAGCAAAACGCCCAGGGCCGTTCCCAGCACGATAATGAGGCCCAACGACTTCATGATGCTGCCAAAACCGTCCTTGATGGCATTGATGATATCGGGTGCCGGAAGCTGTGTGCCCAACCCTACCACGAACGAAGCAATCAGGAGGGCAAAAAAGGCGTGAACCCGGTATCGAGCGGTTAACAGCACGATGATCGAAACACCGGCAATCAGACAGATCGACAACTGAATCGGAGCGATCGTCATGACATACTTGCTTTAATGATGATTCAGCAATTTCCAGACGCGCAAGACCTCGGTCACGCCCCATGCCTGCGCATCGCAACCGCGTTGGGCGTGCGGCGCATCGCCGTCCAAAATCTCGGGAATCTGGCCGAGGCAGCCTTCGTTCATCAATTTTTCCACGCTGCCCAAATACGCCTTTGCTGCCGCGACCGCTTCCGGCGCAAAATCCCATGCCCGCGCCAGGGCTTCACAAAAATGTGGCAACGTCCAGGTCCACGCCGTGCCGTTGTGATAGGCCGGCTTGCGGCGCGTGTCCTCATCACCTTCGTAATGCGGCCAATACGGCTCGACAGGATTATTCAAAAGTTCACCATTGCTATCGCCATAGACCGGCAGTGGCACGGACACTGGTAACGGGGCGAGCGTTCGCAAAGCCCCGGGCACAAGCAGATATGTTTGTGCGGCCTCAACGCAGCGTTTGGCACGTTCGCCGGTGACCAGGCCAAGGCTCACGGTAAAAAGGCAGTTGCTGCGAAACGCGTCACTCGGCACGGCATTGCGCGCGATGACACGCGGCTCCGCGAACAGCACGTCCGCGAACCAGCCCCGGTCTTTCAGCCAGAACAATTTTTCAAACGAAGCGTTCGCGAGATCGGCAAGGTCGCGCCATTTCTTTTGTTCAACGGGCGCTGAATTTTTTTCGAGCTGGCGCAGCAATCGAATCCACAAAACCTGGATTTCCACCGGATAACCCTCGCGCGGCGTGCCGGCAGGATGGTTCGTGTCCATCCAGGTGAAGTGGCCCGGACTCCAGATCAACGCTGAATCCGCATCCATGCGAATGCCGTTGGGAGTGACACACGAATAGTTTTGTGCGATGCTCACCAGCACGTCGCGGATGGTGCGATGGGCAGCAACCGGCGTTGAATAAAAATCGTGAGGGTCCACCTGTGAAAAATCCTCGCACGCCATGGCAAACCACAGCGGCGCATCAGACGTATCACGGTTTGAAGCGTTGTCGCCGTAAATGGCATTGGGCAGCGTGCCGTCCTTCTCGAACTTTGCAAACGTAAGCAGGATTTGCCTGACGTCTTCCGTCATGCCGGCGGCCAACAAACCGCGCGCACAGACCAGGGTGTCCCTCCCCCAATCCAAAAACCAGGGATAACCAGCAATCACCGTTTTGCCTTCATCCCGCCGGACGATGAATTGTTTCGCGGCGCGAATCAACCGCGACTCAAATGTTTGGGGTTCCGATTTTAACCGGTCCGGGCGGTCTGAGGGCAGAATCCCAAGCGAATGCCCATCTGTTTCTGCCGTGGAGACCAGCGTCACCCTCGTGCCTTTGGTCAATGGGATTTCAAACCAGCCCGGACTGTAGGCGTCACCGCTGCCGGTCTGGCCGCGGCTTTGCTCGACCGGATGCGGAATGTTTTCACACCACTCCGGCTGCGGATGATATGCGCCGGCATTTGCGAAAACGCGCAATTGGCGGTCGGACGCGGGAGTGAAGGCAAAGCCGATTGGAGTTTTGGTTTTTGGGTCCGGGGTCTGGAGCTCATGAGTGTTGGTTGAAAAATGGTGGTCGGCGCCGCTGTTGCGTTTGGTTTCCCAATGAAAATTCCGGTCCTCGATATCAAACCGCACGGTCAGGCGCACATCCGCATTGGCGGGCAATTGTTTGCCAAGGGCGCGCTCGGCCGTTGGACGATAGAACTTAAAAACCGTCGTATTTTCCCCCTCGGGCATTTCGGCGCGCAACTCGATTTCCACGGTGCGGCCGTCGCCGGCATCGGCGACAAATTGCCAGACCGCCGGGGGACCGGCTGCGAACGACGACAGGTTTTTCGCGTCGAGCGGCGAGAGAAAGCCGTCGGCATTCACCCAGGCGCGAATGCGTTTGACAAAGACATGACGGTCCGCGGGCACGCTCGGATGCAAATTGGCCCCGAGGACGCAATCGTATTTTGAATTCACGCGCCCCAAATCCACGCAAAGCTGCGCCATGCCGCCGATGCCGTTGGTCAACAGGACGAGATCTCCCGGTTTCGGATTTCGGGTTTCGGATTCCGGTTCGGCAGGAAGAAAACGAATGGCGGCGGAAACCCTTTGTGAAGTCGCGGCGTAACGCTCCAAAACCAATTCAGCGTCAGCGGCGTTCGGCGGCGGAGGAAAACACGCGATATGGTTGTTGCGCACAACAATGGACTGGACATGTTGCGGTGTTTGCCCCCGCCCATTCCCATTGCGGACTTCCAGCGCGGCTCGAAACGGGGCGCTGTCTTCAATCAACAGCCAATAGCCGGGTGGCACCGGTGTAATCCGGCGATGGTCGAGCAACGTCCACCGGGCAACGCGTGGAAAAATTTGTTGCGTTTCACATTCAGACAACAATTGGGCCAGCGGTGTTTTCGCGCTCCGCGCGCCAAATTCGGCGGCGGCGGCGAGAAAAATCTTCGGCGAGCGTTCCACCTGTTCGGCCAGCCGGCGCCAGTCAAAGCCGTCAAGCATTTCAGCGGGAACAACCTGATTCAAGGTTTCCACCGCCCAAGCGGCCTGGGCGCGCGCTTTGCGATAAGCGTCACCGCTCAAACCCTGTGCTTTCGATGTCGGCGCCAGGCAATAACACGCCCCGGCCGGAAGCGTGAAGGTGGTATGGCCACCGGCCACAGTGGTTTTCGGCGGCGGCTGGCCGAGCAGTTCGAATTCGAAATTTGGAACTCGGAGATCAGAATCCGGGAGCGTGACGGAATTTTCCCTTTCCACGTCGGAGTTGACCAGTACGAGCACCGAATCCTTGCCTCCGGCGGATTCGCGCAGCAGGGCATAAACCGGCGAATCCAGCACACTCAGGCGGGTAAGTTTTGCGCCGTCAAAGAAGCAGGGATGGTCGGCAAGCAGTTGGTTTAATTGTGCCAGTTCAGGAACGATGTTGTCGGGGTTGTCCCAGGAAAGTCCGGTACAATCGTGAACCTTGATTGTTTCGGCGGCCAGCCATTCGACGCCGCAGGTAAAGCCAAACCCACCGCTCATGCTCGTCAGCGCGCAAAGGCGGTTGCGCAACAATGACCAGGCCCGGCCACGTTTGGCCAGGCGGTCGTTGTCATGCGTTTCACTGTAATGCACGTAAAGCCCGCCGCGCGCGCTCAGGCGCAAGGCATAGTCGAGATAATTCGCCACCTCCGATCCGGAATAATTCTGGAACAATTCGGAGTAGGCCCATTGCATGCCGCCTTCCGTGAGCAGGTTTTCGGTGGCTTCCCAGGAACCGCCCAATCCTTCAAGCAAAAAAACGGTTTCGGGGAATTCCTCCCGCACCCGGGCGATGATGTATTGCCAGGCCTGCACGGGAATTTTGTAGCCGGCGTCGCATCGGAAACCGTCAACCCCGCGCCGGCACCAGGTCAGCAGCGTATCGGCGATGATGTCCCAAAGCGCGCCGCCGACCTGTTTCAATTCCACGAGGTCACCCCAGGTAATACCCCAGGCGCCGGGACTGGCGAAGGTGCCGTCGGGGTTCCGCAAGCAGAATTCAGGATGGTTTTCCTGCAGGACCGCGCCCCAGCCGGTATGGTTAATGACTATGTCGAGAAACACCCGCGCCCCCAGCGCATGGGCCGCGGAGGTGAGTTCGCAAAACTGGTCAATGGCGGTGGTGCGATGATCGAATTCAGCGAGCGCCGGGTCAACCGCCGTCAAATCGAGCGCCGCATACGGGCTGCCGAACCGTCCGAACCGCGCATACGTTGTCGGGGTGGGGTGCACCGGCAGCAAATGCAGGATGCGGCAGCCGAGCGTCTGCACGATGTGCGGCAACTGTCGCGCCAAATCGCGCAATTTCCCGGAGGGCGGAATGACGGCATACCCCTGGGAGTCGAGAGGGTTAAGCTGAAAATTCAATTGTGCGTCCACCGCGGCCGCGGCGGTGCGTGTTGCCCCGAACAGCCGGGTGAAGGCGCAATAAATGACATTGGCGGTGCGGCAAAAATCGGGATGAACGCTGATGCCAGCGTCCGGGCCATCCGGCCAGTGCTGCCAGCCTTTGGCGTCCAACAAGTACGGTTTGGCCTTGAAGAAACCAACCTCGGCGAGTGGCAATTCGATTTCCCAGGCATTGCCATTTCTTTGCATCGGCAGGTCGTGCCACGAATTTCCGGCCTGGCCAACTCCGCCGGCGTGGGCAGCGATGATTTCACGACGCCGCGCGGCGCCACGGCCAAGATTGGTGCGCAGCAATCCGCGCCAGCAACCCTGCACCTCGGCCCCCCGGGCCGGGTTGGGGGGTGCCCAGCCATCGCGCAGTGTGAAACGAACCTGATCACCGACGAAACGCACCAGGCGTTCACCCGGCGCGGGAGTCATGGATGGCATCGGCTGTTCCATTGGCGTTTTTTTAGCATGAAAAGGCGAGGATATAAATCGCAAAAGCGCCTTTGGCTGACCTTGGGGCAGGTTACGCTGTTTGGGCAAATATCCGTAGCCAGCAACGTTCAAGCTGGCAGGAAAATTGCTGAAAAACAGGTCTTACCGCATGTGCTGGGTGAGAATGGCGTTGGCGAATTTCGAGGCATGGCTACCGCGACGTTAAATACAAGCGAAGAAGCTCAATTACAACAGACAATTGAGATGTTCGAGGTTATTGTGCAATCGCAGCCGAACGATTGCCAGTCGCTGGAGATTCTCAAAGAAGCCTACACCAAGCTCGGCCGCGAGCAGGAAGTCATCAACACCTCCAAGCGCATCGCGCAGGCTTACCTCCAAATGGGACAACTTTCCTCGGCAATTCTGGAATACGAGACAGTTTTGCAGCGGCGCCCGAACGATGCGGATGTGCAAGCCGCCCTCAAGCAGATCGAAGACAAGGCCAACAATGTGGCGGTTCAGCAAATCGTGGGGGTGGAACCAACGGCGCTGACGCCGTCTTCGGACACAGCGCGATTCAGAAAGAAGACGCGGGCGACGGCAACGGAGGAAATAGATGATGGCCGCAAGGCGATGCATAAGGTTTTTGTGGAGGGTCGTATCATCAATGCCGGCGATTTCGATTTATGGTGGCGATCGGCGGAATTGACCAAGGCGCCGTCGGACGTCGTCGAACCATTTATTAACGCACTTTCAGAGAAAGGTGTTTTGCCGGTCGAGAAATCGCTCAAACTGCTGTCCGACAAGTCACGTCTGGCTTATTTGCCGCTGGATAAATATGAGGTGGACATTGAATTGGCGCGGGGATTTCCCATGGCCATCTGCCGCCGTTGGTGCGTGTTGCCTTTCGACCGGATGAGCAAGGCCATTTTGGTGGCGACCGCAAATCCGTTCAACCAGCAAGCGGCGAAGGAATTGGCCGAAACCACCACCAACCGGTTGCTCTGGTATCTCGCATCGCCGACTGAACTGATGCAAAACATTCGCAAAGCCTTCCGTTAAAGCCATGGCCAAAGTCAAATCATTCGGAGAACGCATCGCCGACGCCCTTGTTGAAGACGGCTTGTTGACTGCCCAACAGGTGGAAACACTGCTGGAAGAACAAAAAAAAGGAGGCACGCGACTCGTCAAATTGATCGTCGAAAAGGCTTACGTCAGCGAACAGGATTTGACGGTTTCCATGGGCCGCGTTCTGAGCGTGCCGTCCGTAAATATCGCCCGTTTGACCATCCCGCCTGATATCGCCGATTTGCTGCCACGGGATGCCGCGCATAATTACAAGGTGGTTCCCGTTTCGCGGCTGGAAAACAAGCTGTTCCTGGCGATGGCCGACCCGTTGAATGTTCTTGCACTCGACGACGTCAAGCGGCTCACCCGTCTGGAAATCGCCCCCCTGATCGCCTCGGAGAAAGCCATTCTCGACAAGCTGGCCGCGATTGATTCCGCCAAGAGCGGCTCAATGGAAGACATCATTCTCGACGCTGAAAAACAGCGTGAAAGTGAAGAAGATGCCTCCATCGAAACCATCAAAGAAACCCTCGAAGAGGTCAACCTTGACCAGTTGGCCGCCTCCAGCGGCGAGGCGCCGGTTATCAAATTGGCCAACCTGATCGTCGTTCAAGCCATCAAGGACCATGCCAGCGACGTGCATTTGGAGCCGTTTGAGAAGGTCATGCGACTGCGCTATCGCGTTGACGGCATCCTGATTGATGCCACGCCTCCACCCAAGCAATTGCAACTGGCCTTGGCCTCGCGCTTTAAAATCATGAGCAGTCTCGACATCGCCGAACGGCGCCTGCCGCAAGACGGCCGCATGCGGGTGCGCGTGAGCGGCAGGGACTATGATCTGCGCGTTTCAGTACTGCCGACCGTGCACGGCGAGAAAATCGTGCTGCGTGTGCTGGACAAGACCAATCTTTCCGCCAGCGTGGACAAGCTCGGGCTGGACGGCGAAACCTTCAAGCAATTCAAAGCCGCCATTGATGCGCCGCACGGTCTGATTCTCGTCACCGGCCCGACCGGCTCCGGCAAGACGACCACGCTTTACTCCGCGTTGAACGAACTTAACAATCCCATTTTCAACATCGTCACTGTGGAAGACCCGGTGGAATTTCAGGTTCCCGGCATCAATCAAGTGCCGACCAAAAAAGAGATCGGTCTGACTTTCGCCAACGCCTTGCGTTCCATTCTGCGCCAGGATCCGGACATCATCATGATCGGGGAAATCCGGGACACGGAGACTGCCGAAATCGCCATCGAAGCCGCGCTCACCGGCCACCAGGTGCTCAGCACCATGCACTGCAATGATGCGCCCGGCGCTATTGCCCGCCTTGATGACATGGGCATCGCACCATTTTTAATCTCTTCGTCGGTAATTCTTTCGTGTGCCCAACGCCTTATCCGCCGCATCTGTCCGCATTGCAAGGAGCCCGTGACCTATCCGCCAAAAATGTTTGAGGACCTCGGCATAGATCCCACCACGCTTAACGGTTTGCAGCTGTATCGGGGGCGAGGTTGCGAAAGGTGCAAAAATTCCGGTTACAGCGGGCGTATGGCTATCATTGAAGCCATGACCATCTCTGATCAAATCCGCAAGCTCATCATAGCCCGCGCCAACACGCGGGAATTGGGCAAGATGGCCATCAGTCAGGGCATGCGTACGCTGCGAATGGTCGCATTGGATCGTGCGCGGGAAGGCATTTCCACGTTGGAACAAGTCATGGTGATGACCTCGTCCCACTGATTTGCGCCACGGGTTCAGAATTTACGCTGGGGAATGACAAACGGCTGCGGATTTTGCGACAGCCAAGGGGCCGGCTGCGGCGCCCAGGCTGGCGTGGTCACAGCCGGGATGCCGGCTTGCCGCGTGACGGTAGGAAGAGTTGCCAAAGCAGCCGGTTGGCCAATGCCACTATTTAATGGGGCGAAAGAGGCGCCAATTGGATTAAACAACGGCTGGGTGGAACCGAGTTGAGTGGGACCAAGTTGGGTGGAATCAGTGATCGGCAAAGAATTTTGTGACTTAAAAGCGGTTGTGTTGTCTGGCACTGTCGTTGCCGCGGTGACCGGCACGGAGCCCGGGTTAAGCAACTGCTGGAACTGGTTCATTTCCGCCTGTTGTTTTGCGATAGTGGCGGCGCTGGGGGTGGGTTGTGGCGCCGGAGTGCCAAATATTTTTGACCAGACTGAATCCTTGTTTGGGTTTGCAGACACGGTGGCACCCGGCGCAGTGTCAAAAGGCCGGCCGGAAATCGTGGGCGATTGCAGGTCATCCGGATCGCTGTTCATCAAATCTAAAGAACTGTTGTCGCTGTTCGTCTGGTCATTTCCCTGCCGCCAAAAATCCCGTGACCGCGAGGGATTGCCGGACCGATCATACCGGGCGGATGGGTTTGGTCCTTCCAGGTAGCGTTCCATCGGCGACAGATTTTCCTGCTGGCCATTCTCGTTGCGTTTCCCGGTTTTCAGGGTTGGTTCAGACGACATACCCATAATTTCCGCGGGCGTCATGAAAATCCAGTCCTGTTGATCCTTGGAGGATTTTGGGATTCGCCCTCCCGTGTTCGGCGCCGGCGCCGGCCCAAAATCAATGAATGAAGGCAGGGGTGACGCGCCTTGAAACAGGCCCCGAAAATCCGCAGGCGCCAATGGCTGGGTTGAAGGCGAGATCGGGTTGGAGGAAATCTCGTTTCCGGCCGGCGACGAGAAAATAATGGGTTTCCAGGCATTGGTGACCGCCGGTTGGGCTTCAACGAATGGCACCATCACCAGGGCTGAGAGGGCCAAAAGCGGTGACAATCTTAAACTGATCTGGCGGCTATCCATTCAACCGTCATCCTACCGCACATTGCCATGTGCGTCAAAACGGATTTACTGCCGTTCGTATTCGCCTTTGCTGACCTTTTTAAGCACCGTAAACCCGGCCTTTTTGGCGTCCGAAATGGACACCGGCTTGAGCTTGTGCGGGGTGTTAAAGCCGGAAATAATTTTGCGCACCGGCTTTTTGCAGGCCGGACATTTGGTCAATTCCGGCGCGCTCAACGGCCGGCGTAGTGTGAACCGCCCGCCGCACACCTTGCACTCGCCTTCGCGCAACTCGTATTCGTAAAGCGGCATTCGTCAACCTCACTTTGAGTTTTGCCGGCGATGAGATAGCCAACGCACTATCCGAACCATCCACCAAATTAGAAAAACAACCGCGAAAAATAAGAATACTCTCCCAAACCAAATTATCGGCTCATTTTCAGTTCTCGGTTCAGTGAGTATCCTCCCGTCTACCATCTGAACCACTGTCCCATCGGTGCGAACCACTGGTTTAGTTCCGCGCAAAAGCCCCACACTGGCAGAACTCAACCAAAGACAACCAATCGCTGCAAAAAAAAGAGTTATTGTTTTCGTTTTTTGTGCACGCACAAGGGATTTTTCAGATGTTTACCTACTTTTTCATAAACGAGCTAAACAACTCAATTGGCAGCGGCAGGAATGTCGTGTTGTGTTCGCTGGCCATGAGTTTACGCCAGCGGCATGGAATCCAGCAAATGGCAGGCTTCAATGCCGTCGTCCAAGTCCGGCCAGTAAATCGCAAAGCCGCCCGGCTCAATAGTCCAGTTCGCGCGCTGTTTGGGCGTCGCTTTGGCCAGCCATTTCAGCCACGGCGCTTCGTTGAAGGGCAGGCTGACTTCACGCCCGTCATCAAAGCGAACACGAATCACGTTACCGGTAAAGCGGACGCTTTTGGCGCGAACCTGTTCGGCGGTCTTAACGGTCAAAGTATTCATTCCACGCCTCTAATAATCGTGCCTGGTTTTGTTCTGTCAACTTCAAGACGCGGTTCAATTCCGCACGGTTGTAGCCGCGATTGTATTCCATTTTAACCGGTTTGAGCCAGATTTTCGCCATGTTCTCACCGTGAATGACGTGGACATGCGGCGGTTCATGCACGTCGGACGAATAGAAACGAAACTTGAAGCCTTCGATAAAAATCGTCGGCATGGTCGTTTATTTCTTCAAAAACGCGCTGAACAAGTCAATTGGCAATGGCAGGAAGGTCGTCGTGTTGTGTTCGCTGGCCATTTCGCGCATGGTCTGGAGATAACGCAATTGCAGCGCAATCGGCTCCTTGCTGATCAAGGCGGCGGCCTGCACCATTTTCTCGGCGGCCTGGAATTCGCCTTCCGCGTTGGTAATTTTGGCGCGGCGTTCGCGTTCGGCTTCGGCCTGCTTGGCCATCGCGCGCTTCATGCTGTCCGGCAACGCCACGTCCTTGATTTCGACGGCAGTGACCTTGATGCCCCACGGCTCGGTCTGGCGGTCAATGATTTCCTGCAACTTCTGGTTGATGACATCGCGCTGCGACAATAAATCGTCCAGTGAAGCCTGGCCGAGCACGCTGCGCAGCGTGGTTTGTGCGATGAGCGAGGTCGCCTTCCAGAAATTTTCCACCTTCACCACCGCGTCCATCGGATTGATGACGCGGAAATAAACCACCGCGTCCACGGTAGCTGGCACGTTGTCCTTGGTCATGATTTCCTGTTTGGAAACGTCAATGGTCACGACGCGCAAATCCATCCGCACCATCTTGTCCACAATGGGGATGAGAAAGATGATGCCCGGCCCTTTCGCACCCAGCAGCTTGCCGAGCCGGAAGATGACACCGCGTTCGTATTCGCGCAGGATGCGCAGCGCCTGCGGCAGCACGACGACCGCCAGGATGACGATGATCACGCCCCACGTACCGAGTTTGGCGATAAGGGTTACAGGAATGTCGTTCATAATTTTTCTCCGTTAGTTTTTTGGTTTTACTTTCAACGTCAAGCCTTCGATGCCAATGACTTCCACTGGTTGCCCGACTTCGACCGGTATGTCACTGACGGCGTTCCAAGTTTCGCCTTCGATGAACACCCGCCCGCCCTGCGTGTCAATCCGCGAAAGCGCGTTCACCGTCCGCCCCAGCATCGTTTCCTTGCCGGCACGGACGGGCTTGAATTGCGCGCGCAAACCTGCGCCGACGACAAAAACAAAAAATGCCGCCGTCACCACCGTCGCCGGAATAATCCAGCTCAAGGACAGGTTGTAGCCCGGGCCCGCGCCATTAAACAACATCATCGCGCCGAGGAAAAACGATACCATGCCGCCCGCCGTCAACACGCCGTGCGTGGGCGCAAAAATATCCGTGATGAACAGCACCACCGCCAGCCCGATCAACACCAGCCCGGCCACGTTGACGGGCAGGATGGCGGACATGTAAAGCACGAGGATTAACGCAATCGCACCCACGACGCCCGGCAGGATCGCGCCCGGACTGCTCAATTCGCCGATAAACCCGTAAATCACCATCAACATCAGGATGAACATCACTTCCGGCCGCAGGAACAACTGGGAGAACCGTTCCCAGGCGTTCATCGGAATTTCGACGACCGTCGCGTTCGCGGTGCGGAGGATTTTGTCGCCGACCTTGCGGCCATCCAATTTCTTGAGCAAATCGGGAAGGTCGTTCGCGATCAGGTCAATCACGTTTGTTCTCAGCGCCTCTTCGGCGGTGATGGAGGCGCTTTCGCGGACGGACGCAATGGCCCATTTGACACTGCGATGCCGCTTATCAGCGATGGACTGCGCGAACGTGGCCGTGTCGTTCTCGATCTTCGTTTTCATCGTCTCACCGGTGTTTTCGACTTCACCACTCGCGCCCAATTCCACCGGATGCGCCGCGCCGATGCGTGTGTACGGCGCCATCGCCGCCACGTCCGCCGCCATGGTGATGAACACGCCCGCGCTGCCCGCCCGCGCCGGCGCCGGCGCCACGTAAACCACGGTTGGCACCTTCGAGCCATAAAAATCCTGGACGATCTCCGACGCGGAATCGAGCAGACCGCCGGGTGTGTCGAGCTGAATAATCAGGCACTCATCATTCTGTGCCGCCGCCACGTCAACGGCGCGAGAAATGTAGTTTGCGGTGGCCGGGCCGATGGCCCCGTCAATTTTAATCAACCCCACTTGTGTCGCGTGCGCCGCCGCGCCCAGAAGCAGCCCCGCAATCAAAATGAAACCCCAATGCTTCATAACTTTCCGACTTCAGTCTCAGGCTAACAGAGGCCGCCGCCGCTGCAAACAATTTCGTTGTCACGATTATTCCGCCAGCTGCGCCCGCACCAGTTCGCACAATTTGACCGCCAGCTGGTCCTTCATGCCGTAATAGACGCGCTGGCCGGCCTTTTTGCGGGTGAGGATGCCGGCGGCGGCCAGCAGCGCCAGATGCTTGGACACATTCGCCTGCGTCGAACCGGTGGCGTTCACGATGTCGTTCACCGTGCGCGGCTCCTTGCAAACCGCCTGTAGAATCCGCAGCCGCATCGGCTCGCCCAACATCTTGAATCGCGTGGCGATTTGTTGGAATTCCTCCGCGGCCACCACGCTCCGGAATATTTCCTTTGACATATTACTATTTAGTTATATAATTATAACATGATTGACGCGGATGTCCAATACAAAACGTCATGCGGGGACGGGAAGCTGTTATGACGCTGCGAATGCTCATCGGTGCGGCCGTCGGGGCCGTGCTCGGCTTCGGCTGGCACAGGCTCGCCGGTTGCCCGACCGGCGCGTGCCCGTTGACAAGCAATCCATTCATCAGCACTCTCTACGGCGTGGTCGTGGGCGGGCTGATCGCGGCCGGTTTTCATTAATCCCAAACACAAAACACACCATGAAAATGCACATGCTCATCCGCCGCTTTGCCGGCGCGTTTGTCCTCGCTAGCCTGTTGCTGGCTTATTATCACAGCCGTTACTGGCTCTGGTTTACGGCCTTCGTCGGCTTCAACCTTTTCCAATCCTCCATCACCAATTTTTGCCCGTTGGAAATGATTCTCCGGAAACTTGGCGTGGGCCGTGACGGCGGAAGTTGTTGTGCCACCGGGCAAAAACAATCTTCGTCGTGAAAATTAAATCGCTGCAAAATGCTGCGCTGGACTGGAGCGCGAGCGGCTCGCTTGCCGGTTCTGGGCTTTGGCTCGCGCGGACGAGCCATCCGCGCGGCTTAACCCCGCGACATTTCACCGCCACCACGTTGCTGCTGGCGGCGCTGGCCTTGAACGGTTGCAGCCGCAAGGCGGAACCTGTCGCCGGCCGATTTCTGCCGGTTGCGACGGTGCAAGCGCAGGTGGTCGAAAGCAAAAGCCGCACGGCCATGGAAGAGGTTGTGGGCACGGTGCGCGCCAAACTGCGCTCCGTCATCGAGGCCAAGGTCAGCGGCAAGATTGAGCAGATGCTGGTCGTGCCCGGCCAAAAAGTTGAGGCGGGCGAGCTGTTGGTCCAACTTGATGCGCGCGAAGTCCAGGCGCAGATGGATCAAGCCGCCGCCGTGCGCCAACAGGCCGAAAACGATTTAAAACGCGCCACCGATCTGTTCCAGCAAAAAATCCTTTCACAATCCGAATACGACAGCGCCCAGTCAAAATTCCGCGTGGCCGATGCGGCGGCAACGGAAGCAAAAACCCTGCTCGGTTATACAAAGGTTACGGCGCCGTTCGCCGGGGTCATCACGCGCAAGTATGCCGACGTGGGGGATTTGGCCGCGCCTGGCAAGCCGCTGCTGGAAATGGAGGACGCCCGCGATTTACAACTTGAAACCGATGTTCCGGAAGCAGTCATCGGTCGGCTCACGCTCGGCGACAAGCTGGGCGTGCGCGTGTCCGGCGTCAGCAACGAACTTGCAGGCATCGTGGGTGAAATCGCGCCTTCGGCCGATCCCAACAGCCGCACGTTCCTGGTCAAACTGGATTTGCTGCCGACACCCGGTCTGCGCGCCGGACAATTTGGCCGGGTGGCCGTGCCGGTGGGCGAAACCTCGGCACTGCGTGTGCCCGTAACGGCTGTGTTGCAGCGCGGGGAGATGGAGCTGGTTTTCGTCGTGGCGAGCGGCCGCGCGCAATTGCGCATCATCAAAACCGGTGAACGCGTTGGTGACGAGGTTGAACTGGTCTCCGGCGTGGACGCAGGCGAACAGGTGGTGGTGGATGGTGCTGCTCGGTTGACCGACGGACAGCCGGTGGAGGTGAAATGAGCGCTCGCCCTTGCTGCGGATTTCGTAGCCGTCCCGCATTGCGGGATCAGTCCGCGCATTCTTTAATATACGAAAATCAGCGCCGACTCACGTCGGCGGCTACGGTTCCATGGCGGAGCACAGAGCTGTTTTGTCGAGCCGGCTTGCCGCTATGAAATCTGAAAATCCAATCTCCACTTCCACGCCACTCGGCGTGGCCGGCCGTATTGCGCGGGCGTTCATTGATTCCAGGCTTACGCCGCTCATCATCATCGCGTCAGTGCTGCTCGGTTTGTTCGCGGTGCTGATGTTGCCGCGCGAGGAGGAACCGCAAATCAAGGTGCCGATGGTAGATGTGCTGGTGACCATGCCCGGCGCCGGCGCCAAGGAAGTGGAACAGCGCGTCACCCGGCCGATGGAAAAGTTGCTGTGGGAAATTCCCGGCGTCGAATATATCTACTCGACTTCGAGCGAAGGCCAATCGTTGGTGATTGTGCGGTTCAAGGTGGGCGAAGACATGGAAACCAGTCTGGTGAAGCTGAACCAGAAGCTGCAATCCAACTACGACAAAATTCCGCATGGCGTTTCGCAACCGCTTATCAAGGCGTGGTCCATTGACGACGTGCCGATTCTGGCACTAACGTTTCACAGCGCGCGTTATGATCATTTGACGCTGCGCCGGCTGGTGGCGCAGGTGGACGACGCGGTGAAACAGGTGCCGCAAGTGGCGGGAACCACCGTCATCGGCGGCGCGCGACGTGAAGTGCGGGTGTTGCTCGACCCGGCCAAACTGGCTTCCCGCAACCTCAGTCCCGTCGGTTTGATTCCCATGCTGCAACAGGCCAACCGCCAGTATGTCGCCGGCGGATTGACCAGCAACAACAAGGAAGTCGTGGTGGAAACCGGCGGATTCCTGGCCAGCGCCGAAGATGTCGGCAACGTGGTGGTGGGCGTGTTCGGGGGCAAACCGGTCTATCTCCGCGACGTCGCCACCATCCTGGACGGCGCGGAAGAACCCTCGCAATACGTTTTTTTTGGAACGGGCGCGGCGAAGAGTGCGCTGGCCAACGAACAACCTGCCGTCACGTTGAGCATTGCCAAACGGCCGGGTGCCAACGCCATCACCGTGGCCAACGAAGTCCTCAGGAAAGTTGACACGCTCAAAGGCCGCATCATTCCCGCCGACGTGCAGGTGTCGGTCACGCGGAATTACGGCATGACGGCGGAGGAGAAATCCAACGAACTGCTCTGGCACATGCTCATTGCCGTGGTCGGCGTGTCGCTGCTGATTCTCCTGGCGCTGGGCTGGCGCGAATCGTTTATCGTGGCCGTTGCCATCCCGTCCGCACTCGCGCTCACGTTGCTGGTGTTTTATCTCTATGGCTTCACGCTGAATCGCATCACGCTGTTCGCGCTCATCTTCAGCATCGGCATCCTCGTGGATGACGCCGTGGTCGTCGTCGAAAACATCGTCCGCCATTTCCACCTGCCCGGCAACAAGGGCCGGAAATGGAGCGCCATCGCCGTTGAGGCCATCAACGAAGTTGGCAACCCGACCATTCTCGCCACATTCGCGGTGATTGCCGCCGTGCTGCCGATGGCGTTTGTCGGCGGATTGATGGGACCTTACATGCGGCCGATTCCTATTGGCTCCAGCGCAGCGATGTTTTTCTCGCTGGCCATCGCGTTCATGGTCACGCCTTGGGCGAGCATCCGGATTTTGCGCTGGGGCCGGAAATATTCCTGCCTGACCGAAGGCGCGGCGCGTGTGACGGAAGCCGTGAATCCGCCGCTTCATTCGGTCCCTGTGGAAAATTTTTTCTCGCGGATTTATTGCCGACTGATGGTGCCGCTGGTCACGTTGTCGCGCCGGCGTTACATTTTCCTCGGCGGTCTGGTTGTGCTGTTGCTGGCTTCAATGACGCTGGTCGCCATTGGTTTCGTGAAGGTCAAAATGCTGCCGTTCGACAACAAGAGTGAGTTCCAGATCATTCTCAACATGCCGGAAGGCAGTTCGCTGGAACGCACCACGGAAGCCGCGCGCGAAATCGCCGCCGACGTGCGCACTGAACCGGAGGTAACCGATTATCAGGTTTATGCCGGTGTCGCCGCACCGTTCAACTTCAATGGCCTCGTGCGCCATTATTTCATGCGGCAGGGTGCGAATGTTGCCGACATCCAAATCAACCTCCTGCCCAAGAGCGAGCGCCGGGCGCAAAGCCATGATATTGCCAAACGGGTTCGTCCGCGCGTGGCCGCCATCGCCGCCAAATTCGGCGCGCGTGTGGCCATCGCCGAGGTCCCGCCCGGCCCGCCCGTGCTGCAAACGCTTGTGGCTGAAATTTACGGGCCGACTGAAAAAGACCGGCTCGAGCTTGCGCAGAAGGTCATTGATATTTTCCACAAGACTCCCGGCGTGGTGGACACCGACTGGTATATCGAAGCCGACCAGCCAAAGGTGCGCTTCGTCATAGACAAGGAAAAGGCCGCGCTCCATGGCATCAGCGCCGAGACGATTTCCGAAACGCTGCGGGTGGCGGTCGGCGGCGAATCGGTGGATTTGCTCCACGTCCCGCGCGAGAAGGAAGACGTGAACATCGTCTTCCAACTGCCGCTGGCGAGCCGGACGAGTCCTGACGAATTGCTGGCGCTGCGTGTGCGTTCCGGTGACGCCAACGCGCTGCCCGAACCGGGTTCAACGACCGGAATGTCGCCGCTTGTCCCGTTGCGTGAACTGGTGACCGTCGAGCACACCATTACCGACAAAAGCATCTATCATAAAAATCTCATGCCCGTGACCTATGTCATCGGCGATGTGGCCGGCCAGGTTGAAAGCCCGGTGTATGCGATTTTGAAAATGAACAAGGCTTTGGACAAACTCGACACGCGCCAGTTCGGCGGCGACGGCTCGCCGCTAAAAATTTACAACTACCGCATGCCGTTCACCGAAAATCAGCCGTCGCTCAAATGGGATGGCGAATGGCACATCACGATTGAAGTCTTTCGCGATCTCGGCATGGCCTTTGCCGCCGTGCTGGTGTTGATTTACATTTTGATGGTTGGCTGGTTCCGGTCGTTCCTCACGCCACTGATTGTCATGGTGGTGATTCCGTTCTCACTGGTTGGTATTTTGCCGGCGCACGGAGTGTTGCACGCCTTCTTTACGGCGACTTCGATGATCGGCTTCATGGCGGGCGCGGGCATCGTGGTGCGCAATGCCATCATCCTCGTGGATTTCATTGAACTGCGACTGGCGGAAGGCAAACCACTGGCCGAAGCCGTGGTCGAGGCGGGCATGATTCGATTCCGGCCCATCATGTTGACGGCGCTGGCGGTGGTGGTGGGGGCGACGGTGATTCTGTTCGACCCGATTTTCCAGGGTCTGGCCATTTCGCTGATGGCCGGCAGCCTGGTCTCCATGATCATCGCGCCACTCGTGGTGCCGTTGCTGTATTTCATGGCTTATAAACAAAGCTCGAAATCCAGAATTTCAACCCCTTAACAAGGTGAATTGGACGGCATTGTTGATTTTTGCGGCCGTGGTCGTGGTTGTTTTTGTAATAAAACGCGCAGGACAAATCTCCGCCTCGGCGGCGAGGGGGCATCTGAAAAACGGCGCGCTGGTGATTGACGTGCGGAGTGCCGGCGAATTCAATTCCGGCCATTTGCCGGTCGCGATCAATCTGCCGTCAGACGAACTGGAAACCGCCCTGCCGCGCCGGGTAAAAGACCGGAACCAGGTCTTGCTCTTGCATTGTTTGAGCGGGACGCGCAGCGGGCTGGCGAAAATTAAATTGAAACGGATGGGCTATCCGAATGTCTTTAACCTGGGATCGTATGGCCGGGCGGAACGCATTTTGAAACAACCCAATGAGAACGGGCCGGTGGAAGGCCCTGAATGAAAGGCAACGAAAAGATGAACTCCATTTTATTTTTTGTTCTGATCGGCGGCGGCCTCGGCGCGGCGCTGGGCAATTTCAACCGGCGCCATCCCGGTGCCCTTCCGATGACGGCCAACTGGCAAAGCGGCGCAATTTACGGTGCGGTGGTGTCGGCACTGTTTTACTTGGTATCCGGCTGCGGCGTCAAATCAGCGGCGATGAATCAGTCCACCGCCAACGTAAAACATATCACGGACGCGGACTTCGACGCGGAAGTGATGCAGGCATCGCAGCCGGTCGTGGTGGATTGTTACGCGACGTGGTGCGGTCCCTGTCGCGAACTGGCGCCCATCGTGGACAATCTGGCGGACGAATACGCCGGCAAAATCAAGTTCGTCAAAGTCAACGTGGACGAATCGCCCGGGACGGCGCACAAGTTTCAAATTGAGGCTATCCCGACGCTGCTGTTTTTCAAGGATAGCAAGCTGTCGGGCACTTCCGTCGGCCTGCTCACGAAGGCGGATTTGGCCAGCCGGCTGGAGGCCTTGATGGCAACCAAGACTCAACCAGCCGCAGCGGAACAATGATTTTCCCGAACTTGCGGAAGTGGCGACACAACCCGGTTCACGTTTTCGCAAACCCGTCCGCCATCGCCACGGCTTTGCGCATGGCCATGGATTTGTTGACCGTCTCCTGAAATTCGCCTTCGGGCGTGGAGTCGTTCACCCAGCCACCACCGGCTTGAATATAAGCCTTGCCGCCCTTGATGAGCGCGGTACGGAGCGTGATGCAGGTGTCGAGATTGCCGTTGAAGGAAAAATAGCCGACGCAGCCCGCATACGGCCCGCGCGCGGTCTGTTCGAGTTCGGAAATAATTTGCATCGCGCGGATTTTCGGCGCGCCGCTGACCGTGCCCGCCGGGAACGTTGCCCGCATCAAATCATAAAGCGTTTTGTCGGCCGAGAGTTTGCCTTCCACCTGCGTCACAATGTGCATGACATGGCTGTAACGCTCGATGACCATCAATTCTTTTACCTGCACACTGCCGAAATCGCAGACGCGCCCGATGTCGTTGCGCGCCAGGTCCACGAGCATCACGTGCTCGGCGCGTTCCTTCGGGTCGGTGAGCAGTTCCTTTTCCAGGGCCGAATCTTCCTCCTCATTTTTTCCGCGGCGCCGCGTGCCGGCAATGGGGCGGATTTCAACCTTGCCGTCCTCGCAACGCACATGAATTTCCGGCGACGCACCGACCAGCGAGAAGCCGTCCAGTTCGAGTAAAAACATATACGGCGACGGATTGATGGAGCGTACGGCGCGGTAAATGTCCAGCGGCGACGCCTTGACCGGCGCGGAAAACCGCTGTGAACCGACAACCTGGATAATGTCGCCAGCGGTGATGTATTCCTTGGACTTGAGGACATTCGCGGAAAATTTTTCCTGCGTCTGGTTGGACTCAAACGAAGTCACCGGCACATCATCGGGCACCGTCACGGGATGATGTTCGCTCGGCTGTTCGAGCAGCGAAATAAGCCGTTCAATCTCGCTCGTCGCATTTTCGTAGGCGTCCGCCGGGCTGGTTGCGTCGTCAAGAATGGCGTTGACCAGGATGGTGATGGTTTGCGCCACGCGATCGAAAATCAGCAATTGATCGGCGATGAGAAAAATCATGGTGGGCGTGCCCAATTCGTCCCGGGGCGGGCGCGGCACGACCGGCTCGACGTCGTGAATGAATTCGTACCCGATGAAGCCTACCGCGCCACCGGTGAACCGCGGCAGACCGGGCAGCGTCACGGGCCGGTATTTTTTCATCACGCGCTCAACGACGACCAAACCGTCCTTCACATCCTTGCCGACGGAAACCGTTTCAATGACTTTGCCGTTTTCAATGACCTCGACGCGGTCACCGGTTTGCCGGATGACCGCGCGCGGATTGCAACCGACAAACGAGTAGCGGCCCAGATGTTCGCCGCCTTCAACCGACTCGAACAGAAAGGATTCCCCCTGCCCGCGAATTTTCCGGTACGCCGACAGCGGCGTTTCAATATCGGCCAGCAGGCGGCACGTGACGGGAATCAGGTTGCCCTGCCCGGCCAGTTTCAAAAAGTCATCAAGGGTCGGCGAATACATGCGGCCGACAGCTTAAACGATCCGGTCGGGCGGGCGCGAGTACGTTTCGACCACCAAAGCCTCGGCACCCGGCGGTTGATAGGGAAGGGCTTGCAACCGGCGCGCTTCGCGTTTGGTGGCGCGATGGATGCGCCAGATCGCTAGCATCGAATAAAACGCCACGGCGATGGCATAAGCCACCATGCCCATGCCGATGGCGAACGGCACCTGCCACGGCTTGCTGAAACAGATCAGCGCCGCGCCGACGACGGCCGTCAGCAACGTGTTGCCAGCGAGGCAAAAAAGGTGAAGGGTGACGCGGGTCTCCCGCACGCGCTGCACATGCCACTCGCGGTAGGCATCCTCGCCGAGCGAGCGCATGAGCCAGGCGGATTGGAAATTGCGCGCCGCCACCAGCACGCTGGCCGTGGCGACAACGATGGCCGACAGCGGCCACATGGCCAGTACGACTACCACCACTGTGTTCAACAGCAATCCCCATCTCCAGCCGAGTTTTTTGGCGATGGGATTGCCTTCCAGCGCAAGGTTGGGGGTGGCGATCCACGTGCTGAGAAAATCCATTCCTCGCCCGAATACCAACAGTCCTAGCATCAAAAGATACTCGCGGCTGTCAAATGAGACCGAATTGTCCATTACTTCTTTCCGTAAATTTGTTCCGGCGTTTCGAGCCGGGCCTCCGTTAGTCTAACCGATTTCCCGTTTTTTTCCACCGACCGAAAAAAACAGGAGTGGTAGCCTTCGTGACACGCTGCGCCGGTCTGCTCGACCTGGATGAGCAACACGTCACCGTCACAATCGAACGCAATATCCTTGACGGTCTGCACATGGCCGCTGGTTTCACCTTTCATCCAGAATTTCTGGCGGGAACGGCTCCAGAAATGCGTTTTGCCGGTCTTAATGGTTTTTTCCAGCGAGGCGCGGTTCATCCACGCCATCATCAGCACCCGCCCGGTTTGCTCTTCCTGAACGATGGCGGGAATCAGGCCCTGGGCGTCAAATTTCAGCTTGTCGTAAAAATTCATGTGTTGACTATTTTAGCACAAATCTGCCGGGACAAAAGTTGAATCTAAAGAGCACTCAAGATTGTGACAAATGAGACGCCTTCGGAGGATTCGGCGGCACATTCGTCATAATGTTGACCATTTTCGGAGAAAAAACCGGCGGGTTGGTGAGTACCGGCACGCCATTGGTGAGCCATGGCATCGGGTGCGTGGGTGTGTTTATTATCCTGGTATTGGTAATGACGGTCAGAGTATTCGTCGGCGCCATGAAGTTGTTTGTCGGAGCATTCGTGGAATCACCGTCGCCGATGGAATTCGTCGCCCCACTTTCCCGCCAGGTGATGGCATTTTCGAGAGTTTGTTTGAGGCTGGCATACGTCGCATTGGTTACCGTGTCGAGTTGCGCCCGGGCTTCGGCGTAGCGCCCGGCCAGCATTTTAATCCGGGCGAGGTGAATGTAAACGCCCTCGCGTTCGTTGTCGTCGTGAGCGACCTGAAGCGCGTTGGTCCAGGCCACCAACGCATCGTTGGTGCGGAGCGGGCGGATGCCGTAGTAGCTCTCCGCGTAGTCGGTTACGAGCGGGAAATTATCCGGGTCGAGTCGCAGGGCTTTGCGGTAGAGGGCGAGCGATTTGTCGAAGATCTGCTGTTCGTCGATGTGGTAAAAGGCCTTGGCATCCGTGCGGTAAAGATAAACCATGGTGGCGAGATTCTGATAATAAACCGGCTCGTTTGAGTCCAACTCGATGGCTTTGGCATAGTACACAAAAGCATTGGTGATGGGACCGTTTTCGCCGTAGTAATTGCCGAGGTTGTTCCAGGCCGCCGGATCTTTGGGATCCAGCTCCCGGGCCTTTTCGTTTTGGACCTTCGCCGCTTCCTCGTCGCCGATGTTGTTCAAAAAACTGGCGTAGGCCAGGTGGCCGCGGGCAAAATCCGGGTAACGGCGCAAAAAGTCCTCATAGTGTTTGCGGACAATATCCAGCCGGGCCATGATGCGCTGGTTGAGTTCCGCCTTGGATTCGCCTCCGCCCTGGGCGGTGAAGGCATTATTGTCCTGAATCCATTTGTCCACCTCGGCCATGGCCGCATCGTCTTCGGTCATTAACCGGCCGAGTTCCTTCTCTGCCGGGTCATTCGGGTTGGGAATAATGACCGAGACGCCGGCGTTTTGCTGGATCAAATTGCTGACAGCCTGCGGCTGATTCGTCGCCAGCAACGCGCCCATCAGGCTGATGAGAAGTTGGTTCATATCGGTAACGTAGGCTTGTTGGTGCTACGAGTCGAGATGGAAGGAAGGGACAATCATTCTTCAGCTACGTCGCCAGAGCAATCCAAACCAGCAATCCGGCCAACGCGGCCAGCGTCACCGGAATGCCCAACCGGGCAAAGTCCCAAAAGGAAATCTTGATGTCCAGGGCGCGGGCCTGTTGAACGACGATAATGTTGGAAACGCTGCCGATGATGATGAGGCTGCCGCCAAAGCTGTTGGCCAGCGCCATGATATAAGCCGTGGCGGGCTGAGAAAGGTTGACCATCTTGAGCAGCAACATCACCGCCGCCGAGTTGTTGATCAAATTGGATAACCCCGCCGTGGTCACGGTGATGGTGGCCGGCGCGTTGAGGTTGAATCCACCGTGCGCCAACCATTGCACAGCCTGATCCCCGAAGCCGGTGGATTGGAAGGCTCCAGTGACAACAAACAATCCCATGAACAAGACGAGGATTGGCCATTCCACCAGGCCCAGCAAATCGTCAGTGCGAAATTTGGTGCTCGCCAGATGAATTCCGGCGGCAGCCAGGGCGATGATTTCCTTTGGCAACGGCGAGAAAAACAGGCCGATCACCACGACCAGAATGACCAACCCTTTAACGGTGTGCGGCCGGTTAAACGGATGGGTTTGCGGAGTTGATATTTCGGGAACGGCCAGAGTGGACTGGAGTTTTTTCCGCGACAACAGCCAGATGATGCCATAAGCGACGGCCATCGCCAAAATGACCGGGACAGCGCTCCACAGCAGATAATGGCCGAAGCTCAGGCGCGCAACCTGTCCAATCATCATGTCCTGCGGATTGCCAATGAGTGTGGCCGCCGCGCCGATATTGCTGGCAATGGCCAGGGCAATCAAAAATGGAATGGGATTGAGTTGTTTGTGCAACAGCGCGGTGCCGACAATGGGCGCAAAAACGTAACAAACGATATCGTGATTCAGAAAAGCGGAAAGACCGCCGGTGACCAGCATCAATACGAGCAGAAACCGCGCCGGATGTCCGAGTCGCGCCGAAATGCCGCCGGCGACCAGGTCGTAAAAGCCCGACAACCGGAGTTGTGCCGAAATGACAAAAAAGCCGAACAGCAAAAAAATGGTCGGCCAGTTGATCCAGGCAACGACATCGGCAGTGGAAATGTCGCCGAAAATCATCATCGCGATGGCGCCGAGCAGGGCGATGCCGACGCGATTAAGTTTCAAGCCGGGCACGTGGCCCATGGCAATCCCGAGGTAAGTGATGGCAAAAATCGCCAGAATGACGGATTGCCGGGGGAAATTAACGGGCACGGTGGCAATCAAGCTAATCATGGCGGGCGGCCTGTTTTTATTCTGTGAGCAATTTACGGATGGATTGCAATTCCCGGCGGTGCGCCTTGCCGGGCCCGGGATAACTCAGCTTCAGCGATTCCAATGTATCGAGGATAATTTGTGAAATAATGAGCCGGGCGTTTTCCTTGTCGTCGGCCGGAACAATATACCACGGCGCATGGTCGGTACTGGTGGCGCCGAGGCAATCTTCGTAAGCTTTCATGTAGTCGTTCCAGAATTTTCGTTCCGCCAGGTCGGCCTGACTGAATTTCCAGTTTTTCTCCGGGTTGTCAATCCGTTCGAGAAACCGCCGGCGTTGTTCATCCCTGGACAGGTGCAGGAAAAATTTAACGACGTACGTGCCGTTACGGTGCAAATGTTTTTCCAGATCCAAAATGGAGCGATACCGCTTTTCCCAGATCTTTTTTTCCTTGAGCGATTCCTCCGGAATCTGCTGGGCACGGAGCAGTTCCGGATGCACCCGCACGATAAGCACTTCCTCATAATAGGAACGGTTAAAAATGCCGATGCGCCCGCGTGCCGGCAGGCGGCAGGTGGTGCGCCAAAGAAAGTCGTGTTCCAGGTCCTCGGTGCTGGGGCGTTTGAAACTGAAAACCTCGCAGCCCTGCGGGTTGACACCGGACATGACGTGCTTGATGGCGCCATCCTTGCCGGCGGCGTCCATCGCCTGAAAAATCAGCAACACCGCGCAGTGGTTGTCAGCGTAAAGCCGGCCTTGTTGCCGGCTCAATTCCTTGACGTGCCCGGCAAGGATTTCCTGGTAATGCTCTTTCGATTGGTAGCAGGGTTTTACCTTTGTCGGCCATTGCTTGAGTTTGACTTTTTCGCCTTCGCAAACCCGGAATGTTTCCGATTTAATTTTCATAGAGTCGCCTAAAATGGGGCGACCCATGACCACGCGGCAAGCGCCATTTTTTGACGGCCAAAATTTCAAGGATCAGAAATCACCCTCGCTTTCACTGGTTCGGCGGGATCCGCGAACTTGCGCATAGCGAGCGTGCGGCGCTGTTTGTTGGTATGGCTTTATTCTAATGATGCCAGTGGCCGCCTCCACCCTGAGATCCGCCTTGATAATGATAACTTCCACCCCAATGCCCGCCCTGATAATGATAAGCCCTGTCCCAACCTCCGCCGTAATACCAACCCCAACCCCAGCCCCAGGCCGGGTACCAGCCCCACCAGTACCAGCCCGGATAATATCCGTACCCATACCCATAGGGAGAGTCATAGTAACCCTCGTAGTAATACCTTCGCTCGACCGTCCAGAGGTGGGTTTGTTTAATGGTCACGACCGGGTACATATATTTGGCTTTCTGCACCGGCTCGCTTTCCAGTCCGGCGACGGCGCCAGCCACCGTGACCAGCTCTCCGCGTTTGTACACTTCAGGATCGAGGAATTCCTTGCTGCGGGCGATGAATCGCCCGGAAGTATTGGCATACGCCAGTGGTTGGCCATCACCGCCCAAGGGCAATTCCAGAACGTAGATGGCGCTGCCATTCACGTCGTTGACGGTCTTGATAATTCTGCCGCCCCAGATGACGATAGTTCCCTGGCAACCGCCGGGATCTGCTGTGACCTGCGCCAGGGTCAGCGGTTGGGACTGCTGTTGGAGGTTTTTGGCGATGGGATAAGTCACGCAACCCGATAACAGCACCAGGCTCAATCCCAGCGGCAATATCTGTTTCCCCAGGCACATTTTCATTTTTACGCCTTTTGCTCGTTGGCCGGTTGAAGATATAAAATCGCAGATCCGTTCGTGGCCGGACGCGTTCATATCACAATTGTTCTGACATAAGAAGTCGATGGGATGTTGAATAAAATACCCAAGGCCGGCACTCCGGCACTTATTCAGGTGTGCCCCTCTTATTTCCAGTCATCCATGAACCCAACCGTAAAAGGCAAAATCAAATTTTCCCGGCGCCCAATCGTGCCACCCCCCGGCGTGCTTTCAACGCCGCGTTCGTGATTTCGCCATTGGTTGTCCTGCGGTCAGTCCTGCCGACTCAGGCCACTTGACGCAGCATGTCTTCGCTGCCAAAGGGGTTCGGCGCGCGCAGAATGCATTCGGGATCGTCACGCCACTGACCGTCCACCAGGAAACGATAATGGTGTGTGCCTGGGGATAATTGGACCGATGTCCGCCACACACCATCCGCGCCTTTTTGCAGGTTGACGGGACGTTCCTGCCACTGGGTAAAATCACCCACCAACTGCACGCTCCGCGCATCGGGTGCGGAAAACGCGAAGGTTTGTTGCCGGCCATTACTGCCGCCTTTCGGGTATGTTTGTTTTGCCATATGATGTGATTCCTTTCTCTGCGCCGGTCGCGAAGGCGCCTTGCATTTTTGCGATGCAGAATCTTCCCAACTTCAAAAACTCCCTGATAAACGATGACACGGAGTGAGCTCAACCGTTTTGCGGGTGTTTTACCCACTCCGTGCCGCTGCGGCAGAAAATCCACCGCGGCAAATTTGCCTCTCGCAAAATCGGCTTTCGCCAATCACACCTTAAGCCTGCCGCGGCAGCAAAGCAAACCTGAAGGTGAATTTATTCGTTGATCCCTCAATGATGTGGAATCGGCAGCTGTTCGGCGAACGACGGTCGCAGCGCCGGTGCCGTCAGTTGCTTTCGTTGCTGGAAACGATGAACAATAGACGCTGGACTGTCGCTATGCCAAACATGATGACCGCCCAAAAAGGTCAAATGGAGGGTTTCCACGAGTGTTTTGATTTCATCCCAGGATTTTGACTGCGAGCGGCTCGTGCCAGTATCCAGTGCCAGCACGGCAGCGTCTTTGATGCGCCGGTGTGCCGCCCAATTTTTAAGCCAGTCCGGCAACTCAGGCGGTGGCGGATGGGCGTGATTCAAAGCCAGCACGATCAAATCCGCGTTTGCGGCCACCGCTACGGTCAAAGCGGCCAGCGTGGGTTGTTTCAGAACATCGCTTCTCCAGGGCTTGAGGTCCCACTTGATAGCCTCGTCCACGCGCCGGGCCACTCGTTCCAACAACGCCGTGGCGTGTGTGGCCGAGTCGAAATCATCGTAAATAATCACGGACTTCAAGATCGCGCCGGGAACGTTTTCTTTATGCTGGGCAACGGTATTCATAAAATTCACCTCTTTTCTATTTCCGACACACCAATGCAAAATTGGTTCAACCATGTGAATAATTTTCCCGGAGAGCTTTTGAACACCGGATTGTAGTAGGGGGCGGTTAATCTTGTTTTGCGCCCCGAAAGCGGGGAAAACCAAGGGGGTTTTCGCCTTTACCGCCTTCCGCGTTTTACCGAACCGTTGATTTTTAAACCTCTTTGACCACTCCCCAATAAACGTCGAGGTGTTTGCCGAGGTAAAGCTTCACGGCTTTGACGAGCACGTCGGCTTCAACCTGCTGGCCGCGCGCGACAATGTCCTTGAGCGTCATGCCGGGACGGATCTGAAACGAGCCTTGCGCAATAATCGGGCCTTCATCCAACCGCATCGAAACGAAGTGCGCAGTGACCCCGGCGATTTTCACCCCGCTTTCGTACGCCTGCCGGTAGGCCTGCGGGCCGGGGAAACTGGGAAGCAGCGACGGGTGGATATTGATGATTTTATTTTTGAATCGCCACACGAAGTTTGGCGAAAGGATTTTCATAAACCGCGCGAGCACCACGAAATCAATTTCATGCCCGTCGAGCAGGCGCAAGGCATGGGCTTCGGCGCGGGCGCGGTCAGTCCAGGGGATGCGCGCGAACGGCAGCTTGAACTTTTTGGCGAGCGGCGCGAGGTCCGGGCGATTGCCGAGAACGAGCACGGGGTCGGCCTTGATTTCGCGCCGGTGGTGCGCGGTCAGGAGCGCATCAAAGCAATGCGGTTCCTTCGTCACCATGATGGCGAAACGCTGCCGCCGGTTCGGCTCGGTGAACCGGATTTTGATTTCCATGCCGAGTTGCTGTGCCAGTTTGTCCAGACCGGCACGCAGGGTGGCGGCACGGCAATCGCTGTTCGGCCAGGAGGCCTGGAGCGTCATGCTGAATTGGCCGCGGGTGACCTGCTCCTCCAACGCCTCGATATTGGCCATTTGCTGGAACAAAAAGGCGGTGACGCGCGCGATGACGCCGGTTTTGTCGCGCCCGATGACAGTGATGGTGGCAAATTGCCTCATTTTTGGTCGTGTTGGACTTTGCGGGTTTTTCGGGCCAAAACGCAACTTTTTTTCGCTGCGATTGTTGATATAACAAAGTAATCTGGACAATTTGAATGGGTTTTAGCTCAGTAAAAAATTTGGTCGCGGCGGTTGCCGAAACGACTCCCGGGCAGTTTGACGACTGGCGGAAGGCGTGGCGCACCGCGGCGGACAACGGCTCGACGGAGTCGCTGTTGTCATTCGTTGCGCGTGAGCGCGGCGTGGCCGAGGATGTTTTTTTGCAGCGGCTGGCGAATGCGCTCAACTGGCCGTTTGTGGACCTGCACAAACATACCATCCCGCCGGAGGCGCGAAACAAACTTTCCACGAAGGTGGCCTTCCAATATTTCGTGCTCCCCACCGCCGTGAACGACGACGCGTTGCAAGTGGTGGTCAGCGATCCGTTTGATGCCGCGATGATGAACGCCGTGCGATTTGACGCGCACAGCCCGGTGCAATTCGCGCTGGCGCCAAAAATGGAAATCGAAAAGGCGCTCAAAAAATACTACGGCGTCGGCGCCGAAACCCTGGACGAGCTGGGCGAGAGCGAACCGATGGAACTGGAAATCGCCACCGACAAGGAAATCACCGAAGACGATCAGGAGGCCAGTGTCATCAAATTCGTCAACCAGATTATTTGGGAAGCCCACAAGGACCGCGCGACGGACATTCATTTTGAACCGGCGGAAGACGAACTGCGGATTCGCTATCGCATTGACGGCATTTTGCATCAGACGCCGATGCCGCCGCAACTCAAACGGTTTCAAGCGGCGCTCATTTCGCGTATCAAAGTGATGAGCGGCATGAACATCTCCGAAAAGCGCCTGCCGCAGGACGGCCGGATTAATGTCCGCATCAAGGGCGAGGAAATTGACATCCGCGTTTCGACCGTGCCGACCGTTTATGGCGAAAGCGTTTCCCTCCGCCTGCTCACACGCGGGAAAATTTTTCTGAGCCTCGACAAGCTCGGTTTCGCGCCGCAGGACGAGGCGATGATTCGAGAAATCATTATCAAACCCCATGGGATTTTCCTCGTCACCGGCCCGACGGGTTCGGGCAAATCCACGTCGCTTTACGCGTTTCTGAGCGCCATCAATTCCGTTCACAAGCGCATCATCACGATTGAGGAACCGGTCGAATACGAGCTCAAGGGCATCAATCAAATTGCCGTGCGACCGGAAATCGGGCTGACGTTTGCGATGGGTTTGCGCCACATCTTGCGTCAGGACCCGAACGTGATCATGGTCGGGGAAGTCCGCGATTTGGAGACGGCGGAAATCGCCATCCGCGCATCGTTGACCGGCCACCTGGTGTTCAGCACACTGCATACGAACGACGCGCCCAGCGCGTTCACGCGGCTGATTGATATGGGCATCGAACCGTTCCTGGTGGCGTCGTCGGTGGAAGCGGTCATGGCCCAACGCCTCGTCCGCACCATCTGCCCGCATTGCAAGACCGAGCAGAAAGTGGAACGTGACTACCTGCAAAAAATCGGTTTTCCCGAAAGAGAAATTGACACGGCGAAATTCTGGCGCGGCGCCGGTTGCGAAGATTGCCGGCAACTCGGCTATCAAGGTCGCAAGGGGATCTATGAACTGCTCATCCTCAATGAGAGCATGCGCCCGCTGGTTTTGAACCGCGCGCCGGCTTCGACCATTGCGGCCAAGGCCATCGAACAAGGCATGCGCACGCTGCGTACCGACGGTTGGAACAAGGTGAAGGCCGGCGAGACCACCATCGAAGAGGTCCTGCGCGTCACCCAGATCGAGGAACACATGGACGCGCTCATCGGCGACACCAAAACCGAAATGTGGGTCAAGGCGTGATGAAATCCCAACGCTCAAGGCCGAATGAACAGGGCAGAATTTTCTGCGGTATTTCGTTTTCTGCCTTCTGCCTTCCGCCTTCCGCCTTCTGAATATGGCCCGCTGGCAATTTTGCAACATCCTCCACGTCGGTGCCGACGCGCACCGCCTCTGGCAATTCGAAGCCAGGGGCGGCGGCTTCGCGTTCAATCGCGAGCATGCCGGGGCGCCGGGCGAATCGTTGCCCTTTAGTCTGGTGGCCAAGTCGTGGCGTTCCCTGTGGCAGCCCCGGTTGAACGTCGCGTGGTTGCCGCCCGAAAACGTATTTCTGCGCGTCATCGAATTGCCCCGGAGCAACTTCGAGGAAACGCTGGCGATGGTGGAATTGCAGTTGGAAAAGTTGTCACCCCTCCCCGTGGCGCAGATTGTCTGGATGATCCATGTGTTGCCACAAACCGCGGCCGATTTGCAAACGGTCATCGTCGTTGTTGCCGCCCGCCATGCGGTCGAGGAGTTTCTCGGCAAAATTGAAGGCCAGGGCTATCTGGCCGACCGGCTCGAAGCGCCCCTGCTGGACGAATTGGAAGCCACACCCGCGACGGAAGACGGCGCGTGGATTTATCCCGCGGCTTTCACCGGACAGAACGTCGCGTTGGTGGCGTGGTGGTGCGGCGGCGCGCTGCGGAATTTAAGTTTCGTGGTTTTGCCGACCACCGGCGACCACGCGAAAGGTCTGAAGGACCAGTTGGCGCAACTCACCTGGGCCGGTGAATTGGAAGGCTGGCTGACCGCGCCCCCCACCTGGCACCTGGTCGCCGACGGCGTGGTCGCCGGCGAATGGGAAAGCGCCCTGCGCGCGGGCCTGGAGGAGCCGGTGCAGGTGACCAAGCCGTTGCCATTTGCAGAATTGGCCGCGCGGACCGCCCGGCGTTCGACGCAAAGTGACGCGCGCAGCACGTTGCTGCCGGCGGAATTTTCCGCGCGTTATCACCAGCAATTCGTGGATCGCTTGTGGCTGCGGGGTTTGGCGGCGGCGGGAATTCTATATATGGTCGGCGTGATGATTTATTTCTGCGCGACCACGGTGTTGGGGTATCGGGTGAAGCAGGTGGCGCAACAGGTGGCGGCGTTGAACGGCAGTTACACCAATGCGCTGCAGCTCAAGGCGCGTTACGAGGTGCTCAACCAACGGCAGGATTTGAAATACGCGGCGCTGGATTGCTGGAAAATTGTGGCCGAACAATTGCCCGCCGGCCTGACGCTGCAACGGCTGAGTTTTGCCGATGGCCAGCAATTGTCCCTCAACGGAACCGTCGCGCAGGACCAGATCTCCCAAATCACCGACCATTTTTATGACGCGGTGCGCAAGGCGGAGGTGGACGGCCAACCCATGTTTGATGCCTCGAGTGGCGAGGCCCCGACTTTTCGCCAGATGGCCAATACGGTGAGCTGGCAATTCTCGCTCATGCTCAAACACACGCAGGAGGAGGCAAAATGAAAAAATATTTTGCCCAATTGCGTCCACTGGAGCGCCGGCTGGCGGTGGCAGTGCTGGTGGTTTTGTTTCTGGTATTGAATTACGTTTTCATCTGGCCGCATTTTTCCGACTGGAGCCGTCTGCGGTACAATCTGGCGGATGCCCAACGCAAGCTGGCCCTTTATCGAACGACCATCGCGCAATCCGCCCCGTACGCGGCGCTGGTCAAAAAAATGGAAGGCGCCGGCGGCACGGTGGCGCCTGAGGACCAGGCCATTAATTTCATCCGCACGATTGATTCGCAGTCCGCGCGCAGCGGCGTTGGCATTATCAACACGTCACGGCAAATGACCCGTACGAATGAGTTTTTCGTTGAAGTGACCGAAAGCATCAACGTCACCGCTGGCGACCAGCAACTGGTGGACTTTCTTTACAAGCTCGGTTCCGACGCTTCCATGATTCGCGTGCATGATCTGGAGTTGCAGCCCGACCCGGCGCACCAACGGCTCAACGCCAACATCCGGCTGATTGCCAGCTATCAGAAAGCCACGGCAATACGCAATTTGAAGAATACAACCGCAACCATGAAATGACTGTGAAAACGACCACGCTTCTCCTGCTCGTGCTGTTAACCGGCCTTGGCCTCCGGGCGCAAATCCCGCCCGGCCCGCGTCCCGTGCCCCAACGTCCCGGTGTCCCGGCCATCAACCCGGCCATCAATCCGCCGGCGCCCGCGCCGGGGCTGCCGTCATTGCCGGCTGCCAGCCAACCGGCCGGTTCCCCGCCTCCGGCGGCCGCCGCGCAAGAAATGGTTCCTGCCGGCGACATTAATTTCCAGGCTGTGGACGTGGACCAGGTTCTGGACGTTTATGCGCGGTATGTGGGGCGGACCTTGTTGCGGGCGGGTTTGCCCCAGGCGAAAATCGTCCTGACCACGGAGACCCCCTTGACCAAAGACGAAGTGGTTCAGGCGTTGCAGGGCGTGCTGGCGCTCAACGGCATCGCGCTGATCAACGTCGGCGACAAATTTGTGAAGGCCGTGCCCGTGGCCCAGGCCAGCCAGGAAGGCGCGGCATTCAATACCAACGAAGCGGCCCAACTGCCGGACATGGGCCAATACGTCACACACATTGTCCAGTTGAAATATATCAAGCCGGGTGAATTGGCCCCCGTCTTGCAACAATTTGCCAAGATTCCGAACGGGGTATTCCCGATTGACAGCAATGGCATCCTCATCCTTCGCGACTACGCCGAAAACATCAAACGGATGCTGGAATTTATCACCCAGGTGGACGTGATTATGCCGGAGGAATTTATTTCCGAGGTGATTCCGATCAAATATGCCATGGTGGATGACATCGCCAATGCGCTGAACAGCCTCGGCGGTTCCAGTTCGGCCATCGGCAATGCCACCACTCCCAGTTCGCGGGGCGCAGGCTTCGGCAACATGGGCGGCACGGGTACTACGGGCAATCAGTATCAGCCCGGCGGGCTCAATCAGCCCGGCGGCCAAATCACGCGGCCATTTGGAACAGCCGCGGGCGGAGCCGCCGGAGGCAATTCTCTCAGCTCGCGATTGCAGTCCATCATCCAGCGCGCGGCGTCGGGTGGCGGCCAGGGTGAAATTCAACTGATGGGCCCGACGAAAATTATCGCCGACGAACGGAGCAATTCATTGCTGGTCTATGCCACCAAGGAGGACATGAAAACCATCAAGGACATCGTGTCCAAGCTGGACGTGCTCCTGCCGCAAGTGCTGATTGAATCGGTCATCATGGACGTGAACTTGAACAACAGTTGGAATTTCGGCGTGTCCGTGGCGCAAAACCCGAAAACGTTCAGCCCCACCCAGGGCATCCAGGGCGCCGGCGGTTACAACAACGGCCAGTCGTTCTTTAATTTTGCAGCCAATCAACTTGGTTCCAATGCGGCTTCGGCCTTTTTTGGCAACAACCTCGGGAGCGGCCTCAGCTATTTCGGGAACATCGGCCCGACTTGGGACGTGGCCCTGGCGGCGGCGGCGGCGGACAGTTCGGTTTCCATCGTCCAGCGCCCGCGCATCCAGACTTCGCAGGCCAAGGAAGCGCAATTCTTTGTCGGCAGCACGGTGCCGTACGTCACCAGCGTTTATTACAACAGCGGCATCGGTGGCGGCCCCAGTTCCTCGTATTCGCAATTGCAAGTGGGCATCTCATTGGACGTTACCCCCTTCATCAATCCGTTTGGCCTGGTGGTGATGGACATCAGCCAGGAAATTGACGACCTCAACGGCAGCACGTTTATTCAAGGTGTGGGCAACGTCCCCAATACCGACAAACGCCAGCTTTCCTCTGAGGTCGCCGTCAACGATAAAGACACCATCATCCTCGGCGGCTTCATCCGTACGGAAAAGGACAAAAACAAAAATGGTGTTCCCCTTCTGCAGGACATTCCCATTCTGGGCAACCTGTTCAGCAGCCGTACCGCCAACCACGCACGCAGCGAATTGCTGGTATTGATGCGCCCGACCATTCTGCTCGATCCGAAAAACGCCGCGGCACAGACCGCGGCGGAAGAACAACGTTTGCCCGGAATTTCGGCTGCGATGGCTGATGACGAAGCACAACAGCGCAAAGCCGTACGCGCGGAGCAAAGACGGGAACGCTTGCATCCCTCGTCGCCGGATACGTCCTATCAATCTGCGCCTCAGGCTGGTTTGTTGGATACCAACATCGTATCATTACCTGATTCGGACGCGGCAGCGAAAAATGCGGTCCAACTACCGCAAGTGCCGCCACCGCAAGTGCAACCCATGCCGGGCCAGCCGCTACCTTCACCGTCTCCATCCGGAAACGGACTGTTTCAGCCGCTGTCACCGGAGGGTTATGTCAATACCAACGCTGTGGCGTACCCAAACCAGTAGGACACACTGGGGATTTACCTTAACGGCACCGCGTTGGTATCAAGGCCATTGGAGAGCATCTCCTCCAAACTGCGGATCGGGTGCAGGGGCAGGAGCAGAGCTTTGGGAATAAAAACCGGCTCAGTTTGCGGTTGCTGGAGCGTGCCGGTGATTTTGTATTCAAACAGCTTGCTGACCGGCCACAACGCCGTGCTCAAGAGCGGGCCGACCACCCAGGTGTCACGCAGCAATTGGGCAGTCACGCGGGCGTTCACGTGGCTTCGCAAATCCACCGTGCCGGCATATTGCAGCCGCATCATCGTTGAGCGGATTTCCAGGTCATCCGAGAAGATCACCCCGTTGGTCATGCCGAATCGCGCCGCCGCATCCGTCGCGCGGCTGCTGCCCAGCCCGGGCATGACCATGTTTAACACCGGCGACAAGATGCCGAAAATAGGAACATCCCAGATCAATCCATCGTGGAGTCTGGCCTGCCCGTAGCCGTTCCAGGTGCGCCAGTCCTGCGAGTTTGCGCTCGTCATCACAAACCGTCCGCTCAACACGCCTTCCAGATGATTCGTCGGCGAGGATAAATCCGTTGCCAGCAAATGCACGCTCGCGTTTCTGATATTGGCCGTAAATTCAAATTCCGCGCCCTTTCTGGGACGAAAATCAAAGTGAGCAAAACCGTTTCCGTCCCCGCCGTAAAACGCCGCTGTCAGATTGGTCAAAACCAACGTTTCACCCAGCCAGTGGATTTTCCCGGTGATGCGTGAAGTTTTAAGTTTCAACCAGTCGAGCGGCGCGCCTTCCGCCTCAAACCATAAATCCGCGTCCTCCATGCCCCGCAACGGCGCATAGCCGTTCACCTGCGCCGGGCAAGGCACGGCAAAGCGAAAAGGGTCCATCACCCCGCCGGCCTTCCGGCCGATGGCGCGCGCCACCGCCCGCGGATCCGCCGTGCTGATCCCGTTGGTGAAATAGATCCGCCACAAATTAAAGTCCACCGCGATGCCATCGGCCATCATCCTTTGCGCGCCGGTTTGCAGACGCGGCCGGAAAAATTCAAGGAACCGGTTGGTGTAGCAAAAGTCGCTTTCGACGCTGCTGACCATCTCGCCGCGGATCGTGAAGTTTGTCAGGGCCATGTGTCCCCTGGCGCCAAGCCTGTCATTATCATTCAAACGACCCCACACGTCCGCGTCCAGCGACAAAGGCTGAGTGAATGTGAACAGGTCCACGGCCCGCTCGGCGTGATTTGCGGCCAGCAAGGGCCGGAGGGCATACGGGGCCAGTGCCCCATGCACATGCCAGTGATAATTTTTGGTGGCGTCGTTCTCGACGTCGGCGAGGGCGAGCGCGCCTTCGGGACGCGTTACGGCAAGATCAGGCAGCCGCCAGACGAGATTGGAATAGGAAAAACTTCCCCTTGCCGAGTCAATGGCGATGCCGCGAAATGCGCCGTTATTCGCCGCAAACTCGCCGGCCAGCCGCACCGTCGGTTGCACTTCCCCGCGCCAGTCGGGCTGCCGATTCGTCCACGCCGGCAAAATCAGCGAACCGGCGGCTTGCCATACCGGCGGTTGCGTCCACGAAAACTGCGCCAGCCAGTTGCGGGTTTTTTCCGTTAACAACGCCGCAATCGCCTGTGGATCAAACTGCGATGAATTGGTGAACAGGAAGGCGCGGGTATCCACATTCAACCGCGCGCCGGCGTCGAGCCGCCCACCCCCCAATTCGGCGGACAAATTTGTCACTGCCAGTTCCGGCGCGCGCCAGAATCCGCCGCACTTGACGGTCCGGGCATCCAGTTGCGGCGATTCCAAATCCTCCGCCTGGGCGGTCCATTCGATGCGATACGGTTGCAGATTGGTCCACCAACCCCGGGAGGGTTCGGAATTGGCCGGTGCTCCCGTGGCGGCCATCAACCTGGCAATGAGTTGAATGGCGGTCGCGCGACCCCAGGGGGTGTCAACGCCGGCGGCGTTGACGGTCAGGTGAATCCTGAATGAACGGGTGTCACGCGCATCACCATTGATGGTCAGACTCAGTTGCGGCGTGCCGGCGAAATGAATCTGGCGAAGCGTATCGGCGAAGGTTTGGCAGCGAGTCCGCCAGGCGGCGGCATTGGTCGTTTGGCCGTGAAAAATTTCCCAGTTGCGAACGGCCGAAGCGTGGGCGATATCGCCCGACAATCTGAGTTTTGCGCCGGCAAAGTCAGCCTGGAAATTATCCAGTGACCAGAGGTCGTTGGTTTGAAACCGCAAATCGGACTGAACCTGGTCGAGCACCAGCGCGTTGGTCGGCGAGAGTGGCCAGACGAATTTGCCCTGGCGCAGCACCAGCCCGTCCACCTGCAATTGGCGATGCCACAAGGCCGGATAATCCAGCCGCAATTGAACTTGCTGGAGCGAGAGCGTCGGGCTTTCGGCTTTTTCGGCGCGGCCAATGTGAACATCGTCGGCCACCAGCCCGCGTCGGAGACTCAGGCGCAACCGGGTGAATTCCAGTTCAACGCCCCGCGCGCGCAGTGTTTCGACCAGCGGCCGTTTTACAAAATCCGGCAGACCGACTTGATTGAGCCAGCCCAGGGCGCAAATCAAAACCAGAACCAGGAAAATGATCAGACGGCGCAAATGGCGGAACAGCGTCCGGCACCGCCGCCAGAAGCCAGTTTGATTGCGCATATCAGGGATTCCCGCCGGGCGGGACCGGAATAGACAAATAACTCAAGACAAACTGATAAAGCGCCGGCGGAAACACAAAGGCCCACTGCTCGCCGTCCAGCGTTACCGCGGCCACCGCCGTTTGCGAGCCGGCGATGCCAAAATCCACGGTGTGTTTCGTGCCGTTCCTGAGTTCGAGCGTGATGGAAGGATTTTCCGGTTTGAATCCAAATTTCTGGCATTCGGCCGCGTCGTGGGCGAGCCAGACGGCAGCGGTGAGTTCGCCAAACTGATGCGCCGTTTCCTCGATAGCCGCCGGGACAATGATGCCCTGCGAGCCGGGCGCCAGCGACCATTGATTGGGTCCATTATGGATCATTTGCCGGGTCTGGCCGTTCTGATGAATGGTAATTTGCGCCACATCGGCTTCTGAAAAACTCCAAATCCGCCGCTCACGGAGTTCCCAGCCTGCTTCCGGCAACTGGTTGAAATCCTCCAGCGGAACGGCGTAGACAAAATCCTCATCCGCGCGCCGCACGTAAACTTCATTGGTCTGCGTCGCGCCGAAGAGCAGTTGCGCCATCACCGCGTTGGTGTTGCCCGCTGCTGAAAACAAGGTGATTTGCCAGGCGTTGGTCGCCAGCCCATAGGCCGGCCAGTCCGGTGCGGTCACAACGTCCTTGACGAATTCCGCCACGCGCAGATTGGCCAGGATTTGGATGAGTTGCTGTACGCTGCCGGCATCTGCCGGAAAATTTTCCCCGACCACGCGCCAGTCGTTCGTGCCCTGTCTTTGCAGGGTAAAATCGCTTTTGCCACGCACTCCGATTTCGGCAACGGGTGCAGACAGCTCCAGCACATACGGATCGCGAAAGTCGTTCACCGCGCCGAACCAGGGTGACACTGGTTCTTTGGGGGTGGTGACGACGGTGTTCCAGCCGTCGTGCTGGGCATAGACCAGCGACGAATTGGTGGCCGGGCTTTGGCCGATGTGGATAGCGGTGACAAAGTTCGTTCCCCGGCTGAACCACAAATCCAAATTGGCGGGCTGCAACTCATACGCGGACAGATCCGCCTTTGGATTATCGGTGACAAATTGCGAAACCCGTGCGGTTTGGAGGCGCTGGAGGGCCTCGGTGATTCGGCCGCTGTTGGCGCGGGCCACGAGCGGGCGGGTCATCTGCCAGAGCAAATTGGTGGCGCCGCGATGCAGTTCAATGACTTTCGTGCCATTGGTCACAACAATCCAGTCGGGCGCCCCGTCGTTAAAATTCACGAGGGCCGTATCACGCCAATCGTCGGGCGAGCGCGGGAGGTATTTCAACCAGTCGGCGTCGGTAACAAATGCGCCGTCGGTCCCGACGACGCGGAGAAAAACCTGGTCGCCGGGCGCGGTTTTGTTGCCCACCAGGAGCTGCCAGCGCTGGTCGCCGGCTTCAACCACCAGCGAGACGCTGGGAGTTTCGAATCCATAATCCGCTTCCGCTCCCCGCTGTTCCCGAAGTTCCCCGGCGCTGATGCGAATGGCGGGCGTGAGTTTCTGCAACGCTGCCAGCAACGTCTCAACGGCGGTGGATTGGGCCGGATAAACAATGGGCGTGGTCAGTCGCCAGGCGCCGTTGGTGCGGTCGGCCCGAATTTCAGGCGCATTGGCGGGAAATAACTGGACGCTGGTGACGGTGGCAGGCTGCAGGTCCGGCAGGATGGCCGACAATTCCGTGCCATTCGGCCGCAGGAAATGTTCAAACGCAAAAATGAACGCGAACAACGCCGCGGCGACGACCAGCCAGACCAGGGTGTTTTTTGAGTTCATTATTTTCTGCGCCGCAGCCAGACCAATCCGCCCAGCATCAGCACGCCGCCGGGCAACGCTCCCAACAACAGCCAACGGGCCTGTTGTTGTTGCTGTCGCGTCATCATCAACCGGAATTCAACGACGGGGCGCGGGCCAATGCCCTTCAGCAGGGCGGGACGATCCAGCAACCAATTGACGGCGTAACCGGCGAACTCACGGTTCGCCCCGCCGTCAATATAGTGATTGTCGAGCAACAAAGAATCGCCCACCACCACCATCCGGCCACCGCCATGGTTGGTGGCCAAACCTTTCACCTGGTTTTGTTCCACGGCGGCCATCAATGGATAACTGCGGGGCGGCAGGCCGCGTTCGTTCATGAGCCTGGAATCAGGACCGGAAAAAGCCAGTTCGTCCACCACGGGCGCATCGGTCGGCGGGTTCTGCCAGTTGATACGGTTGACCGGCCGCGGCAGAATCAGTTCCAGCGCCAGTCCCGTCAGGGGATTGACGACCGGATGCTGGCTGAAATTGTAAACCTCCACATCCGACCCGGAAATCGTGCGCTGCGAATCCTGTACGACGTCACTGCCGACATTCACGCCCCAGTGCCGGAGAATGTCTTCCAGACCGGTGGGATGTTGGAGGGAAGAGTAATCCAGCAACAAAAACAACCGCCCGCCTTGCGAAAGGTATTGGTCAATTTTCTGAAGTTCGGGGTTGGAAAACAGGCTCCGGGGACCGGCGATGATGAGGAGGTTGCAATCGTCCGGGACGGGGTTGTCCCCCAACAAGACGAGCGGTTTCAACTGAATATAATTCTGTGCCAGGACGGCGGCGAATTTCAAATAACCGGTGTCGCCGCTGTCGGCTGGCGACGGCTCGCCGTGGCCTTGAAGAAAATAAGCTTCAAACGGCTGGGAATTTTCAAGCGTGAGCAAGGCGGACGTGAACATCATTTCGCCCAGGAACGCGACCGGCTTTTTCCGGAATTCGCGTTCCTTTTCGTTGGGAACCTGTTCGAGCGTGTATTTGGCCAAAGCGTCGCCGGGAACGATTTTTGGCAAAATTCCTCCGCCGCGATCAAAAATGATGAGGTTTTTGTCCGTGGGCGAATTGAGTTTGTATTGGGTCTTGATTTTTTCAGCTTCACCTGCGTCGCGCACGTAATCCACCGTGCGGATTGAAATATTCGGGTTCACCGCTTGATACGCATTGAGCAGGGACAGGATGGTCGGGTAGAGATCATCCTGGGTGTCGTAATACAACGTCACGGTTACGCGGTTGGTCACGGATCGAAGCACATCCACCGTGCGTGAAGAAATTTTGATGCGCGTCTGCGAACTGAGGTAAAACCGTTCGGTGAAAATGCCGCCCAGATAATTGATCATGACCACGACGGTCAGCACCAATGCCGTTCGCACCACCACATCGAATCCGATTTTCCATCGGCGGCCGGGCGAGAAACTGGGCTGGGGTTTGGGAGTGGCGGTCATTTTATCTCCAACGTCGGCTTTCCACCACGCGCAGGGTCAAAAACAGAAAAAACAACGTGACGCTCACGTAAAAAATCACCGTGTGGGTGTCCACCACGCCTTGCGCGAAATCATTCATTTGATCAAACAACCCGAAATACGAGAGCAATTGCGTTTTCCATTGCGCTGCCGCCGTAAGCGCCTGAGCCAGAAACCCGAGCGAAAACAGGCTCACCCCCAACACAAAGCTGATCATCGCTGCCGCCATCTGGCTCCGGCTGAGGGCCGAGGCGAAACAGCCCAGCGCCAGGAAAAGACAACCCACCAGAAACACCCCCAGATACATTCCGCTGATCGTGCCGGAATCCAGCGTGCCGGGCTGGTCGGTAAAATGCCGCACCACGAACAGGCAAGGCAGCATGGGCAGCCACATGATGGTGTAAAAAATGACCGCCGCGGTGAATTTGGCCGCGACCACCTGCCAATCGGTCACGGGCGCTGTCATCAGGGTTTCAAACGTGCCGGAAAATTTTTCCAGGGCGAACAATCGCATTGTGATGATAGGGGTGGCCAGCAGCACAATGAGCCAGAAGAAATAGGTCCGGTAGAACAGTTGCGTCACCGGCATGGGCGAAGGGTCGCTGCCGAGATTGGTCATCAGCACCACGAAACTCCAGCCGATCAGCAGCGTTACCGCCGCGATGATGACATAACCCGTGAAGGAAACAAAGAATGCCCCCAGTTCCCGTCGTGTGAGCGTCAGAAAAATTCGCATCAGCTTTCTTCCTCTTCCTCTTCGCTGGGCTGGGTTACCTGAACATAAATGTCTTCCAACGAATGGCGGTTGCGCGTCAACTCACGCAATACCCAGCCGTTTTGCAGCGCCAGTGCGAAAATCATCGGCCGCAGATCCAATCCGTCCCGCGGGGTCAACGCGCATCGCTGGAATTCACCTTCGCTGGCCGACACGTCAAAAGTCTCAATTTCAGGCACTTGCGACCAACACTCGCGCAGCGCGGCGGCGGGCGCGGCGAGTTCAACAATAATCTGGCTGTTTCCGGCCACGAGCCGTTGCAGATTTTCCGGGGTATCGGCAGCGAGGATTTTGCCGTCGTACATGATCAACATCCGGTTACACGTCATTTCCGCCTCCGGCAGAATATGCGTCGAGATGAGCACCGTATGGGCGCGCGCGAGGCTTTTGATCAATTGCCGGACCGCGCGAATCTGATGCGGATCGAGGCCGATGGTTGGTTCATCCAGGATGATCAATTCCGGATCGTGCACCAGGGCGTCGGCCATGCCGACCCGTTGCCGGTAACCTTTTGAGAGTTGTCCGATGATGCGGCGACTCACGTCCGTCAATCCGCATTGTTCCATCACCGTGCTCACGCGTTCGCGGGAACGTCGCCAGCCCAGCCCTTTCAGCCGCGCGCGGAATTTCAGGTATTCGCGCACGCGCATTTCGGAATAGAGCGGGTTATTTTCCGGCATGTAGCCAATCCGGCGGCGCACTTCATTGGATTGGTGAAAAACGTCAAAACCCGCCACCCGTACCGTGCCGGAGGTGGCCGGCAGGTAGCACGCCAGAATCCGCATGGTCGTGCTTTTTCCCGCGCCATTCGGGCCGAGCAGGCCGACAATTTCACCCCGGGCGACGGTGAACGAGATGCCCGCCACGGCCGTGCGGCCGGCATAGCGCTTCGTCAGGCTTTTTACCTCAATCATCGCATTCTCGTTCATCGCCATCTCGCGAAGTTTAGCTGGAAAAGCATGGTTTCGGCCAACAAAAACTCATTGTGAAGCATCTGCCCGTCTCTATAAACAGGCAAATCGGACAAAAGGTGCGTTCAATTTTCCTGCGCGCTGGCTTGACTTTGCGCCATCGTCGGCGCAAAAGCAATTTCAAGATGTTTCCAACTTCCGGCAGCTTCTATGCTTTCTGGCGCGCGCGGGTGGGTGCGGCGAATGTCCTGCGCGACGGGAATGACCTGCCGACCGAACGTCTGCTTCAGGCCGTCTGGCTGCATCAACGCCTGTGTCGGGACCGGCTCAAAACCGCCGACGGAAAGACGGTTCGGATATTTCACCCCGGCTTCACCAATCCCGAAGGCGGACCGGATTTTTCGGGCGCGGTGATTCAAATCGGCGATGAGGCGCCGCGCTCGGGCGATGTGGAAATAGATGTGCGCGCCGGCAACTGGCACGCGCACGGGCACGACCAAAATCCAAATTTCCGGAATGTCCTGCTCCACGTGGTTTGGGACGACGCGCGGCCGGCGGCCGGCGCGCCGCCAATGTTGTCGCTGGACCACTCGCTCGATGCGTCGTTGTGCGAACTTGGCCTGTGGCTCGAGGGCGAACCCCTGCACCGGTTCCCCGAAAATTTGCGCGGCCAATGTTGCGTGCCCTTGTGCCAATTGGATGAACCCCAATTGATCGCCCTCCTGCGCGAGGCTGCCAACGCGCGCTTCCGGTCCAAAGCCGCCTGGTTCCACGTCCGCGCGCAACACGTCGGCTGGGAACAATGCCTTTGGGAAGGGTTGTTCCGTGCGCTGGGTTATAAACACAATGCGTGGCCAATGCAAAATCTGGCCGAATCCCGCGAACGCTGGGCACACGGGGCCGACTCGGCGTTCAGTCTGCAGGCGCGGTTGTTCGGCATCAGCGGTTTGTTGCCGCTCGAATTGTCCCGCGTACGAGCCGGTGACGATGGCTATTTGCGGCGCATTTGGGACCGCTGGTGGCGCGAACGCGATGAATTCGGCGATTGCCTTTTGCCGCGCACGGCGTGGAAATTCCGCGGCCTGCGCCCGGCCAATCATCCGCAACGCCGGCTCGCACTCGCCGCGCACTGGCTGGCGGCGGGCGGCGTGGTTCAAAAACTGGAACGGTGGTGCGCGGCGGATTCGCCGGACACGGGGTTGCCCGGTTCATTGCGTGAAATCTTTGAAGTGGAGCGTGACGAATTCTGGTCGTGGCACTGGACGTTTCGTTCGGCGCGTTTGCCGAAGCCGCAGCCGTTGCTGGGTGACGCGCGCGTAACTGATTTGGCGGTGAACGTGATCCTGCCCTGGCTTTGGACGCGGACGGCCGAGGGCAAAAATCGGAAGCTACAACGCGTCATCGAACAACGTTATTTCGCGTGGCTACCCGCCCAGGACAACTCCCTTTTGCGGCTGGCGCGGCAGCGTTTGCTGGGACCGGGGCGGGGCCGTTTGTGTCGCAGTGCCGCGGCGCAACAGGGTTTGATGCAAATCGCGCACGACTTCTGCGGGCATTCAAATGCCGTATGCGAGGGTTGCCGTTTTCCCGAACTGGTGGGTGCCTGGCGAAGGCAAACCGCTACTCAATCTCCATCTTGACGAATGGATTGTTTGCGAAACCGTCTGGTTTTGATTCGGACGACGTTGACGGCAAGGAGGCGTGATTGTTCACCGGTGCCGGCGCGCGACCGGCTTCGGCGGCGTGCGGGTTTTTGGCGCGTTTATTGCGGGGCAGCGGGCTGACCATCACGTTGATGCCGCGCCCGATCAGTTTCGGGTCAAAATCAGGGTGCCCGTAAGGCGCCAGTTCGGCGAGAAATTTGCGAATGACCTGGAATCCAAATTCCGTGTGCGCCATTTCGCGTCCGCGGAATTTCAGCGCGATTTTCACCTTCATGTCCTCGCACAGGAAATCAATCGCATGGGTGACTTTGATGCCCAGGTCATGCGGATCAATGCGCGGGCTGAGTTGGACTTCCTTGACGGTGGAGGCGTGCTGATGTTTTTTTGATTCCTTGTCCTTTTTCGCCTGTTCGTAACGGAATTTGCCGAAGTCCACGATCCGGCACACGGGCGGGGTCGCGTTCGGGGAAATTTCCACCAGGTCCACCCCCTGTTGCCGGGCCAGGGCGAGCGCTTCGTTGAGCGAGATCACGCCGAGGTTCTTGTCGTGCGCGTCAATGACCCTTACTTCGCGGGCGCGAATTTTGCCGTTGACCCGGACGAACGAGGCGGAGGAGAAACTGCGTGGAGCAAAAGGGCGGCTCAAGACACCCTCGTCGGTTGTGACTTTACTGGATAGTTCTGCATCAAAAAAACCGGCACCTGTCGTAATCGATTACAATCCATAATTAAGCAATTCATGGGCCTTTACGCAAGGAAAATAAACAGTATTATCGTTCCGCCAAAATTGCCCGGTTTGCCGCTTCATAGACCCTTTTTAACGGGACTTTTGCCCGTACCGCCAGCTTTTTGCATGACTCAAATTCCGGTGCCGCCTGAACGACTTTTTCGTTAAACTTGCCCAATTTGACGGTGATTTTGCCAAACGGCGTTTTGACTTCCGTAAATTCGCGCCGCAACTTCCGCCGTTCTGCCCAAGTGCGCCGGACGCCAAAGGCGCTGGTCTCACGCAGAATCATTTCACTGAAATGATCCGCTTCCGATTCTGCGCATAAAACCGTAAGGAGCACACCGGGCCGGTTCTTCTTCATCTGAACCGGCAGGTAAAAAACGTCCAACGCGCCCGCTCCCATCGCCGTTTCGACAAAATGGCCAAGAATTTCGGCGTTGATGTCGTCGAGGTTGGTTTCCAGGACCGCGATGCGATCGGTTTCCCAGTCCAAGGCGTGACGGGTGACGGGTGACGGGTGACGGGATGCGGCGGCACGTGGAGATTTCCCGTCACTCGACACTCGACACTCGTCACTCCCCAGCACGGCGCGTAAAACGTTGGGCCGCGTTTTATTTTCGCGCGCGCCAAGACCATAACCGATTTTTTCAGCGACCAGATTTCCCATCGGCTCAAAACTTTCAACAAATTCAGCCAGCAACGCCGCGCCCGTCGGCGTGACCAGTTCGTGCGGTTCGTCGCATTGCGTAATGCCGATGCCGCGCGCGCCGAGAATGGCCAGCGTCGCCGGCGCCGGAACCGGAAATCGTCCGTGTGCGCAATCCACCCAACCCGTGCCTTCGATGACCGGCGACGCCAGCACACGCGGCTTGCCCAGCAGTTCCAGCGCGAGGCACGCGCCCACAATGTCCACGATGGAATCCACCGCGCCGACTTCGTGGAAATGGACGCGCGCCGGCGGCAGGCCGTGAATTTTGCCCTCGGCTTCGGCGATGCGTCGGAACACGGCCACGGATTTCTTCTTCACCCGGTTTGAAAGCCGGCTGCGTGAAATGAGCCGTTGGATTTCGGCGAAATCGCGGCTGTCATCGTGGTGGTGATCATGATGCGAGCGGTGTGTATGCCCCTGTTCCCGACGGTTGACCCTTGTCGTCCGGCCTTCGTCCGCGTGCACATCGAATTTAGTTCCGGCGATGCCGGATTTTTGCCTGCGAGTAATGCGGATGTGCCAGCCGTCGAGCATCAACTTTTTTAATTCACGCTCCAGTTTGCGCGGGTCCACGCCCAAATCAATCAACGCGCCGACGAACATGTCGCCGCTGATGCCGCTGAAGAGATCGAGATAGAGCGTTTTCATTTTTCGGCCAGGGCATTGATCTGGCTGGCGGCGTACCCGGCACCAAAACCGTTGTCAATGTTCACCACGGTCACGCCGCTGGCGCAACTGTTCAACATCGCCAACAATGCCGCAACGCCACCAAAACTTGCGCCGTAGCCCACGCTCGTCGGTACAGCGATGACCGGTCTGGACACCAATCCGGCCACCACGCTGGGCAGGGCGCCTTCCATGCCGGCAACGACAATCAACACGTTTGCGCTCTGGATGACTTCAAGATGCGGCAACAGCCGGTGCAAACCCGAAACACCGGCGTCGTGGACGCGCTCGACCCGGTTGCCCATGATTTCGGCGGTCACCGCCGCTTCCTCAGCCACGGGCAAATCGCTGGTGCCGGCGCAAATCACCGCGATGGTTCCGGGACGTTTGGGCTGGGGCGCCTTCTCAATCGTCACGCACCGGGCGGTTTCGTGGTGCACAGCGCGCTTAAATTTTTTGCGCAGTGCGCGGGCGTGATTCGCGTTGATGCGAGTCACCAGCACGCGTTGTTCGCGCTCCAAAAGTTTGGCGGCGATTTTGACGACCTGCTCCGGTGTTTTACCGGCGCCAAAGATGACTTCGGGAAAACCCCGGCGCAGCGCGCGGTGGGTGTCCACCTGCGCAAATCCGAGGTCGGCCACCGGCGCGGATTGGAAGGCACGCAAGACCTGGTCGCGGCTCGCGCCGCCGGCCCGGAATTTTTCCAGCAACTGAATGGCTTCGGTCGTGGTCATTTACGATTTATGATTTGCGATCTATGATTTTGGCCGCACCAACTGCGCCCATTGCAAATCATAAATCATAAATCGTAAATCATAAATTTAATGATGTCGGAAGAGGCGTTCCCGGTTTTTAAGCAGATACCAGACGATGGCCACATTAATAATGAGCACAATCAACAGTCCAATGGAGTGATGGTGCGGCGCGTCGGGACGGGGAATCAATTCAAGGATTTCGATCGGGATGAAAAACGCCGATTCGCCAATCGCCAGCCAGATAGCCCATTTCGCCCGAAACAGCAGCCCTGTCCCCTCGACCAGCAGAAATAATCCGCAGAGAAAAGTGCCCGAGGCGACCTCACGGACGTTGGCGGGCGTGATGGTATCGAGCCAGTCGCCAATCCTCGCGAAAAAAGTCCGTTCCGGGTCAAGATGCACCCATCTTAGAAACTGGTCGAACACATCCGACAAGTCCTTGTTCGCCAGCGTCAGGACACCCAACGCCAGTAACAGGAGCGCGAGCCCTTTGATCAACTTGATGGCGGCGATGAAATACAGCGCCGGCGCGCGTTTTTTGACGGGTTTGTTTTTTTCAGTGGCCATCGAGTCTTGTTTCAAATCTGCTTCAGGATGCCGCGAGTGGCGAGGCGGCTGATGGGGGCGTGGACTCGGCCACCTTGTTGCGCGATGCCTCCACCTTGATGTAATGCAGGACGACCGGCGCGAGGATCATGCCGGGAATGCCCATCAGTTTCTCGCCCAACACCAGCCCGATGAGTGTCAGCCACATTGGGTTTTTAATGCGGTCGCCGATGATTTTGCTGTTGAGGAAATATTCCAGCTTGTGAATGACGATGAGAAAAATCAGCGCAACGAACGCCATGTTCGGCGAAAGGGTGAAGCTGATGCCGACGATGAGCGTGTTGCTGATGATGTTGCCGATGATGGGCAATAGGCCGCACAGAAATGTGAACGCCACAACCACCGTCTTGTACGGATAACCGTTCCAGATCAGAAACACGGCAGTCAACGCGGTATTAATCAGGGAAATGAGGATTTGCGCGCCAATCACCCTGGAAAAACTGCGGTAAAAGGTCCGGGCGCGAACGTCCAGTTCGCGCACCACCGTTGCATACAAACTGTCCCGCGAAGTATTGGGGTCGTTCTCCGTGCCCCAGGTCGCGTTCAGGAAAAGTCCCATGGCCACCGCAAGGCCGATCAACAGCAACACAATTTGGAACGCGGCGGCGCGCACATGCCGGCCAACGTTGGCAACGTCTTCCTGGACCTCATTGATCGCGACCGTCTTCAGGCTTGCATAATCGGTGAACGGCAGTTCCACCCCCTGTTTTTCCGCATACTCGACTATGGCGGGAATCGTGGTTTCGGCAATCTTTGGCGCGGCGATATAAGCCTGGCGTGAAAAATAAAACAATCCGCAGGCGATCAGCACGACGGCGATGAGATACAACACCGCCCCCAAAAACTTGCTGCGTCCGGAACTGAATTGTTGCAACGCGAAGTAACCGAACAGCACGGTAAGGATGAGCGTCCCCAGATGCAGCCAGCCGATGAGCAACAGCAGCACCGCCATGATCACATAAGAGATGCGCGCAGGCTGGCTCATGGCTGACTCATACACCCTCAGCGGATTTTCGGCAGCAACCAATTTAACAAATCGCCAATCGCCAACCGCTCCTGCTTGGCATCATCGCGGTAACGCATCGTCACCGTGTCCTTCAACTCCGGCTTCTCGCCCAACGTGTCAAAATCAATCGTTACGCAGAACGGCGTGCCGGCTTCGTCCTGGCGGCGATAGCGGCGGCCAATGGCGCCCGCATCGTCGTAGAAAACATTCATGTGCGGACGCAGCCGGTCGCGCACCTCCTGCGCCTTTTTGACGAGTTCGGGCTTGTTCTTGAGCAACGGCAGCACGGCCACCTTGATGGGCGCAACCCGCGGATGGAATTTTAGTACCACCCGCGTTTCAAGCTTGCCTTTTTCGTCGGGCATCTGGTCTTCGTGGTAAGCGTTGCAGATCAAGGCAAGGATTAGACGATCCACGCCAGCAGACGGTTCAATGACATGCGGAATGTACTGGCCCTTCGCCAGACTGTTTGCGTCTTCGGTCGCCTCTTTTGACGCCTGCTCCCCGACAACGCCGGTTTTAACCAGATATTTTTTTCGGTTCTCGTAATAACGCCGCCACAGTTCGTCCTGTTTCTCTTTCGGCAATTTGCCCCAGGCAGCGCGGAGCTCCTCGTCAAATACGCCCATCGGTTTGCCGGAAAAACGCTCGTGCTGGCTCAAATCGAAATCGCTGCGCGCGGCGATGCCTTCCAGTTCCTCGCCCGTCAATTCCCCTTTCTCGTCGCGTTTGCTGAACGGGAATTTGTAGAGAATGTCCACCGTGGCGCGGGCGTAATGCGCCAGTTCCTCCGGTTTTTGCCAATACTCCACCAGCGTGTTTCGGGGCAGGCCAATGCCTTCGTAAAATTTAACCCGTTCCTCGACCCAGTATTTGTGCCACGCTTCCCAACCCCAATCTGGTTGAGGGTTGAGGGTTGAGAGTTGAGAGACGGAAGCGACGTTGCCACTAATCGCTTCGACCACCTCGTCGGGTTTGATGAAAAATTCCAGTTCCATCTGCTCGAATTCGCGCGAGCGAAAGGTAAAATTGCGCGGCGTGACTTCGTTGCGGAACGCCTTGCCGACCTGCGCAATGCCGAAGGGAACTTTTTGGCGAGAGGTTTCCAGCACGTTTTTGAATTGTGCGAAAATGGCCTGCGCGGTTTCCGGGCGGAGATAGGCAACGGCCGATGCATCCTGCACCGGGCCGACATAGGTCTGGAACATGAGATTGAAGGCCCGCGGGGCGGTTTTCTCGCCATGACATTCGGCAACTGCTTTGCTCGGTTTTTGCGGGCAGGGAATTTCGCCGGTTTGGTCAGCCCGAAAGCGGCCCTTGCAAGTCTTACAGTCAATCATTGGATCGCTGAACGTGTCCACGTGGCCACTGGCTTTCCAGATTTGCGGCGACATGATGATGGTGGCTTCGAGGCCTACCACGTCGTCGCGTTGGCGGGTCATGGCGTTCCACCAGAGTTCCTTGACGTTGCGTTTGAGTTCGGCGCCCAGCGGGCCGTAATCCCAAAAACCGTTGATGCCGCCGTAAATTTCCGAGGATGGGTAAATGAATCCGCGCCGCTTGCACAGCGACACGATTTTTTCCATGAAAACGTTCTCTTTCAGGTCAGCCACAGATTGGTCAGTGTTTGCGATGGGCTCGTGGCTGTAAATGAGATTTTAACCGGCTTGGCTGCGTGCTGATGCGTGAGTTTCACGCGCGATGCGTGAAAATTTTACGCACCGCGTTGTTTCTACCTTCGCGGAAATCCGATTTTCGGCGGTTTTGCAAAAAATTCCGGATGGCACCGGTAGTGCTAAGAAAATTCTTAGAATATGTATTGACAGTCGGTGCGATTTGGTTAGATTCCGCCAACCATCACCGAAAGAAAAATTAAAAAACCAATTGAACGTATGAAAAGAATTCTAAAACAAAAAAAGGCTTTCACCCTGATTGAGCTGCTGGTGGTGATCGCCATCATCGCCATTCTGGCGGCCATGTTGCTGCCGGCGCTCGCCGCCGCCAAGCGCAAAGCGCAACGCATCAATTGCATCAGCAATCTCAAACAAATTGGCATCTCCTTCCGGATGTGGGGAGATGACAACGGTGGTCAATATCCCATGACTGTTCTTTGCGCCAATGGTGGCGCCGAAGAAAATGTTTACAGTGCGCAGACGGCAGGAGGCCTTCCTACTCCCCCGGCGCCCTACACTTCCGGCTATCATCCGGCGCAGTGCTTCACCGTTATGTCGAATACGTTGGATAATCCGGCATTGCTGCAATGTCCCTCGGATTCCACAGCGCCGCACAGCGCCGCAGCTACGAATTGGATACAATTTTTTGCTGCTGGCGCAACCCCTCCCCCCACTGCCATCAACGACCAATATCTAAGTTATTTTGTTTGTGGTGATTCCATTGATACCCAGCCCCAGTCAATCCTGTGCGGTGACCGCAATATCGGCAATAACAGCGCTGTTGGCGGGGGACAAGCTGCCTCAGGGATGTTTAATCAGAGCAGTGCCGGTAATGCCCTGGGCGGCCAGGGAATAACTGGGACTGCTGCCACCGGAACGACTGGAACACCTAACGGTACAGATTGGAAGTATTGGTCGTGGTCGGCTAATGATATTCACTTGGGGGCCGGCAACCTTCTGTTGGGTGACGGCAGCGGCCAACAGGCAACTATTTCCGATTTGCAAAACGACTTGTTAAACGCCACGAATGGGCCGACATTACATCCGTTTTATAATTTCCCGTAACATCGTGTTGCGGCGTCAATTGACCATGACGAGGCATCCGGCAAGGATGCCTCGTTTTTTTTTGGCAGTGACGTGCTGAAGTCCACCCTGGTTTTGCAAAAACTCTCTTAAGAATTATCAGGAACCCGGTCGTCAGTCTGCCGATTCGACTTTTCCTTAAGCCGCTGGTCTGTAAAAAAATTCTGCAACCAGGAGCGGCATTCCAGCTCACACACACCACGGGTGATTTCACAACGATGGTTCAGAGAGGGAAATTGCAATAAATTCATTGCGCTTCCCGCTGCGCCGGCCTTTGGGTCACTGGCGCCGAACACCACGCGCGCCAGCCGCGTGTGCACCATCGCGCCGGCGCACATCGGACACGGTTCCTTGGTCACGTAAAGGGTGCAGCCGGTCAACCGCCAGTCGCCCGTGACTTCTTCCGCCTGGGTGAGCGCCAGCATTTCCGCGTGGGCGGTCGCGTCCTTCAGCAATTCAACCTGATTAAACGCCCGGGCAATGACGCGTCCTTCGCGCACAATCACCGCGCCGACCGGGACTTCGCCCGCTTCACATGCCCTGGCCGCCTGGCGCAGCGCCTCGCGCATGAAATAGTCATCGCTGTGCAGATCAATAATCGGTTCGTCCATAAATCAGTCCTTAGTCCACAGTCTTCAGTCCCCGGTCGAGCCATGCCGGACTGCGGACTGTGGACCGGCAACTGTGGACTCTTCCAGCGTCCAATCATTGTGTCCGTCCGGATGGCAATGGCAATGGGCCGCAAAAAAACCGCCGCGACGCTGCCAGAACCACGGCCAGATTTGCTCCCGGTCGGTCTGGGGAATTTTTAACGCGGCCAGCGCTTCCCGCGGGAAGAATTGGAACCGGCCTTCGGCATGGGGCGGCGGCAGCGTTTTCAACTTCATTTTCAATTCGAACAAAAACATCAGCCAATGCGTTTGGCCCTGATAACCATGCTCGCTGACCAGGCCGGCCAGATGCAAATCGGCCGTTCGGATCTTGATGCCCAGTTCTTCTTCGGCCTCACGGCAGGCGCAGACGTAAGGCGACTCGCCGATGTCCATCTTCAGCTTTCCGCCACAGGGGCTCCAGAAACCACGGTTTGGCTCCTGCGCGCGTTCCAGCAGCAGCACGTCGTCACTTTCATTAAAGCAATAAAGCAGCGTCGCGATTTTGTAAGGCAAAACCATGGGCATTTATGATTTACGATTTTCGATTGATGATCGCTTCCCGCCGAAGCCCGCAAATCATAAATCATAAATCATAAATCGTAAATTCTTCATTGTCTCCGCGCGGCAAATTGCTAGGATGTCCGGCCTTGTTTCGATTGCAGGGCAAATAACAAATGAAAACATACGATATTGCTGTCATCGGCGGCGATGGCACGGGGCCGGAAGTGACCCGCGAGGCGCTCAAGGTTTCCGAAGCCGCCGCCAAAAAGTTCGGGTTCAAACTCAACTGGCATCACTACGATTTCGGCGGCGATCGCTATCTCAAAACCGGCGAGGTCCTGCCGGACAGCGCCGTGGATGAGCTGCGTAAGTTCAAGGCGATGTACCTGGGCGCCATTGGCCATCCGCAGGTCAAGCCGGGCATTCTGGAAAAAGGCATCCTGCTCCGCCTGCGTTTCGAGCTGGAACAATATATCAACCTCCGCCCGGTGAAACTTTACCGCGTACAGGATTGCCCGCTGAAGGACAAAGGGCCGGAGGACATTGATTTTGTGGTCGTGCGCGAAAACAACGAGGGTCTTTACATCGGCGCGGGCGGTTTCGTGTTCAAGAATACGCCGAATGAGGTGGCGGTCCAGGAATCAGTGAACACGCGCCGCGGCGTGGACCGCTGCCTGAAGTACGCCTTTGAACTGGCCCAAAAACAGCGCGGCGGCAAACCGTGGAAAGGCCTCAAGCCCGAGGACGTCAAGGATGGCAAAACGGCGCAACTGACGCTGGTGGGTAAAACCAATGTGCTGACGTACGAGTTCGACCTGTGGGAACGCGCGTTCCATGAAATGGGCGCAAAAAAGTATCCGACCGTAAAGCGCGATTATGCGCACGTGGACGCCACCTGCATGTGGTTCGTGAAAAATCCGGAGTGGTTCGATGTCATCGTCACCGACAACCTGTTCGGCGACATCATCACCGACCTGGCCGCGATGATTCAGGGCGGACTCGGTGTCGCCGCCGGCGGCAACATCAATCCCGAAGGCACCAGCATGTTCGAGTGCATGGGCGGCAGCGCGCCGAAATATACCGGCAAAAACGTCATCAATCCCATCGCCGCTATCAACGCGGCCGGCATGATGCTGGATTTCCTCGGAGAATCCAAAGCGGGCGCGGCCATCGGAGCCGCCGTCGTGAAAATCATCAACACGAAGATCAAATCCCTCGCCGCGGGCAAGATGGGCTATGGCACGCGGGAAGTTGGTGATTTGGTGGCGGCGGCGGTTTGAAAATCCGGGTGCGCCGGCATCCGGCCGGCAATTCGGGGTGCAGCGTGGAATTCCCGCCGGCAAGATGCCGGCGCTCCATTATGAAAAGTCTGACCGAACATCTCTGGTTTGAAACGCCGCACCGGCGAGATTACCTCAATATCACGGACAAGGTCGGGGAATTGGTGGGCAAAAGCGGTGTGCAGGAAGGACTTTGCCTCGTCAACGCCATGCACATCACCGCCAGCGTTTATATCAACGACGCCGAGGATGGCCTGTTGCACGATTATGATGATTGGTTGGAAAAACTCGCGCCGCACGAGCCAACCTCGCAATACCGCCACAACCGCACCGGTGAGGACAACGCGGACGCGCACTTAAAACGCCAGATCATGGGGCGCGAGGTCGTGGTGGCCATCACGAAAGGCAAGCTCGACCTCGGCCCGTGGGAACAGATCTTCTACGGCGAGTTTGACGGCCGCCGCCGCAAACGCGTGCTGGTGAAAATTATCGGCGAATAAGGTCCGCGGCGATCAGCGTTTGACCCGATAAAATTGTTGCGAGCCGTTCATTGCGCTCACAGCACGGAAATGCCCCGGGCTGGTTTGCGTGATGGTCGCGCCAGTGTCACCGAAGATATCCGAACACCGGCCAACACATTGCAACCCGAAGGCGGATGGGCTGTCGCCGGTATCGCCAGTGAAATCTATTTGCACGTTGCCGTTGGTCAGGGTGAGGCCGGTAATGGATGGCCGAGTGATGAGAACGCCGATCGTTGTCCAGGAGAGCGAAAAATTATCGATGCCGAATGTGTCGCGAGTACCTCCGCCGGTTGCTGGCGAAAGAGCAACAATTCGAATCCAGACATTGGAAGATGAGCCGCTGGCATTCGCGCCGAGGTTGTAAGTCCGGGTCGTCGTGCCGAAGATACCCGGATCGGAATAATCGCCCAGCGTGGTAAAAGATGAAGGCGAATTGCCGACGGCATATTGTATTGTCCAGGTTGTGGAATTCGAATTAGTCTTCAACATGTCCAGGTCGACACTAAACGTCAGATTACTCAGGCCGATGGTGTTAGCAATCTGCAAGACAAAGGCGGCTCCGGGATCGCCAAACGAACCCGTTTGACGGATGGCCAGCGCACGATTGGTACAATTTCCCTGGAGGATTGTGGATTCGGTCCCAAGGAAATTTGTGCCCGAATTGGCCACGGTCGAGGCGCAGTTGCCAAACTCTCCGCCGGTGTCCCCCCACGTCTTGGCCGCGCTGTAATTGGTTGTGACCCCGCCCAAGGTTGCCGCCGTGGCATTGGTCCTGATTGACCAGCCGATCGGGATGCCATTGCTGATAGCGTTGAAATCCTGCGTGTATTTGTCGCCGGTGAGGTTCAGTTGTGCTTGAACGGATTGGTTGAACAATGCCGCGCCGAGAAACAGTGCCGCGCCGCAGAGGTACGAAACGTTTTTATTCATTTTGTTCCTGTTTTTTTGGATTTGAGTTTCGTGTGCGAAGAAAGAAATCTGGCAAGACTTTTCCGCTGTCTGAAACCTTGGGACGAAGTTGTAGTTGTCAGCCCGTGCCCTGAGTAAGCGCCCGCGAAATTGAAGCTGTTCTGACCGACCCCGCCCCGCTATTTCCATTTACCCTCTGAATGGACAAAAATTAACTCAGTTAACTTTTTATTCGAAAATAATGAGCACAACTAACTATAATTCCCCATGACGGCAAGAGGCATTGGTTGAAACTTATTCACAGGTTTTGCACAGCTCGGATTAATGATTGTCGAGAGCGGCCTTGATTGCGAAAATCGGGAATGCGAATGAAAGCGATACTCTGGCTTTTGCTCCTGGCGCTGGCCGTGAATGCCCGCGCGGCGGAGATGATCAAAACCAATGCTCCCGTGGAAGCGACCAATGCGCCTGCCGCCACGAAGTCGGAGGTTGCCGCCATTCCTGACGCGACGCACCAACCGGTCTTCACTACCAACGCGGTGACGATTGCCGGGAAGCGCGTGACCTACGTGGCCGAAACCGGGATGTTGCCGATTCTCAAGCCCGACGGCACGTCGCGCGCCTCGGTTTTTTACGTCGCTTATACGCGCGTTGAGGAAGCTGACACCGCCAGGCGACCGGTCACGTTTTGTTTCAATGGCGGTCCGGGTTCTTCTTCCGTGTGGCTGCATCTGGGCGCGCTCGGTCCGCGTCGCGTCAAAATGAATGACGATGGCACTTTGCCCAAACCGCCTTTTGGCCTCGAGGACAACCGGTATTCCATTCTGGACGGAAGCGACCTGGTTTTCATTGACCCGGTGGCCACGGGTTTCAGCCGCGCGGCGAAGGACGAAAAAGCCGATCAATTTTTCGGCCAGTCCGCCGATCTGGATTCCGTCGGTGAATTCATCCGGCTGTGGACGACGCGCCACGAACGCTGGCTTTCACCGAAATATCTTTGCGGCGAGAGTTACGGAGTCTTTCGCGCCGCCGGGCTGGCGGAGCGCTTGCGTTCGCGTTACGGCATGTATCTGAACGGCTTGATTCTCGTGTCGGGCGTTTTGGATTTTGCCACGATTGATGACGGGTCGGGCAACGATTTGCCGTTTGAACTTTTCCTGCCCAATTACACCGCCACGGCATTTTATTTCAAAAAACTGCCGCCGGACCTGCAAAGCGATTTGCCCAAGGCGCTGGCCGAGGCGCGCGAATTTGCCAAGGGCGAATACGCCTCCGCCTTGCAGCAGGGCGCGGCGTTGCCGGCGGACGAACGCGAGAAAGTCGTCGCCGAACTCGCACGGCTCACCGGTTTGAAACCGCAGGTGATTGAAGACAACCATCTGCGGATTGATAGCGGCGTCTTTCGCAAGCAGTTGCTTCACGACGAGGGCCTGATCCTGGGCGCTTATGACGCGCGCATCACCGGACGTGATGACGACCCGGCCTCGCCGTATCCCGATTTCGATCCGTCCTACGCGGCGACTTACGGGCCGTTCGCGGCGGCGATGAACGCCTATGTGCGCCAGGAATTGAAGTTCGAGGACGATTTGCCCTACGAAATCATCGCCGGCGTGCAACCCTGGAATTACGGCGCGCACAACGATTATCCGAGCGTGAGCGACCAACTCGCCTCCGTGATGAACCAGAATCCCTACATGCGCTTGCTGGTGCTGGGCGGAATGCGCGACCTCGTTTGCCCGCCGGACACAGTGCGGTACGCGCTGGACCACATGCAACTGGATCCGGCCTATCGCACGAACATCAGTTACGCCACCTTTGAAGCTGGCCACATGATGTACGTGAACCTGCCGGACTTGAAGAAATTGCACGGTGTGCTGGAAGATTTTCTTAAGCCGTAGGCCGCATGGCTAAATTGTTGAAAGGACAATTTAGCCTGTTTTAATGAAGGCCAATGTCCAATCATTTTTGAAGGTTAAGTAGAGGTTAGGCGTCCTCGGAGCGCATTTTATGATTCGGCGATTCTTGTTTCTGTTGTTCGGGGTTCTGGATGCTGTGCTGGTCATTCGATTCGGCCCAGCAGAGTTTGAGCAGATCGGCGGATTGAGCCAAATGAGTTTTCCAGCCGCATCGTTGTTTCTGTTGCGGTTGCTTTTCTTCGTGTCGTTGGTCGCATCGGCGGTTGGTTTGTGTCTGGCGAAGAAGTGGGGTTTGATTATTTCCTACATCCAGTTTCCATTCCGGTTTGCCTTTATGCTTTTATCGTTCGGCTTTATTTCAGGTTTGGCCCACCTGCTTGCCGTGCCGAGTTTGTATCGCCCGCTGATCTGCGCAGCCATGATTTTGGAGTGTGGCCGTTTGGTTGGTTCAGTTTGGATTCACTGGACGCCGCGCTGGGGCCGACGGTAAGTCCGTGGCAGCATGATTATTCATGCACGCGGATCAAGGTCTTGATGGCATGATTGCCCGCTGCCATCTGCTTGAACAATTTCGGCAGCCGGCTGAGCGGACATTCGCCGTCCACAAAATCCTGCGCGCGAATCAAACCGGCCTCGATGAATTCCAGTGCCCGCCGGATGGCGCGTGGTGTGTGATGAAAACTCGCCAGCAGGGTCAGATTGGAATAATGAATCAATTCCGTGTCGAACGACGCTTTGGTACCGGAGGGACAGCCGCCAAAGAAATTTACTGTGCCGCCTTTGCGTACCAGTTGTACGGCAGCCTCCCACGTTTCGGGCTGGCCGACGGCTTCAAGCACCGTGTCGAATTGTGTCCTGGTTGCTTTGTGAACTTTCGCAACCAATTCCCGGCCGTCACCGATGTCAATAACCTGTTCTGCCCCCAGTCGTTGCGCGGCTTCCAATCGTATCGTTCGTCGCCCGGCCACCGTCACGTGGCACCCGAGGTTTTTCGCCAATGTGACGAACATCAGGCCAATCGGACCGGCACCGATGACCAGCACGTTTTGGCCGGCACTCAATTCCGCGTCTGCCACTCCCTGGACGACGCAGGCGAGCGGCTCGACGAGCGCGGCGTCGCGGAAATCGGTTTCCGGTTTGAACCGCAGCAGATTTTTTTGGACGAGCCGCGCAGGAATGACAATGGATTCGGCATAAGCGCCGTTCAAGAACAGCAAATCTTCACAAAGATTTTCCTGGCCGCAACGGCAGTGAAAGCATTCACCGCACGGCGCGGAATTGGCGGCTACGACGCGGTCGCCAACAGACCAAGCCTCACCCCATCCCTCTCCCATCGGATGGGAGAGGGTGGCCGAAGGCCGGGTAAGGGGCGCAATTTCCGAAATGACGCCCGCGAGCTCATGCCCGAAGACGGCGGGCGGTACAATCATTTTGGCGTGATAACCACGTTTGAAAACCTTCAAATCGGTTCCGCAAGTCAACGCGGCCTCGACGCGGACACGAACTTCGCCCGGTTTCAGCGGGGGTGGCGCGATGTCCTCGATTTGGATGTTTTCCCGGCCGTGAAGGATGGCGGCTTTCACACGGCCAGTTTAGAAAGCCATGGGATGACTCTCAAATCGAATTCTTTGACATTCGGCCGGGGGGCGCAATTTGACGCCCGCACCAGAAATTCATTGGCCGGCAGTAGAATCGTAGCGCTGGCGTCCTCGCCGGCGGGTAGAAGCGGTGTCCCGCCCCGTGTTTTTGGTTCGCGCACCGGGACGGCTGCCTTCCGAAAGGTACCCCGACCGGCGCTTGTCCGTTTTCACAAGTTGTGCCATATTCGCCCTGACATTCCCGGCCACGCGCAGAACGTGCCGGCGACTGCCTTGGTGACGCAGGGGTTGAAAATCGTGGCGTTCCAGGGCGACTTAACTCAAAGCACCGATGTCAACCGTCGTGGACAAGCAACCTGCGTCGCACAGAAAGTGCGTGCTGATCGTGGACGACGACCTCGAGCTGGCGTCGATCTACCAGCACCTCCTTGAGACGTTCAATTATGAAGTCAGTACCGCCGCCAACGGGAAAGTGGCACTGGGACAGCTTCTCAGCCGGGACGTGGACGCCATTATCTGTGATCTCCGGATGCCGGAACTGGAAGGTGATTTGTTTTACAGCACCATCGAGCGGGTGAAGCCGTATCTTTGCCGCCGTTTTATCTTTCTTACGGGCGCGGCCGATGATCCCAAATATCATTCGTTCCTGGGCCAGGTGAGATCCCCGGTGCTCCACAAGCCGGTCCATCCGGAACGGTTGCTCATGGAATTGCAACGATTGCCGGAGGTCTGAGGCTTTGTCTGTCTCTGCCTGAGATTTGTCTCGAATGCGCACGATTGCCGAAGCCCAGCGGCGAAATTTCATGATTGCGGGAAGGAATTAATCTGTTAAGTTTGACGCTCGTTTTTTTACCGGCCATTTAACCAAAGAAAATTTATGTCACAGCATCGCAGTCTGCGCGCGGCGACCGTATTGGGCGGCAAGCGCAATGTGCTCAAGCGTTTCGAGCGCGTTGAGCTTCTCAAAAAGCGCGGCCAGTGGAAGGAAGGCGACCGCATCACCGGTCTCCGCAAAACCAAACCGGGCGTGTAAAACGTGACGAGTGACAAGTGACGCGTGACACGGAATCCGCTCTTGTCACCTGTCCCTGGTCACATGTCACCGGCCATACGTTTGCAAAAATTTCTGGCGGAAGCAGGGGTCGCTTCCCGCCGCGCGGCGGAACAAATCATTCTGGCCGGACGCGTGCAGGTCAACGGCCAGCCGGTCCGGGTGCTCGGCACCAGGGTGGATCCCGGCCATGATGCGGTGACCGTGGACGGCAAACCCGTCCGGGCCAGGCGGAAACTTTACGTGGCCCTGCACAAGCCGGCCGGCTGTGTTTGTTCGCGCCGGGACGAGCTGGGCCGGCCGACGATTTATGATTTATTGCCAAAGGAATGGCAAAATCTTCACTCTGTAGGCCGTCTGGATTTTAACACGGAAGGATTGCTTTTTTTAACCAATGATGGACAATTCGCCCTGTGCCTGACCCATCCACGCTATGGCGTTGGCAAAAAATACGTTGCAACGATTGAAGGTTGCGTGGATCGGGTAATTTTGGAACGATTCTTGCGGGGCGTATGGCACGCAGGCGAAAAACTCCAGGCGCAGGCGGCGAGACTCATTTCGGCCGGTCGTATGCGCAGTGTGGTGGAGCTTGAACTGGCCGAAGGCAAAAACCGCGAAGTGCGGCGGCTGTTTGAATCGCAGGGATTGGCGGTCAAACGGCTGCAGCGGACTCAAATCGGCAAAATCAAATTGGGCGAATTGAAGCCCGGCCGATGGCGGGCATTGACAGAAACCGAGATTAAAACTTTACTTGCAGAAATATGAAAACGAATTGCTGGTTGATGGTAGGCGTGCTGCTTGCAACAAGCGCAGTCGCGCAGGACAACACCAACGCGGTCTCCCCCGCGACGACCGCGCCGCCGCCCGCCCAGGCGGCGCCCGCGATGGCGCCGGCCACCGGGACTGCGGCGCCGGAGGCAAAACCAAAGGCCATCAAACAAAGGAAACATAAGGCCGCCGCCAGACCAGCCGCGCCGCTTTCCGAACCGACGGTCACGCTGGCTCCCGGCCCGGCGCAAGTCTCCGTCAAGAATCTCACCGCGCGCGGCCAGGCCGGCCTCAAGGGCGAAGTGGTGGCCCATCTCAAGCAAGGCGACACGGTGACGGTTTTGTCCCAGATCAACCTGGAAAAACACAAGGCCAATGAACCGGCGCAGTGGGCACAAATTGCTTATCCGTCGAGCGCCCACGTCTGGGTTTTTGCCAAATACATTGACAAGGCGAACAACACGGTTCAGTCGAAAAAATTGAATTTGCGCGGCGGACCGGGTGAAAACTACAGCATTCTCGGCTCCATTGAACGCGGGACGACGGTGAACATCATCCGCACCAAGGGTGAGTGGATGGAAATCGAACCGCCGACCAGTGCCTACGCCTTTGTCGCCGCGATGTATTTAACCCAAACCGCTCCAGCAACGCCAACCACCGTGGCTGAGCAACAACCGCCGGCCGCCGCCCAGCCGGCCACTCCGCCGGTCGCGCAACCACCGCCGCCGACGGACCGCATTGTATCGCATGAAGGTGTGGTGGGACCAGTCATGAGTCCGGTCGCCCCGACCAAATACATGTTGTACGATCCCGACACGTATCAGACGATTGATTATCTTTACACGACGGCACCGGACCTTGACCTGGGCCGTTATGTCAACATGCGCATCATTGTCACCGGCGTGGAAGGCATTGACCAGCGCTGGCCCAGCAGTCCGATCGTTGCCATCCAGAGCATTCAGGTGGTTTCCACCAATGCCGTCAAACACGTTGACCTCCGAAGCCCCAGACAGCGTGGGAACGCTCATTGACGGACGCGCAATTGCCGCGCAAATCCAGCGCGAACTGGCCGGGCGCATCGCCGCGTTGAAAGGACGCGGGGTGGTACCCGGCCTTGCCTTTGTGCGCGTAGGCGAAGATCCCGCGTCCAAGGTTTACGTGGGGCGCAAGGAAAAGGCCTGCGCCGAACTCGGAATTTCCTCCGCAACGCGCGTTTTGCCGGAGCAAACCCCCGAAAGTGATTTGCTCGCGTTGCTGGAAGAACTGAACGACGATTCGCGCGTGCATGGCATTCTCGTCCAGGCGCCGTTGCCGGAGCAAATCCGGGAATCCGTCGTTTACTCGACGGTGTCGCCGCAAAAGGACGTGGACGGTTTTCATCCGGTCAACGTCGGCAAATTGATGCTGGGCGATCCCACGGGCTTCCAACCCTGCACCCCGGCAGGCATCCGCGAGTTGTTGGTCCGTTCACAGGTGAAAATCAGCGGCGCCGAGGTGGTGATTCTGGGCCGGGGCAACATTGTCGGCAAACCGATGGCCGCGATGCTTTGTCAAAAAGATAAAAACGCGAACGCGACCGTGACGATTTGCCACTCTGCCACCCGCGACCTCGCGGCGCATTGCCGCCGCGCGGACATTTTGATTGCCGCGATGGGTGTCGCTGAATTTGTAAAGGCGGACATGGTCAAGCCAGGCGCGACCGTGATTGACGTGGGCGTTAACCGCGTGAACGATCCGAAGGCGAAAAGCGGTTCGCGGCTGGTAGGCGACGTGGATTTTACCGCCGTCCAGAAGGTCGCCGGTCAAATCACGCCCAATCCCGGCGGCGTCGGCCCGATGACCATTGCGATGTTAATGTCGAACACCGTGCGGGCGGCGGAAACGGTTTTGTAGCGACGATGGGTGTCGCCGGATTTAAAATAAGAAGCTGCGGCGCCCGCCCGGCGCTGCTACCATAAACAGAATATGCAACCCACTCGAATTCTACCTGACTTGCAGTGCTCGCTGGTGTGTGAAGAAGTCCGCCAGGAAGCCAACGGAAATTTTTTCCTGGTCGGCGTTCTCAACTTCCTGCGCGTGCCGCAACTGCCTGTTGTGGCCGGGCGGCTTTGCGTTTTCAACCGCTGGACGGCGGGCATCGGCCAGTTCACCGAAAGTATCAAGTTCATCGCTCCCGACCAGACGACCGTGCTGCGCAAAGGCGAGATGAAATTTGAGTTGAAGGACGCGGCGCTGCACGCCACCAACGTCATGGTTTTTGGCCAGATTGAATTCAAAACCGCCGGAACGTACTTCGTCGAAGTGCTCGTGGATGACGTGATGAAATTGCGCTATCCCATCCCGGTCATTCACACGCCGTCGCCGGACCAAAACCCGCCGCCCAAACCGCCGGAGCCGCCGGAAGCAAACCCGGCTTGACGGGTTCCGGTGTGTCGCCGGGAGCGCCGGCATCTTGCCGGCGGTTCGGGATTTTCCTTTTTAAAAATTCGCCGGCTGGAAGCCGGCGCTCCCGGATAGCCTCAACGCTTTCACGTTTCGGCCATTTCAGGTAATTTATCGCTCCGATGAGTATTCCGGGCGAATCAACTCGCGCGTGGGAGCCGTTCACCCCGCGCGGCGTGGCGGCGTTTGCCGGCGCAGGGCTTGGCCGCCTGTTGCTCGCGCAATTCATCTTCGCGTTGCTGGCTGCGGGTGCGGTCGTCTGGTTCGTTGACAACATCGGTTTCCCGGCGGCAACCGCCGCCATCCAACAATTGCCGCCGGCCGGCGAAATCCGCTCAGGCAAACTGGACTGGCCCGGCCGCTCACCGGAGTTGCTGGCCACCGGTCGTATCCTGATGCTGGATGTGGACCTGGATCACTCCGGTCAAATTGGCCCGACCGCCGACGTACAAATCGAATTTGGCAGGGGAACCCTCCGCTCTTTTTCATTGCTCGGTTATTGGGAATGGCAATATCCGCGTGATTACCTCATCGCCTTCAATCGCAACACCCTGGAGCCGCTGTGGGGCGCCTGGGCGATGGAACTCCTCATCCTGGTCGGGGTGGCGGCGGTGATTGGCTGCCTGTTGAGCTGGTGGTTATTGGCAACCCTTTACTTTCTGCCGCTCTGGCTGCTCGGCTTTTTTGCGAACCGTGATTTGAATTTCCGCCAGAGCTGGCGGCTCGCGGGCGCCGCCTTGATGCCCGGGGCCATTTTGATGGTGGCGGCCGTTTTCCTTTACGGCATCGGTTTCTTGAATCTGGTGTCCTTCAGTTTTATCTTCGGCGCTCATTTTATCATCGGCTGGATTTATCTGTTCGTCAGCCTGCTTTTCGTGCCACGCGCCTCAGTTCCAACCCGCAAGGGCAACCCATTCCGGCCGTCGCGCAAGGAGCGTGCATGAGCTTCACCCGCTTCGTTGACACTTGAGCGACACGCCTCTAGCCTGCCTCCATGTCTCGGCTGCCGTTTGAATTGCTCCTCGCGCTGCGTTATTTGCGGCCCAAACGGACGTTCGTTTCCATCATCACGCTCATTTCCATCCTCGGCGTCGCCCTCGGCGTGGCCGTGCTCATCATCGTCATCAGTGTCATGAGCGGATTCGACCGTGATTTGCGCGCGAAAATTCTCGGCTTCAACGCCCACCTGCGGATCGTGGCGAGTGGTGAAACGATGGAAAGCTACGACGCGGTGATGAACCTCGTTGCCTCCAACCAGAATGTGGTCGGGGTGGCGCCGTATATCCTGGGCCCGGTGCTGATGGAAACGGAACCGGCCGGCAATCAACAGCCGTTCTTTGCCGTTCCGTACGTGCGGGGCGCGGATCCCGCCCGCGAAAATTCGGTGAGCGTGCTGCCTAAAAGCATCATCGCCGGGAAATTCGACCTGAGCCGGCACGGTCTGGTCATCGGCAGCGCGCTGGCCCAAAGCCTGAATCTGGCCGTGGGCGACCGGGTGGCGATTTATTCGCCGGACGAGTTGAAGAAAATGAAGGAGCGCCAGGGCAAATCGAACGAAGAGGCCGTCCTGCCGGATGATTACATTGTCACCGGCATTTTCGATGTGGGTTATTATGAGTACAACTATTCCATCGCCGTCACCTCGCTGGAAAACGCGCAGGAACTTTACGACCTCGGCGGCAGCGTGCATGGGCTGATGGTGATGCTGCGCGATCCCTATCAGGCAGGGGCGGTGAGCAACGAACTGGCGGCCGCGTTGGGGCCAGGCTATACCATCACCACCTGGATACAGGAAAACTGGGCTCTGCTTGGTGCGGTGGGTGTTGAAAAAAATGTGATGTTTTACCTGTTGTTCTTCATCGTCATTGTGGCGGCGCTGTGCATCCTGAGCGCGCAAATCACCTTCGTGGTCCAGAAGACGCGCGAAATCGGCATGTTGAAGGCTCTCGGCGCCACCAACCTGCAAATCTCCGGCGTCTTCCTTGCCCAGAGCGCCATCATCGGCGTGCTCGGCGTGCTCGCCGGCTACGGACTCGGCATCCTGGCTCTGACCTATCGCAATGAATTTCTGCACGTCATGAACCGGCTGACCGGCTGGGAGCTTTTTCCCGCCAAAATTTACGGCTTCAGCGAACTGCCGGCGATCATTGACGCCCGCGACATCCTGCTGATTTGCGGGAGTTCGTTTGTCATTTGCATTCTGGGCGGTGTACTGCCCGCGTGGCGGGCGGGCCGGCTGAAACCCGTGGAGGCGCTGCGTTATGAGTAAATTGGAAAACATTCAACATTTAACATTCAACACCGAATGCTGGAGGATCCAGTTGGCGATGCTTGATAGGGCGTTGAATGTTTCATCCCGTTCCCGCGGAGGCCGGCCATGAACGAGCCTTTGCTCTCCGCCCGCGCGCTGACCAAGTCCTACGTCATGGGCCGGCGCACGCTCGAGGTCCTGCGCGGCGTCAATCTTCAGGTGGCGCGTGGCGAATTCCTGGCGTTGCGCGGTGCGTCCGGCGCGGGCAAAAGCACCCTGTTGCACTTAATTGGCGGATTGGACTCACCGAACGCCGGCGAAATTCATTTTGCCGGACAAAACATCGCGGCGTTTTCCGAACGGGAACTCACCGACCTACGCAACCGCCGGGTTGGGTTCGTTTTCCAGGCGTACCATCTGTTGCCGGAGCTGGACGCCTTGGAAAATGTCTGTCTGCCGGCGCGGGTCGCCCGCGTGCCGGCCGGCCGGGCCGCGGCGCGCGGACGTGAGCTGCTCGCCCGCGTGGGTCTCAGCGACCGGCTGGAGCACAAACCCTTCGAACTTTCCGGTGGCGAACAACAACGCGTTGCCATCGCCCGCGCCCTCATCAATGAACCGGAATTGGTTCTGGCCGACGAACCTACCGGTAACCTGGATTCACACACGGGCGGTGAAATCATCGAATTACTCAAAAAACTGCACGCCGAAAAACAAACCACACTCGTCATTGCCACGCATGATGCCAAGGTGGCGGCCCATGCCCGGCGCGTCTTTGAACTCGCCGACGGCCGCATTGTCGAAGAGTTGCAGCAAAATGACCGTTGAAAACAACTTTTCCGGCGATTAGCTTGCGTCCGCCATGCTTGAAGATCGTGATTACATGCGCCAGTCGGTTTATTACCGGCCGTATATGTCCCTGACCGTGGCGTTGCTGGTCGTGAACGTCATCGTCTTCCTGGTCGAGTGTGTCCTTTCCTCCAACCCAACGCGATTGGTTCCGGACAATCCATTTATTTACAGTTATTTTGCATTGAGTCTCGAGGGTTTGGTGCATGGTTTCATCTGGCAACTGCTCACCTACCAGTTCATGCACAGCGGCCTGTTGCACATTTTCCTCAACTGCTGGGCCATTTACGTCTTCGGGCGGGTCATGGAGGAAACTCTTGGTCCCAGGAAATTTCTGATTTTGTATTTCTCCAGCGGCGTTCTCGGCGGATTGGTCCAAATGCTGGGGGCGCTGGTCTGGCCCAGCCATTTTGGCACGGCGGTAGTGGGTGCCTCCGCCGCTGCGCTCGGTCTGGTTGCGGCGTTCGCCGCTCTTTATCCGGAGCAACAGCTGACCCTGCTCCTGTTTTTCGTGTTGCCAGTAACACTGCGGGCGAAATATCTGCTTTGGGGCACGGCGTTGTTGAGCGCGTTCTGCATTCTTTTTCCGGGTTCATGGCTGGCGGTGTTAATGGGAGGTAACATCGCTCATGCTGCGCATTTGGGCGGCATGTTGATGGGCTTTGTTTTCGTGCGGCAATTCATCCAGGGCCGCTGGTCCTGGCCGCATTGGGGAGCACCGTCGTCACGTCCGGCGGCGCCGCGGGAATTTGCCGTCACCCGGGCGGGCAAGGGCAAGTTCTGGCGTACGGCGGCGGGCGAACCCGACGAGGAACTGTCCACCGATGAATTTGTGAAAAGCGAGGTGGACCCCATTCTCGAGAAGATTTCCGCGCACGGCATCCAAAGTCTGACCGCGCGCGAACGCGAAATCCTCGAAAAGGCCCGCAGCAAAATGGCAAAACATTAATCGCCGGCGCCGGGTTGCCGGGCCGACCAATTTATGCCGCCAATTCTACGCCTGAAGCTCATTGTCTTGCTATACCTGGTTTTTCTTTGCCAGACGGCTTTGGCCGGCATTCCGGAATCATCGGCGCCGGTAAAAATCACAGAAGGCGCGGACCAGCTCGTGATGGAAAACGGCGTCGTGAGCCTCACGTTTGCGGCCAAATCAAAGGATATCACCTCCATCAAATACCGGGTGAACGGCCACGATGGGCAGCTCGGGAATGGCCGGGCCGCCATGTATTTCGACGCCAATCTGGGTGGCGGCGTCCGGCCGGATTACTTTCACCCTTTAAGCCAGCCCGATTCGCGCCTCAGCGTCGTCGCCTCCGGGCCGGATTCAGCGGAAGTCGCGGCCGTGAGTGAACCGGCGCCGTTCTTTCCGTTTCACACGGAAGTCCACTGGATTCTAACGCGGGGCACGCCCGGGTTTTACGTGTACGTCATCTTTAAACATGGTCCGGGCATGGCGGCGGCTTCCCTGACGCAAAGCCGCCTGGTCATCAAAGGTGTTCCCGGCACGCGGATCTTCACCCATCACATTGTGGATGACCTGAGAAAAGGCCCGTTCCCCACCGGCAAAATCGTGGGCACCGTTCAGGACGCGACCTTCCGTTACGCTGATGGAACCATCTACACGAAATACGACAACAGCGCCTTTGTCGCCGATGACCTCGTGCATGGCATGGCGGGGAATGGTGTCGGAGTTTGGATGATTATGCCCGGCCGGGAATACGTCAACGGCGGGCCATGGCACCAGGATTTAACCGTCCACAGGGACAACGTCCTCCTGTGGATGTTCCAAAGCACTCATTTTGGCGCCAGCGCCATCAATCTGAACGCCGATCAGAAGTGGAATCTGTTTTATGGCCCGGCTTTCGTTTATTTCAACCAGGGCGATGCCATAGATGCTTTGTGGCAGGATGCCAAAATGCGCGCGGTCAACGAGGAAACCCGGTGGCCTTACACCTTCGTAAACAATCCGGATTATCCCGTCGCGCGCGGGGCCGTCGTTGGCCGGATAAAACTGAGCAACGGTGACAGTACCCAGGGCGCCTGGGCGGTCCTCGCCCCGCCGGGCACGAACGATTGGTGCCAATCCGCCGGTGGCTACACCTTCTGGACCAGAACGGATGATTCCGGACATTTCGCCATCCCCAGGGTGCGTCCCGGCAGCTACACGCTGTTCGTCAGCGGCGCCAATCAGTTTGTGGACTATCGCAAGGAGGACATCCAGGTGGACCCGGGCAAAATGACCGACCTGGGCACCTTGACCTGGGAACCGGTCGCCCACGGGCGCACGTTGTGGCAGATTGGCATCGCCAACCATTCGACGGCGGAATTCCAGGACGGCGACAACGTGCGCCACTACGATAATTTTATCCGTTACGCTCGCGAGTTTCCCGATGACGTCACATTCACCATCGGCCAAAGCGAGGCCGACAAGGACTGGAATTTTGCGCAGTGGGGCTGGTACAACAGAAAGCCGTACTGGACGATTGTTTTTGACGAGCCGAAGGCGCTGTCCGGCCAGGCGACCCTGACCATCGGGGTATGCTCCTCGTCCAACCGGCGATTGCAAGTGAAGGCCAATGGCCGGGAGATTGGCGTTGTCAATCTCCCCAAGACCGGCGCAGCGCCCTATCGTAGCGGCGGACAGGACAGCAACTACAACGTGTACACGCTGCCGTTCAACGCGAACTGGCTGAAGGCGGGAACCAATGAAATCACCTTGGGCCTCGAAGGAGGGGTTCCCTTTGCCAATCCGGAGGCAGCCCGCCCGGCCCGGATTGGCGCCGTGATGTACGACGCCATCCGCCTGGAAGTGCAGGACTAAATAGTCGAGAGGCGAGGGTCGAGGGACGAGAACTTTTTCTCCAGCACTCGACTCTCGACTCTCGGCCCTCGACATTTTAGGCTCATCGCATGATTACGCGCTATTCCCGACCGGAAATGCGGGCCATCTGGACCGACGAAAACAGGCTCCGGCTCTGGCTTCAAATCGAATTGCTGGCCAGTGAAGCATTGGTCAAGGAAGGTGTCGTGCCGCGCGCCGATTTCGCCAAAATCAAACGCGGCGCGAATAAATGTTTCGCCGACTTGCCCGGCCTCGTCGTCCGCCAAAAGGAACTGGAAAAGACCCTCAATCACGATGTCATTGGCTTCACCACCGCCGTCGCCGAAAAAATCCACGACAACGCCAGCCGCTGGTTCCACTTCGGCCTGACCAGCAGCGACATCATTGACACCGCGTTCGCCGTCCAGATGGTGCAAAGCGCCGATCTGCTCATCGCCGATGTAAAAAAGTTGCTGCCCATCCTCAAACGGCGCGCCAACGAATTCAAATTCACGCCGTGCATCGGCCGCAGCCACGGCATTCATGCTGAACCGACGACCTTTGGGTTGAAGCTCGCGCTGATGCACGATGAATTTGTGCGGGCGTTGCGCCGGTTGGTGGTGCTGCGCGAAGCCGTGGCGGTAGGCAAACTCAGCGGTGCGGTTGGCACGAGCGCCCACCTTTCGCCGCGCGTCGAGTCGGTTGTTTGTAAAAAACTTGGCCTGTGGCCTGCACCGATTGCCACGCAGGTTATCCAGCGCGACATCCACGCCGAATTCATGACCACCCTGGCCCTCGTCGGCGCGAGTATTGAACGTTGGGCGGTCGAGTTCCGCCATCTCCAGCGCACGGAAGTGCTCGAAGCGGAGGAGCCGTTTACCAGGGGCCAGAAAGGCAGCAGCGCCATGCCGCACAAGCGCAATCCCATCACCTGGGAACGCCTCACCGGTCTCGCCCGCGTGCTGCGCGGCAACGCCGTCGCCGCCCTCGAAAACGTCGCCCTCTGGCACGAACGCGACATCAGCCATAGCAGCGTCGAGCGCATCATCTTCCCCGATTCCTGCACATTGCTCGATTACATGTTCGGCCTGCTTACCCGGCTCATGGACGGCCTGGCGGTCTATCCGGAGAACATGAAACGCAACCTCGGTCTGAGCCTGGGCATGTGGAATTCGCAAACCGTGCTGTTGGCGCTCATCAAAAAGGGCCTGACGCGCGAAGCCGCTTACCAACTGGTCCAGGACGCCGCCATGAAAACGTGGGAAGTGAAACACGCCGGCCGCGACGACGCCGATTTCGTCGAACAACTGAAGTCCGACCCTGCCGTCGCCAAACACTTCAAATCCGGCGAGCTGGAGAAACTCTGTTCACTGGGCTTCCACTTCAAGGAAGTGAACCACCGGTTCAAGAAACTGGGGCTGTAATCTCCATTCTCTCCTAGTATGAGGCGGAGCGGAAGAATATTAGCGCCGATCAGCAGTCATCAGTCTCCGTCTTTGCTACGCTTCATGACGGCATAAAATTTTAACCGAAAATTTTCATTTCACCTTTTTCGCGGACGTTTTCGGGACCTGTCACCATACTGTCATCCTGCCGCCATATTCGTGACCGGAATTTCACCATTGTCACGTTTACTTCCGCCGCAAGCCTGTGATTAAGTAGTCCCGACCATAAAGGGGGATAAACAAAACCATAAGGAGAAGAATCGTATGAAAATAAAACTACCTGCTCATCAAACCAACAAAACCATACTGCTCAGCGCCGCCGCGGCCGGCATTCTGCTGGCGGCCCAAACGGCCCCGGCCTTCCCATTCCCGGTGCAACGGGTCGGCGACGTCTTCGTGATCGCGATGGAGAACCATAATTTCACGCAGCCCATAAACATGACCAGCCCGCAGCAGATTCTCGGCAATCCGGCTGCGCCATATATCAACAGTCTCATCACGCCGGGCAACTCAAATGCGGTGCAGGTTTCGTATGCTCTGGCCTACTTCAATGCCGGCATAGGCGTTCACCCGTCCGAGCCGAATTACGTCTGGGCCGAAGCCGGGACGGATTTTGGGGTGCACACCGATGCGGATCCCCGCGCCGCCAACGGCAACACGTTCTATGACCAGTCCGTTCATTTCGCCGGCCTTCTGAATGCGGCGAACATTCCGTGGAAGAATTACCAGGAAGACGTCGAACTGGCCGCTAGAGCATTTTAAATAAAACTATAGCCACACGAGGCAAACCAGTTCCTGGCGTCCTGAGGGGTGACGGTTTGGAGGGCCAGCCCGATGGCCTCAATCAAGGCCGCCTGGGTTCTGGCTTGGACGCCGCGCAGGAAGGTT
>DATNHM010000081.1:0-175466 GCA_035604955.1 Candidatus Limnocylindrales bacterium | reverse complement strand
CAGCTTGGCCGTCCCCGCCGGCGCCTGCTTGAGGTATCGCTCGCCGACGTTCTGCCCGCCGGCATACGAGTTGATGCCCACGATATCGATGTCCGGGCAATATTTGTGCACATTCGCCACCTTGCTTCCGCCGACCTCGGCGATCACGGTCATCGTCGGATGGTTAGGGTCCAGTTCGTGGGCGGCTTTCGCCAGGTCCTCGATCGATGCCCACAGCGCCGGCGTGTCATTTCCGGCTTCCATCTCGTTGCCAATGGCCCAGACCAGCACCGCCGGGTGATTCCGGTACGTCCGCACCACCTGCTTGAACTCTTCCAACTGCTGTTTGACGGTCGCGGGATCGTCCGCCTTGAAACCATCCTTCTTGTGGCCCACCCAGTAGCCCAACGCCACGGTCACCCCCTGTTTCTCGTCCTCATCCAGTTCCTTGCGTGTGTTGGCGTCCACGCCCCACAGCCGGATCGAATTTCCACCGTCCGCCACCAGCACATCGCGCGAATAGTCGCCGCCGACGCCCTTGACGAAGTAAGGCTTCCCGCCGCGCAGCAGTTCCCACTTGCCGTCGGCGGTCTTACGCACTTCCACTTTGACCGGTGTGTCCGTCGCCGACCCGCCCGTCGCCGGCGTTCCCCAGGCGCACCTCGCGGAAAACGCCATCAGAGCCAGCGCCATCACACTCACGCCACATTTCCAAACAGACATTTGATAAGAAATTGCTCTTGTTGCCCGCAGGAGCTGAGCGCTGTGCAGGTGATTGCTTGATTTCATAATAAACCTGGTTTTATGGTTAAATTCAGATGGGCAGCCGGCGGCGGGTCTTATCCTTTTCGCATCAGGATGCCTTCCAGTTCCTCCAGCGTCCTGCCTTTGGTTTCCGGGATGAACATGAGAATGAAAATCAATGCCGCGGCGGCCATCAGTCCGTAGCCCAAAAAGGTTCCGGCCGAGCCAAAGTGCGACAACTCCCAGGGGAAAATAAATGTGACGCTGGCGCTCACCGCTGAATTCCAGAAGCCGGCCAGCGACATGGCCATGCCCCGATGTTGGTTGGGGAATATTTCCGACAACAGCACCCACATCACCGGCCCCAGCGAAATGGCAAAGGAAGCCACGAAACCGATGATGGCAAACAACACCAGGTGGGCGTGGATGTTCAAGCCGGCGGTAATCAGCGCATCGTGATAAGGCTTGAGCCGGTCGGCGCTGAATTTTGTTTCAAGGCTGGCGATGAATTCCTTGTCCGTGGTAAAAACATTTTTCTCCGAGTTTTTGAGGTCGGTAATCAGGTCCGCGGGGACCTTGTTTTCCTGAAGGATGACAAATGACTTTTCGGTCAGTTGGTAGTTGGCAGCGTGAAACGCCCAACTGCAGGTCAGCAACGAGATCGCCATCCCCGTGGCGCCGATGGCCAGAAGCGGTTTTCGCCCCAGCCGATCCACAAACCGGATGGCGACAAAGGTCATGCCCAGATTGACCAGACCAACCAGCACCGCCTGCTTGAAGGCGGCATTGGTTCCGCCGCCTGCCTGCGTGAAAATCGTCGGCAGATAATAAAAGATGGCGTTGATACCGGTGATTTGTTGGAAAAACGCGATGGCCAGCGCAATAAACAAAACGAAACTCATCCTTCTGCTGAAAAGTCCTTTGAGGCTGACCCCGGGAGTTTTTTCCAGAAAACTTTGCTGGATGTTGATCTGTTCCTGCTCCGCCTCTTCCGGCCCACAGGCCTTGGTCAGAATTGCCCTGGCCCGCTCCGTCTGGCCCTGGCCAAACAGCCAGCGGGGGCTTTCCGGCACGAAAAACAGCAGAAAGAAATACAGGGTCGCCGGGACGGCATCCATGGCCAGCATCCAGCGCCAGTTATTTTCCCCGACGTTAAGCAAAAAATAGTTGGAGAAAAAGGATGCTGAAATGCCGAGCACGATCATTAATTGATTGAGCGAGACCATGCTCCCGCGCAGTTTGGGCGGTGAAATTTCCGCGATATAAACCGGCGCGATCAGAATGGCCCCGCCCACGGCAATCCCGCCCAGAACCCGCGCGCCGACAAAGATCGCAAAATTGGTCGTCAACGCGGAGAGCAAAGCCGAGACGACAAAAAAAACCGCCGTGGTGATCAAAACTTTCTTGCGTCCAAACCGGTCACTGAATAATCCCGAGACGGCAGTGCCTCCCAAAACACCCCAGCCCAGGCAACTCACAGCGAGACCGAGTAGAAAGTCACCCCGATCGCCATTCAGATCAAAGTACTTCTGAATAAAGGGTACTGCTCCGGAAATGACTGTGGCATCGAATCCCCAAACAAACCCGCCAACCGCCACGATCAGCGCCACGGAAACGGTGAAAAGTTTGCCTTGTTTCATAAACGAGTTGTACCGCCGGGTTGCATTTGCTTCTGCTGACAGTTAATCTGGTTGCCGTGACGGACGAAACCTCAGGTTGTTAAACAGGGATTGATAGTGACTACCTAGCACAGTATTGTAATATAAAAGTTGACAAAAATCATTACAAGTAGTAAAAAAATTGAGTTGACCACTGAATATGGCATATTGATAGTGCTGTCAATAGGCATATTACAGTAAAATTGATGACAGTATGCAATTTCAGCGGAATAACGATCTTGGGTCCTCTGAGCAATTATGATACGTCGATTGATTTCCACCATCCTGCCGGGCCTGTTTACAGGTATAATTGCGTTCACTTGGGCATTGGGAGCGGACCGAAGCTCCGCCGCCGATGTTACATCCGGGCCGGTCACCGTTTACGTGACTGCGAAGGATACCGGCCAGCGGCTGGCCAGGACGGGTGAAATCGCTTTTACTGATTTACCCCAGCGCACCGAAAAGCAAGAGTGCATTTTCGTGGATCCTTCCAAGGAGTTTCAGACCGTGCTGGGTGTGGGCGGCGCCTTGACGGACGCTTCGGCGGAAACGTTTTACAAGCTGCCGGAGGCCAAACAGCGGGAAATCCTGACGGCCTATTTTGATCCACAAAAAGGCATTGGTTATTCACTGGGGCGCACGTCCATCCATAGCTGCGATTTTTCCAGCGAGAGTTACACCTATGTCACGAACGACGACGCCACCCTGGCAAGCTTCAACATCAGTCACGATCTGAAATATCGCATCCCTTTTATCAAGGAAGCGCTGGCAACCGCCGGCAAGGACTTCACCATTTTTGCCAGTCCGTGGAGTCCGCCGGCCTGGATGAAGGATAACAATGACATGTTGCACGGGGGCAAATTAAAGCCCGAATTTGACGATGCTTGGGCCAGGTACTTTGTCAAGTTCATCAAAGCCTATGCCTCAGCAGGCGTTCGGATCTGGGGCGTGACGGTGCAGAATGAACCGATGGCGGTCCAGCCGTGGGAATCGTGCCTTTACACGGCCGAGGAAGAGCGTGATTTCGTGAAGAATTACCTCGGTCCCATTATGGTAAAAAGCGGTCTCAAAGATAAGAAGATTCTGATTTGGGACCACAACCGAAGCATCATGTATCAGCGCGCCGAAGTCGTTTTGGACGATCCCAAGGCGGCCCAATACGTCTGGGGCGTGGCTTTCCACTGGTACGTGGGCAATTACTTTGAAAACGTAAAACGCGTGCAGGAGGCCTTTCCCAAAACCCATTTGTTGTTCACCGAAGGATGCAACGCGCCGTTTGACCCGGCCCGCATCCAGGAATGGCAATGGGGTGAAACATACGGAATTTCCATTATCAACGATTTCAACAACGGGTCCGCAGGCTGGACGGATTGGAACGTCTTGTTGGACCAGAAAGGCGGACCAAATCATGTCCACAACTATTGTTTTGCCCCGATTCATGCCAATACCGAGACCGGCGAGCTGACTTACATGAGTTCCTACTATTACCTCGGCCATTTTTCAAAATTTGTCCGCCCGGGCGCGCGCCGGATTATCAGCTCTTCCACTGACGACGACTTATTGACGACCGCCTTTTTGAACAAGGATGGCAGGATCGCGGTGATTGTGATGAATGTTTCGGAGACGGAACAACCGTTTTACCTGTCGATCGAGGGGAAAACGGCGGAAACCAGCAGCCCCGCGCACTCGATAATGACCCTGGTGATTTAATCCCTTTTCCGGCAAGCAACCTCATTGAGAATTTTGCCGGAGTCCCAAATCGCTGCCATGAAAACGCCCCGATATCCGATCCCGTTCGTTGAGCTGAAGCAGATGCGCTTCTTGACTGGAGTATCGGTCGTCATATTGGGATTGCTGGGTTGTGGCACCCTGACCGTCTATGGCGGCTGGAAGCTCGTTTGGAGCGATGAATTCAATGGCACTTCGATTGACCCGAATCGTTGGAAGTTCGAAACCGGAAATCATCGTGGCTGGGGGAATCGCGAATTGGAGTATTACACCGGTCGTCCCGAAAATGCCTGTGTCAGCAACGGGCTCCTCCACATCGTGGCCCGAAAGGAATCCACAAACGGATTCGATTACACCTCGGCACGCATGAAAACCGAGGGATTCTTTTTCCAAAAATACGGGCGGTTCGAATTCCGGGCCAGATTTCCTGCGGGCCGGGGTTTTTGGCCGGCCTTTTGGCTGATGCCCGAACACTCGCCTTACGGGGGCTGGCCGGCTTGCGGAGAAATTGATATTGTTGAGAACAAGGGAAATTATCCGGCGGTGGTGCAGGGGACCATTCACTATGCCGGCCCTCAAGGTGGATATCGTCATGCCTCGGGACTTTACACATTCCTCCCGAATGACGGAGCCACCAACTGGCACACGTATGGTTTGGATTGGACGACCAATTCAATCCAGTGGTTGGTGGACGGAAAGCTCTACGAAACGCAGGACCGGTGGTCCACCGTGAACGCTCCCTATCCGGCTCCATTTGATCAACCGTTTTATATTATCATGAATCTGGCTGTGGGTGGCAATTTCGGCGGCAATCCTGACACGAACACGGTTTTCCCCGGCGAAATACAGGTGGATTATGTGCGGGTTTACGAGCACACCACCCCATGAAATTCCGGTCAAAGAAAATGCATGTTCCGAAAACGTCTTTTGTTTCTCCCTCGTTGGGTCAAATCAAATGGCGGGACGAATATCTGGTTCGATCTGCAGTTCACCCACCAGTGTTGCTACATGAACGCGTCGCCACAAATATTGTTGCTCGGGACCGTTAATTAATAACCAACAATAAACGTGATCTGTGTTACGAACAAAAACATCGAGACACGAAAGTAAAACCTGTGAAAAAATCCCTGTTGATAATTCTTGGCGTAATGGGTGCGGCTGGTTTGGGCCGTGTTCAGGCCCAATTACTCGATGTTAATTTCATTGACGATTCCGTCAACGCGGCCTACGGCGGCGGCAATGCCCCTGCGCCTTCCGCGATGTCAGGCGCTGCGGTGATTGGTTCACCGGGTGACATGTGGAATGGCTTGGGCGGCTTTGCCTACTCGGCTTATCCAAATGGCGCCACTTTTACCAGTGGAACCCTGGTTTACGCAAATGGCGCCGCTTCGGGGGTTAAATTGAGTTTAACGGCAACAAATGGGACCTATGATGCCAATGCCGTAGGTTTTGGCAACTACAGCCCATTTTCATGGGCTTCTCTAGTCAACGAACAGGGTAACATTGGCTACCCAAACACCCCTTGGGCAGTCTTGATGGCGTCTATGCTCGTCTCACATACCGCAGGGGTGACCGATACCGTCTCACTCAGCGGTCTTGTGCCTGGTGGGACCTACAATCTGTATGTTTATAGCGCGGGCGATCTGAACCTGACGAGTGGGGCTATTCCCGGGCAAAGAAGGAGTACGTTCACGGTCAATGGTGTCACCCAGACCTCTATTTGGCAGTCCGGCGTTACCACCCTGGTCAACGGAGCCGACTATCTTGAGTTTACCAACGTCGTGGCCAGCGGAACCGGGAATCTTGTCATAAACTATGGCAATAGCGCAAATGGCGATGAAAGCGATTTCAATGGTTTCCAACTTCAGGCTGTCACGAATCAAGTTGGCGGCACGAACCCTCCCGCCACGCAATGGAACATCGTCTGGAGCGACGAGTTCAACGGCACCAACATCAATGCCAACAATTGGACATACGACCTCGGCGGCGGCGGCTGGGGTAACAACGAATTGGAGACTTATACCAGCAGTCCGCAGAACTCCTACGTGAGCAATGGCCTCCTGCACATCGTGGCGTTGACCAATGGGTCCGGTTACACTTCCGCCCGCATGAAGACCCAAGGCTTACAGTCATGGGCTTACGGCCGCATGGAGGCGCGCATCCAAATCCCGCGAGGACAGGGAATCTGGCCCGCTTTCTGGATGCTGGGCACAAACATTGTTCCTATCGGCTGGCCCACCTGTGGCGAGATTGACATCATGGAAAACATCGGTAACACCAACGATCAGGGTACCGATCACGGCACGATTCACGGCCCGATGGCGAACGGACAGGATTACAATTACGGCTCCGGAGTTGGCGGTACCTATACGCTGCCGGGCGGAGCGGTTCTCGCCAATAACTTTCACATTTACGGCGTGGAGTGGACGACCAACCAAATCACATGGTTCCTGGACGGTAATCAGTTTTTCACGGCCACACCCGCCAGTCTGGTCGGTCTGCCCAGCCCCGGGATCTGGGTCTTCACGAACCAGCAATTCTTCATACTCAACGTCGCCGTTGGCGGCAATTGGCCTGGAAATCCGGATGCAACAACGGTCTTTCCCCAACAAATGCTGGTGGATTACGTGCGGGTTTATCAACAAACCGCGCCGCTGGCGATTTCGGTGGCGACCCAGGCGAATGGAAGTTTCACATTGAGCTGGCCGACCAATATCGTCTGCCATCTGCAAGTGCAGACAAATTCCATTGTTAGTGGCAACTGGTCTGATTTGCCGGTCACCACCAGTCCTTATGTCGTAACTCCAGATCCCACTCAGACCGCCGTTTTCTATCGCTTGGCCTCGCCGTAGTCGAATTATTTGATCTCGTAGCCGCGAACGTCAGTTCGCGCCATATCATTCGCTTTTATTCGATTTGCGCCGACTAACGTCGGCGGCTACATATTTTTTTGAAAAAGCTCTAGCGAATGCGCAGCGAGTAAAGTGAAGTCCGGGCTGCGATGAAAAGCGTCCGGTGATCGGAGCCTCCCAAAACCAGTTGAATCGGCCTTTCGGGAACTTCAATGGTGTCGATTAACGTGCCGGCCGGATCGTAGACATAAACCTGGCCGGCGGCGATATACACGTTGCCGTGAGAATCCGCTGTTACGCTCTCGCCTCCTTGTTCGGCGAACAGTTGAAAATTGGTCAGGCTGCCATCCGGGTTCACACCGGCTTTCCACGTCCGCAATGCGGATTCGTCGGTGACATAAAAAGGTTTGCCCGGCACGGCGGGTCCGAGGCCGAACGAGCGGATTTGCGGGCTTGATTTGATACCCCAACTGGTTGCGGCCTGAAGAAAGTCCTCCCCCACCGGAACCACGGTGGTTCCATCCGGCGAAACGAAATCGGCGACCGGATGGGAAAGGGAATCACGATTCAAATGCCAGTCGCTGACCGGCAGGTACAAATCCTTCCCGGCGCAATCAGCGCTGGATTCGGGCTTAAGTGGCATAAGTTGGCCACCGGGAATCAGGGCGTAAACCGCGCCACTGCCCGCGTAGGAAATTACCATTAGATTTCCGGCCCGATCCACCGCCAGATTGACCGGTTCCAGCGGATAATCGCTGACCGTGGACAGTTGCCGCGACGAAACATCCCAGCGATAAATCCTCTGCCAATGCGCGTCCACAAAGTAGAAATCACCACGCGGCCCAACCGCGCCGCCGGAGATGTTGAAAAAACCGCCGGCGAGCTTTTCCAGCTTTGCGCCGCGGGCGGCCACCCGCAAAGGTTCGACGGGTTTGGGACGAGGCGCCTGACCGGAGAGGTCCAACCAGGCAAACTCATGCTGGCGGAGCTCGACCTCGTGGCTCTGGTCATAGATGGCGGAGTCGAAACTTGCCTTGCTGTTGCTGTCGCAGTGAAAATTGCGGAAACGGATATCCCGCGAATTGGACGCCTTGACGGCCCACGGAAAAGGCTGAAAGGAACTGATGACGCGGTAGCTGTGGAAATTGGCAAAGGTGATGTCATGGGACGAAACGATTTCAATCGGCAGGGCGAAGCCGCTCTCGCCGCGCTCTTCCTCCGTCTGCAAGGCATAGAAGAGCCAGTGCGCGGCGTTCCGCACTTTGAGTTCGTTGCGGACGTGATGTTCGATTGAAATTTGATAAGCGCGGCCTTCGGTTTCCGTATCGGAAACCAACATGCCGGCTTGCGCGAAGGTCGAAGGAGTCCAAATATCCAGAAATGTCCCGCCGCCGCCGTCGGTCACCCAGAGGCTGGGATACTGGCTGTCCCATTGACGATCCGGACCGGGGTCGGCGGTGTGGCTGTTGTTGTACGGGTTCTCGCGCGAACCATCCGGCAGCGGCGTGCCGTGGCCGCCAAGGAAGCGGACATCGTTCATCATTGAACCGGGGCCGGCCTTCCAAAGCGCCGCGACCGCCCGGCGATTGTTCCCGCTGGTGTAAAGCCCGATGCCGATGACGATATTGCTGCCGCCTTTAGGCGCTTCGATCAGAGCTTTGGGAGGGCCGATGCCTTCATACGCGGGAGTGCCGTCAGGCAGGATGATCTGTGTCGCGCCGGGATGCAGTCCGATCAGTACCGTGTCGGGCCGCAGCGTCAGCGTGTCATGCACGACGTAAAAGCCGGATGGCAGATAAATGGTTCGGTGTTCGGCAATCGCCTTCTGCAACACCGCGGTGTCATCGGTGCGACCGTCACCCTTGGCGCCCAAATCGCGCAAATTCACCCAGGTATCGCAGGCGGGCAGGGGAGCCAAATCGGAAGCTACAGCCGGCGGCAGCGCGGTGAGCGGCGCGGCGTCAAAGTGGGTTTCGATTTCCGGAACAGTTCCAATGTTGGTGTAGTGAAGTCCATGGGAAAAGGTTTTCACGGCGTAAATGTCCGCCGGGGCCGCAAGGGATTTGCCGCTGTCGCGCAGCGCGGCAAAGACCGGCACATGGTGGCAGGTGATGCCTTCCATGTTGATTTCGTTGCACAGGCTTTGCTCGCGCCCGAAAACGAATGCCGGGCCGGAAACGTCCTCGAGCCGGGCGTCCTTCACCCAAAGCTCATCCACCCACCCCGGCTCGATTTCAACGGCAGTTGGAACATGCCGGAAATGCGGTCGGATCAGCGTGAGTCCGGCTTCATGTTCCAAAATGGCGGCCTCGTGCTGCTCCTCAAAGGAACAGTCAATGAGGGTGAATTGCCATCCGGGCGAAGGTTTCGATGTCCAAATGGCATGAGTCCCGCCGAAGAAATGAACGTCCTCAACCACATTGCCGCCTTCGTGGATGCCGGCGAGCGCGGACCCGAGCTGAAAATCTATGTGGGCGAGAAAACAGTGTTGGGCATAATGCGCCCGAACCGCAACCGCGCCGGCGTTGCCCTTTTCAATCTCGATGTCAACGTTGGCAAGCGCCGAATAAAAGGTACCGGGATTGGCGTCAGGAACCGGGCCTCCATTCCGCGGGCGCCTTCCGGCGAAAAAGAACATGAGCTTCTCTTGTGACGCGTCTTCAAAGCCGGGCGCGTTGGCGGGCAAAACAACCACCGGACGGGTGGCGCCATAACCAATCAGCCGGATGCCGGGCCAGATATAAATGGTGTCACTGACGTGATATTGGCCGGGGGCGAGCAGAACGATGCCTTGGCGCGTCGTTTCCTGGACCCGGTTAATGGCTTGTTGCAGCGCGGCAGTGTCGTCGCCGCCGGAAGGGGCAACATAAACCGCCCGGGGATCTTCCAGGCGTTGCGTGTAAAATGAAGACGACTGCGCCGGTGCCGCCATAGTGAGTCCCAGCAGAACTGAAACAAGAACGCCCAATCTTCCCGACATTCGTTGATTGATTGACTGCCCGGTTACGAGTGAGCCTGTGTTTTTTTCATGCATTGTTCAGCCGTCTCAACCCCAAAAAGGCGGTGTCCTGAATTCGTTCGGAGTTCCATCCCGCTTTGCGGGACGGCCCGGAACCGCGTAAACGCGGATCTCCAATCTTCACATTCGAATGCTGGCCAAAAAAAAGCCACTCGACTACTCGAGTGGCTTTGATCAAACCCTAAACCAGCCCAATTATTTGCGACGGCGGATCAAGTAGAGCGGAAGAGCCAAGCCCATGCCCAAAAGAGCGATGGTTGCCGGCTCGGGCACCGCCACCAGGACAGCATTATCGAAATAAACATTATCCGTTGTCGTCTGGCCGTTATCCATAAACATGAGATACGGTGCGGCATAGACGGCTCCTGCCGGAGCAATGCCGGTAACGGTATACTTTTGCCAAGTGCCTATGGCCCCCAGTGCAGACCAACCGGTTTCTGTGGTCTGGACATTGCCCAACGCCGCGTTGAAAAACTGGAGCTGAATATCGATGGGAGTACCATAAGTCCCACTAAGAGCGGTCGGAGCCATGGCGTATACGCTTAATGAATACTGCTGAGCGACAGTAATAGGCTGGCCGACATTAAGACCGTCTACTACTTGATAGGTTCCAACAGGATTCCAGTTATTGAACTGCGCATTATACGTCAGCAAAGAATAGGTACCACTTTCAGCGTATGCGGACGACTGAGTCGGTGTAGCCCCTCCGAAATTGTTAGCCCAACCCTGATCGACGTAACCGGGTCCCGAAAGGCCAATTGGGTTGCCGGTAAAAGTACCATTTTCAAAACTACCATCAACAAGTAGGTTCTGGGCCTGCGTGGTTAATGTGCTGATTGCTAATGCTCCGGCCAATCCGATAGCACCAGTGATTACTTTAGGGAACATTTTCATAATAATTTTCTACGTTTTATGGTTACTCTGTTTATAGCTTGCGCTGACTTGTGATTACTTTTACTACATATCGCAAGTTTTGTCAAGGGCTTTTTGTTTAAAAGTGATGAGTTTAACGAGCTGTAAAGTTGGTACGTGACAAGGAACGGCTTATGGGATTATGATTTACTAAAGTGCATCCATTTAATCCAGAGCCAGTTACACATTTGCGGCTGTTTTTTTTGGGCTGAAGCAACCAACTTACGCCGGTTATAAATACGATCATTATGAGCACTGCGGTACAAGTATCAAAGTGTCGCCTATGGCTAATGCGACTTTTTGCGATGATTTTCATTCCTTTATTGGTTTTGGGCGGGATCGAACTTGGACTGCGTCTGATTGGATATGGATATGACTCGGATTTTTTTACCCGAATCCGGATCAATGGCCGCGCTTTTTACGTGCCCAACGAGAAGTTCGGTTCCCGCTTCTTTCCGCCGGCCATAGCCCGCACCACGACTCCGTTTCGGTTCCCGGCCGAGAAAGCCGCCAATTCATATCGGATTTTTCTGCTCGGCGAATCTGCTGCCATGGGAGACCCGGATCCGTCTTATGGCATGGCCCGGTATCTGCAAGTTCTACTGCGCAAACGGTATCCGGGAACTGATTTCGAAGTCGTATGCGTGGCGGTCACGGCGATTGATTCCAACGTCATCCTGCCGATTGCGCGGGATTGCGCCCGGCATCAGGGCGATTTGTGGGTGATTTACATGGGTAACAACGAAATGGTCGGCCCCTTTGGAGCCGAAACATCCTATGGCGAACACGCGCCGCCGCTCGGAATTATCCGGACTATTCTCGCCCTCAAGACCACGCGGATAGGGCAGTTGCTGGATAGTGTTATTCAGCGATTAAGAAGCGCTTCCTCAACGCCAAAAACCTGGGGCGGCATGCAAATGTTCATGAACAGTCGCGTCCGCTATGGCGATCCGGCCAGGCTGCGGGCTTATGCGAATTTCAGGGCAAATCTGGAAGATATTTTACACATTGCGCACCGGGCGTGCGTGCCGGTGGTTTTAAGCACAGTGGCGGTCAACCTGGAAGATTGCGCTCCCTTTGCTTCAGTTCATGCGGCGGGTTTAAGCGCGAATCAATTATCCGCCTGGAATCAAGTTTTTGCAGAAGGGGCCACCAATGAAACTGCCGGTGCTTACAGCAATGCCCTGGTTTGGTATCGCCAGGCCGCGGAAATTGACCCGCAGTTCGCTGAATTGCAGTTTCGCATGGGCTGTTGCGACCTGACGCAGACAAATCCGGCTCAAGCCCTGCAGGATTTTAAACTGGCGCGGGATTATGATGCCTTGGATTTTCGGGCGGATACCCAGATCAATTCGGCCATCCGTGATGCGGCGACCCGGCACTCCAACGATGGCGTCCATCTGGTGGATGCCACGAAAATCCTGGCGCAAGACTCGCCGGACGGAATTCCCGGACTGAATTTCTTTTACGAACACGTGCATCTGAATTTCGCGGCCAATTATCTGCTGGCGCTCAACTTCGCCGACACAATTAAAGAATTGCTTCCCGGCTTCGTTACTGCGCATGACCAGGGAACCTGGGTATCGGAGGAACTGTGCGAGCGCCGGCTGGCGGTGACCGTTTGGGATCGGCAGCGCGTTTGGCAACCCATATTTGAGCGGATATCGTCGCCGCCATTTACCGGCCAGTATCTCCATGCCGCCTTTTTCAATCAATGCCTCGCGAAGCAGAACCAGGCCAAGGCCCTGATGGACACGCAAACGCCGGAGCAGGCGCGCCAGGTTTATGAGCAGGCGCTGACGTTGGCTCCTGACGATTATTTTTTGCATGGAAATTATGAGAGGTTTTTGGCAGCCGGCGGTTACCTGGCGCAAGCCATTGTCGAAGCCAAACGCTGTTGCGAAATTGTGCCCCAGTTGCCGGGGGGCTTCTATTACACCGGCACATTGTTGGTGCGCGAAGGACAAGTCAACGAGGCGACGAATTATTTCTTACACGCCATCGCGATTCAAAATGATTACGCGCAAGCCGAAACTGCCATGGGAGAGGTTCTGGCGAATCAACAGAAGACCGTTGATGCCATTCGCTGGTTTGACCGCGCCATACGGTCGGATCCAAAGTATGTCGAAACGTATCTGGCGCTCGGTTTCCTGGAAGAAAACCAGGGAAACGCGGCCGCAGCGGCGGCCAACTACCAAAAGGCGGCGGACCTGGAACCGGATGGTCCGGCGGATTATTTTAATCGAGCCAACACTGCGGCTGCCTTATTTCAATGGGATGAAGCCATTGCCGACCTGCAGGCCGTGGTCAGAGCCAAGCCGGATTTTTGGCAGGCTCATTATCTGCTGGGGATTGAACTGGCGGCGAACGAGAGAGAAGCGGAGGCCCAAAAGGAACTTGAGGCGGCAATTCATTATCGGCCGGACTTTGCGCCGGCTCATTTATATCTGGGAATAACGCTGGCCGCTCAAAAGAAACCCGCCCCGGCGCTTGCCGAGTTTCGCACAGCCCTGCAATTGGACCCCGCAAACGCGCCCGCCCGGCAGGAAATTGAATCCATTCAACCCCTGGTCAAACCAAGTGGGAATTCAGAGTCAAATCTCCCGGTCGCAAGCCATTCGGACAAATAAAGGGCAAGGCGCACCCAGACGGGCGCGCTGGGGATTGATTGAGCTGTAAATGTTTTTAAATATTTGACGATGCGCCTTCGAGACAGTTTCGGCAATCCGAGAGCGGTTTTCGGCAATAAGTGGGTTGTCGAAAGGTCTCGTGAGGTGCTTCAATGCAATACGGAAACATTCAGTTTTATGTCACTGTGAATTATTTACAATGATTTTGTAAAAGAAATGTTGACATTTCACAAATTTGGTAACACAATGTAGCAAAATACAGATTCCACAATGTGTTGCGCCTTTTTATCGGTTAAAAAGATGCGGATATTTGTTAACAACAACCAAAAAACCTAATGACGATATGAAAAAGCCCGAAATATTCCGTCAGACAGTAAGAATCCGTGCCGTAGCTCAGATTAGTAGATTCATTGCGACAGCGTGTGCGGCCAGCGCGGTTTGCCTCGCCTTGAACGCCCACGCCGTGAATATCCTGGTAAATCCGGGTTTTGACGCAACCCCAGGTTTTAGTGGTTGGTCGGCACACACGACCGAAAGTTGGAGTTATGCCACGCACACCGATGTGCCTCTCAGTGCGCCGAATTATTTGTGGCAGCAGGGTTTGTATGGGAACGGCGGCGCGCCTAATTCGGGTTACGTGTCGTACTGCTATCAGACTTTTCCCACTGCCCCGGGTTCAGGCTATACTGCGGATGCTCATTTCTCCCAGTATGTCCGGTTTTTTGGCGCCCCCGGTCAAGTAACTGAGGGTGGTGATGACATAAATGCTTCGACGAACGCCTCCGGCGCTACTGGTCTGTATAGTCTTAACGATAACTTGTCCGGTTACTGGGAAGATGGATTTGTTGAAGTGGTATTCTTGAATGCAGCCAGCAATGGCACGAACGACGGCGGCGGGGCCAACATCGTGGCGGATTACAAATCGGTCATCATTGATCGGAATTTCGAGTCGGCTATCACGAATAATGTAACGTATTTGGTAACAAACTCTGTTAATATCTATTACCCGACGGTCGTTACCAATGTGATTTTGAATTGGATCGATGTTGCGGTGACCAATCAATATGACCGGACTACGCTCGCGGCGAATCAAGATCCGAGTGCAAACAATCCGTATCCCCACACCCCCGCCACAACGGGAACAGTTACGAACAGGCTGGCCCTTGGTTCACCCATGGTGGCCCCGGCGGGAGCGGCTTATGTCCAATTCAGACTGTGTCTCTATCAGTTGAGTTACTCGTGTGGAGCGCCTCACTGGGATGATTGCTCTTTGAACCAGGTGAGTGGATACCAGCCGGATGTGATCAGCGCAATTACTCCGAGCGCCGGGGTGTTCCTGACCAACACCAGTTTTTCCTTCAACGTCATGACGCCTAACGCCGGAATCACCACCCCGACCAACAGCATAAAGGTGGTGGTTAATGGGGTTAACGAATCGAGCAGCCTTTTATTTTCCGGAAACAACACCAACTGGAACGTGACTTTGCCGGGCTTGGTTTCCAACACGATCTATAACATCAGCATTTCGGCCACCAACACCGCGGGGTTGGTGACCGCGGCCGGCAGCAGCTTCGATACGTTCAGCTCCAACAACTTTGTTGTCTATGTGGAAGACTATGACTACAACAGCGGCGTGTTCATTCCGAATCCGGTTCCCAGCACCAACGCGGGGCCAACCAGCTATTGGGGATTGCTGGGCGTAAGCAACATTGACTATGCCATCAATAGTGGCGGTGGCACTTACGGTGGCGGCAACAACCAGCTTCCTTATTATCCAAACCGTAATCTCGATACCGCCTGGCAGATACCGAGTGACCCGCAAACGCCACTCTACGCTTCCTTGGGCGCCCCCACTTCCGGGGTATATAATGTCACCATCGCTTACAACAATGGCGGCCCCGCTGGCACCGGCGGCCAGTGGTATAATTACACCCGGACCTATCCGTCCGGCAATTATCTTCTCTATGCGCGCATGTCCTCGGGTAATAGTACTCTTCCTGCCGCGGAACTGCTCAATCTGCAGACCTCCGGGCATGGTACGGCTGGTTGGACGATCACCAATATCGGACAGTTTGCCGCAACGATTAATAATGATTGGAACACTTATTATTGGTACCCGCTGACGTCGGACGGTAATCCCAATAATTTCGTCGTCGTGAATGCCAATAACCTGCCGGCAGGCCAACAAACCCTCCAATTGATGAGTTTGGGCGATTGTAACGTAAGTTACTTTGTGTTTGTTCCGGTGCCTGCCATTGGCTTGCCTCCGACCATAAGAAATTTAACCCCGGCGTCTCTGACGGCGGTCGGGGGGGGCGTGTTTGTGAGTGCCAGCAGCATATCCTTCACGACCAGTTCCCGATTCAATACAATTTCGACCAACGATATCCACTCGTATTTGAACGGCGTAAGCATCCCGGAAACCTTCTCGGGTAACAGCACGAATTGGGTGGTGACCTTCCCGGTTTCGTTGCCCGCCAATCTACAGAATCAGACGTTCTTCATCACCGTCAAGGACAGCAATGGATTGACCAACTCTGTTTCCGGGACCTTCGACACCTTCAGCCAGAACAACTTCATGATCGAGGCGGAGGACTTTGACTTCAACAGCGGGCAGTTTATTGACAACCCGGTTCCCACCTCGGGCTATGTCACCAATGGCAATCTTGCGGCCAACAGTTATTTCTATTGGGCCGGTGGCAGTGCCGGGAACGTGTCAATGCCGGGCGTGGATCTGACCACGTCCAACGATGTAGCCGGCGAGACATTTGCCTACCGGCAATTGGACGGTTGCGGCACCGAAATCACCACCGATTATCTGCGCAACAAGTTTGTCATTGCGGGAGTAACCAATGTGGACTTTGACGTGGGCTGGTGGGTGCCCGGTACCTGGCTTAATTACACCCGCACCATCCCGACCAACACCTATCTGGTTTATGGCCGTCTGGCCGCTGGTGGAGCCTATACCAACGCTACGATGGGTTTGGTGACTTTGGGGCAGGGCACGCCAAGTCAAACAACCACACCTCTGGGCACGTTCTCGGATCCGAACGCCAACGGGTTCCAAGCGTGGCACTGGATACCGTTGATGAGCAACGGGGCGCCAGCGGTGGTTTCGCTGGGCGGAACGAACACGTTGAAGGTGACGGCGGCGCCGGCGGCCGGGAACATAACCGGGGTGATGAACGCAAACTTCTACATGTTTGTGCCGTACGTTGCGCCGGCGCCTGCGTTCTCTTTGAGCGCCTCGGTGAGCGCGGGGACCGTTTCGATCAAAATCCCGACCACGACGGGCCATACCTATTACGTGTATTACAGCACCAGCCTGAATCCGACCAGTTGGGTGCAGTTGGGCACCAGTATGGCTGGTGATGGGACGGTTAAGACGTGGACTGACAGCACGGCGGGTGGAGCAACGCGGTTTTATCGGGGAGTTGCTACTACTCCGTAGAAAAGGCACCCACCCGAAAGAGTGGTATTAGGGCTGGTATCGCTATGCGATGATGCACGGTTGTCCGGGTCGGCGCCGAATACGATCGGCGCCGGCCTTGGGATTGAAAGTTGATAAAATGAAAACAGAACGAATGAAGAACAGGCGTTCCCAATGCGGTTCAGGCGGTTTCACCTTGATTGAGCTGTTGGTGGTTATTGCCATTATAGCCATCCTGGCGGCGATGTTGTTGCCGGCGCTGGCCAAGGCCAAGCAGAAGGCCCAGGCGATGCAGTGTCTGGCGAACGAGCGACAGTTGGCGCTGGCGTGGATCATGTATGCCGGGGACCACCATGATTATTTGGTGCCCAACCGCGGCCTGGATGATGTAGATCCAAACCTGAATCAGTTTGACCCGCGAACTGACCCGGGCCTTCAGCCCGGAGGACAATACTCTGATTGGTGCCCTGGTAATATGCAGGTTGCGGGATGCGCTGCGCGCTACCCTTTGTGGATCCAGGCAGGGTTGCTCTATCCTTATATTAACAGCCGGACTGTTTACCATTGCCCGGCCGACCGCAGTCTGGTTCCGAGAACGGCGCCCTTGACAGCGCGGTTGAGTGCCCAGCGGACGTATTCGATGAATTGTTGGGTGGGTTCGTACAATCAGCAAACTTATGGCCCCGTCTATTGGAGTCCGAGCGGGGGGAATACCACCGCTTATACAGTATATATCAAGCAATCCACCATGGTTCGGCCCGGACCGAGCAAGACCTGGGTGCTTATCGAGGAGAGCCCGATCGGTATTGACGACGGTTACTTTGCAGTGGATCCGACGCAAACGACCAAGTGGTTTAACGTTCCTGCCTGTTTGCATGGCAATGCCAGTGAAATCTCATACGCGGACGGACATGCCGATGCCAGACAATGGACGGACAACAACATGATTCACGGCATCGGCGCCGATGCCAACGGGAACGGTGTTACGGCTTCTCCCGGTTCGGGAGATCTGCCTTGGTTCATTTCCATATCCACAATTCACAAATGATGGGATGCTCCTTGCCTTTTCTGTGCGGTCACCATTGACGTTCGGGAACATCACGTTTCTGGAACCTCTCTTTTGGCGTTTGGGAGGAAATCGAAGCAATGAACACACACCGTGATCGTCCCGCTTACCGTCCAATTCGGCTGCCGAGATTAAGGAGAAACTTTCTTCAACCGGGCAAGGCTCTAAGGAATGCGGCTTGGGCCATCGGCTTCGTCGCATGCAGTTGCGGATTGCCGATTAACCTCCACGCACAGTCCTGGACCAACACAACCCTGTCGGCGAGCCAGCGCGCGAGCCTTTTGCTTGCTCAAATGACATTCAGTGAGCAAGCGGCCATGGTTTACGGCACAGGCGGCCCGGCTGGCAGCAACTATGTCGGCAACATTGCCAACAACACCCGGCTCGGCATTCCCTGGTTATTTTTGCAGGACGGGCCGGCCGGCGTTGCTGATGGAATCAATAATGTGACGGCGTTTCCCGCGCCGATTGCCCTTGCCGCCAGTTGGGATGTTTCGCTGGCGCGCCAATACGGGGTCATGCTCGGCAGCGAGTCGCGGGGCAAGGGGGTCGGGGTGGTGCTCGGTCCGATGATGAACATGGCGCGGGTGTATGAGGACGGGCGGGCTTTTGAAGGTTACGGTGAAGACCCGTACCTCGCGGGAGCGATGGCCGCGGCGGAAATTCCCGGCATCCAAAGCCAGGGCGTCATCGCCACCGCCAAGCATTTTGTCTGCAACGATCAGGAGACCCAGCGCACGTCCATCAGCGCCGACGTGGACCCGCGCACCCTCCAGGAAATCTATGAGCCGCCGTTTCGCGCCTCCGTGCGGGCCGGGGTTGGCGCGGTCATGGCCTCTTACAATCTGGTCAACAGCGTTCATGCGTGCCAGTTGCCGGCGCTTAATACCGACTTGAAAAAGGCGTATGGATTCAATGGCTGGATTGTGAGCGATTGGGGGGCGGGTTTCAGCGTCGTGGGCGGCATGAATAACGGACTGGATATGGACATGTATAGCGGCCAGTTTACAGCCAATAACATCACTACCGCCATACAATCAGGCAACGTCCCGGCTTCAGAACTGAACGGCATGGTGCAGCGCATCCTCACCAGCATGTTTCAATTCGGGTTGTTCGATAATCCGAGCACCGGCAACCTGAATGCGAATGTGACCGGCACGGCTCACGCCCAATTTGCCCGCAATGAGGCCGCCGCGGGAACCGTCCTGTTGCAAAACAACGGCGGGCTGCTCCCGTTGAATTCGTCGTCTGTGCATTCCATTGCGGTCATCGGTTCGGTGGCCAGCACTTCGCCGGTTTCGACCGGCGCGGGTTCGGCGGGGGTGAATCTGCCTTACAATATTACCCCGCTGGCGGGAATCACCAGCCGCGCCAGCGGCATCACCGTCAGTTATGCCCAAGGCGACGGAGCGAGCGTCCCCGCAGCGGTGCAACTCGCCACTAATTCGGACGTCGTCATCGTTTGCGTGGGCCAGCAGACCAGCGAAGGTTCCGATCGCTCCAATCTTTCATTGCCCAACGGCCAGGATGCCCTCATTACTGCCGTTGCCAATGCCAACCCGCATACCATCGTCGTGATGTATGAGTCTTCCGCCACGCTGATGCCGTGGGCCAACCAGGTGGCCGCAGTGCTTATGGCGTGGTATCCGGGGCAGGAAAATGGCAACGCGCTGGCTCAAGTTCTGTTCGGGGACGTAAATCCTTCGGGAAAATTACCGGTTAGCATTCCTCCCTCAGCCAGCCAGGTGCCCGCCAGCACCACCGCCCAATGGCCCGGCGTGAGTGGTCACGCGGCCTATTCCGAAGGGTTGGCAATGGGTTATCGCTGGTACGACTCCAATAATGTGGCGCCGCTGTTTGCGTTCGGCTACGGGCTTTCCTACACCACTTTCGGCTACAGCAATCTCACGGTCAGCGCGGTGAGTCCTTCGGGCCAGGTCCAGGTCGGGTTTGATTTGACCAACACCGGCGGCCGCACGGGCGCTGAAGTGCCCCAGCTCTATCTGGGCTTTCCCGCCGCCGCCGGCGAGCCGCCGAAACAGCTCAAAGGCTTTCAAAAGATCTCCTTGTCGTCGGGCCAGACGGCGCACGTCACGTTCAATCTGGATTGGGAAGACCTGGCCAACTGGGACGCCACTGCCCGCGGCTGGATTGTGACCCCAGGCACGTTTCAAGTCATGGTCGGCGCTTCCTCGCGCGACATCCGTTTGACCGGGGCGTTCACGGTGGCGTCGGTGCCTTCCAGCGATCTGGCCAACGCGGCGCTCCACCAGCCGGTCACCGTTTCCTCCGTGCTTTCCACAAACACTCCGGGTGCGGCTGCCGTGGACGGAGATACCACCTCCGCCTGGACCTCGCTGGCCAGCGATCCGCAATGGATTAACGTGGATCTCGGATTGATAAAAGACCTTTCCCGGGTCCGGCTGAGTTGGAACACCAATTATGCCAGCAGTTACACGATTCAAATTTCACCCGACGGAACTAATTGGACATCGGTGTTCAGCGCCAACAACGACATCGGCGGCACGGAGGACATTCTGGTTTCGGGCCGAGGCCGCTACGTGCGGATTAACGGGACGCAGCAAGGTTTGCCGGGCGCTGGTTATTCGCTGTCGGAGCTGGAAGTTTATTCGCAGCCGCAAGCGCCCTTTGGGGGGACCGTTCCCACCATGCCGGGCGTTGTCCAGGCGGAGAACTACGACACGGGTGGCGAAAGTGTGGCCTACGACAACACCACCGCAGGCAATCCGGGCGGCGTTTACCGGTCGGATGACGTGGGGATTGAATCCACCTCGGACACGGGCGGCGGCTACGACGTGAACTCGCTCAACAACGGCGAATGGCTGGAATATACAATCAACCCGCCGGACCTCACGGCCAACTACAGCATCAGTCTCCGTGTGGCTGCGCCTGCGGCCGGCGGTCAACTGCGGGTGCGGCTCAACGGCGCCGTGCTGGGCACCGTCAACATTCCCAACACGGGTGGCTGGCAAACCTGGCAGACCGTCACCTTGCCGACCGTTCCCGTCGCAGGCGGGATCGGGAGTCAGGCGCTGCGGTTGGAAGTGATCACGAATGGATTTAGCATCAACTGGATTGGCTTGAATGCCACGCAGCACGGCACCAACATCGCGTTGTACAAAGTGGCCACGGCTTCCTCCCTCGAAAATTCAAGCTACTCCGCCACGAACGCCTTTGACGGTAATCTGGCTACTCGTTGGTCTTCCCAATTCAGTGATCCGCAATGGATTTATGTGGATTTGGGGGCGACCTACAACATCTCGGAAGTGACACTCTATTGGGAAGCCGCTTATGGGAAGAGTTATCAGATTCAGGTTTCTTCGGACGCCACCAACTGGACCACGATTTACAGCACGACCACGGGGCTTGGCGGCACCGAGGATTTGGCCGGTTTATCCGGAACAGGCCGCTACGTGAGGATGTATGGCACGGCGCGTGGGACGGTTTATGGCTATTCCCTTTGGGAATTTCAAATCTATGGAACTCTGGTCGTGCCTTCCCTCTACGGCGCTTCCCTCACCAACGGCCAGTTTGGATTTTGGATCAACGGCAATTCCGGGACGAACTACACGATCATGGCGTCCACCAACTTGACTTCCTGGAATCCAATCTTCACAACCAATCCACCGTCGTTGCCATACTTTTGGATCGATACCAATTCCTCAGCCTACCCGGTTCGCTTCTACCGTACTGTCCTGGGGCCATGACCCGCTGACGGCTTTGGCACGCCAGCCATGAAACCTGACGACTGCTCCCTTTCTTCTGAATTCAGGGTGCATCCATACAAATGCAGTCAGCGCGCCATAAATTCTTTGGCCGGCGGTGGAATGGTAGCGCCGGCGTCCTCTCCGCCGGCGGGTAAAGGCGGCGTCCCGCCGCGTGTATTGGGTTCGTGCACCGGGACGGTGCTTGAACTCGCAGCCGAGACGGCTGCATTACGGTGCGGACGTCAAATTGCGCCGCAAATGATGCTTTTTTGTAATATAATATTGACTAAGGCGCATAATTTGTAGTATAGTGGCCTATGGTGACCTTTTAAGGTCTGCAAATATGTATCATCAACGCAATCAAGCTTCTGTGGCTCAGTTTATGCGCTTAATTAATCCGCTTCCCGCCCTGGCAATGGTCATAGTCGTGATATTGTCGAGCCATATCGCGTTTGCGAGTAACATCGTCTGGAGCGACGAGTTCAACCAGCCGAACGGCAGTTCGCCAGATCCAACCAAATGGTCGTTTGAAATCGGCAATGGTAGTGGCGGCTGGGGCAATAGTGAGCTTGAATATTATACCAGCAGCCTGCAGAACGCTTACGTGAGCAACGGAGTGCTGAATATCGTCGCGTATACGAATTCCATAGCCGGTTTCAGCTTTACTTCCGCTCGCATGAAGAGCCAATATCTTTACTACACACCGGTTTATGGCACTCTTGAATGGCGCGCCAAATTGCCCTCTGGCACCGGCATGTGGCCGGCTCTCTGGTTGCTGGGATCGAATTATCCCACGGCTGGCTGGCCCAACTGTGGAGAGATTGATGTCGTTGAAAATAACGGGGCCACTCCGACTTGGGTGCAGGGAACCCTACACTGGAGCGGCGGCTCAATCGGAGGGCAAAAGTATAATTTCCCATCTGGAGATTCCGTTACCAACTGGCACGTTTATGATTTGAGTTGGGCTCCCGGTGTAATGAAGTTTTACGTGGACGGCAATCTCTGGGAAACCGACAGCGGTTTGTCGGCTCCCTTCAACCAGCCATTCTTTTTCATCATGAACCTGGCGGTGGGTGGCAACTATGTCGGCAATCCCAGCGTCGCCGCCATCAAAGCCGGCACCGCTTTTCCACAGGCGATGCAGGTGGATTACGTGCGGGTGTATGAACCGACATTGCCGCTGGCGATTGCGGTGACGCCACAGTCCGATGGCAGTATGATGCTCAGTTGGCCGACCAACATCGTCTGCCATTTGCAGGTGCAGACCAATTCGCTGGTGGGCGGCAACTGGTCTGACTTGCCCGGCACGACCAGTCCGTATGTGGTAATGCCAGACCCCAGTCAGGGCGCCGTTTTTTACCGCCTGGAATCGCCTTGAAAGATCGTTGGATGTTGTGTTTTGCTTGTAAAATTCCCCCGCCGCCTTACGCTGGGGTGGACAAGAATGCGCAAAACATAACCTCCACGAAATTTCAGAAACCATCATGGGCTGGATCAGAAAATTGAAGCCGGTCGTAGTGCTGATTGTTCTCATGGGTGGAGGTTTGTTCTCGGAAGGTCAGAATGCCCCTCTCAACGAATTGCATACGGCCGGGCAGGTGCGGCAGTTGACGCCGGAACAGGCGACGTATCACTATCCCGTGCACCTGCGGGCCGTGGTGACATTCTTCGATGCCAGTCAGTACTTTCAATTCGTGCAGGACGGCACGGCGGGCATTTATTTCTCCCTGGACGGCTTGCCCGAACAGCCGCCTCTGGCGGCGGGTCAACTGGTGGAGGTAACAGGAGAGGCTGATCCCGGCGAATATGCGCCGGTTGTGCTGGTGCGCCGGATCCAGATTCTGGGCCGGGAAACCTTCCCCGCCGCCAAGCCCGTGACATTTGAGCAACTCGCCAGCGGCCAGGAGGACAGCCAATTTGTAGAGATCCATGGTATCGTTCGGGCCGCGTATTTTGACCAGAGCAGCGGTTATTATTTTGTGGAGATTGCCACCGGCGGAGGCCGATTGACGGCGTACGCGCGCAAATTGCCGGTGGCGCAAAGCGGCGATTTGGTGGACAGCACGGTGACGGTGCGCGGCGTTTGCGTCACCCGTTTCAACCGCCAGCGGCAATTGTTCGACATCCGGCTTTTGGTTCCCCGCCCCACCGATCTGGCGACGGACATCGCCGCGGCGAGCGACCCGTTTGCCGTCGAAACGCAACCGATTGAGAAGCTGTTGCAGTTCACCCCACAAGGCCCGTATGGCCACCGGGTTAAAGTAACGGGGACGGTCATTTATCAAACGGGAAATTCATTATACATCCAGGATGAAAAGGAAGGATTGTATGTGAAGACCATGGATTCGGAGAAGGTCCTTCCGGGAGACGAGGTGGAGGTTTTGGGATTCCCCGCCAAGGGGGAATACACGCCGGAATTGCAGGATGCGATTTTACGAAAAACCGGGTCAGGTCCGCTCCCGACACCTGATTCAATCAACAGCGACGAAGCCTTGAAAGGAACCCATGACTGCCGTCTGGTGCGCATCGTGGCCACCGTGCTCGACCGGGCACGGCACAGTCCCGATCAGTTTCTGGTGCTCCAAACACCCGACGGGGTCATTTTCCACGCGTATCTGGAAAGCAGTTCTCCCGGCGTTGATTTCGCGTATTTGCAGAACGGCAGCAAGGTGGCCATCACCGGGGTTTGTCTGATCGAAACCGGCAGCTCCTGGGTGGCGGGAGAGGCCTGGCGCGCCAAATCATTTCGCATATTGATGCGGTCGCCGGGCGACATTTCGGTCCTGCAATGGCCGCCGTGGTGGGACCTGCAAAAACTGTTCTGGGTCGTGGGAATTCTTGCCAGCGCGGTATTTGCCGCCATTGCGTGGGTTCTGATTTTACGATTGCGTGTTCACAAGCAAACCAAAATCATCCGTGACCAACTTCAGACGGAAGCCTCCCTGAAGGAACGTTACGAGGAATTGTTTGAGAATGCCAATGACATGGTGTTTACTCATGACCTGAACGGTCGCATTACTTCCATCAATAAAGCCGGCGAACGGCTGTTGCAGCGTCCGCGCGAGGCGATTCTGGGAAAAAACCTGATTGAGTTTCTTGCGGAGGAACAAAGCGAATCCGCGAGACAATGGTTTGAACAGGTGACCCGCGGCGCGGAATTGCCACCCACCGAATGGGAATTTATAAGCGCATCCGGACAGCGCCTCCGGCTGGAATTGAGCGCCCGGCTGGTCAGTCAGGCCGGGCAAAATGCCGAAGTGGAAAGCATGGCCCGCGATATCACCGAGCGGAAGCGTTTGGAGCGCGAAATTCTGGAAATCAGCAACCGCGAACAGCGGCGCATCGGTCATGATTTGCACGACGGCGTGTGCCAGCAACTGGCCGCCATCGCCTATCGCATGGACATCATGGCCGATCAACTGCAGGAAAAAGGCGTGGCCGAATCTTCCGAGGCGGAAAGAATCGGTGGTCTCGTGAATGAAACCATCACCCAAACCCGCAGGGTGGCGCGCGGCCTGTTTCCCGTCCGGCTGGAGGAAAACGGCCTGGTGTCGGCCATTGAAGAATTCACCGCCAACGCCGAAAGCCTGTTCAAAATACAGTGCCAGTTTTCGTACGACAAATCGTTCCTCGGCGTTGACAGCACGGTTTCGTTGCATTTGTATTACATTATCCAGGAGGCAGTTCTGAACGCCGTCAAACACGGCAAAGCCACGAGCATCCTTATTTCCATTACGCGGGACGGCGACCACTTCCTGCTCGCCATTCGCGACAATGGCACGGGTTTTCAGTCACCCCGGAGTTCCACGGGCATGGGCATCCGGATCATGCGCTACCGCAGCAGTGTGATTGGCTCAACATTAGACTTGAAAAGTGCGCCCGGTCAGGGCACACAAATAACATGTGCCATTTATCCGGCCACCGAAGTTGCGGGTGAACTTGTAAAATGATGCCGCTAGCTGCCAATCCAGATGACCAGACACAGGCGGGCTCCCACCCGGCGGCCAGGAGCCGTGTGTTCCTCGTGGACGACCACGCCATGTTCCGGGAAGGAATGCGTCAGCTCATTGAGCGCGAGCCTGACCTGACCGTGTGCGGCGATGTTGCGGACGCCGATGAAGCCCTGCGCGAAATCCGCGAGAAGAAGCCGGATCTCGTCATCGCCGATATTTCACTTTCCGGCACCAGCGGCATTGACCTGATTAAAAACCTCAAGGCGGAGTTTGAGGATTTGCCCGTGCTGGTGGTTTCCATGCACGAAGAATCCCTTTATGCCGAACGCGCCTTGCGCGCGGGCGCCATGGGTTATGTCATGAAGCAGGAACCCGCCAAGACCGTAAAAGTTGCCATCCGCAAGGTGTTGGGGGGAGATATTCATTTGAGTGAAAAGATGTCAACCACCATGCTCGCCAAATTCATGCTCGGCAGTCGAACCAGTCAGCCGGTGTCGCCGATCGAAACGTTAAGTGACCGCGAACTCGAGGTCTTTCGCATGCTGGGAGAAGGCAAGGCCACCCGACAAATCGCCGAGGAATTGAACCTGACGATTACGACCATCAATTCCTTCCGCAACCGGATCAAGGAAAAGCTCAACCTGAAAAACTCCACGGAGTTGATTCTGCACGCTGTGCAATGGGTTCGCGAAGGCGTTACCAAAATGTAAACCCGAACCTGATGCACCCTCTGATAACGGCGCACTCGTAGTTGCGCCTCAGGGGGCGCTGGCTTCCGAAACGGATGTTGGTTAATGCGGGCGACGATGGCCGGAGGACTGGAGCACGGTCCCGCAGGTGGCCCGTCACCACTTCATGCGACTTTCGACCGGTGCGGAATTCAGGCAGGTTTTATCTGCGTTTTGACGCATGGTCTTTAACCGGAACGGCTTGTCTTCCCAACCAGCCAGGGGCGTTTTTATTGGCACAGTCAAATTGCCGGGCAACTGCCCAAGGCGCTCGGAATCAGAAGGTAGCATGGCCATTGTACAATTATCGTAATATGTTGAATTTTGATGCGGTGATTTTTGATATGGATGGCGTCATCACTCAGACCGCCGCCGTCCATTCACTGGCCTGGAAAAAAATGTTTGATGAATATCTCCATTACCGGGAGAACAAATACCGTGAACCGTTTCACGAATTTACCCACGCCGCCGATTATTTATTTTTTGTGGATGGCCGGCCGAGATACAAAGGGGTGGAGACTTTTTTAAAATCGAGGGGAATAAACATTCCCTTTGGCGAGCCCAAAGATGAACCACGAAAAGAGACGGTTTGCGGTCTGGGGAACAGGAAAAATGAGTTTTTTAATAAAGTGCTCGAAGAGGAGGGAGTCGGCGTTTATGATTCCACCATCAAGCTGATTAAAGAATTGTTGCGGCGGGGTGTCAAGGTGGGTGTTGCCACCTCCAGCAAAAACGGCGCGCCCATCCTCGAAAAGGCGGGAATAGCCGGTTTGTTTGAGACCTGTGTCGATGGCGTGGTTTCAGCCAGACTGGGATTAAAAGGCAAACCCGAACCGGATATCTTCACCACGGCCAGTTACAACCTTGGAGTCAAACATCATCGTGCCATCGTCGTCGAGGATGCGGTTTCCGGCGTTCAGGCCGGCCGCAAAGGAAATTTCGGTTTGGTCATCGGGGTAGCTCGGGAAAATAACGCGCCGGAATTGACCAGGAACGGTGCGGATTTTGCGGTGGCGGACCTCTCGGAACTGAACGTGGATAAAATTAGTCAGCTCATCGAGTTAAAACCGGCGTGGAGGTGAGCTGTGGCCGGTAAACCCCTTGATAGATTTAAATGAAAACAAAACCGCGATTAAACTTCTGGCAGTTATGGAACATGAGTTTCGGCTACGTGGGCATTCAGTTCGGTTTCGCCCTGCAAAACGCCAACATGAGCCGGATTTTTGAAACCTTGGGCGCCAAGGTCGAAAATATACCTATCCTGTGGATTGCCGCGCCAGTGTCCGGTCTGCTCATCCAGCCCATCATCGGTCACATGAGCGACAAGACGTGGAACCGGCTGGGCCGGCGCAAGCCGTATTTCCTCGGCGGGGCGATATTGTCATCGCTGGCCTTGTTGATCATGCCCAACTCTCCGAGCCTTTGGATCGCAGCGGGCATGCTTTGGATGATGGACGGCTCCATCAACGTCACCATGCAGCCATTCCGGGCGTTCATCGGCGACATGTTGCCGGATGAACAAAGGACCAAGGGATTTGCCGTGCAGACTTTTTTCATTGGTATCAGCTCAGTCGTCGCCTCGGCGTTGCCCTACCTCTTTACCAACTGGCTGCATATCGCCAACACCGCGCCGGAGGGCCAGATCCCGCCCTCGGTGAAATGGTCGTTTTACATGGGTGGCGTGGTTTTTTTGCTGGCGGTTTTGTGGACCATCTTTTCCGTGAAGGAATATTCACCAGACGAACAGGAGGAATTCAACGCGCACGAGACGGATGCCGCCGCCAGGGAGGGCTCCGAAATCAAGCTGAACACCAGGAACTACCATACCGCCGGGGCGTTCTTGTTGGCGGTTGGGTTGCTGTTTTCCTATCTCGTTTACTCGCTGCATTGGGACAAGGGGCTTTATATCCTGTCATTCGGCGTTGCCTTCTACGGGGTTTTGCAAATCGCATCGGCTGTTCGTTATTCGCTGGGCAAAGTGGACGGCATGGTCGAAATCATCTACGACTTGCAGAACATGCCCAAAACCATGAAACAACTTGCCCTGGTGACGTTGTTCACCTGGTTCGCGCTGTTCGCCATGTTCATCTACACCACGTCGGCGGTGACGAGTTACCAATACGGAACCACGGATCCGAAATCCGATTTATACAATGAAGGCGCGAATTGGGTTGGCATCCTTTGGTCGGTGTGGAACGCCATGGCGGCGATCATCGCGTTTCTGCTTCCGGTCCTCGCGCGAAAAATTGGCCGGGTTTCCACGCACGTCGTCTGTTTGTTTATCGGCGGGCTGGGTTTGATTTCCATGATGTTTTTCAAGGACCCGAAGTTGTTGCTCATTTCCATGATCGCATCGGGTGTTGCCTGGGCCAGCCTGCTGACCATGCCGTATGCCATCCTGAGCAGCGCGGTGCCGCACCGGAAAATGGGCGTGTATATGGGCATGTTCAATTTGTTTGTGGTCATCCCGCAGATCCTGGCTGCGGCCATTTTGGGACTGCTGGTGGAAACCGTTTTTCACGGTCAAGCCATTTACGCCATTGTGCTGGGCGGCGCCTCGATGATTTTCTCCGGCTTTCTGATGATGTTTGTCAAAGATTCAAAGAGCGAAAAGAGTTCCTATGAGCAACCTGTGGCGGGTGCACACTAATAAATTCGTCAATGAAAGAGAAAGCATCATGCGCAATGGGAACGTGTACCAGATTGCGAATGGATACATGGGTTACCGGGGAACGCTGGATGAATTCGGGCCGGATGAACTGGTGGGAATCACCCTGGCCGGCATTTACGACCGGGTCGGCGACGCCTGGCGGGAACCGGTTAACGCCCCCAATGGCGGTTTTACACAAGTTGCTCTTGATGGCGCCGAAATTTCAGCGCTCTCAACTGGAATTAAAAAGCACCGCCAGAGTTTGAACCTTGGAAATGCTGTTTTTGAACGGGAAACAGAATTTAAGTCAAAGAGGAAGATTCTCAAGATCAAGTCCACACGATTCCTGAGCGCCGACCAACCCAATTCAGGAGTCATCCGATACAGCCTGACGGTTGATCAAGCCGCCAGAATCAGGATTCGCACCGGAATTGATTACAATATCTGGGACTTGAATGGTCCACACTTGTTGAAACTGACTCCGAAGAAGCAGGACGGGATTCTGCTGGTTCAAGGTGTCACCAACGAAACCGGCAAACGCGTCGCGGTGGCCGAAGCCGTTGGTCTTGATTTCGGAAAAGAAACGCATGCGACGAACGGCAAAAAAAATCTGCGGGTAATCACCCTGAATGCCGAAGCGGGCCAGACTTACACTTTCTGCAAGTATTTTGCGGTCTTCACGGAAAATGACCCCGTCACAAAGCCGGTCAGTGAAGCCGCGATCAGTTGCGTCAGGCAAGCGAGGGCACTGGGTTACGAAGTTTGTCTGAATCAGCACAATGCACAATGGGCAAAGAAATGGGAACATTGCGATGTAAAAATTGAGGGTGACGATGAAGCCCAGCAAGCCCTTAGATACAGCATCTTCCAGCTCTTGATTGTCGCCCCGGTCAACGGCAGCGCCAATTCCATTCCCGCCCGTGCCCTGTCAGGGCAAGTTTACAAAGGAGCCATATTCTGGGACACCGAGATGTTCATGTTCCCGTTTTTTTTATACACCTGTCCTGAGAAGGCGGTTGAATTGATGCGCTATCGCATCAAAACCCTGGATGGCGCGCGCCGGAAAGCCAAAACCGAAGGAGCCGGGTATCGCGGCGCCTTCTATGCCTGGGAGAGCCAGGAATCGGGTGATGACGCCTGCACGTATTTCAACATCGGAGATCCTTTCACCAAACGGGATTTGCGCACCCACTTCCGGGACAAGCAGGTGCACATCAGCGGCGATGTGGCCATCGCGATGTGGGAATATTTCAAGATTACCGGCGATGACTCCTTGTTATTGGAGGGGGGCGCCGAAGTCATTCTGGAATGCGCCCGTTTTTACTATTCATACGCTTACTTCAAGAAAGACAAAAACCGGTATGAAATTCTGGATGTCATCGGGCCGGACGAATACCACGAACGCGTCAACAACAACGCCTTCACCAGCATGGTGGCAAAAGCGACATTCGAAATCGCGAATGCCGCGGTGAATTACCTGAAGCAAAGATATCCGGGTCAGTTCAAAGTGCTGGTAAAGAAAATGGATATCGCCCGTGAATTGCCGTTGTTCGTTGAAGCCGCAGGCTTGCTTTACGTTCCGCAACCGGATGAAAAAACCGGGGTGATTGAACAATTCGATGCCTACTACAAACTGAAAGAGACGACCATCGAAGCATTAAAGGCCCGCATGATGCATCCCCATGAATACCTGGGGGCGGGCCAGGGATTGGCCGTTCCGACGAAAATCATCAAACAGGCGGATGTAGTCATGATGCTGAACCTGTTCACGGACCGTTATTCCGACAAAATAAAAAAAGCGAACTGGGAATACTATGAGCCGCGCACCGAACATGGTTCCAGTCTCAGCGCCTGCGCCTATGCCATGGTGGCCGCCGACATCGGCAAACTGGACCGGGCCTACAACTATTTTCTGAAAACGGCGAAGATTGACATTGAAGCTGAATCTAAGACCTATGTCGGAACCATTTTTATCGGAGGTTCTCACCCGGCGGCAAACGGTGGAGCCTGGATGACGGCCGTATTTGGTTTTGGCGGGGTCAAGGCGAATGCGAAACAGGTCGCCATTAATCCGAAATTATATAAGAAATGGAAATCCCTGCATTTCAACCTGGCTCATCAGGGCGACAGGTTTTCCATAAAAATCACCCCAAAGGATGTTACCGTTGCTGCCGACGCGCTTAATAAAAGTGACCATGCCTTTATTGTGGCCGGGCAATCAATTGTTTGCACCCCGGGAAAACTTTCATTCGTGAAATATCACGAGTGAGTTTTGGACAGACGCAGGGTCGTTGAAAATGACAGGCGGAAACCAATCCATTTGTTTCAGAGCGTTCCGGGCCGTTCTCGAATGGCTTTTGGTGGCACAATGTCGTTTTGGTTTTCAGGCGTTTCTTTCCTGCCGGGGGCAGGTCGCCAGCGGAGCAGGCCATTCAAACTGATGGCAGGTTTGGTTCGCTGATTTATTTGTTGGCCGCAGATTTGGTTTCGGCATAAAATTAAATCATGCTACGCCTTCCAGCCATGCCGATGGCATACAGTTTGTCGTTGCCTGACGTGGCCGCCGGAAAAAATCAGGGCGTTTTGCCGCGGTCGAGATGATCCGTTGTTGCCTAAAGTGGTTGTTGCTCCTGGGGATATCCGCCGGGGTTACGGCGACGCAGGCGGTTGTGTTGTGGAGTGATTTGGGCACGACCCTGGTTCATGACACGGGGGCGGGGTTTGATGTTTTGGGCGGCGCGGTAAAAGAGGATGATGCTTCCACCAACACGCTCTATTTCAAAGTGCACGTGGACCCGCTGTCGGACGCGAGCACGGAAGAGTATTTCGCCGCATTTGAATTGTATGAAGGCGACAAGGAACGCCTCGGCATCGGCAACGCCCTGAAAGCCTGGGCCTACAGCGCGTACCGGGCGGATGCCACCGGGCAATCGCACGAAGGGGCGGATTACATTGATTTGCATTCTTCCCGGCCGGAACCTTCCACCTCGGGGACTTCGATCATTTACGAGAATCCGCATCGGGGCATTGAATGCACCATTGTCTTCAAGGTGCAATACATTCCCGGTGACGATGATCTCGTGACCGTGTGGCTGAATCCTGACCTCGGTCCGGGCGCCACGGAAGCGGCCCAGCCGGAAAATCTGATCACCCGTTTCAAAGCCAAAGCCACTTTCAACGAAATTCATCTGCGTCACGGCGGCGGCGGAGACGGCTGGATCTTCAACGACATGGCCATTGCGACTTCGTTTGGCGATTTGGTGGCCATGAACGGCAACGAGATCGGGATGGAAAATCGTGAACTGGGGAAGGGAGAACCACTGTTCACTTTCCAATCCTGGCGGAGCGAACAAGGCCTGCCGCAGGATCGCGTCCGGGCGCTGGCGCAAACCAGCGACGGTTATCTGTGGGTGGGAACGGACGACGGCGTGGCGCGCTTTGACGGCGTGCGGTTTGTGTCCTATGGCCTGCCGGAAGGATTGCCCAGCGGACCGGTTCGCACCTTGTTTGGAGACAGCCACGGGTCACTGTGGATTGGGAGCGTTGGCCAGGGTTTAATTCGCTGGCAGGGGGGACATTTTACAACGTTTACGACGGTGGACGGTTTGCCCTCCGACTCAATCAGCGCGCTGGCGGAGGACGATGAAGGCCGGCTGTGGATTGGCACTGACGCCGGATTGGCGTTGTGGCGGAACGGGCAAATAACATCCCTCAAAGCGGCGGAAGAATTCAAAGGCAAAGCGGTTACCGCCTTGTTCAAAGATCACGAAGGAAACATGTGGTTAGGCGCCACAGATGCCGGGGTGTTCAAATACCGGGCCGGGGAATTCATTCCGTTGGCCGACACCGCGACCAAAGAACTGCTTCAGGACCCGCATTCGTTGCTGGTGGACAAGCAGGGCCGGGTCTGGATTGGGGCAGGGGACGACTTTGTTTTGTGCCGCGATGGCGAGCAGTGGCGTCCGTATCGAATTCCGCGCCACTTCGCCCGTTCCTATGCATGTGCGCTGGGCGAGGAGCCGGACGGGACAGTATGGGCGGGCTCCGTGAGCGAGGGGTTGCTGGAATTCAAGGAGGGCAAACTGGTGACGATCAACGCCAGCAGCGGCCTTTCGGATAATGCCGTGGAGTCGTTGTTGGTGGATCGGGACGGCAACTTATGGGTCGGCACGGAGGTGGGATTAAACCTGTTGCGGCAGAAGAATCTTTTTGCCTATGACCAAAAGCAAGGATTGGGATATGGCGCGGTGGACGGTCTGGCGGAAATTGCACCGGGTGTGATTTGGGCGGGCAAGCCGGGTGATGGTTTGTATCGCTGGGACGGAAGAAATTTCAGCCGGCTCATGTCCGCCAACCTGTCCATCATGGGCCAGCAAATAAACACCCTGCTGGCGTCCCGTGATGGCAGTTGTTGGGTGGCTGGCGCCGACGGCCTGCTGCATTTTCGCAACCCGATGAAAACGACGGACCAGGCGGAATTGTTCCCGCTGCCCGGCGAGAACATTGTTTCTTTATGCGAGGATCCGGGGCGCGGCTTGTGGGTGGGAACGCGTGAAGGACAGCTATGGCGGCTGGAAAACCAAAAGTGGGAGACGCAGACGAATTTGCTTCATGCCATCACCGCTATCGTTCCGGGCACCAATGGCGCCATGTGGATCGGGACCGAAGGTGACGGAGTGTATGAGTTCAGGGGGGGGACACGCGCGCATCTGGACACCGGCAACGGGCTGCTGAGTGATCTCATCCGCGCGCTTTATCTGGACGCCCAAGGCACGCTCTGGATTGGCACGGCTGGCGGCGGCTTGAGCTGGTGGCGGCACGGCCATATCACCACCCTGACCACCCGTGAAGGGCTGCCGGACAACACCATTTCGGAAATTCTGGAGGACGGCAAGGGCCAGCTTTGGCTGGGAAGCAATCGTGGCATCAATTGCGTGGGTAAAACCGAACTGGAGGAATTGGCGGCAGGCAAAATTCCCGCCGTTTATCCGCAGGTTTATGGCCGGGCGGAAGGAATGCTGTCGGAAGAATGCTCGGGGGGGTTTTGCCCGGCGGGTTTGAAATCTCAATCGGGCCAGCTTTGGTTCCCTTCTTTGAAAGGCGTCGTGGTGGTTGATCCCCAGGTGCATTTGTCGCGAATGCCGGCGCCGACAGTGTTGCTGGAGGAGGTTCTGGTGGATGGCGTTCCGAGTTCCGGGTTCCAAATTGTTCCCCCGGCGTCCGGTGAACGAACTGAAAAGCTTGAACCCGCGAAATCAAGCAACACGGTTTTAAAACTGGGTCCGGGCAAACATCGCATTGAATTCCAGTATACCTCGCTTGGGTTTGACGCGCCGGAACGCATTCGTTTTCGTTACCGGCTGGAAGGCCTGGATTCCGATTGGGTGGAGGCGGGGAACCGGCGGGTCGCCTTTTATAGTTATGTTCCGCCCGGCAGCTATCAGTTTCATGTTATCGCTTGCAACGCCGACGGGCTTTGGAATGAGACCGGCGCCACCCTGGCTTTGACCGTTTCTAAATTCTTCTGGCAGACGTGGTGGTTCCTGGGTTTGTCCGCCCTGACGCTTTTGGCTCTGGTGGTGGGGGTGGTCCGCTTTGCGGTCAAACGAAGACTCCAGCGCCGGTTGCAACAACTCGAGCAGGAACGCGCGCTGGAGCGGGAGCGGACCCGCATCGCCCAGGACCTGCATGATGAAATGGGCGCCAAACTATGCCGGATTTCATTTCTGAGCGAAGACGCCCGGAGAAATCACCACGTATCGTCGGAGTTACAGCATCAAATAATTTCCATTTCGGACGCCTCCCGCGACGTGCTTCACTCGCTGGATGAGATCGTCTGGGCGGTCAATCCGCAAAACGACACGTTGGAACACGTCGCCTCCTACCTTGGGCATTATGCCCAGGAATATTTTCAGGAAACCGGCATCGAATGCAAAGTGGATATTCCGGAACGGTTGCCGCCCTATCCGCTTTCCTCGCAATTGCGCCATCATTTGTTGCTGGCCGTGCATGAGGCTTTTACCAACGCGCTCAAACACTCCCATGCAAGCCAGATCAGTGTTTTCGTGGTTTATGATGGCGCCGCGTTGGAAATTGTCGTCTCGGACAATGGCGACGGATTTAATCCATCGGTGATTGATCCGGCGGTGGCGGACTCCCGGGCGGCCACTTGCAATGGCCTTCGTAACATGTCCCGACGATTGGCTGATATCGGCGGGCGTTGTTTGATCGAATCCCAAATGGGACGGGGAGTCACCATTCGATTTGTCCTGCCCCTGAATCAGCCGGTGGAAAAATGGTGATACGATGATAACGGTTTCAATCGTTGATGACGAGAAGGGGTTGCGCGAATCGATCGGAAAATTCATCGAAGGTTCGCCCGGCTTTCGTTGTGTCAGCGCCTACCCCAGCGCGGAGACAGCGTTGAAACACCTGCCGCAAGACCGCCCCGACGTGGTGTTAATGGATATTCATTTGACCGGCATGAGCGGGATCGAGTGCGTGGAACACCTGAAGACGATGATGCCGGAGATTCAGGTGATGATGTTGACTATTTACGAGGACACGGACCAGATTTTTCGGGCGTTGTCGGCCGGAGCGAGCGGGTATGTGTTGAAACGGTCCACGCCGGCCAGACTGCTGGAAGCAATCAAGGATTTGAAAGAAGGCGGTTCCCCGATGTCGAGTTCCATCGCGCGCAAAGTCGTGGCCTCGTTTCAAACGTCGGGACAAATCCGTGACGATAAAACGAATCTCTCACCGAGAGAACAAATGGTGTTGGAATCCATGGCCAAGGGGTTGACTTACAAGCAAACCGCCGATCAGTTGGGAATCAGCATTGATACCATTCGCACCTATGTCCGTCGCATTTATGATAAACTGCATGTGCAATCGCGCACCGAGGCCGTGGCGAAATATTTGCAGCATTAGGAATTTCCAGGTTCAACCGATTACGCCAGGCCGGGTGGCAAACCAAATGAATCCGCATAAAAGCAAAGAACGTGGATGAAAAATAAATCTTTCATCTCGGTCTCAATCGTGGACGATGAGAAGGAATTGTGCCAATCCATCGCCGCGTTTGTAAATGGATCGTCGGGATTCCGATGCGTGAGCGCTTACCATAGTGCGGAAGAGGCGCTAAAACATTTACCGGCGGAAAGACCCGACGTGGTATTGATGGATATCAACATGAGCGGGATGAACGGGGTGGAATGCGTCCGGCGGCTGAAAGGGCTGGTGCCGGAGCTGAAGATCATGATGTTGACTGTTTACGAGGACACGGACCAGATTTTCCGGGCGCTGTCGGCCGGAGCGAGCGGGTATATGTTGAAGCGGTCCACGCCGGCCAGGCTGTTGGAAGCGATCAAAGAATTGAATGAAGGCGGTTCTCCGATGTCGAGTTCCATCGCGCGCAAAGTCGTGGCCTCGTTCCAAAAATCGGACCCGATCAGTGAAGGAAAGGCCTGTCTCTCACCGAGAGAGCGAATGGTATTGGAGTCCATGGCCAAGGGACTCACGTATAAGCAGACGGCCGACCAGTTAGGCATCAGTATTGATACCATTCGCACTCATGTGCGTCGGATCTACGAAAAACTCCATGTGCAGTCGAGCACTGAGGCCGTTGCGAAGTATTTACGTCAGTAAGGTCGGCATTCGGACTCGCAAATTTGCTGATGAGAAAGATTGCCGGTTGGGAGGCTGTCGCCAATTCATGTGACTACTGGCATCCGATTTATGTGGCAAATTAAGTAGAGACCTGCTGTAAACAGCGGGAGAAATACAATGAATCCTTTAACGTTTCGACTGGCATTTTTTCTGTGTTTTGCAATTTCAAGCTTCGCTCGGGCAAGAATCGGCGCGGACATACCGTGGACGACCTATGAGGCTGAGGACATGAAAACCACCGGAGCGGTTCTGGGACCCCGGTACGACCCCTTCCTCGTCGAGACCGAATCCTCCGGCCAGAAATGCGTCAAGCTCGCAGATGCGGGGCAATACGTGGAGTTCATCGTGCAAGCGCCCGCCAATGCCATGGTGGTGCGTTACAGCCTGCCGGACTCCGCGGACGGTGGCGGAATCAACTCGACACTCAGTCTCTACCAGAACGGAAAGCTTATCAAGAAACTGCCCGTCACGTCCCGCTATTCATGGCTCTATGGGAAATATCCATTTACCAACGACCCGAAAGCGGGCAAGCCGAGGGATTTTTATGATGAAGTCCGCTTGCAAGGTGTGGCGTTTGCCAGGGGTGACGTGATTCGGTTACAAAAGACCGATGCTGATGCCCCGTATTGCATTGTGGATCTGGTGGACTTGGAGGAGGTCGGGCCGCCCCAGGCCGCCCCGGCCAATTCGCTTTCCGTGGCCAACTTCGGCGCGGGCGGGACGGGCGAGACCGACGATACCAGGGCATTGAGGAATTGCATCGCCGAGGCCAGGAAAACGGGCAAAATCGTCTGGGTGCCGCCCGGGGATTACACGCTGACCGGAGACATCATTGTGCCTTCCGATGTGACGATCCAAGGGGCAGGCATGTGGTACACGACGTTTGTGGGCAATCCACAACTTTATGGTCACGCGGACCGGCGGGTGAGGTTCAAATTGACTGGCCATAACATCCATCTTGCCGATTTTGCGATCAACGGGAAATTGAACTATCGCAATGACAGTGAACCCAATGACGGGATTGTGGGAGCGCATTGTGAAAACTCCACCATTTCGCGCCTGTGGGTGGAGCACACCAAGGTGGGCATGTGGTTTTATGTTTGCAGCAACGTGGTGGTAGACAGCTGCCGGCTGCGCGACACGCTGGCCGACGGCATCAACTTCTGTGTGGATACCCGCCATTGCGTGGTTGAGAATTGCACGACGCGTAACACGGGGGACGATTGTTTTGCCATGTGGCCGGCGGCGTCCGATCAAAGCTTCGTGCAACAGGCGCCGGCGCCCGGGTCCAACGTGTTTCGCCATTGCACGGGCCAATTACCCTTCCTGGCGAACGGCGGGGCGATCTATGGCGGCGCGAACAATCGAATCGAGGATTGTCTTTTTACAGATATATCCCCCGGCTGCGGCATCCTGATCAGCACGACATTTCCGACGTCGGACGCGAGCGGAAAGATTGACAATAATTTCAGCGGAACGACGGCCATCCGGAATTGTGAACTGATTCGCTGTGGGGGGTTTGACCACGATTGGGCGTGGCGCGCCGCCTTTCAGCTTTGTATGGATCGTCGGAGCATTTCGGGCGTGGACATCAGCAATGTGAACATCAAGGATAGTTTCTCGGATGGATTGAGTGTGGTGGCTCCGGGGAGCAAGCACGGTCAGGGCACGCTTTCGAACGTCCGCCTGGAAAACGTAAACATTCCCAACTACGGAATTGGCGCTGACCCGCGGCATGGTTTGTGGGTGCGGGACGATGCCCGTGGCAGCATGACCATCATCAATTCCCAAATCGCCGATGTCCAGAACAGTTCCACCAACTTCGACATTATAGAGCAATAGCCGACCCGGAACTCTGGCGTACCCTGGCGGTGAGATCGATTCGGTTCCGGGCGCGACGTGGCAGTTCCTTATAGATCAATCAGCCGGAAGAACGCGCTACCGGTCGTGTTGTCCATGGGTGTGGAAAACTGGTTGGTGGCGGTCGAGCCGGGCACAATGCTCCAAGCAGGCTCGATACCGAGCCCCGGCGCATTGGTTTGCGATTGCAGTGTCCAGCCGATGTAATTCGCTGGCCACAAGAGCTGCAAGGTATTGCCTGAAGCCACAGGCGTGATGACTGGTGCCTGAAGGAAATTAAAGGTGAATGTTGAGGGCGTCTGGTTGACCACATCGGTTCCGGATGCGGGCATCGATGTTATGGCATTACCATTGACCGTCAGGCCTTCGACATTCATGCTGCCTGCGACATTATTTCCTTTCCACGGTCCGGCCCACACCCCATACACTCCGGCAACTTGCACACCGTAATTGGAAATATTGACGAGATTCATGGTGACGTTTGATACCACGCCCGAACTTGAACTATTAAGGACCTCCACGCCATAGCACAAACTGTTTGTGATATTTATATGGTTGATATTTACATTGGTAATGTTTTGGAAAGTGCCGCCACTCCCCGGCGCGATGGTCAGGGCCGCCCGCCAACTCCAGCCATTCGGATCACAGCCGCCGCAACGGGTGAGATCACATCGCTGGACGACGGTTATTCCAGAGAATCCGTTGCCCGATCCGATGGCGAATGTTCCGGCAATGTATATGCCGCATCCGTAGGGCATGTCCGTAAACGCACAATCCTCGATCCGATTGCTCACGGCGCCATAGATGGCACCCCCATTGGCCAGAAATGCCAATTGACCGGTGCAGTGGGTGAACACGTTGAGACCGATGACATATTTCGCCGAGCCTGACTCCGGCCAGATGGCAAAACAGTCATCCCCGGTGCTCCGGGTGGAGCAATTCGTGACGATGGTACCCCGCATCCCCGTATTGAGATTGATGCCATCCGCAGTGGTATTGCGGAGGCGGCAACTGTCAATGACCAGGCCATTCGCATTTTCGAGCCAGATGCCGGTTTTGGTATGCACCACCCAGATACGCGAAATGGTTGAATTGGTGCCATAGGTTCCGCCCAGACCATCATTGGCCTCGCTGTCATTTCGGTAGTTCAAAAAACCCGTAATGGCGAAGTCGGACAAGGATATGTTATTTCCGTTTCCATTCACCCTGACCCGTCTGGATGAACTCGTGTTGTACAGGGACGGACTCCCGATGAGGGTGGTGTACCACATGCCGGCGCCTTGAATCTTCCCATTGGTAGGGAGAGTGATGGTCCCGGTTATCAGGTATTGTCCCGGTGGCATCCAAGCCGTCATTCCCCCTGCCGCCGCCGCATTGACGCAGTTCTGAAGCGCGGTGGTGGCATCAATGACCCCGTTTGTATCCGCGTTATAAGGCGCGCCGGTCACGTTCAGTGAATTGACCGGCGCAGTGAGCGCAGGGGCGACATTCTCCAGGTCAACCAGATCAATGACATAAAAAGCCGCCGTGTCGTCGGCATCTTCCTGAATGGTCACCGTGTCTCCCGGATTGATGTTCAGCCCGCTCAAGCGGACCTCATCAAAGAAGTTCCTCGGGCTGCCGCTTCCGGGAGTGTTGACGAACGGATAACTTCCATACAGCCATGTATATTGGGAGGTCACCGGAAGTTTTTGTGCGAAAACTCCGTTGGTGTAGAGACTGATGGTATAATTGGATCCGCCTCCGGCCGCCGTGTCCGGCACACAATATCGCACCACAATGGAATTAGCGGCGGCTTGGGCGGTCAATTCCGCATATTGCCCCGTGCCGTTAAGCTGGATGGCCTGTCCCCCCGTCGCCTCCATTTGAATCGTGTCGGTAAGGGTGGCATTTATACTGCTGAGCTGTGCCGGAGGCCCGATGATCGCGGCCCCGCCACCATTTGTCAGATTCCCGGCTGCATAATCATAGCTGGTCCAAGGCACATTCGCCCCCGGAAACGCCGGGAGAGAGAAAACGGAAATGCCAAGGAACAGAATGATTGTCAGCAGGCGGGGCAGATGCGACATAGGATAATATACTGTAGTGTGTGCAACTAAGGCAAGGCCCGGTGCAAAAAATGGGCTAATTGCTATAATATTATTGGAATTTTCAGGTAGCTATATTGCCGGAATCCACTTTGCGTGGTCTGTTCCCCGCCAACAGTGAGACAACGTTATTCTGGAATGGTACTCCATTGGAACACATCCATAGCCGGCGTGCTGATGGGATCAGACGATATCACTTTGAGATTTGGGGTAGAAGGAGATGTTTTAAGGGTGACACCGGGAGAAAAGACCCCGTAGAACTGTCCCCAAGTTAGAGTACTTGGCAGTGATGGCGCAGCGTGGCCGTCCACATAGACAACATTTACTCGATTATTGTGTTTCATATACGCGGTCTGAAGACGGGCACTATACTCGGTTGTGCCGGTAGGATCTCCTAAAGGACCGGAAGATCCCGCCCAATAGGAATCCAACCAGGCAGCGCCTTTGCCGTTAGGGTCGTCCTTGCCGCTGCTATCGGTGACAGCGACCATTTGTGACGGTTTCAAAACTGAAGAAGCTTTAAATGGTTTAGCATTCATCATATTGCCGTCGTTAGGATCCACAGCGGAAAAAACACCACAATAATTGAATCCGTAAGAAAGCAAACCGGTTATGCTCGGATCCCAAACCCCGGGCGCAGAAGGGTAGGTTAGACCACGTTTACGTGCGGGGCATACCCAGATTCTCAAATTTGGCACATAAGAAACCAGCATGGGTGCTGGAGTATTGGGCACGATGCCGTACAAAGGGGATTTCGCCATCCACTCTCCCCCGCATTGCAGGTGATACTTATTGAAGTACAAGCCCCCCAACCACCAAAACCCACCGTTGAGTGTCTCGTTGGCTGGAAAATAATCATGGTTGTCGCTCTCGTACATCGTGAATGCCAAAGCGATCTGTCTGGTGTTGCTCAAGCAGGCGGTGGCCAGCGCGCGCGACTTCGCCGCGGCCAGTGCGGGCAGCAACATGGCTGCCAGGATGGCGATAATTGCAATGACGACCAGCAACTCAATCAAAGTAAAACCTGATTTCAAAAAGTTTTCCCGATTCCTGTCCCACGAAAATCCTGGAGCCGGTTCTGCCAATTTATCTCCACGGGGTCTCTCCATCCTGATTGTCATTTTAGATTTCATATCGCAATTTTATTATTTGCAAAGCTGCCACTGGGTGTACGATTCAATCGTGCCCCATTACGGCTGGCAATAACGCAACCTAGCATTTCTGTTCAACATTTATAGTCGCATAAAGCGGGGACAATAGTCGCATAAAGCGGGGACATTTCCGGCGACCAGTCAGATGAAGAATTCGACAAATTGGTTCTGATACTAATGTGCGATCAAAGTGTCACTAAAAGCCTTCCGGAAGGGCGATGAGATTAACCAAGCACCTCCTCTCCCCGGCCCTCGCCCGCTCCCATCGGAGAACAGGGTGCCCGTTGGACGGGAGAGGGGGAGGTTGGTCAAATTGTAGCACTTTGAACACAATTCAGTATGATTTCCAAGGGGGGTATTTCGACAAGCGACCATGTCTAAAAACTCGCCATAGCCCTGCAATTGTTGCCTGGAATCGCATTGTCACCACTTCATGCGACTGGTACGTGGAATCCATTTTGCTAGATTAATACGCAGCGGAAATCATGTTCTGGACTAAAAAAACGGTGTCTTGAGAGAATTTCGAGAACCGGAGTAAAGATTGGACGGATCTGTGATTTCAGAAGCGTAACGGTAAAAAATAGCTAAATCAATAGACACAAAAACTTATGAAACAGAATACAAAATGGCTCACGACCGCCTTGGCGGTGGCGGCCGGTTTAATAATTGCAAACTCGTCACAGGCCCAATACATCTTGGGAAACGGTGCTGCCTCCGGCATAGCCATGGGCGGTGGGAATTTTGTCACACCGGCTGTGACAACGCCGACCGGACTTTCACTGAGCGGTGCTAATTACACTTGGGGTGAGTGGGACATCCCGGTGGCGCAGCAGGTGGCTTTAAATCCGGCTGACAACAAAATCATTTTTACCTATACAATTACCGGTCCAACACCGAGCGTGGGTCCTGGTGGAACTGGAGCTTGGGAGTGGTATGGTCTGCAACCATTGCTTGGTGATACGAGTGGTGGCGCCTACAATCCACAAAGGTACTTTGGATATGATGGCTACGACCTCAGTTACGGGTTTCCCAATGGACAGGGTCTTGCGAACCAAGATGCAGGGTATGTATATAACCCGGCGAATCAGACAGTCACGGAAACCGGATCTCTTAGCGCAGCGCAGCAGGCGGCTATCGCGGGTGGCGCAACGATAGCTTTCTTCCAAATCAGCATGGATCCAGTCACTGTGGCGAGTGGATTTAGCTTTACAGTTGACAGTATCGAACTGGTACCCGAACCGGCCACAATGGCACTGGTCGGCTTGGGGTTGGCAGGGCTTGTGATTGCACGGCGTCGCGTGAGTGCCAAGTGATAACGTTCGTTTGCGATTCTTAAGCTATACTCCGCAGCGGTTGGCACGCTGCGGAGTTTCTTTATCACCTGACGAATTCCAATGACTGAATTCGCGTCCGATCGAGCCTGACATTGTTCGTGGAGTTGCATGCAACACTGCTGTTCGGAAATTGATTCAAAAGGCAGTGACGAAACGTGGTTGCCGATTGAGCATTGATTATCGCGGATTCTGCTCTGTCACCGCTTTATGTGACTATCATTATTGGCGAGTCCATAGTAGAAAATACCTGAAATCTTGATACGAGACTGATGCCGGAATGAACCATTATTAACCATAAAATCCGCCCAGACATGAAAATAAATCGAATCGCTTTTGCTTTAGCCATGTTGTCGATGCTGTTTTTCGCTTCGATTAGCAATGCCGTAAACCTGATCACTGTAAGCAACCCCGGCAACTGGAACTGGTCCTCCACCGTCCCGAATCAGCCGTGGCCGAATGGAATTTTGCCGACAACCAATGACATTGTTGAGGTCCTTGATGGTGTAGTTATTACCAATGATATGACAAATGCGATCTGTCAAGCGCTTGACAGCAGTCAAGCCACCGGCATTGGTGGCACCGTAGTCATGGCGCCGAATTCCACACTTTACGTTAGCGGCCAAAACGAAGGGCTTGGAACTCAGTCGCTGGGAACATTGATTGCGTCTGCCACCAACAATACCGTAGTTTACCAAGGCAATGCTTTCTGGGCAAAACGTATCAATTACTGGAATCTTGACTTCAGCGGATGGGGCGATTTTTATAACGGAGCGCAGAATGGTTATCCTGCTACGCCGATGACCATTTACGGTAATTTCATCGTATACGGGACGAATGTTCCACCCGATCATACAAATGGTACTTTAACGGTTTATTCAGGTGTGTACGTGGAGTGCGGCACTAATTTCACCATCAACGGCAGCCTCTACATTGGCCAAGGCAGCGCCTGGGACTGCTCCGTTGGTTTCATCACGGTCAAGGGCCTAACCTCTTGCGCTGGGATGATGTGGGATAAGGATGCCGTCAATGGCTCCAACTATTTTGCAGGTGGCTTAACGATCCTCCCCAGCAGCGTGGTGCTCACTAATACTCAGGATGCCTTGGTATCCAAACTAGGGTGGGACGGTGCTACGAATGTAGGATCTAATGATGTTTATGGACCGGGGAATGCAGGAGTATGGATGGGGTCTTTATATGTGATGGACGTTCAGCAGTGGAATGTTGGCGGAAATTTGACGAATAACGGAATCGTCGGCTTTGGCACAAATTACGGCTCGGTGGATTTTAGTGGCACGGGCGTCATTGCCGGCAGCAATTCTATTTATATGCCCACGATGACAATTGATGGAACCTACAAGATCCTCGACACGATAAATCTCACCACTAACTATCCGATTGTCAATGGAACGGTGATGTTTGATCTGGCCAACAGCAATCAGATCACCCTCAATGCCGGGACGAATTGGTTCTGGTATTCCACAAATGGAACATTGGATGTTATCAATTCAGGTCCTCCGCCGCTCGCAGGAAATTCATACCAACTGTTCAATAATATCGGAAACACGAATTATGGCGGCCAATATGCCTCCACTATCCTGCCGAGCCTTTCCGGCGGCTTAAGCTGGACGAACGAACTGCTCGTAAACGGATCCATTGCGGTTGTTGGCCTGCCGACTGTCACAATCACTTCCTCCCGTTATAATCCCAGTACCTTGCAGTTCACGCTCACATGGACGTCCACGCCTGGGGCCAATTACACCATCTATGAATCACCGGCCCTGAATCCTACCGCTTGGAGTCCTTTGCAAACCAACATCCCGTCCGGCGGGAGCACTACGACCGCTATCGTCACAATGCCGGCAGGAACCAAAGGCTTCCTTCGGGTAATGATGCAGTAACGGGAATAACCTGAAACCGTGAGGCCAACGTGGAATGCGTTCAACCGTTGGCCCCTGCGAACGCAGAGCCGGCGGGTTGACTCGCCGCCTCTTGGTTGTTATACCATCATCAGAGACAGCACAACGAGCCGGGTGGTCAAAGGCTGGTGCGGTTCGTAGTGCAAGTTGGTCCATCTGAAAGCCATCGCTATGATTCCTGCACCCTCAGTTTCAAGACGTCGTCTGTGGTTGATGCGTCTTTTGGCGATGGTTTTTATCCCGTTCTTCATCCTGGGCGGTATTGAACTCGGGCTGCGCCTGGCCGGATATGGCTATGACACCAGTTTTTTCCGCCGAATCAAAATTGATGGGCACGATTATTTTGTGCCGAACGAGAAATTCAGCTACCGTTTCTTTCCGCCGGCCATCGCCCGAAGAACGCTGCCTTTTCGATTTGCCGCCGAAAAAGCCACTAATTCATATCGAATCTTTTTGTTTGGCGAGTCGGCTGCCATGGGAGACCCCGAACCCACCTATGGCATGGGCCGCTACCTGGAAGTGCTGTTGCGCGAACGTTATCCGGGAACAGATTTTCAAGTGATTTGTGTGGCGTTAACGGCGATTGATTCGAACACGATTTTGCCGATTGCGCGCGAGTGTGCCCGGCATCAAGGTGATTTGTGGCTCATTTATATGGGCAATAACGAGATGGTGGGTCCCTTCGGCGCCGAGACGAGTTATGGACTACACGCGCCCAGCCGGGACATCATCCGGTTTATTCTCGCCATCAAAACCACCCGGCTCGGACAATTAATGGACGCCCTCATCAGAGCGTTGAGTCCGTCCACTCCCCAAAAATGGCGAGGCCTGGAGATGTTCATGAATAATCGTTTGGGATATGACGATCCCGCCCGCCTCCGGGCCTATCAGAATTTTACGGGAAATCTGGAGGATATCTTGCGGGCGGCGCACAAGGTTGGCGTTCCAGTCATCCTGAGCACGGTATCGGTTAATCTGAAAGATTGTGCTCCGTTTGCGTCGCAGCATTCAGCTGGTTTGGATGAAAACCGGAAATCCGCATGGAATGAGATTTACCAGCAAGGTGTCAAACTGGAAAATGCTGGTTTGTACCGGGATGCGCTGGCCCTTTATCAAAAAGCTGCCGGCATTGACCCGAAATTTGCAGATTTGCAGTTTCGCATGGGAAGCTGCAACCTGGCCTTGACCAACGCCGATCGTGCCCGGGCAGATTTTAAACTGGCCCGGGATTATGACGCGCTCGATTTCCGGGCAGACACGCGGATCAATTCTATCGTCAGGGAGGCGGCATCAAGTCACGCGGGAGCAGGCGTCCATTTGCTGGATGCCGCCAGTATCCTGGCACAAAGATCACCAGAGGGGATCCCAGGATTTAACTTTTTTTATGAGCACGTGCATTTGAATTTCGCGGGCAACTATCTGCTGGCGCTTGAGTTTGCCGAAAAGATGAAAACCTTGCTTCCAGATTCAATTACTGCCCGGGACGACGATCATTGGGCAACCGCGGAATTGTGCGACCGGCGCCTCGCGCTCACCGCCCGGGAACGTTACGGCGTTTGGCTGCGTATTTTGGGGAGCGTGACCGCGCCGCCCTTTACCGGGCAGCTCAATCATGCAGAGAATCTCAAGTTTTATGAAGCGGAACTGGATCAGGCAAGGTCCATGATGAATGCTCAAACACCCGCCCAGGCCATCCAGATCTATGAACAGGCTCTGGCGTCCGCCCCGGATGATACGTTCTTGAATCTGAATTTTGTGGCCTTGCTGGAGGCGGAGGGATACTGGGCACAAGCCGCCACCGAAGCCAAACGCTGCTGTGAACTTATTCCGCAGGTGCCGGACATTTATTATCATACCGCCCGATTATTGGTCCGGGATGAAAGAATGGCTGAAGCCGTGCAATACCTTTCACGGGCGATTGCCCTGCGCAGTAATTATGTGGAGGCGATGAACGAGCTGGGGGAAATATTGGCGAACCAGCAAAGGACTGTCCAGGCTGTCAATTGGTTCAAACGAGCCATTCGCACAGGTCCAAATTATGTGGAGACGTACATCAATCTTGGATTTCTACAGCAAAATCAGGGACAAACCGGCGAGGCCATGGCCAACTATCAAACGGCAGCGGGTTTGGAACCGGGCGGCCCGGCGGATTATTTCAACCAGGCCAATGTCGCAGCGTCGGCGTATCAGTGGGACGAAGTGATTGCGTGCCTGCGCGCGGCCATCAATGCCAAACCGGAATTCTGGCAAGCCCGTTACCAACTGGGAATTCAACTGGCCGCCAGGGGGGAGATCGAAGAAGCTCAAAGCCAATTCTCGGAGGCAATCCGTTATCGCCCGGATTTTGCTCAGGGACACACCGAATTGGCGACCACTTTGGCCGCTCAAGGGAAAAAGAACGGAGCCCTCGCCGAGTTTCGTGCCGCAATCCATCTCGATCCGACGGACAGTTTCGCGCGGCAACAGATTTCAGTTATTGAAACGAACTTGCCGAAACGCGATTAAATTCAGGACCAGTCAAAATTTCAAACACGATTGCAACGGCGTGTTACGTTTATCACTTTAATAAAAAAGCTCTTTGGGATTGTGTGCGAAGGCGTCGCTGAAGCAGTTGGTTTGATGCCGGGGCGGTATGGTCGCTTGAATGACCTCGGACACTTACCAGGGAGAATCCTTGGGAAGAACAATTTGTTTCCCAAGTTCGAAGGATTTTCGCGCGGCGTCAAGAATTTCAGTCGTAATTAAGTTTACCTGCAAGGATGACGGTCCGGTGGGGCTGGTATCTCCACGCACAATCGCTGCCAAATGCGAAATATCATCAGTCAACAGGCCCGATTCGGGTTGATTTGGCAAATCGAGGTTGCTCTCTTCGGTGTCAGCCAGACGGATTCGCAGTAAATCCATTCGCGGCGCAAATATATATCCCGTGTTGCCATAGATTTTAATGCTCCGCTCATCAAACGGGAGGTCCCAGGAAGCCAGGATAATTCCCTGAGCGTGTGGGTAGGTAACGATGATCGTCGCTTCATCCTCCACCCGGGGATAGACCTCTGGTTTGATATGTTGGGCTACCGCAAACACGGAATCAGGACGTTGATCATTCATAAACCAGGTAATCATGCCGGCCCCATAGCAGCCAAAATCCGTGAGGGCGCCTCCTCCATTAAGCGCTGGATCCGTCAACCAGTTCAAAAAGGCGTCCGAACAACCAGCCTCTTTGGGCCCCTGGTTTCCCGCGACCACCGTAATTTGCTGTAAATCCCCGATGGCGTGCCGATCGTGAACGATGGTATGCGCGGTCTGGATGCTTGAATACCAGGAAGTCTCATAATTGACAATGATTTGAATGCCGCTTTGTTTCGCGGCCGCCGCCATGGCCAAGGCGTCTTTCATATTAATCGCCAGCGGTTTTTCCAGCATGACGTCGATTTTATGAGCGGCACAGGCTTCCACCACCCGACGGTGATCGAACGTGGTGGTAAAAACTGCCGCCGCCTGCACGTTGGTTTTGGCCGCCAAACCTTCAAGGCTTGAGTCAAAAAAGTTTGTGCTGAGATTTAAAAGCCGGGCGTAACGCGTTACCAGGGTCTGATTCGATTCAACGATGCCAACCAACTGAACATCTTGATGATTACGCGCCCGCGAAATAAAATCACCGACGGCGTCGTGCTCAAGGCCGACGATGGCAAGGTGAATGGGGGGCTTGAGTTCCGCTGCCTGAACCGGCTTGATGACAAACAAAAGCAGAATGAAACCAACGATTGCTTTCATGGGTGTCTAGTTAAACATTTTGGAGTGAATTGCGCAATCCATAGCGGATCGAGATGGCCCGGAAGCGCGCCTTGCCCCCGTTGCGGACATTTACGATTTGTCCGGTCAAATCGAACACCGCACCCGGCGCACGTTGACCGCCGCGACGAACGCCGGCACCAATGCCTTCACCCTGGACTTTCCCGCCACCGGCGCCCATTTCGTTAAACTGGAATTGCGCAACAACCATGGTAAATTGCTGTCACGTAATTTTTACTGGCACGCCCGCAATGAAAACGATTTGCGCCAGTTAAACTCCCTGCCCCAGGTGCAACTCCTCGGTGACTGGAAAGGGCGGCGTCGAAAACGGGAATTTGTCATTACCGGGAAAGTAACCAATCCGGGCAAAACGCCCGCCCGGGCGGTGCGGCTCACCTTGCGCGACGCTAAAACCGGCGAGCGCGTACTGTCGGTCTATTACCATGAAAACTATTTCTCCCTGTTGCCGGGGGAATCGCGGGAGTTCCGGATCGAATCCACGACCATCCCGGACCAGCCGGAGGTGGGATTGACCGGATGGAACATTGTTGCCGGGAATTTGCCATTGGTAAACCTCAACCAGACCAGAGTTGTGCATTCCATCCAAACTGCTCAAACTTAGCGCATGATCATTCATCGATTTTTTTTTCAATTGTCCGCCGGCTTGATGCTGCTAACTTCCTCAATGCTTTCGGCTTCCGCCCAAAAACCGACCGCCGCCATCGGCTGGACCACGCTCGGCGCCATGCCCGCGCCGAACTGGGATGGCAAAACCCTTTTGTTCCAGAGCGGGCAGGGGACGCTCGCGATTACGCCGCTCTCGGATGATGTCATCCGCCTTCGGTTCACTACCCAATCCGCCTTTGGTCGCGACCATTCCTACGCAGTCGTCAATCATGATCTCGGCAACCCCGGCGTGAAAGCCGATGTTGGCGCCAACGCCGCGACGCTCACGACACCATCGCTGAAGGTCGCCGTCCAATACTCACCCCTGCGAATTTCTTTTGCAAACAACGCCGGTGAAATCCTGGACGCCGACGATCCGGCGCGCGGAATGTCTTTCGCCGGAACGGAATTTCGGGTGGCCAAAAAGCTCAGCGACGAAGAGCATGTTTATGGTTTTGGCGAAAAGACCGGAACGCTTGACAAACGCGGCTGGAAACTCGGCGGCTACAACTATGTCATGTGGAATTCCGACACACCGGCTTATGATTCCAGCACCGACCCGCTTTATGTTACCGTCCCATTTTTCATGGTCACACGCCATGGGCAGGCGCACGGAATTTATCTCGACAGCACGTGGCGCAGCTTCTTTGACGTTGGCCGGGAAGAGCCGGATTTGCTGACCTTTGGCGCGGATGGCGGCGACCTGGACTACTACTTCATCAACGGCCCGGACCCGAAAAAGGTAATTGAACGCTACACGGCGCTCACCGGCCGGATGCCGTTGCCGCCGCTCTGGTCGCTTGGCTACCAGCAATGCCGCTGGAGTTATTATCCCGAATCCCGCGTGCGCCTCCTGGCCGACACGTTCCGCCAAAAACAGGTTCCGGCCGACGGCATCTGGCTCGACATCCATTACATGGACGGTTACAAGCCGTTCACCTGGAATCACGACCGTTTTCCAGACCCGAAGAAAATGATTTCGGATTTGCGGGCGCAGGGATTTCACCTGGTCACCATTCTCGACGGGCATCCACCGGCTTTGAAAGGTTACGCGCCGTATGATTCAGGCATCGCCGGGGATGATTTTGTGAAATTACCGGATGGAAAGGTTTATGAAGGACCAGTCTGGCCGTCCCAGGCGGAAAAAAATCCGGCGCCGAGCGTTTTTCCAGATTTCAGCCGGCCCGCCACACGCGAATGGTGGGGTAATCTGTATAAAAGCCTGCTCGACGTCGGCGTCGCCGGCATCTGGAATGACATGGACGAACCATCGGTCTTCGACACGGCCAACGGGACGATGCCGTCGGACGTGGTTTTCGACAACGAAGGCCGGCCCGCGACCAGCCTCGAAATCCACAACGTCTATGGCCAGTTGATGAGCCGCTCGACGTTTGAGGGTTTAAGCCGGCTGCAACCGGACCGGCGCGCCTTCGTACTGACACGGTCCAGTTTCGCGGGCGGCCAGCGCTACGCCGCAGTGTGGACCGGTGACGCCACGGCGGATTGGTCGTCGCTGCGGCAATCCGTCTCCATGCTGCTTGGCTTGGGAGTTTCAGGTTTTTCCTTCGTGGGCAGCGACATTGGCGGCTTTGTCCGGATGCCGTCGGCGGAGCTATGCACACGCTGGTTGCAGGCCGCAGTCTTTTATCCTTTTATGCGGATGCACACGGAGATCGCCACACCGGACAAGGAACCGTGGTCGTTCGGCTGGCGGTTCGAAGCGATCAACCAGCGTGCGATCGAGTTGCGCTACGAATTGTTGCCTTACATTTATAATGTGATGCAACACGCCAGCGAAACCGGCGTGCCGGCGTTGCGTCCGCTTTTTTTGGATTTCCCCGATGATGAACGCGCCGCCGACGTGGACGATGAATTTCTTTTCGGCTCGGACCTGCTCGTAGCACCGGTGTTGTGGGAAGGCGCAACCGGGCGCGACGTTTATCTGCCCGCCGGTGATTGGTTCGATTACTGGACCGGCAAACTCTACGCCGGCAATTCAACCATTTCCATTCCAGTGACGCTGGATTCGATTCCCATTTTCGTGCGCGGCGGCGGGTTTATTTTTCGCCAGCCGGTGGTGCAATACACCGGTCAAATGCCCGGCAATCCGCTGAACGTGCTGATCGCGCCAGCGGCCGAAGCCCAATCGTGGCTTTATGAAGACGACGGCGAGAGCCTCGCCTATCGCAAAGGCGATTTCATGAAACGCGAATTTCATCAGACCCGTAGTGACCAATCCGTGGTGATTGAAATTGCTGCACCGGACGGTTCCTACCGTCCCGCAAAACGCGATGTGATTCTGGAAACCTGGGTGGACCGCGAACCCCGGGCAGTGACGGAACAATCCGGCGGCGACGAAGCTAAAACGGTGCCGCAATTGAGCGCTGGCGGTTTGGCCCGGGCAGGCAAGGGTTGGTCGTATGCGAATGGTTTGGTGACCATCAAGGACAACGATCATTTTGAGCCGGTGAAATTCACCATTGAACGTTGAACGCATTCTTTTCTTCAGCAGATTTTCGTGGTATAGGAGCTGTACCCTCTCAATGCCGACATCGCCAACGGCGGCACGCTCCAACTGGACATGGGCCATCTGCCGAACAAGACCCTCGGGAGCAACCCGGCCGATTTTCCTCCATCGGGAATACCCGGAAAGATACAGCCACGTCGCCCTGCGCCCGATTCGCCGCGTTGACCTCATTTGGCAGGGCGAGGAAGTCCGGCAATATGAAAAATTGAAATCTGATGCCGCAAAATCGGGGTTGGAAATTCCACAATTTGTTAAGGATGTCCTCACGAAAACGTTGGGCAGTCGGTAATCCACTCCCAGCTTGAGCTGCTGGATGCGGACTTGCGTTTCGGGGGTTGGAAGCGTAATTGTTTTCATAAGCATGATTGAGGTTTTTGGTTTATCGGTCACTAATAGTTGTCGCCCAATGCGCCAACTCCCTCAACTCATACTTTTTTTGAATCGTTAGGCCACATTCGCGTTATGAATATCACCCGATTCACCTCTGTGATTTCGCTGGCATCATTGACCTTTGTGACCGGATGCGTCACGTCGAAGCCCGATTCAGAGCAGCTTGACTTTTTGACGCGCCGAACCGGTGTTTTGGAGCAGCAAGTTCACGATTTGGAAGTTTCAAACGCAGAATTGCAGAAGCAGGTGCGCGCGCTTCAGGAGCGAGAGCGGATACAGATTCCTGGTATGCCACCTTTGAGTCCGCCGCAGTTTCCACGAGTGCCACCTTTGACTCCACCGCAAAGTCCACAAGTGCCGCCTCGGAGCCAGCCGCCGTTGAACCAGGTGCCACATTTGACACCTTTAGATACGAAATAACCATGCAGCCTACCGCACTGAAACCGTGGGAACAGAAGATGGAAGACAGAGGCCAGAGCACAGATTAGAATTGGGTGATGAGATTGGAATAAACCAGATCCGCCTTTGCTGCGCTACGGCACGACAGGTTGCCGTCGGAAGCCAGGCGCATGTAGGTTTACGCGCCCACTCGCCTGACTGTCTCGTCATAGACGGGCGAAGACTGATGGGCGTGGCTCGGGGACGTTAGGCGGCTTCTGCACATGATATGCGGATTACCAGCGTTTTATTGATTTTCGTTTTCTTGAGTGGCTGCGAGCATTTGGGAAGCACCAGCGACGCTCCCAGAAAGCTCGCATCCCACATAGCCAGCACCGACAATATTGTTGTCACCAGCGCTTTGGCAAAGATAGATCAAGAGCACCGAGACATGAAGTTTATCATTAAGGGTGCGAGTGTGAGAAAAATTGTTCATGCGGTATCTTGTGCTGAACCTTGGCCGAAAGACGAAGTAGGCGCAGGCGATATCCCAAATTGGGTACTCGACTTTTACAGAGGCACGAACCATTTGGATACAATCTCATTTGACTCAATCTTCATTTACTACGAAGGCCAGAAGTACGTGGACAGCGACACAAACGTTCTCCCGGCCTTGGATGATGTCCTTACAAAGCTTGCAACGCCAAAAGAGAATAGATGAGGCCGCTTAACACCGCGCTTGAGCCACTCCGATAAACAACATGGCGAGCAGGCCGCCTGCTGTCCCTTGCCGGATTGGTGGGATCACGACTCGCCGGCCTGACTGTCCTGGAGTTCCAATTTCTGCCAGAGCAAGCCGTAAATGGCGATGGCTACGAAGCAAACCAGCGGCACCACCATGCCCAGGCGCATGGAATGAACGTCGGCAATGTGGCCCATAAACGGCGGCGCAATCGCCCCGCCCACGATGGACATGACAATGAGCGACGCGCCGAGTTTGGTGTAATCGCCCAAGCCGCGAATGCCCAGGGCGAAAATGGTCGGGAACATGACGGACATGAAGAAGAACGTGCCAAACAACGCGATCAAGCCCAACTTGCCGCCGCCCATGCAAACCGCCGCCAGCACCACATTGATGGCCGCGTAAGCCGCGAGCACGAGGTGGGGCTTGAACTGGCTGATAACGGCGCTGCCGCAAAAACGTCCAACCGTGAACAGCACAAAACCGATTGCCCCCAGCATCGTGGCGGCTCTCGCTGGCGTCACGTCGGCGTCGTTCTCGATGACGTAATTGACACAGAAGCTGAAGATGCCCGTCTGCGCCGCGACGTAAAGAAACTGGGCGACGACGCCGAGCGTGAAATGTTTGCGCCGGAACATGTCCCAATTCTTTGAAACCACCATGTAAGATCCGATGTAAGCGACGATGATCAAACCGTATTTGGTCGGGTCGAGCAAATTCGCAGGCAAGTTGAGCAGTGCCCAGACCAATCCCATAATCGGCGCGATGAAGAAATACAGCAGGCCCCACACAATCGCCAGCGCGATGCCGATGCCCGCCAACTGGCCGCCGGAAGGCTTGAGGCTGGTTGTTTGATCGGCGGATTTTTTGCTTTCATCCTCGGCATGCAAATCCGGCACCGGTGCAAAAATAAAAACAAGAAACCACACCGCTGCGAAGATGCCTATGCCGAGATAGGGAGTGGACAAGCCGGTATTGGCATTGGTGGCTGAGGCGGCAGCGCCAGTGGCATCGCTCGATCCGCCGCCTCCTCCGAAAACGAAGTATCCCCCCACGATCGGGCCGAAAATCCAACCCACGCCGTTGAACGTCTGCGCGATGTTGATACGCGTCGCGCCATGTTCCGGCGGGCCGAGCACGGTCGTGTAAGGGTTGGCGATGGTTTCCAGGCAGGTCATCCCCGCGGCGATGACAAACAGGCCCAGCAAAAATGCAGAATACGTGCCGATGCTCACCGCGTGAATGAACAAAAAGGCGCCGCTAGCAATCAGCGCAAGGCCGACAAGAATGCCGCCCTTGTAACCGAGCTTGCGCGCAATCAATCCGGCGGGAATCGCCATCAGGAAATAAGCCAGATAATTGGCGAACTGCACGAGGCCCGACTGCTGCTTGTTGATGTGGAGGGAGTCCTGAAAATGTTTGTTCAGGATATCGATCATTCCGTTGCAAAAGCCCCACAACAGGAACAGTGAGGTAACCAGGGCAAAGGTGATGAAAAGATTTTTGCCATCCGGCAGACGGAACAGGCTGGTGGCTTTCGCCGTCGTTGGGCTGGGATTCGTGGGTGCGATCATAGTTTTGAGGGCGAAGCGGTCAATTCAGGTTCCGACATGATTCAAGGCAGTAGCAGAATAGTCAATTTTTTTGGTCCGTGCGCCCCGAGCACCAGAATGCGCTCGATATCGCCGGTGCGGCTGGGGCCGCTGATGAAGGAAAGAAAGCTCGGAAAGTTATCTTTGAATTTTTCCTGCACGCGCTGCAAAGCGACGGTCAAATCGGGAACCATTTGACTCCGGCGCGCCAGCACGACATGGTGCGGCGGCAACACGGACAAGGCCCGTCCACCCGCGCTCGGCGCGGACACCAGCACGCTGCCGGTTTGCGCCACCAGCGCCTCGCACTCGGTCAGCCCGGCATCGCAACTTTCCAAATCATTCACGGCATAGCCGCCATCAGTTCGCACTTCCGGCAATCCCAACTCCCGCGCGACGGGGTCTGTTAATTCACCGGAATGCCGGCCAATCTTTTTCCAGCCACCCGCCAGCGCCAGTTCTTTGATGTATTGGCCTGCTTCGTTCGCGTTCGTGCATTCGCGGAACCCGGCCTTCAAATCCTCCGCGTTTCTGCGGAACAATTGGATTTGTTCCTCAAGTGTTTCACCGACCGGCGGCAGCCATGATTGCGGCGAAGCGGGCAGGGGAGACGTCGTCGTCGCGCTATCATGGAAAGTGGGATACGGTGCGGCAATTTTTAACGCCTCGCGAATCCGGCCTAAAATGATTTCGCGGTTGGTCATAGTTTTTTCCTTTTCCGCCACAGCTCGCGAAAGCTTTTTTCCGCCAGGGGCGGGAACGACCGGGTCTTTGTCCACGCACGCAGCGGATCCAGGACGGTTCCCTGGACCAAACGTTGCAGCGGCTGCAGAATGCGTCCAATCCCCGCGGCCCATTCGTATAACCGCGGCCGGCGCATCATGAACACGAAACCGGTCTGAACTAGTTTTTCGAAGCGGGCCGGGCGGGCCTGAATGGCGTTACGGCGGTTATGCAGCAAATGATGGTGCAGATTAATTTTGACGGGACAGGTTTCGGTGCAGGCGCCGCACAAGGACGAGGCCTGCGACAGATGTTTCCAATCCTGAAGTCCACGCAGATGAGGCGTGATGACGGAGCCAATCGGTCCTTGATACGTCGTGCCGTAACTGTGGCCGCCGATGTTTTTGAAAATCGGGCAGACGTTTAGACAGGCGCCACACCGGATACAGTGTAAAGCGTCACGCTGTTCGGCGTCCGCCAACAACTCCGTGCGACGGTTGTCCAACAGCACGACGTGGAATTCCTCCGGGCCGTCAGGCTCGCCCGGCTGCCGCGGCCCGCCATAGAGCGTGTTGTAGCAGGTGATGGGCTGCCCGGCACCGGCCGTGGCCAGCATCGGCAGGAACAAGGCGAGGTCGGAGAGTTTGGGCAAAACCTTTTCAATCCCGACAATCGCCACGTGGACTTTCGGCAGCGAAGTGGTCAGCCGAGCGTTGCCCTCGTTTTCGGTGATGGAAATCATGCCGGTCTCGGCAATGGCGAAGTTCGCGCCGCTGATGCCCATGTCCGCCTCGCAGTACTTCCGGCGCATGACCCGCCGGGCGATCATCGTCAAATGTTCCGGATTGTCCGTTGACTCGGAACCCAGCCGGTCTTGGAACAAATCGCTGATTTGTTGCCGGGTCAGGTGCATGGCCGGAAAGACGAGGTGATACGGCGGTTCGTGGCGGAGCTGGACGATGTACTCGCCCAAATCGGATTCGACGACCTCAAAGCCGGCCTGCTCCAGTGTGTCGTTGAGATGAATTTCCTCCGCCGTCATGCTCTTGGATTTGATGATGGAGCGGACCTGGTGCTGCCGCGCGACGCCAACGACATAATCGCGTACTGCCTGGGCGTCGGGCGCCCAGAAGACCCTGGTGCCGCGGGCTTCGAGCCGGGACGCAAACTCGTCCAGGTAGCGGTCGAGGTGATTGACGGCTTCCCATTTTACGGCGGCTGCCGTGTCGCGCGCGCCTGACCAGCTTTGGAAGCGATTTTTGAATTCGTCGCGTTTGGCGTAATAGCCGGCAAGCGCTTTTTGAATCCAATCGCGCTGGCGCAAATCCGCCGTTTGGTGCCTGGCCGCTTCGTTGAATGTTTTGGCGTGAACGTTCATGTTTGCGCCAGCACTTCGGCCAGATGCAGCGTTTTGACAGATTTACCCTGCCGCTCCAGCACACCGCGAATCTGCATCAGGCAACTGGAGTCGTTGGAAATCACAAACTCCGCGCCGGTTTCGGCAATGGACGCGCATTTGACCTCGCCCATCGCGGTGGAAATCATCGGGAACTTGACGGCGAACGTGCCGCCGAAACCACAGCAGGTTTCCGCCTCCTTCATTTCCACCAATTCCAGCCCCCGGACATGCTGGAGCAACTGGCGCGGCGGATTTTTGAGGCCCAACTCGCGCAAACCGTGGCAGCCATCGTGAAATGTCGCGCGCCCCGGAAACCGCGCGCCGACATCGAGCACGCCAAGCCGATTGACCAGGAAATCTGAGAACTCAAAGGTTTTTGCCGCCAGCGCCCTGGCTTCGGTTTCGCGCGGATGGCCGTGAAACAATTCGGGGTAAAAAACCTTGACCATCGCGCCGCAGGAGCCGGATGCAATCACCACAATTTCCGCGTCTTGAAAAATAGCGATTTGCCGTTCGGCCACCGCGCGCGCTTCGTCCCAAAAACCGGAATTGAAGGCCGGCTGGCCGCAGCACGTCTGCGCTTCCGGATAATCCACCGTGTGGCCGAGCCGTTCCAGCACCTGCACGATGTTCATCCCGGTTTGCGGATAAAATTGATCCACAAAACACGGGATGAACAATGATATTTTCACGCGGGACAGCCGGTTGGGTTTTATTTGTAAAGTGGACCAAAATTGGCGCACGCGCGGAAATCCGCGCCTTCACGCTCGGCGGTCCCAAAGGCGTTCCAGGCGCTGGGGCGGAAGATGTTTTCTTCCGGCACATTGTGCATGTAAACCGGGATGCGCAGCATGGCCGCGAGCGAAATCAATTCCGCGCCCACGTGGCCGTAGCCGATGGCACCGTGGTTGGCGCCCCAGTTGTTCATAACGGAATAGACATCGCGGAAAGCGCCTTGCCCGGTCAGAATCGGCGCGAACCAGGTGGTTGGCCACGTCGGGTTCGTGCGTTGCTCGAGCGCGTCGTGGACTTTTTCCGGCAGCTCAATGGTCCAGCCTTCGGCGATTTGCAGTGCCGGCCCGAGGCCTTTGACGAGATTCAACCGGCACATCGTCACCGGCATCCCACCTTTGGTCAGAAAACGTGTGGACCAACCGCCCCCGGGAAAATATTCGGTGATGGACGGGTGCCACGTCGTCGCGGCGAGGCATTTCTGCGCATCGTCCTTTGTGATTTCCCAGAACGGTTTCATCACCGGCTGGCCGTCGCGCTCCTGCCGTCCGGTGCCGTCGAGCGTGGCCGGACCGGAATTGATGAGATGCAAAATGCCGCCCGCCGCCGCGCCGGTGAGCTTGTGGCCGGCAACGCGTTTGACGGCGTCGGGACTCCAATACGTCCGCACGTCGGCAAAAATCTGCGCGGTGTTCGTGAGCAGATAGCCAAAGAGCATCGACGCACCGTTGAGACAGTCGTTTTCCGTCGCGACAATGTAAGGCGCACGGATGCCGTTCCAGTCGAACGACGAGTTGAGGATGGCTTCCAGGAAATCGCCATTGGGCTGGTAATCCGTCCACTGGCGTTGTCCCTGGAAACCGGCGGCAATGGCATTATGCCCGTTTGCCTCCTCGCCGAAGCCCATCCCGGCCAGCCTGTGGTTGCCGACCATCAGATCGCGCGCGATGAGCGACATCTTGACGGACTTTTCCCATTCGCTATCGAGTTGTGCGCGGGAGCGGGTCGTCTTCGGCGAATTGTAGTCCTTGCCTTCCCGGCAATTCTCTTTCACCCACTGGAGCGCCTTTCGGTATTCGGCCTGATTGAAAATGCCATGGTCCAGGCGACGGAGAAATTCCGTCATGTCAATCGTTTCAACTCTCATACCGAGGTAACGCTCGAAGAACGGCTGATCCACAATCGAGCCGGCAATACCCATCGAGACGCCGCCCATGCCGAGATAGGATTTGCCGCGCATCGTCGCCACGGCAAGACCGGCGCGGGCAAATTGCAGAATCTTCGCCGAAACATCGGCGGGGATGCTCTGGTCGTCGCCATCCTGGACATCGCGTCCATAAATCCCGAAGGCCGGCAAACCCTTTTGCGCGTGGCCGGCCAGCACGGCAGCGAGATAAACTGCACCGGGCCGCTCGGTGCCGTTGAAACCCCACACCGCCTTGGGAATTGTCGAATCCATGTCCATCGTCTCGCTGCCGTAACACCAGCACGGCGTCACGGTTAGCGACAAACCGACACCTTCGCGCGCGAATTTTTCCGCGCACGCCGCGGCCTCGGCGACGCCGCCGATGCCGGAGTCGGCGATGACGCATTCGACGCGCTTGCCGTTCGGATAGCGCAGGCTGGATGACATCAGCTTCGCGGCGGCCCTGGCCAGGTCCATGGTCTGCCTTTCGAGCGACTCGCGGACACCGCGGCGGCGGCCGTCGATCGTGGGGCGGATGCCAATTTTGGGAAGTTTCTTGAAGAGTGGATTTTCCATATTTTCGCCTGGTTGAATTTATTTTAGCCTGCCGATGGCCCGGCGGCGATAGTGTTCGTCCGGACGATGTTCAATTCGGTCCGAAATGTTTTCCTCCAGAAATTGCGGCCCGCCCAGGGCATAATTCCCGGCCAGCACCGAAGCCCATTTGTCGAGCATGAGCATGGTATTCAGCACATCGCGCTCGGTCTGGCCCAGGACCACCGGGCCGTGATTGACCATCAGAATGACCTTGGGGGCGGCGCCGTGTTCGTCCATGAATTCCCGGAGCGATTTGCGCAACGCTACGGCCAGCCGGATGCCGGGATCAACATAGGGCACCACTGCCAGATGACGGCCGCAGACGACAATTTCATCGGGGAAAATGTGGCGGCGAAACGGCTCCGCGCCCGGTTTACTGCACAGAATTTTCAGCACGGAGACCGGGTGGGTATGCCCGACCCATCGGGCGCCGCCTTCCTTCAGGCAAATGGCGTGCAAAAACGTCTCCACCGAGGGCAGTTTGGCTTTTTGATCCACGCGGCAGGCTTCGAGAATTCCGCGGACTTCGTCGTCGGTCTTGCGAGGTTGAGCCAGAGCCTCCAGAATCGGTGATATCTTCACCCGGGTGAAGCCGCCGGCGTCAATCGTAGCCAACTGGTTGCCGGACGCTTTGACATAAAACGTTCCGTCTCCCAAATCGGCACTGACGTTCCCTTCGCCAAGGATGGCCAGATGGCGGTCTTCCCGTCCCAATTCATGAGACAAACGGACCAGGCGTTTCAAGATTCCGGCAGGTTTCATAAGCGGTCAGCGGCAAGAATGTTTTGGAAGCGCGCATAGGCGTTGTCCCAGGCGCCAGTGTCTTTCGGTTCAAACCTTTTGGTTTCAAACGAGCGCCGTACCAACGCGCGCCCTTCCGCCAGCGAATGGATTTCCCCCAAGGCAAACAATTGCATGACGACATTGCCAATCGAGGTGGCTTCTACCGGGCCGGCCACGACGGGGCAATTCAAGGTGTCGGCGGTGAACTGATTCAATAGTTGATTTTTACACCCTCCGCCGACCAAATAAATCCGGTCAATTGGTTTGCCGGTGATCCGCGCCAAGGATTCTTTCACAAAACGATACTTCAACGCCAGGCTTTCAAAAAGAACCCGCGTCCATGCCCCGGCATCCGCCGGCACCGGCTGCCCGGTGCGGTGACAAAACGCGGCAATGGCCGCGGGCATGTCGGCCGGCGCCTGAAAATCCACTGCGTCGGGGTCAAGGAAAGTCGTGAACGGCGGGGACGATTTGGCCTGGCGTTCCAGTTCGTCGTAACTGACGGATTTTCCAGCGGCGTCCCAGGCGCGTTTGCATTCCTGCAACAGCCACATGCCGGCGATGTTTTTTAAAAAGCGGGTCGTGCCGAACACGCCGCCTTCATTGGAAAAGGTAGCTTGATAACTCGCCTCCGAAATCACCGGCTGGCTCAATTCGCGTCCCATCAATGACCATGTCCCCGAACTCAGAAATACCGGTTCCGGCTCCTCAGCCGGGACGCCAACTACGGCTGAGGCAGTGTCATGTCCGGCGGGCGCGATGACCTGCAGATTTTTTGCGCCGGTGTCCGAGGCTGCGTCGGAGTGCAGTTTACCCAGCACGGTCCCGGCGTTCGTCAGTTGGCTGAAGATGTTTTCCGGCAATCCCATCGCCTGGATCAAGCCGCGTTCCCAGGTTTGCGTGTGCGGATTGAGCACCTGGCTGGTGCTGGCAATGGATTTTTCGTTCACGCCGATGCCGGTGAAAAGATAATGAATCAAGTCCGGCAGGAAGAGCAACCGCTCGGCCTTATCCAGCCGTTTGGCCTCTTCGGCCAGCAGTTGAAAAAGCGTGTTGAAGAACATGAACTGGATGCCGGTCCGCTGGTAAATCTCCCGGCGCGGCATCCGCCGAAACGCGGCTTCCTGCATCCCTTGCGTGCGGCGGTCGCGGTATTGAAACGGCGCGCACAATAATTTCCCTTCTGCATCCAGTAACCCGTAATCGACACCCCAGGTATCCACCCCGACCGATACGACGGCTTCGCCGTATTTTCTCACCGCGAGCGCAATGCCTTGTTTGATATGAGCGGAAAGGCCTTCGAGGTTCCAATGCCAGCCATCGGTTTCCTTGACCGGATCATTCGGGAAACGGTTCAGTTCGTGCAATTCCAGGCGGGCGCCGTCATAAATTCCCGCGAGCACACGGCCGCTGCTCGCACCGAGGTCAACCGCCAGACATATTTTTGAGGAGTTCAAGCCGGCTCCTCCTCCGCTGGCAGGAGCAGTTTCCCGCCGCTTCCCCGCAATGCGCGTTTCACCTTCTTCTCGGGCGGACGTTCGGTAATCAAGGTGTCAATGTCCTCCAGGCCGGCAAAGAAGTAGGATGACTTGAGGCCCATCTTGGCGCTGTCGGCCAGCACAATGGTTTGGTCCGACAGCCTGATGATTTTCCGCTTCAGCCCGGCCTGTTCGGCGTTGGCCTCGCTCAAGCCGCGTTCGGCGTCCAGTCCGCGACAGGACATAAAGGCCTTTTGGATGTGGTAAGATTCCAGCATTTGATCCGCCAAACTACCTTCACAGGACAAAGATCCGTGATTGACGACGCCACCCAGCAAAATCACTTCCACCGCCGGACGCCGGGCCAACTCGGCGGCAATCTTCACGGCGTTCGTCAAAACCGTCACCTCAAGATCCGCCAGCAGCCGCGCCAGATGAAACACTGTGGAACTGGCGTCGAAAAACACGGTGTCGCCCTTTTGAATTAACGCCAGTGCCAGTCCGGCGATGGCTTCCTTTTCAGTGACGTTGGCCATTTCACGGCTGTCCAAAGGAAGATCGCGCCGGCCGTCATTGACCGGCACCGCGCCGCCATGCTCGCGAGAGAGGCGGCCATCGGCCGCCAATTTCTCGAAATCCCGGCGGACGGTTTCCGCCGAGACGGCCAGCACTTTGGCCGCCCGGGCGGTGGTAACCGCCCGTGATTTCGACAGCATCTCCAAAATCCGCTGTTGCCTTTCGACGGCCAGCATAATCGCTTGATGATTTTTCTTCTTTTCTACTTGGGTTTTGGCCCGAAGCAAGCTTTAATTCACAGAAATAACAAAACAAACACAGATTTTCAAAGAATGAAATTTCAACACGTCGATGATCGGTGGGACGACACCGTGGCCGCGAAGCTTTCGCCGGTCGAACTTCTGGTTTACCGGTCCAACTGCCTGGGCGCCGACCAGCGGGTGACCAACACCGGCGGCGGCAACACCTCGTCCAAGCTCGTGGAAAAAGACCCGCTCACGGGTGAGCCGGGCGAAGTACTTTGGGTCAAGGGTTCGGGCGGGGACTTGCGCACCGCCAAACGGGAAAACTTTTCCTCGCTTTACCAGGCCCGGCTGTTGGGTCTGCGAAAGACCTACGCGGCCCGCGCCGACAAAGGTCTCAAGTCGCCGGCCGAGGATGACATGGTGGCCGCTTACAACCATTGCACCTTTAATTTGAATCCGCGGGCCAGTTCCATTGACACGCCGCTGCACAGTTTCATTCCGGCGAAGTTTGTGGACCATATGCACCCGAATGCGATCATCGCCATCGCCGCCAGCAAACGCTGCGAGGAGCTGACGCGAGATATATTCGGCGGCGAAATGGTCTATGTTTCCTGGATGCGTCCCGGTTTTGAACTGGGCCTGGTGATGCAGGAGGCGGTCGGAAAGAACCCGAAGGCGACGGCGATCATGATGGGGCAGCACGGCTTCATTTCGTGGGCGAACGACGAAAAGCAATGCTATCGGCACACTTTGGATTTCATCGAACGCGCATCACAATTCATCGAGAAAAAGTACGCGGCCAACGGTGGGGACGTGAAGGCCTTCGGCGGCGCGAAATATCAAACCCTGGCACCGGAAAAACGGAGTGAGATTTTTGCCGCGATCCTGCCCTGGCTGCGCGGGCAGGTTTCGCAACCAAAGCGCTTTATTGCGACGGTACAGGACGACGAAAAAATCCTGCGCTTTGTAAATTCAGTGGACGCCCCGCGGCTGGCGGAATTGGGCACCAGTTGTCCCGACCATTTTCTGCGGACGAAAATCAAGCCGCTTTACGTGGATTGGAGTCCGCAGACAGGGGATTTGGCCATGCTCAAAGGAAAACTTGTCGCCGGCCTGGAGCAGTACCGGACGGATTACGCGAGTTATTACCAGCGCTGCCGGCATCCCAACTCGCCTGCCATGCGCGACCCGAATCCGACGGTCATCCTGATTCCCGGCCTTGGTATGATTGCCTGGGGCAAAGACAAAAGCGAATCACGGGTAACGGCGGAGTTTTACAATTGCGCCGTTGAGGTCATGCGCGGGGCGGAGGCGATTGACCAATACGTTTCGCTGCCGCAGCAGGAGGCATTCGACATCGAATACTGGCTGCTGGAGGAGGCGAAATTGAAACGGATGCCGGCGGAAAAGGAACTCGCGCGGCAGGTGGTCGTGGTCATCGGGGCCGGTTCAGGCATCGGTCGAGAAACCGCGCATCGGCTCGTTCGCGAGGGTGCCCATATCGCCTGTGTGGATATCAACGAAGCGGCGGCGAAAGTTACCGCCGGGGAAATCACAGACAAATTTGGCGTCGGCATCGGTGTGGCGGGAACCGGCATTTCGAATTGTGGCCCGGCCATTGGCCTGGGCTGCGATATCACAAACCGCGCGAGCATCCGCAAAATGCTGGACCGGGTCGCGCTGGCTTACGGAGGGTTCGATTCGATTTGCGTGACCGCCGGAGTTTTCGTGCCGAGCGATACCACTGGCCACATTCCTGACGACAAATGGGCCGCGACGTTTGCCATCAATGTGACCGGCAGTTATCTCGTTGCGGATGAAGCGGCGAAAACCTGGAAGGAACAGGGCTTGCGTGGCAACCTGGTACTGACGACCAGCGCGAATGCGGTCGTTCCCAAAAAAGGCTCGCTCGCTTACGATACGAGCAAGGCCGCGGCCAATCATCTCGTGCGCGAACTGGCGATGGAACTGGCGCCGCTGGTGCGCGTCAATGGCGTGGCACCCGCCACCGTGGTCCAAGGTTCAGCCATGTTCCCACGCGACCGGGTCATCGGCTCGCTCGCGAAATACAAAATTCCCTATGCTGACGACGAGCCCACGGAATCGCTGGTAAAAAAACTGGCACAGTTTTACGCCGATCGGACGTTGACCAAATCACCCATTACTCCCGCCGACCAGGCAGAAGCTTATTTTCTGTTGGTTGGCAGCCGACTGGGCAAAACCACCGGACAAATTATTGCCGTGGACGGCGGTCTGCATGAAGCGTTCCTGCGTTAACCTTGTCGTTTATGCCAAAAGCCGGCGTTCTGAATCTGACGTGGTAAGAAGATAAAGCCCTCAGTTGCAATCTTGCTGCTGATTGGCTACAAAATGCCCACGCTGTGAATCAGGGTGTGCTTTGCGCTTGCCGTCGTATTTCCCTGTTCCATAATAAACTAATTTTATGCCCTCGACTGAGGCCGTGATAATCGGAAGCAAAGTTCAGCCACCGGTGAATAAATGACATTGACCTTAAAAGTACGTTTTCACACAAAGTATGGCCAGACACTCTGGCTGACCGGCAATCACGAAATCCTCGGTGGCGGCCGGATTGAAAGGGCAATTCCACTCCAGTATTTCAATGAGGAATTCTGGCAAACCACCGTCACCTTGCCCAAAGGGGCGGCCCCGAACACTGACATTAACTACAGCTATGTTTTGCGCGAGGCGGACGGGCCCACGGTTCAAGACTGGGGTAATGGCCGAACCATCAACCCCGCCGCGTACGCGCAAACGGAGTTGTTGGTCATTGACGCGTGGAATGATGAAGGTTCTTTTGAGAATGCGTTTTATACGGAGCCATTTCAACAAGTCCTGTTGAAACCCAATCTCACCGAGGTGCGACGACCGGCGCCGTCTGCCGCCACCCATACCTTCAAAGTAAAAGCTCCGTTGCTGGCGAAGGGGCAGACACTTTGTCTGTTAGGTGACGCTGTGGCCCTGGGTAGTTGGGATACGTCCAAACCCCTGCTTTTGGATCGGGTGGCCGGCGAGGATTTCCTGAGCACACGGGTGGATTTGAGCCTTCAATCATTCCCTCTCACCTACAAATACGGCGTCTATGACGTCGAAAAAAAGTTGTTCATCGGTCATGAAGCCGGCGACAACCGGATTTTGCAGGATACCCCGGCGCCGGACAAATACACCGTCGTGAATGACGGCTTTGTCGTACTGTCGGCCAACACCTGGAAGGGGGCCGGCGTGGCGATTCCCGTGTTCAGCCTGCGAAGCGGAAACAGTTTCGGGGTGGGGGAGTTCGAGGATCTTAAACTGCTGGCCGACTGGAGCGCGCAAGCGGGGTTGAAACTGATTCAGATTCTTCCGGTCAACGATACCACGGCGACGCATCGCTGGACGGACTCGTATCCGTATGCCGCCATCTCGGCCTTTGCGCTGCACCCGCTTTATCTCAATCTCGCCGCGGTTGCCCTTGCGGGGAACAAGAAATTGCTTGCGGCGCTGGAACCTGAACGTCGGCGATTGAATGCGCTCGACACGGTGGATTACGAGGCCGTGATGAAGGCCAAACTTGGTTTCCTCAGGCAGATTTTCCCGTCGCAAAAGGCAGCGACTTTTCGAAGCCGGGAGTACCGGAAATTCTTCGCCGACCACCGGCATTGGCTGGAGCCCTACGCGGTGTTCTGTCACCTGCGCGACAAATATGGAACGCCGGATTTCAACCAGTGGCCCGCCCATCGCCGCTACCTGGCGGACGAAATTGCCGCGCTCGCCGCCGGGTGGGGCGAGGCTACTGACGAGCCACCGCGAAAAAGTGAGGCCACGGGTCGCGAGGACGCTCGCCCCGCCAAAAGAAACGAGCACGACGACATTGCGCTGCATTATTTCATTCAATACCACCTGCACCGGCAGCTCAAAGCCGCCGCGGAACATGCCCACCAACGGGGCATAATTCTGAAGGGCGACATTGCCATCGGCGTCTCCCGGCATGGCGCCGATGTGTGGTGCGAGCCGGAGCTGTTTCACACGGACACCCAGGCCGGTGCGCCGCCGGACGCGTTTGCGGTCAAAGGGCAAAATTGGGGTTTCCCCACGTACAACTGGCTGCGCATGAAGGAAGACGGCTTCACGTGGTGGAAGCGCCGTTTCGCCCAGATGAGTTGCTATTTTGATGCCTTTCGCATTGACCATATCCTCGGTTTTTTCCGCATTTGGACCATTCCCGCCCATGCGGTCGAAGGCATCATGGGATATTTCGTCCCGGCGATTCCGGTGGAGGCGGGCGAATTTGCCGCGCGCGGCATCGCGTTGGATCGGGCGCGTTTTACCCGGCCGTTCATCACCGACGCCGTGCTGTCAAAAATGTTCGGCAACGACAGCGGAACCGTCCACGCGATTTTTTTGGATACCAACGACAGCGGCATTTACTCGTTAAAACCGGAATTCACGACCCAGCGGCAGGTGGAAGATTATTTCGCCGTGCGCGAAGCCAACGAACGCAACGCAAAGATCAAAACCGGCCTGTTCGATTTGATCAGCAACGTGATTCTATTCGAGGTCGAGGGGAAATTTCACTTCCGGTTCGGCATGGAGCAGACGACCTCTTTCAAATACCTGCCGGCGGAAACTCAGGCCAGGTTGAAGGCGTTTTACGTGGATTATTTCTTCCGGCGCCAGGACGATTTCTGGATGCGCGAGGCGATGCAAAAGCTGCCCGCGCTCAAGCGTGTGACGAACATGCTGATTTGCGGCGAGGATCTCGGCTTCGTGCCCGACTGCGTGCCCGTGGCCATGAAGCAACTTGGTTTGCTAAGCCTCGAAATCCAGCGCATGCCCAAGCGGCTTGGCCGGGAATTTTCCCGTCCGGCGGACGCGCCCTACCTCAGCGTGGTCACGCCGTCTTCGCACGACATGAGCACCATTCGCGGCTGGTGGGAGGAAGACGCAAAACTGACGCAAAAATTTTACAGCCAGGAACTGGGCCAGCGGGGTGATGCTCCCCGGCAGTGCGAGGTTTGGGTCAACCGGGCTATCGTAGCCCAGCATCTCGCCTCTCCAGCGATGTGGAGCATTTTCCAATTGCAGGACCTGCTGGGCATGGACGAAAAGCTGCGCCGAGCCGATCCTCACGCCGAACGCATCAACGTGCCCGCCTTTCCTAACTATTATTGGCGCTACCGGATGCACCTGACGCTGGAGACGTTGCAACAAGCGGACTTTTTCAATCGGGATCTCCGGCGGCTGATTGAACAGAACGGGAGATGAGCGGCAACATTGGTTTTTCGGGCTAAACAAAAAAGCCCCGCTTGCGCGGGGCTTGATGAAAATCAAAGCTGAATTACTTCCGGCGTCGAATCGCCAGGAGCGTCGTCAAACCGGCAAACCCGAGCATCACCATGCTGGCCGGTTCGGGAACACCAGCTATGGTGAAATACTCACCCGGAGTGTTGGCGAAGTCAAACTTGCTGCCACTTGATCCCGTATAGGGTCCGCCACCGCCGACATTGCCCGTTCCTACTGCCAAACCCGGCAGGAACTGGTTGGCAAGATAACCATCACCGCCGCCATTGATATCGGCCAGGACCATGATGTTTCCGCCCGCGTATCCAATCGCAGAGAGCGGAATAACCAGTTCATATCCGGTGGTCGTGTTAGCGCCACTGGTGGCGCCACTCAAGGCTGCACCACTGGCACCCATGGTGCTGGCGTGATTGTTATTGAGGTAAATGCTTGTGACACCGCCATCGCTTCCGCCTGCAATTCCAAGTGAGCTCTCAGGGAGAGCCCCGACGTAACCGCCGGACGGAACTCCCGTAAGGTTGTACTCTTCGCTATACAAGGTGCCGGGGACGGTGCCCGGGGTGCCCGAGTAATCGTTCACGTCTAAGGCGAAGGTTGCTTGAAAGCCGGGACTAAAAACAGAGCCGTTCATCGCCGGCCCCATTGTGTTGCCTGTGGGAGCAGCCAATACATTCTGGCCGGCCGCGCCACCAGCAATGAATACATTCAGGTGATTGCCGTTGGCTTCAGTGTTTCCCGCCAGGAACAGGTAGAGATTGCCACCGGAGATCCGACCATAAGCAGCATCCAACTCGGAACCGCCGACTGAATCGGCGCCGCCAGCGGCATTACCAAAGCCGGTATTGATGGTTTGAATGGCCAGCGGACTGCCGTAGAAACTCGGGCTCACGGTTCCGTTCAGGTTTTGAGCCTGCACACAAACGGTTGCGCCCAAAAATGCCAACGCTGCCCCACTTGCAAGTACTATTTTGAATTTCATAATAATGATGCTGTTTACTGATTATTGTTCAGGACTGTGCTTGAAATTATCATTTTCCCGACGGCTTGACTACCGCATATTCATGCGATAAGGCCGCAAAAAGCCTGATTTTATAGGAAAAATTGGACCCGGAAGAAGCGCGTTCCATTGGCCGGGCTGTTGGTGTAAGTGGCTACCGGTCCCAGCGCATTGATGAGGCTGCCCAAGGTGGAAAAGGGCAGGGAAAGGTTGGTTGTGCTCCACACCTGGTAGGTTCTGCCGGAGACGCTGTTCCAGGACAACACACTGCTGTTGAGGATGTTCAGCACCGGAATCCAGCTCGGGTTTACCAAAGCCACCCCGGCGCTGCTGGCGCTGGGGGCACCCTGGATGCCGGCGTTGTTAATGGCGCTCACCTCTGCGTAAAGGTGCACGCCGAAATTGTTTGTCACCGTCAATGACGTCCCGGTGACGATGCCACTGAACACATCCGAGCCGCCGGGCGTGGTGCCGACGATGACATAATAACCGCTCACACCGCCTTGCGGATCGCTCACGGCGGGCCAACTGAAAGTCACGACGTTGCTGAAAACGTAATTATTCGTCGTCCCAACGCCGGGCGCGGCGGGCGTTGGCGGCGGCGTCACGTCATACAGTTTCAAGTATTGCGCTTCGAACGGCGCGGTGGACCAAGCGGCGTTGCTTGTCGGCACCGGATTGAGTGAAGCATAAACGCCATTCGCCAGAATGTTGCTGCCGGCGATGCCGTTGGTGCCGCCGTTCCAGAGCCAGTAATTCCGGCGGTTCGGGTCAATGGCCGTGTAAGCCGCGATATTTTTGACATTGTAAATCCGGTCCGGCTGGATGCCGAACAGGTTCGAGCCGTTCAGCGTGATGTTCACGTCAAAAAACCCGACCTGCGTGTTGTTCCGGTCGAGCGTAGTGAACGCGAACACCACATCGGAGAAATTCGGCGAGGCGTTGGCGGTCTGGTATTTCGCCACCGAGAAAATGGCTGATTGCGGCGTCTCGCTGCCGACCTGGTTCAGGTAATAGCGGTTGGCGCTTTTCAGGGCGGGGCTGAATTGTCGCGCCTCGTTGACGGCGGCATAAACCGGCCAGAGCTGGTCGAGGCCGTAATTCCGGTTGGCCTGATTGCAAATCGGCTGGAGCGAATTATAATCCATGAACAGCGGAATCGTCTTGCCGAAGTTCAACTGGTATTGGTCGAAGCCGAAGTAGGTGGAAATGCCGAGTTCCTCGCCGTAGAAAATCATCGGCGCGCCGTCAATCGCGCTGCACGCCAGGTAACGGATGAGCGCCTCGAACGGGTCGCTGTAACTCTGCTCGTCGTGCGAAACGTTGTTGAGCAGGATCACCGACTGGCCGTAAGCCGTGCGCCGGGCATCAAAGTCATTGCGATAATCGCTCGCCGTGGCGGCATTTTGCAGGTCAAAAATGAGATTCTCGTTCAGGACATCAAAATGGCGGTTCGAGCGGTAGGTCACCGCGCCGCCGTCGAGCGATTCGGTCATGAACACGAAATCCCATTTCCGGCAGCGCACCTTGTTGATGATGTACTCCCAGCACTGCGGCGCCAGCCCCTGTCCGAAATCCGCGCGCAGCCCGCCGATGCCGCGGTTGGCCGTCAGGTTCGGTGGCGTATTGCTCGGACAGCCGGTCATGTCCAGCCAGTACAGCAGGCAGTCGGAGAAATAACGCCAGACGTTTTGGGTGATCTGATCGAAATGACCTTGCCCCGTGGAGTAATAGGCGCTGGCCACGCCACTGGGTATTCCGGCGCTACTCCACGGGGCGGGGCCGGTGCCCGTGCCTTCTTCGCTGCCGATGGAATAATCGAACCAGTCGGCCTCACTCAGGTAATTGCCCGATTGCGACGAGTTGGCCACCAGCGCGGCGTAGCGGCCGGAGTAAAAGTGGGCCACGTCCGTCCATTTGCCGAAGTCATATCGATCCGGCGCCGGTGCCACGCTGCCGGCGTCGAAAGCGCGCTGGTCATACTCGTTCACGCGCGAATAGACCCGCGCCTCATCGTTCATGATTGAGTCCGAGGGATTGCCGGTCGGCGCGAAGAAATTGGTGCCGAGATTGTCCAGCTCACAGTCCCAGGCACTGTGCGCGAACGGCATATCCAGCATGACATTGACGCCCGCCGTGTTGGCCGCGGCGACGAAGTTGGTGAATTCCTGCATCGCGCCGGCGCGCGTGTCCGCCTTGCTCAACAGCGGATTGACCTGGAAATAATTTTTGACCGAATATGGGCTGCCGACCGGGTAGGGCACGCCGCTATTGGGATCCGTCTGCCGGTTGAGAATGCCGATGGGGTGGATCGGCTGGAGCCAAAGCCAGTTCACGCCGAGGTTTTGGAAGTATTGGAGATTGACCCGGTTCGTCACCGGGTCATAAGCCCGCGAGCCGGGGCCATTGTATAAATCCGTGAATGTGCTGCGATCGCCCACGTTCGTACCTTGGGCGTCAATGTTCATCGCATTCAGTTCGTACAGGGTCATGTTGCGGGCGCGGGGCGGCGACACGACGATACAATGGTCGAGCAAGCCGTACCAAATCCAGTTGGTGTTGCCGACGACCTTGAAACGCGCCGTCAGCCGGTAGGCGCCGCAGTTGGTGGCATCGAGGGCGAGCGAATACTGGCCATTGCCGGCGTAGTTCATGGCGTAGGCTTTGTAATAGTGGCTGTCGTCGCCGGTGGCGATGGTATTGCCGTCCGGCGGCACGATCCCTTCTTCCGTGCCAAAGGGGTAAATGCTGTTGGTATAAGCATCGGTGACATGGCTGCGGCGGTTTAAATTCGAAAATACGTCGGCTTCGACAACGGCGACATTCGTGTTGGGCGAGAAGACCACGTTCACCGGAATCGAATCGCCGGCCACTTCATCCACGAACAGATGTTCCGTGGTATATTCGGCGTTCATGCCATCCACGGTGAGCACGGGCACGCCATTGGTGCCGCCGGTTTGCCCGGTGGAAAAGCTAAATACGGTATTGGGCGTGCCAGCGTTGTAATCGGCTAATTTTTCCTCAGCATTGGCACTGTTCCAGACGCCGATTTTGTAGTTGATGGCGGTGTAATCCGGAATATTCGTCACCGTGCCGACCCACCACATGGCATTGCCGGCGATGCTGGAATTGTCCTGCTCGTGGTCGTAATGGATCGGCATGACCTGCGTCGTGTTGCTGCCGACGCCGAGCGAACCGGCCGGCGTCGAGCCGTCGGTGGTGTAATAGATGCAGCCGTTGTCCGCCCAGCGCACGGTGGCATCCTTGCTTTGGTACCCGATCTGGGTCCAGAAACTGACGGTCGCAGTGTTCCCGTCGGGATTGGCCGTGACGACGCGGTTGCCATCATGGAACAGCCACGCGGGCCGGTTGCGGAGGGTAAACGGCGAGGCGGCGGCGGTGGCAGGGTTGGCCGAGGTCAAACTGCTACCGTCACCGCCATAAAGATACGTGTTCTGGACTCCGTTCACGCCGTCGAAGGTGAGGCAAAGGTAGTATTGAATGACGTCGTCCGTTCCGAAGTTCGCGGTGTTAAACGAGGCAGACCAGTATTGATTATTCGTGCTGGGGCCGCCGTTGAGATAAAAACTCAGGGCGTTGCTGCTCCAGGAACTTTGCGTCGCTCCCTTGTAAATCACCCAGCCGCCGGTCTGGTTGGCCGTGCCAAAGAAGTTGTTGAATTTTTGAATGCCGCTATAGACGGTGACGGAGGTATTGCTGCCGATCTCGAACTCCGGGTTTCGCATGTTGAAGCCGAGGTCGCCGTTGTTATCCGGGATGTGCCAGGCATTGGCGAGGATGGCCAACGCGCCCTGGACCGTTCCAAGCCAAAGCAACAATCCAGCAAGCATCGAAATAGCCGGGCGGATTTTCACAAGGATTTTTGAACCGTTGTAATGAACCGGCCACTCAAGGCACTATTTCAATTTCGTAAAACTTCTGCGGCGCGGGCGGTGACGTGTCGGTAAGGGAGGCGGAGAATCCATTCGTCATGATCACCGGGCCGAGGGGTTGAAAAGGCTGGGTCAGATTCGTTGTGTACAGGACCTGATAATTAGCGCCCGGCGTGCTGCCCCACATGATCAAGGGATTGGCGCCGGCGTTGGCCAGGCTGGTGATTTGGAAGGGCGGCGCGACAATCACGGTCTTGGAGTCGCTGAGCGTGAGGCCATTGGTGTACGCGGCCTGGATCAGGTACGTGCCCACATTGGTCACGTTCCACTGATAGAGCAGTGAGTTCATGCCGGGGCAACCGGGATAATTTATCGGTCGGATGATATACGAGGCTTGCGGCTGCAAGCTGCCGTTGATGGTCAGGTCAAAATTGGAAACGGCAGAGGCCAGGCCGGTGCCGAAACACGCCTGGATCAGATAAACCAGATTACTGCTGTTCAAGGTGACAATCGTGTTGTTGTTGGCCGGGCTGGAAAGGACCACCATCTGCTGCGGCGCAACGGTATTGACCGTGCGCGTCAACGTCGTGAACTCGTTGGTATAAACGCTCGTGGCGTAATCGTTCAGGCGCACCGTCACGGCGGCTGTGCCGGTGTAAGGCACGTCCGCGAAATTAAACTGAAATTCCTCCGGGTAGTTCGGGTATTGCAGATTCAGACCCGGGTTGGGCGTGACCGGGGTGGCGCTGACAAAGATGGGATTGCCGTTGGTGTCATTGCCGATGCCATTGGGCGAGTGAGTGTAGATGTCCCAATAATTGGTAAAGGAGGTTTGGATGTTGAATTGAACGCTGCTCACCGTGCTGTCGGCGCGGAGGTCAAACGTGTAGTTGAAGTTTGAAATGGTAACGCCGTCGTTCGGCGGATTCAAAATCAAACCGCCGGGCGGCCCGCCGTCATAATAAAAGGTTTGCAGGTACGTGTTGTACACCTGCGCCTGGCTGGCATAGACGTAGTTTTGCGGCGTCGTCGCGGTGAGAGTGGTTTGGTTCGTGTAATAATTACTCACCGGCAGGTACGTGCGGGCGCGGACTATGTGGAAACCCGACTGCAAACCCACGGTGGTGTTGGCCGGGTTGAGGTCGTTGTGGAGCCAGACCACAGCGTTGGCCGGGTTGAAATTCGTAATCGCCGCCTGGGTCAGGCCGAACAATTTTGAACCGGAAGCCTCGGCGTAGGAAATCGGCTGGATGCTCGGCCAATTCGCGTTACTGCCGACCGCGAAGCCGTAACTGCCGCCGCTGAACAGCGCGACCTTGTAACGCACCTGCGCGTCGCTGTTTTGTCCGGGAATCGTGCCTTTCCACCAGTCAACGTTACCCTGCGAGCTGTCATTATTCACCCAATGCGCCTGCGCCACCTGCGTCGTGCCCTTGCCGACGCCGAACGCGCCTTCGGGATTCGAGCCGTCAGTGGTGTAGTAAATGGTGCAGGTGTTGATCTGGAGCGAGTAGCCGACTTTTACCCAGATGTCCACGGACTGGCCGGACGCCGGATTGGTCGGCGCCATCTGGCTGGCTGGATCAACCGGCACGTTGGCATTGGTCAAAACCGTCACCGCCGCCGCCGGATCGTGATAAACCCAGTTTGCGGTCTGATTGGTAATGCCCGCGCCAAAACCGGAACCGGGGATGACTGTGTCCGCGCCGCCGACGGTATAATAATACGTCTCCGCGCCGAGCGAGACGATGTTGTTGCTTAAAACATTTCGTGCGGCGAACTTCTCCGGGCCGTTGCGGAACTGAAACGCCGTTTGCTCGTAGCCGAGAAAACGGTCGTCAGCATAGCCGGGCGGATTGTCGCGCAGGTCGAGGAAATTCGTCGGCGCCAGACCGGTGGTCCCGCCCTGCGGGATCGGACCCAGCCCCATCTGGCTGTTGAGGTCAATGCCGCCGTCCAGTTTGACCAAAGTGTTGGAGGTCGAGGCGTCGCTGCGGACGAGAATGTCGAAGGGCGCGTTGGTCACGACCGGGATGTTGATGGCGTAGGTGAGATTGGAAACGTTGCCTTCATTCGGAGCGACGACCGGCTGGCCGGTATAGGGATCCACTCCGCCGCGCATTTTGAAGGGGAAAGCCGGATCGAAGTGTGAATCACCATTGGTGCCGTCAGTGCGATAGATGGTGATGTTCGGCGCCTGGACGCCGCCTTGACGGAATACAATGGCGTTGGTGGCAGTGTTGGCGCGGCTCGGTTGCGGCCATTGGATGCCGTACATCACCCAGCCACCGCTCGGGATCAGCATTTCGATGGCGCCGCCTCCCGCGGGCGGGGTCGTGTTCACATAAATCAGGCGATTCACCGGATTCGGGTCATTGGCCGTCGCCTGAGCTGTGCTGAGACTGGTGGTGGCGCCATGCACCAGCAGGTGGTAGAAGTCGCGGCCTCCACCCGCAACATCACCGGAACTGGACAATTGCGTCAGGAGCGTGCCCGGCGGAAAGCCGACGATCATGCCATTGGTGCGGGCATTGGGAACGGAAACGTCGGCGGTGTTCAACCCGCTCGCCGTGTTGGTGCCCACCAGATAATAGCCGTCGCTGGTCCGGCTCACGCGGTCATCAAAGGCAATGTCACCGGGATTGCCGAAGTCATCATTCATGGCGTAGAGCACCACGGTGGCCGCCGGGTTGGTGTAGGCGTTGTTGTATTGCGACGGTGGGTCCACGTCACGGTAATCGTAGCGTTCGAAGGCGATGATGTTCTGGTCGCTCCAACGCGAGCGCGTGCCGCCGCGCGCCAGTTGGTTGTGCGTGTACATCGTGTCGGGCATGGAATTGTCGCCGAATTCGCCGAGGTAATTGGCGTAGGAAATAATCGGGGTGGCGTTGTTGGTGGTGTTGTGATTGAACCCATCGGAATAAACCATCGGCAGCCCTTCGTGCATGAAGTAATAAGAATCCTCCAGCGCTTCATTCGCCGGACAACAAAAGCCCGGGTCCTGGTCCATCGGCAGATTGACCGCCTGCGCCGGACTGAAATTGCCGTTGGAGTCACAGTTGCCCTGCTGGCTCGTCGTCGGCGTATAATCCCGGCTGTCCATGCCGTAAAGTCCCGCCCCGCCGCCGTAATTGTTGAGGTTATTGTTAAACTGGTTGTAAAGCGGGAAGTTGCACAGACGCATGCCGGAATTGAGATAGTCATAGAAATCTTCTCCGAGCGGCAGCGCGGATTGTTCGTATTCGCCAAAAAGCATCGCGTCGTTGCGCGGCGACTCGGTGTTGAACAGGCTGTTGCGGTTGCCGTCAATCTCCACATAGCCGTTGCCGACATCGTTGCTGCCATAGCCGTGGACGTAATCGTACATCGCCTGGATGGCGCCGGTGTAACCGCCGAACGACGGGTCATCCGTCTGGCCGGTTTCATTGCCGAAGAAGTTCACCGGCACGTGCTTCACCGCGTCCAGCCGGAATCCGTCGCACTTGGTCACATAAAGCGTCCATGCCACCGCGCGGCAGAGATAGGTGGACACATCCTCCGGCACCGGCTGGCCGTGTCCGTCGAACGGATGCCATCCGTTCAACGGCCCATAGCCGTTCGGCGGCGACGGCCAGCCCGTGCCCGAGCCTGCGCCCAACAACGGGCCATTGGTGTCCATGTACAAATCCGGCCGGCCCGGGAACCGGATGAACACCGGCTTGAGAGTCGTGCCGAGATAATTGGAGCCGAAATTCAAATTGGTCATGCCCGGTTCCTGTGCCAGGTCGCACAAGCCCACGAGCGGATTTCTTTCAACGTTCGTGGGATTGCACCAATCGCTCACGTCTGACCAGTTGACATACCCGTTGGAAACGACTTGCACGTGAAAGTCCTGCGGCAGCAGGCCCGGATAATAATTCATTGGGACGCCGTTCCCGGGCACCGTGGTGGAACGGTGGTTCATCACGTCGTCGAAATAGACGCGAATGCCGAACCGATGCGCCGTCTGCACCATCTCAATCAGTTGGTCCTCGGTGCCATAGTGGGTGGCGATGGTTCCCTGCTGATTGGTATTGCCCAGGTCAAACGGATCAAACACGTCATAGCCGGCCGAATACCCGCCGCTGTTGCCCTTGGCCGGGTTCGGCAACCACAAACTGTCGTAGCCCGCCTCGGCAATCTCCGGCATCTTTTGCGTAATCTCGGACCAGGGGTTCTGGAACAACTCCAGCATCCCTTCGCCCTGGACCCGGTTGCTGGCCAGCCCCGAGAAGCCCGCCATCAAAACAGCACAGGCTGCGTGGCGGAGAAACTTCTTCAACGAAATTGACGAACCGGGGGATTCAACTTTCATGGGCAGTTGGGGAGGGGGTCTTCACAAGCTTTTTTGCCACTGGCACGACAAGACATGTTTAGATTGTACATCGGGTAAACTACAAACCACCGCTCGGGCGCGTTTATAACAATGGTTGCAGGCTTTGCGGTGGTATCTAACTATCGGCCATTTCTCCCTTTATTTCCACCACATTTTTGTGCGGTTAACCGTATTTGCCCATCGAACGCGATGTCGGATTGACAGGAAAATCAGGATTTGCCGATGTCAAAATCCACTTGGCCGGGTGGTCGCAGTCAACCCAACGCCTTGCAAGCCTCTACGAGCGGAAGCTGGCGGCGCTGGCGGCGTTGAAAAAGTCATTGCTCCATGAAGCATTCACTGGAAAACTTTAATCATGTCTGATGCCCTGAAAAGAAAAGACATCCGCTGGATGCAACGCTTCGACAATTTCAAGCGGGCATTCGCGCGGCTCGCCGAGGCGGCGGCGCAGGCGAAGCAACGGAAACTCTCGGAGCTGGAAGAACAGGGGTTGATCCAGGCTTTTGAATTCACGCACGAGCTGGCGTGGAACACGTTGAAGGATTTTCTCGAAGCGCGCGGCACGACGGTCAGGATTTATGGTTCACGCGATGCGACCCGCGAAGCGTTTGCCGCCGAACTGATCAACAACGGCGAGGCCTGGATGAAGATGATCGAGCATCGCAACGAAACTTCGCACACCTACAATGAGAAAATCGCCAATGCCATTGTCGAGGCGATTCTGACGCGCTATGTGACGGAGTTTGAAGGATTCCAGCGCAGCTTTTTGGAACTTGAACGCAAGGAAGCAAAATGAAACACGGTCTGTCCGCCAATACGGTGGAGCGCATCGTGTCGGTGCTGGCGCATTATCCGGAAATTGAGAAGGCCGTGCTTTATGGCTCGCGTGCCAAGGGGAACCAACGGAATGGCTCGGACATTGACCTGACGCTGTTCGGCAACGGGATCAACTTTACCCTGCTGACGCGATTGGACAACGAGCTGGATGATTTGCTGCTGCCTTACAAGTTTGACATTTCCGTTTTTGCCGACCTCACGCATCCAGAGTTGATTGACCACATCCGGCGGGTGGGCGTGGTTTTTTACGAGAAGAAACCTTTGCCGGCATGAACGAAGCCGAGACAAGCGCCGAGCACATTGATCCCGCATTGAAAGCGGCGGGCTGGGGCGTCGTGGAGGGCAGCCGCATACGGCGTGAGTATCCGATTGCGCCCGGCCGAATCGAAGGCCACGGCAAGCGGGGCAAGCCGCTCACGGCGGATTCCTCCGTTTGCTTCTGTAAAAATCTCTGCGTGCTCTTCTTCGCGGTTAAATCCCCTTGGCCTTCAGCCTTTATTCCAGCCGGCAGGACTTGCAAGCCATACGACCCTTGACAGGCGTCAACTTCGCGGCAAAAGTGAATCTATTGCCTCCATTAGACGGGGTGCTCTGCACCCGGTGGAGCGTCAACCAGCAACCGCAAATAATCCGGGAGTAACCTATGAGTGACTATGTGAATTGGGAGATGCAGGGCGTTGAATACTCGAACTGCAATTGTGCCTGGGGTTGTCCGTGCCAGTTCAACGGCCTGCCGACAACGGGCAACTGCCGCGCCGTCTGTTTTGTGCAAATCGAAAAAGGTCGGTTCGGCGATGTGCCGCTGGACGGACTGCGCTGGGGTATCCTGGCGGCCTGGCCGGGCGCCATTCACTTCGGCAACGGCAAGTTCCAAACCGTGATTGACGAACGCGCCAACCCCGCACAGCGCAAAGCCATCGAGGCCGTGTCACACGGACGCGAGACGGATCCCGGGTCGCTGATCTGGCAGGTCTTCTCGACTACCATTACCGAATACCTGCCGACGCTCTACAAACCGATTGACCTCACCATTGATTATTCGGCGCGCACGGCGCGGGTGAAAGTGCCCGGGGTCGTCGAAGGCAGTGCCGAATCCATTCGCAATCCAGTGACCGGCGCGCCGCATCCGGTGCGTGTTACCATGCCGACGGGCTTTGAATTCACGGACAGCGAAGTGTTAAGCGGCAAGTCCAAAGCGGGCGGCCCGATTGAATTGAATCTCGATGGTTCGCACGCGCACTTGGCGCGCATCCACTGGAGCACGCGCGGCGTCGTGCGTTGACCTCCCTCGCGCCGATGGACGACCGGACTGCTCTTGAATCTTTGCTGCGGCGCGACCGATGGCTCGTTGGCGGCGCGCTGGCCGTCACCATCGCCCTTTGCTGGGCCTGCATCGTGCCCATGGCCCGAGACATGTACGGCGCGATGACCGGCCCGGCGGCCTGGATGATGACCCGCCGTTGGGATTTCGCCCATGTGTTGCTGCTGTTCGCCATGTGGGTGGTGATGATGGCGGGCATGATGCTGCCGTCCGCCGCGCCGACGCTGTTCCTGTATGCGGGGGTGATACGAAAAAGCCCGGAAGGCGACCGGGTGCCGGCCCACGTTTATGCTTTTGCGGGCGGTTATCTCCTCGTGTGGACGGCGTTCAGCCTCGTCGCCACCGTCCTGCAGCGCGAGCTGTCGAACCTGGTGCTGCTGACACCCATGATGGAGGCGCGCGACCGCGCGGTGGGTGGCGCGCTGCTGATCGTCGCCGGCCTTTATCAACTGACGCCTTTCAAGCGTACCTGTCTCGAATCCTGCCGGTCACCCGCCGAGTTCATTGTCCGGCATTGGAGACGCGGCGCCGCGGGTGGGTTTCACCTGGGCCTGGCTCACGGGGCTTATTGTCTCGGTTGCTGCTGGGCGCTGATGCTCCTCCTGTTTGTGGGTGGCGTGATGAATCTCTGGTGGATTGGCGCGCTGACGGCGCTTGTTCTGATCGAAAAACTGGCGCCGCTGGGGGCGCAAGGAGGGCGTCTTTCCGGTTTAGTGATGGTGGCCATGGGCCTGTGGGACCTGGCGTAACAGTGGGCAGTAAAGAGATCCCGCATAACCGCGGATTTTTCTTGATGGAACCTCCCCAATTTCAGGCAAATGCCTGGCTCCTGTCGCTGCGCTCGCCTCCATGAGGCCGTGCCGACCAAAGTGTTACCCATGTGGTGAGAACGTTTGTTACCTATGTCCTGAGAACATTCACAGCGCCGCCTTGCCTATCTACCCGGTGGCGAGGTCCCATATTGCGCACCAAATCCTGGTTTTCTGCCGATCGCCAGTCCTCTACCACATTTTTGTGCGGTGGCTGAATCGGGGTTTTGTCGTATCTTAACGTCTGTTAATGAAGCCCTTTCGTTGTGCCACCCCTCTATGCCTTTGCCTTTTGCTCACCCCGATTTTCGCGCTGGCCGACGGCAATACCGGTGTCCATACGACTTGGCTTTGGCATTTGCACCAACCCATCTACTGGCCCGACCGGCGCAATTATGACGTGGACCATTACGAAAACGCCTGGGACACCATCCAGCAGCAAAACGCCGGTCGGCCGCATCCGTCGCCGGAAGTCTTGAGCACCATCTTCGGCGAGGCCGACCGGGTGAACGTCTATCAAGGCGAAATCGAGACCACGCTCAGCGGTTTGCTCGGTTACCCCAACGCTGGCGCGCAGGTGAATTATTCCGGCGCGCTCATGGAAAATGTCCAGAGCCTCGCCGCAGCCGGCCAACTCGGTTATGGCAGCGGCTGGAACAACGGCTTCCAGACCGCGCGCGCCTGGACCACCAGCAGCGGCAAGCCGCGGCTGGACCTCGTGAACTTCACGTATCATCATGCCATCGCGCCACTCGTGGACGACCAGACGTTGGAAATGGAATTGCGCATCCAGCAGCGGCAGATGCAAATCGTCTGGGGCACCAACGTGCCGCTGTCTCGCGGTTATTTTCCCGCCGAAACCTGTTTCTCCGAACACATCATTCCGATTCTCAACAAGGTCGGCATCGCGTGGTCCGTGGTCGCCAATAATCATCTGGCCCGGTCGTGCGCGGATTTTCCGCTCGTGCTTGGCAGCGGCGGTGAGAATTGCGACATTCCCAATTCCGCCGACCAGGTCAATCCGGCCCAGGGCGCGACCAGTTACCAGCGGGTTTCCATCGAACGCGGTTGTGCTCCCACACAAGTGATGCCGTTCGGGTTCCAGGTGCACTATGCGCGGTACGTGAATCCGACCAACGGCGCCGCCAGCACGATCATGGTGGTGCCATCCGACCAGGTCTTGAGCTGGCGCGACAGTTATGGCACGTGGGACCTCGGCCTGATCTCGCCCATCGCCGCGCTCAACAATACCAACCACCCGTCGCTCGTCTTGTGCGCGCATGATGGCGACAACGCCTGGAGCGGCGGCTATTCCTACTACAACGAGTGGGTGCCACAGATGGCCAGCACCGCTGCAAGCGATGGCTATGAGCCGACGACCATCGAGCAGTTCATTTCTGATTTCCCGCCGGCTACGAATGACATCGTTCACGTCGAGGACGGCGGCTGGGTGTTTGCCGACAGCGACTTCGGCTCGCCGAGCTTCATCAACTGGAACTGGCCGCCGAGCTACACCGACGGCGGCGGCAACAACGTCGTTGACCCGAGCATGGGCACGACTGACAAAGGTGACAACTGGCGCGTCATCATCGCCACGGAAAACCGCGTCGAGACCGCGCAACAAATCTCCGGCCTCTCAACGAACATTGATATTGATCAGGTGCGCGATCCGGGCAGTTTTTCCGGCACGCCCAACGCCGTTGAACTCGGCTGGCATTATTGTCTGGCGGGTCTCGACAGCGGTTTTGTTTATTATGGTTGCAGCGGCGACGAATGCCTCCGCGCCATTATCGCCCAATCCAACGCCTGCCGGAACGTGGACGCCGTCATCGCGGCCCATCCGACCGCCGACACCACGCCACCGACGGTCTTCTTGCCGCAACGGTCGCCGTGGAATCCTGGCGGCACGAATTTCGGCGTGCAATACGGTTACAAAACCGTTGTCGCTCAAAATTCCGATTTCTGGGTCTGGACCTATGCCTACGACGTTTCGGGCATCGCGAATGTCGGTTTGGTTTTGCGCGTGGATGGCACGAACCCACCGGCGAGCGACCAATTCAAAACCTACGCCGGTGGGCCGCTGACGGGTGTGTGGCAGACCTCGAACATGGTCCGGCGCGTCAGTTCGCCGGTCAGCGGATACACGCCGGAATACATCGCGGACTATTATTACACGCAAATTACGAGCATTTCGAACGCCTTTGTGGATTATTACATCAGTGCGACGGACGCCTACGGCAACACGCGCAATACTCCAATCCAACACGTCTGGGTGGGTTCCGGCGGCGGCAGCAGCAGCGGTGGCAGTACTGGCCCTGTCACCGTTTCGCCTGCGCCGCCGGTTGCCGGAGATCCCGTGACGATTCAATACGTCGCCACGGGGCGGATTCTGGCCTCCGCGAGCCAGGTTTATATTCACCTCGGCTGGAACAACTGGAACCCGGTCGTCTCGCCCGATGCCGCGATGACATTTAATTCCGCGTCGAACTGGTGGCAATATACCGTGACCGTGCCGGCGAATGCCACGAACTTGAACTGCGTCTTCAACAATGGCTCGGGCACCTGGGACAACAATGGCGGCGCAAATTGGAATTTCAACGTGAGCGCGAACAGCAATCCGCCACCGCCGTCACAGCCGCAAAATCTCACCGTCACGCCCGTGCAGACCAACCAAATCAACCTGACGTGGTCCGCCGCTTCCGGCGCCACCGGCTATATCGTAAACCGCGACAACGCGGCGGTGTCTGCGACGGCGGGGACGAGCTATTCGGACACCGGCCTCGCGGTAAGCAGCTACCATTGTTATTCCATCGTGGCGACCAACAGCATTGGTTACTCGACGCCGAGTGCGACGATGTGCACGAACACGCTGGCCGTCGCCCCGACAAACCTTCCACCGTTTACGCTGGATGGCGCGTTTGATTATCCGGGTTATTGGTTGGCTTCGAACAGCATGGTGCTCTACGCTGCGGTGCGCGGCACGACACTGTATGTGGCCACCGGCTCGCCCGGCACAAGCGGGCCGAACGACAATTTCATTTTTGTTTCCGACCAATTGTTGTCCAGCGCCAGCGCGCCGGCGCCGTGGGCAAAGTCCGGCACCGTCGCCGTGGCCACCACCAAGCCCTATCTCGCCGGTGAAAGCCAGAACACTTACCTCAGTTGGTATGTGAACGGGACGCAGACGAACTGGCCCTGTGCCAAAGCTTCGACGACTTCGGGCGCGATGGAAGGCACGCTGGATCTGGTGCAGGCTTTCGGTTACATGCCGACGAACCTTTACCTGTGTGCGGCGGCTTATGTTACGACCAATGGCGGCCCGCTCGTTGCGGAGTGTCCGGCCGGCAGTGGGCTGAACATCGGCACCAACGGATTTCTGGTCATTCCCGTTGTCGCTTTGCGCGATTCGCTGGGCAACGGCACGTTCGATCTGTTGGATCCGGCGCGCGGGTTCAAAATCCTTTCCGTCAATTCGCAAAACACCAATTGCGTCTTGACCTCCGCCGCGATGCCGGGCCGCGACTATCAGGCCCAATTTGTCAATCAGATTGGCGGCATCTGGAGCAATCTGCCGGGCGGATCGAATTACGCCGTGCCGCCGGCGGTGACATTGAATTTCACCGACGCGCCGCCGGCGGGAATGCCAGAGCGCTTCTACCGCGTGCAGTTGCTGCCGTAGCTTACGGGCCAAACGAAACTTCCACCGAGTGGCTTTGGGATACCGGTGTTGCCGGGAGGCTGATTTCGAAAACGTCGCCGTCCGCTGCGCCGGTAGGGTCGCCCAGCGGCATCGCGGCGGTATCACGCTTGAGCCATCGGACTGAAAGATTGCTTTTCTTACCGTTGACGGTGACTTGCGCCGGATCTTTCGGCCAGTCCGTCGGCGGATGAATTCGCAAGACCCACGCCCGGTTGTCGGGCGCACCCTGAAAGCTTCCTTTCGCCGCGCCAATTTCCACATGCACCGTTTTGGCGGTTTCATCCGCAGCCACCGTGATCGGCGTGTTGCGAAATTCGCCACGTTGGTAGGCCGTGGTCAATGTGTCATCCTCATACAGTGTTGCCGACCTTGTTTTGCCGGCGCACGGATAGCAATCGAGCGTTACCGGATCCCACGGTTTTTCGCCGGTATATTGCATTTCCGGCGCGAGCGGCAAAACCGCGCCTGACTTGATCCAGATTGGCGTTTCGTCGAGCGGCACATCGTTCGTAACCGTTCCCGGCCCGGAAACGATTTCGCCGTTCCAAGCGTCAATCCAGTCGCCCGGCGGAATCCACCCCACGCGCGTCGCCCCTGAGGATTTTGCCGGTTGCCACAACAGCTTGATGCGCGCTCCGTAATCGAGCTGCAAATACTCGATGCGGATTTGATGTGGCGTACCGGCCGTGAGCAGGGTGGACGCCTCACTGGTGGCGGAATCATGCGGTCCCCACGCGTCAATCACTTCCTGGCCGTCAATCCACACGCGCGCGCCGTCGTCTTCCAGGGTGGCCAACCTCACATCACCAATCGCGGCCGGCACTTCCATCGTGCCGGTCCAGCGCGCCGAGAAATGCGTACGGGGGAAATCGAGCCCGCCTTCGCTGCCCTTCGGCGCGGCAGGCGCGGGGCTGATTCGGTCCCAGTTGAAATCAATGTTGGCGTCCGTCCGTGTCAACGCCGGGGGGCCGGAAAGATCCTCGTTGGTAAAATAATCCGCCTTCAATCCCGGCTGGCCGTCCGGAGTTTTCAACCATTCGCCCGGAACCACTTGTAGCGAACTTTGCAGCACCGGCGCGACGAGAATGTCTTTGCCGAGCAGATATTCGCTATTTTGAGTCGCCTCAATAAATTGCGGATAATCCAGGTCAAGCCGGCGGAGCAGGGGTTCACCGGTTTCATAATCTTCGCGGGCGGCGGCGTAAAAAACCGGCAGCAGCCGGTAGCGCAGGTTCACAAAACGCCGGGCGACACGTTCCGCCTCCGGTCCGAATTTCCAGGGCATCCGCTCCAGATTGTGCGTGCAGTGCGGACGATAGATGGGTGAAAGCGCGCCGTATTCGATCCAGCGGATGTATTGTTCGGGCGTCGGGTTGGCGACATGCCCCCCCAGGTCATCACTCTCGTAGGGGAACAGTGATTGCGTTCCGGAATAAACCGCGTTCTCCACCGCGCGCCGCAGGAAATCAAAACCCGGCCCGATATCGCCCGTCCATTGGATGGGGAAGCGATGCGCCGCCACGTCCATCGGGCGTCTGCGCATGCCATTATCAATGCCGTCCACGTTCGCCATGATGAGCGGGCGCGACTCCGGCCGGACGCGTGCAGTCGTGTCGTGATAAAGCCGCATGCCCCAGACTTCCTTGTGTAAATTGGGCGCGGGCGGGACGAGCGCGACCCACCAATTGCGGTCATACCACCAGATGTCAAGGCCGTCGTGCAGCAGGCCGGACAGCCCGTTGAAACGGTAATTCATCTCCTTCGCATCCAGCCCGGTCACGTTGGTGCTGAGCGGTTCGGGATGGTCGTTGAACAAAACGCGGACGTTCTTCGCGTGTGCTTCGGCAAAAAAACGCGGCAGATTCGGGAACAGATTCGTGTTCGGCCGATAGCCGGTCGAGGCGCCCGCCCGCCAGCCGGTGTCCACGACGAGCACATCGAGGGGAATCCGGTGCGCCCGGTAGTCGTCAATCTGCTTCAACGCCGTGGCTTCACTATAATCATACCAGCGACTGTCAAACGCGCCCAGGGCGAACAACGGCGGCATCTCCGTCGGCCCGGTCAGCTTGAGAAAATCACTTCGCAGCCGGCGGTAGTCGCCACCCGGCACGAACACGTAAACGTCGGGCGCATTATTGCTCAAATCCCAACCGCCGGCCGCGGTTGAAGGTTGAGAGTTGAGGGTTGAGAGTGGCGGTGGCGTCAGTCCCCACGGCGGCGGGACGATCCGCGGCGTGTCGGCAAACGACCACACCTCCGGTTTATCCACCGGTCCGGGCAGCCACTGGTTGTTTTCCAGTTTTCCGTCATAGGTATAAAGCAACTGTCCGCTGCTGGATTCCACCCGCACCCCGTCCAGCGAGTTGGCGTTTTGGGGAACGCGCACCGTATAATTGGCCGTGCGGATGACCACGTTACCGGCGTCGGTGTGGGTGGTGAATGCCATTCCGGGCCAATCCCGATTTATGACGTGAAACGTGGCGTGGTTTTCAAATCCCTCCGGTCCCCGTAATTCCAATCGAATCAGCGAACCGGAAAGCACCTGCACACGGACTTTCCCAACGACAATATCCGGGGAACCGGATTCGGCGGCACCCGTTCGGCTGGCCACGAGACAAACGCAGGCGATAAACGGAAACATGAACGAGCCGGCGATGTTTCGCAGGTTGGAAAATTTCCCGGCCGGTTGATTGAAGAGGTTGAGCACGGGCACAGGATGTCAAAGGGTCTGGCCGGGATTCAACCGCATAAATGTGCGACGGAATGGCCGTCCTTCTGCTTGTCTTGACGTGGCGGCGATTATAAGGTGAAACCGTGCTGCGAAGCCTCATTGTTTCCAACCGGCTTGGTTTGCCGTTTTCCCGGTCGGGTTGGAAGCGTTTCTTCTTCCCGGTGTATGCGGGGGTATTGATGCTCGCGGCATGGCCGATGCCGGTTCACGCCACCATTTTGTGGAGCGATCCCGCTTCGCGGGTGATTCATGCCACGCCGGATGGATCGGACATGTTAGGCGGCAAAGTCAAACGCGATGACAAGGCGAGCGACGCGCTTTATTTCAAATTCCGCGTGGACCCGCTTTCGGACCCTGCTGACGAGCCCTATTATGCCTTATTTCAATTGGTCGAAAGCAATCAGATGCGATTGGGCGTGGGCAATGCCTGGGAAGCGTGGGGATATTCGGCGGCTTACACTTCGGAAACCGGGCCTTCAAACAAGCCGCCCTACGTGTTAACCGAGTTAAAATATGACGACGCCGGCGAATTCAATTTGCAATCTTCCCACCCGGCAGCGGCCGGCCTGGGGAAATTTTTCCCCTACGAGTTGCCGAGCCATAATCATCCGCGGACGATTGTTTTCAAGGTGCAATATGTCCCGGGCGGCGATGATCTGGTGACGGTGTGGCTGGATCCGAATTTGACGCACGGCGCGACGGCGGAAAATCAGCCGGACAATATCACGACGAAATTCAAGGCCAAGGCCACCTTCGACGAAATCCGCCTGCGCCACGGCGGCAGCGGCGGCGCAGGCAAGGACGGCGGCAACGGCTGGTTTTTCAGCGACATGGCCATCGCCACTTCGTTCAACGACTTTGTCGTCGTGCACTTCTGGCAGACGTGGTGGTTTACCACCTTGTTGGCGCTGTCGGTGCTCGCCGGTGTCGGCGCCACGGTGCGAGTGGTCGAGCGGCGGAAGTATCAGCTCCAATTGCAACGCGCGGAACAGCAGCATGCGCTGGAACAGGAGCGCGCGCGCATCGCCCAGGATTTGCACGACGAACTTGGCTCGACGCTGACGCGGTTGTCGCTGTTAAGCGGCCTGGTAAGAACGGACAAGGACAATCCCGAACAAGTGGAGGTACACGCCAACAAACTGGGCCAATCCGCCGATCAAACGGTGCGGGCACTGGAGGAAATCGTCTGGGCGGTGCGTCCCGGCAGCGACACGCTGCAAAGCCTTACGGACTACATCGCCCATTTTGCCAATGAACTCTTCGACGGCAACAGCACCCACTGCCGGCTGGATCTGCCGCATGATTTGCCGCCCACGCCGTTGCCGCCGGATGTTCGCCACAACATTTTTCTGATTGTCAAAGAAGCGTTGACCAACGCGCTCAAGCACGCCGGCGCCGGCGAAGTTCAAGTCCACGCGAAAATTTCCGGCGACACGCTGGAAATTCTGGTGCGGGACGACGGCAGGGGGTTTAATCCATCTTCGTCGTCGGAAGGCCGCCGCAACGGGTTGGGGAACATGCGTCGTCGCGCCGAAGCCATCGGCGGGGAATTGGAATTGCAGAGCGTGGCCGGTGGGGGGACGACGGTGAAACTTTCCGTGGATTTGCGGGGCAGAAAGAACGGTAGAAAGGATCGAGCGTGAGTTTAGCCGCACATTCATGCAGTTGAGGATTCGCCGCAATTAAGGTATTGATGCAGTGTGGTTGCCAGCATTGCCCAGGATATGCAGATTAAAGTTGCCATTGTGGATGACGACGAAGGCATCCGCACCAGCCTTGCCGCGCTCATCCGCCGCGCGCCGAACTTCAAACTCGCCGGAGACTACGCCAACGCCGAGACGGCCCTGAAGGAAATTCCCCGCCATCCGCCGGACGTCGTGCTCATGGACATCAATCTGCCGGGCATGAAAGGGGTGGAGTGCGTCCAGCAATTAAAGGCCGCCCTGCCGGGTGTGCAATTTCTGATGCTGACGGTTTACGAAGACAGTGATTCGTTGTTCAATTCACTCAAAGCCGGCGCGAGCGGGTATCTGCTCAAACGCACGGCGTCCGCCCGATTGCTGGAAGCCATCCGCGATGTCCACTCCGGGGGTTCGCCGATGACGCCGCAACTGGCCCGCCGCGTCGTTCAGTTTTTCACCCGGCCGGCCGACGGTGCGCCCTCCTCGCTGTCGGGGCTGACGCCGGGCGAGAAAGAATTTCTTAACCAGCTTTCGAATGGCTACTCCTACAAGGAAATTGCCGACCGCATGAAAATCAGCATTGATACCGTGCGCAGTTACGTGCGGACTGTTTACGAGAAGTTGCACGTTCACTCGCGGACCGAAGCGGTGGTCAAATACCTGCGGGGCTGACCGCCCGTTGATAAAGCAGGAGACGACGTCAGGAGTCTCCAACATCAGTTTCAGACTCGAAGAAAAGCAAGACTCGTCACCTCGTCTCCTGCAAGAAAACGAGTTGTTAAACGGGGTGCTAGCCCGTTTCCATGAAAACTGTAGCCGCCGGCGTGAGGAGGCGGACCTTTATGGACAATTCCGCCTCGTTACCTCGGCGGCCACGAAATTTATTGAACCGCTATAAGCGTGCCCGGAAGCCTTTTGCACTGGCGGTCCTGATTCATCCGAGCGGAGCGGAGCATTGCCCCGCGAGTGCTTAAAAAAGGTTGAAAGACGCAGAGCAATGCTCTGCGCTCCGGTAAATTAAGACGCCCCGTCCGGCCCCTCACCGGCATTCGCGATTTGACCTTAATCCGCCGCACAAACATGCGGTTGCGCGATTTGGGCGGTCAAAGTAGTGTCGAGCATGACCCAACTAGTGTGACCAGACAGCACGCTATCAGTGAAACCATAATCGCCCGAAAATATGAAAAACACGTTTGTCAAAAAAAAGAATCACTACCTTCTGACCGGACTGCTGTTTTGTGCAGCAGCCCTGGTCACGGCGAGCGCCCAGAACAGCTTCGTGACGTTCAGTGTGGATTTGTCCACGAACGTTGCCAATGGAACCTTTAACCCGGCAACCGAGAGTGTCTCGGTCCGTGGCACCTTCAACAACTGGTCTGGCAGCGGCGGAACGTTCGGCGACGGCAGTGTGCAACTGACCGAGCAAGGCCTCAGCGCCCCTTACATTTACACGAACACCGTCCAGGACACGTTCGACGCGAACGGCACCCCCGTGGAGTATAAATTCATTATTGAGACCAACACCGGCTCGGGCTACTCGGCCACCTACGAGACTCTGAGCTCGGGCTATAATCGAAACGCATTTCTTCCGACCGTCAGTGGCGCCACCGTGGTCCTCCCCACGCCCTATTTCTCGGACAGTGGCGGCGTTACGAGCAACCTGGTCACCTTCAGTGTTGACATGCATGAACAGAGTTATCTGGGCAACTTCAACCCCGGATCCGGAGACGAGATTACCGTTGAGGGCAACTTCCAGGGTTGGGGTACAGCGCATGGCGCACTTGTCCTGGTGAACAACGGCGGGACGGTGTACACAAATACTTTCGGTATCACCAACTCGCCGTACGCCGTGGAGGAATACAAATTTGTCATCTATAACCCGGGTACTCTGGCTGCCGGCTACGAGAGCGTCGCCATAACTAACCAGGATCGCGACAGCAACAACCGCTTTTTTGCCGGACCCCAACCCGCGCCGCTCACGCTGCCGCTGGTGGACTACTCGGATACAGCGTACTCGCCGATTATCGTCAGCAATATCACCTTCAGCGTGGACATGAGCATCGTGGCCGCCACCGACACCAATTTTGACCGGAACACAGTTACTGTGGACGGCTCCATGAACAGCTGGGCCGATGGTCCTTGTACCAATAATCCAACGGCCGCCAACACCAACATCTATACCAGCTCCACGGCTTATTCCGTGGGTTTGGGTTCCGCCCAGCAGTACCAATTCAGGTACAAGACGAAAGACACTGGCAGTACTGTTTACGACCATGCTGCTGGCGGCGGCAACCGCCTGTTCACGGCCGTCAACACCAACCCCAATGGCACCAATTATGCCTCGATCTGGAACGATGCCTCTGCGGATGATTACTTTTTCACGCCCCAGGCGGTGACGTTCAGCGTCAGCATGACAAACTCAAGCGGGGCATTTGTAACGCCTGTAGGTGCCGTCAGCCCATTCAATCCGGCCACGGATAACGTCTATCTCAACGGCGCGTTCGTGGGTTGGTTTACCTGGGAAACCGCCCAGCCGGTAACCTATCCGGCGGGATACCAGATGATCCGAGCGGGATCGAGTTACGTCTATACCAATACGATCATCGTTAACCCGACTACCGTTAACCTCATTTACAAGTACGGCACGGATCCGGGCGGGCTTTCTGGCGGCCCCCAGGATAATGAGGCAGCCTCCGGGCAAAATCATAGTCGGGTGGTCCGAACTCTAACGGCCAGCCCCTACGCGATGCCGGTGGATACATTTGGCAATCAGTACAACGAACCCTATTTCAGCGCCGGCAATGGCGGCGCCGCTCAACTCTCCGTGGGTTCCGCTTCCGGCGGCACGGTTCCGGTGTCGTGGCTGGGCCGGCCCGGAGCGCACTTGCAGACCAAAGCCAGCCTTAACAGCGGTTCCTGGGTGGATCTTTGGGCAACCGACGGCACCAATTGGAACGCGGGTCACTACGGGACCAACGGTTTGGTCAGTGTCACCAACTTCCCAACCAGCGGTGGAAATACGTTCTTCCGCGTGGTGAAGCCATAAACTGTTTGAGTAAATTGTTGGATTAATTCAACGCCCGCCCAGCCGTGGATCGAGCGGCTGGGCGGGACAATTGAGAAAGAGAACTATGCTCATAGAGATGGCGGTGGCAAGGGTTCTTCGTTGTAACCGGTTCATGCGACTTTCAAAAGTGGTTTTCGGCGGTAAATTTTTTGACAATAGAGCGCTCGGGTGGAATTATTTAATATGAAATTGAAATGGACTCTGAATAAGATGGGCAGGAGCTCCAGCCGGACGGGGTTCACGCTGATTGAATTGCTGGTGGTGATTGCCATTATTGCCATCCTGGCCGCGATGTTGTTGCCGGCGTTGAGCGCCGCCAAAGAAAGGGCCCAGGCCATCAATTGCATGAACAACAAAAGACAGCTCATGCTGGCCACCATCATGTATACCGGTGATAACAAGGAATTTCTTCCCTGGAACTTTGATCCGCGCAATACCGGCACCATCCCTGGCTGGATCTACAATGGTTCGCCAGCCTGGATTACCGGCATTCTTGATTGGTCAACGGGCACCTATAACACCAACCTTGCTGATCTGGTGGACAGCAAATACTCGTTGCTGGGCAGCTATGTGGCCGGCAAGTACGACGTGTTCCAGTGCCCGGCAGACAAGTACGCAGCCCCGATACAACACTCACACGGAATGAACCAACGCTCCCACAGCATTGCCGAAGATGCAGCCGTGGGACCTGGCCCCAAGTACCCCGTGAGCAACTTTGGCTGGCCGATGTCAACCTGGTATGTCGCCCAAAAAATCAGTGATTTTCATTCACCCGGTCCGAGCGAATGCTGGGTTTACACGGATGAGCATCCCGACAGCATGGATGACGCTCTCATGTACACCGCCAATTTTCCCGTAGGCACGTTCACCGAATTGCCCGCCAACCTGCATGCCGGTGGCGCTGGAGTGACATTTGGCGATGGTCATGCGGAGGTCCATAACTGGACCGGGCCGGTGATGAACGCTCACCGGCGCGTAACCTACGGCAATCCGGTGTTACGGGGCGTACCTTGTTCCACCAGCGACGCGGACATGAACTGGCTGGCGCAGCATACGCCGGCGCATTGATTCTCCGTTTCGGCATCTACCGATAGTCGCGACGGGATCGGCCCGATTAAGGCATCTGGCGTTCCTGGTATTGGGCTTGATTGAGATACTGCGCGGCCAGGCGGTTGCCGGGATCCAATTGCAAAGTTTCCTGAAACTCCCGGGACGCCTCATTCAACTGATTTTGTTTCATGAACGCCACGCCGAGGTTCAAATGCGCCGGCGCATAGCCGGGTTGCAATTGAATGACGGTTTCAAATTCGCTTTTGGCTTCTGGTATTTCACTCTGCAAGGCCAGTTCTCCGCCGAGGCAATAATGCGCCTCCCAGTAACCCGGCTTGAGTTGAATCGCGCGGCGGAAACTTTCAATGGATTCGGCCGGACGTTGCAAAAGTGAAAGCGTTCGGCCCATTTCATAATAGACGTCGGGATTATTCGGCTGAAGTTGCCGGGCCAGATCGTAATTCTTCAAGGCGGGTTCATAACTGCCTTCGGCAAAGTATGACCTGCCCAGCTCCAACCGGGCTTCAAAGTAGCGGGGATGCAGGGAGATGGCTTCGGAAAGCGCCGCCTGCGCCTCCGTCGGTTGCCCCAAAAGCGCCAGCAGCCGGCCGACCTGGCAATAGGCAAAGGGATTACGCGGCGACAGCCGGCAGGCCTGCTGCCATTCGGACACAGACTGTTTGAGGTCGCCGATGGAATTGAGGAACTCCGCATAGTTCTCATGCACCATATAATCGTCAGGCGCGTGGTTCAGAGCGTCCTGGTAAATCGCCCGGGCGTTGGCTTGGGCGTTGGTTTCGGCCATCCGCCGCTGCAGTTCCTGCATTTGGTTGTTAATGGCTTGCATCCGCCAGTCATTGTTGAACTGGGTGCTCAAAGGCGGCTGCTGCATTCGCGGAAGGACGGCTTCTTGAAGCACCAGATTCCGGTTCCAATCCGTCAGCGCCAGCAAGCGCTCGCAGGTTTCCTGTGAAACCCAGCGGCCGGCGGCATGATTTCTGACCGGTTCGGGCAGGAAACGTTGCACCTGTTCCGCCCAGGCTCGGGCCAGGCGATAATTCCCGTTAAAGTTGAAATGCACATGTTCATAAAACGTTTCCTCGCCCAGAATGTGCGACGGACCATTGGTTTCCAGGGCGGCGGCGGCATCGAACAAATCAAGGTTTGGGCTGGAGGATTCATTTCCAATCTGCCGGATCAGACCATTGATCTTCGAATCCGCGCGAAAGGGCAGGGCGTCATCATCGCAGGCCTGTTGGAAATGGTCGCGGGCCAAAGGAAGTTGGGCTTGTGTCAACAGGCATTCGCCCCAGTGGTATTGCAATTCGGCGACGGTGCCGTCCAGTTTGGCGGCCGCTTCGTAAATCCGCGCGGCGGCGGTGAAATTACTTTCCACCTGTTGTTGCCTTGCTTCCCCGAACTGCTGGTCGAACCGGGCGCGGTCGGCCGGTGGAAGATGCTGGTTCGTCAACGAGACGAAGGGCGGACAATCCTTCAAATTGACCGCCACGGTATTCAGGATAATTTTGGCGCCCGAATCCAGTCCCGCCCGCAGGATGTCCTGCAAGTTGCGTTTAAAATTCCGATAGACTACTGCCCGGCGAGGATCGTCGGGCGCCAGTTGGTTGCCCAGAAACATCCGCATGCCGCCCCAGGAAGCTTCCGCCGGATTGTGTTTGAACTCGCGCAGCAAAGACGTGATCAATTGTCCGACCCGGGTTTGCTGCACCGCCACACTCAGCCGGATCAGCCACCACGGCGGCGCTTTGGCTCCGAAGACGGTCGCTCCCCCGAACGGCCCGACCATTTCGTTGTTGCCCATGTAAATAATCCAAAGGTCACCCTCGTGGCGCGCGCACGCGCGGGCGATGGGGAGAATGACGTTCGAGTTGATGGCGGTAATGGCCACGTTGACGACCTCAAAATGTTCGTCCGGATAGCGTTCGCGCAGGAGCACTTCCAAATAGCGTCCTGCGCCGTAAGCCGGTTCCGGATCTCCCTGCGCGGCAGATTCTCCCATAATAAAGACACGGTAGGTGTTGGCAGGCTTCCGGGCCTCCATCAAAATGGGGTTGGGCCAACGCGTCAGTTGTGGCGGGAAGAACCGCAAACTGAAATTCTCATTATCAACCAGAAATTTCTGATGACCGATTTGAGCGGTTTCAAAAAAGCTGGTGTGATAACCATAGCCCGCCAGGCGCAAGGTCGCTTCCAGCCCGCCAAACAGCAGCAATGGCACGCCGACCAGGGCGATCAGGCGAAAGGCCCATTTACGGCGCCGGGAAAGTACCGGCGCTGGTTCCTCGCGGGCAGGCGGGGCGGGCGAACTGCTTCGCTCATTGCGTTGCCGGGACTTCCCTTTCTGGGGGCGCCGTTTCACCCCCGTAATTTAGACATTGCTGAAAGTTTCGCAATGCCAATGGCCCCGGCGGTTCCGGTTCCGCCTGAAAAATTTGAATGACCTCGCATATTTGTGCGGTGGCGGCGGGTCAAGGGCTTCCGTATAATAACTGGTTCACGTCTAAAATTATGTGTTCATCCCTTCGGGTCTGGCACCGGTGCATTATGCTGTGTATTCCGGTCGTGTTTGGCATCCTCGCGGCAGACTTGCCGGCCCAGACCACCAATCTTTTCTGGCAGCAACAAAACATCTACCAGATCATCACCGACCGTTTTTTCGATGGCGACCCGTCGAATAACAACGCTGACGGCAATTACAGCGCCACCGGCACCACCTCGGTGCATGGCGGCGATTTCAAGGGCATCGAACAGAAGCTCGATTACATCAAGGCGCTGGGAGCAACGGCCGTCTGGATCTCGCCGGTCGTGCTCAACGGCCACGGCCAGTTTCACGGCTATGCCGGGCGCGATTTTTACAAGGTGGACCCACACTGGGGCAGCCTCGCGGATTTGCAGCATTTTACCGCCGCGGCGCACGCACGGGGATTGCTCGTCATTGACGACATCATTTGCAATCACGGCGATGACCTCATCTACAGCACTGATTCCGGCTATCCCGCTTTTCTGGCTCCGCCGGCCGGTTACACGCTCACGTACCGCAACAGTTCGCTCACCTATGCGCCGCCCTTTGACATTTACAATTCAACTTACACCCCGGCCAACAACGCCCTGACCAATCTCTTTCACAACTACGGCGGCATTCCTGATTACAACACCCCGGCACATTACCAATTGGGCGAACTAAGCGGCCTGGATGATTTCCGCACTGAATCGCCTTATGTCCGCTCGAACATGGCAGCGATTTACAATTTTTGGATTCAGCAGGCCGGTTTTGACGGCTTCCGCATTGACACCTTCAAGCACGTGGATACCGGCTTCTGGCAATACTGGTGTCCGCTCGTACACCAGTTCGCCGCGACGAACAGCGCGAAGCCGAACTTTTTCATGTTCGGCGAAGTGTACGACAGCAGCGAATCACTCTGCGGTTACTATACCGGCACGGAAAGCGGCGGGCCGTTCCTGCTGGATTCGGTGCTCGATTACCCGCTCTATTTCCAGGTCGGAAGCGTCTTCGGCTCCGGCAGCGGTGCCACCTCACTGATCCAAAATCATTATAACTCCGTTGACAGCCTTTACGACCCCGTGTCGCGGATGCAACTGGTAACGTTTCTCGACAACCACGATCAGCCGCGCTTTTTGAACTCCAGCACCACCAATCGCCTCGCCGTGGCGCTGGTATTTCTCTACACGTCGCGCGGCGTTCCGTGCCTTTATTACGGCACCGAGCAGGCGTTCAACGGCGCCACCGATCCCTATGACCGCGAGGACATGTTCGCCGGGCAGTTCAAGGACACTGGCCTCACGGGCGTGGATAGTTTTAATATGACGCATCCGCTGTTTCAACTCGTGGCGAAGCTGAACAACTTCCGCCGGCTCTATCCCGCGATTTCGCTCGGTTCATACACCAATCAAACCAATAATTCCACCGGTCCCGGGCTGTTTGCCTATTCCCGGATATTAAACTCACAGGAAGTGTTGGTGGTTTTGAACACCGCCGGTTCAACTCAGACATTGTCTCCCTGCACTTTGACCTATCCCGGTGGCACGGTGCTGGTGAATTTGCTGAACACCAATGAGACCTACACACTGAATTCCAGTTCGCAGACGCCGGCCATCGACGTGCCGAGCACATCGGCGAAAATTTTCATTGCGCAATCGCAATGGCTGCCGCTCGACCCGGTGGTCGTCAGCAATTCGCCGGCGCACGACGCCACCAACGTCCCGATCAACGCCTCCATCGTCCTTCAATTCAGCAAGCCGATGGACACCAACAGCGTCCAGTCGGCCTTCAGCACCGCGCCCGCCATCAGCGGCACCTTCGCGTGGTCACCGGCGCATGACACCCTGAGCTTTACTCCCGGCGGTGCGGGGTTGCCCGCGCTGACCACCGTCATTCTGCGCATCACCAACTCAGCGGTGGATGCCGTCTCCGGCAATGCGATGTTCGCCCCGTATCAACTGCAGTTTCACACAGGTTCCGGTGTCGCGGATGTGACGCCGCCCACCATATCGATGCTCACGCCGACTAACGGCACGCGAGTTTCCGGAAATTTGCCGGTTTCCGGAACGGCGTCTGACAACGTCGCCGTTCAGAAAGTCGAAGTTGAACTGGATAATAGGATCTGGGTTGTCGCCGCCGGGACCACTTCGTGGAGTTTGAATTTGAACAGTTCCAATTTTCTCAATGGTCCGCATTTGATTTCCGCGCGGGCGACGGACACCAGCAGCAATATTTCGATAACGAACACCGCCAGCGTCTGGTTTTTTAACGCGCCCGGCAATTACGTCCAGCGTATCAGTGGTGGCAACCCGGCCAACGTCACCGATTGCAGCGGCAACCTCTGGTTGATGGACACGGCTTACACATTTGGCGCGTTCGGCTATTCCGGCGGCACAACCGGTTACCTCAACAACGTTATCAGCGGCGTCTGCTCGTCGGCGCAGTCGCTCTACCAGCGCGAGCGCTACAGCACGTCCAGCAGCGGATTTTATTACGAGTTTGATTGCCCCGAAGGAGTCTATGAAACCACGCTGCTGGAGGCGGAAACGTATTGGAGTGGCCCCGGCAAACGCGAGTTTAACACCTTCATCCAGGGCCAACAGGTGCTGACCAATTTCGATATCTACGCGGCGGCCGGTGGAATGAATATTCCGATTTCGCTCGTCTTCACCAACGCCGTCACCAACTCACAATTGCAAATATTATTTACGCCCGGCGCGGCGGACAACGCGCGCGTCTCCGGCGTGCAGGTCCGTAAAATCGCCGATGTATTCAGCGACACGGACGGCATTCCCGACTGGTGGCGGCTGGCTTATTTCGGCCACCCGCTCGGCATGGCCAGCGACCTGTCGCGCGGCGCGGACGACGCGGACGGCAACGGGATTTCGAACCTGACAAAATATCTTAATGGCGCGGATCCGCTGAACCCGGCGTCCGGTCCGACCCTGCCGTCCTTCAACCTCGGGCCGGTTACCGTGCAAGGCAGCAATGTCCAGGTGGGCTTTTCTCCGTCAAACACCTGGACTTATCAACTCCAGCGCAGCGACAGTCTTGCCCCGGCCGCATGGGTCAATGTCAGCCAGGCTGTGTCCGGCGCCGGTGGGACCATTTTGTTGAGCGATACCGGCGGTGCGACGAATTTCGCCCGGTTTTATCGCGTGCATGCCTATTGACACCGGAGTTGGAATTGGAAAAACTTAACTGTATAATCAGGAACTGGAAAACTGGATTCCTCGAAAGGAAGAAGAACTGCATTTCGTGTCTTCAGTTGTGGTGGTGTCCAGCGATGCGGCGCAAGACTGTCGGGAACGATTGGCGATGCTGCATGTTTGTGCGGTTGCCGTAATGCTGGGGAAGTTGATAATAAATGGATGATTCGTAATCGTCTCAATATGAAAAAATTTCATTTGGTGCTGCGCCTGATCGGACTCTGCCTGTGGCCTGGCCTGTTGATTGGTTTGGTTGCGCCCGTGGCACGAGCAGATGGCGGGGATTTCTCCAACCGGCCGGCGCAGAGTGGCCCGGCATGGCTGCAGGACGGCGTGATCTATGAAGTTTTCCCGCGCGACTTTTCCCCGGCCGGCAACCTGCAAGGCGTCACCGCCAAGTTGGATCAATTGGAGCATCTGGGGGTCAACATTCTCTGGATTATGCCGATTCAACCCATTGGCGAAAAAGGCCGCAAGGGGGAATATGGCAGCCCTTACGCCATCAAGGATTATTACGCCATTGACCCAAGTTACGGAACGCTGGACGATTTTAAACGGCTGGTGGCCGAGGCGCACCAGCGCGGGATGAAGGTCATCATGGACCTGGTGGCCAACCATACCGCCTGGGACAGCGTGATGATGAAACATCCCGAATATTACAAACGGGACGCGAATGGAAAAATCCTGCCGCCAGTTCCCGAATGGAGCGATGTGGCCGGTCTGAATTACGCCAACCCACAACTTCGCGACTACATGATCCAGATGATGGAATACTGGGTGCAAACCTGCGACATTGATGGCTACCGTTGCGATGTCGCCTCCATGGTGCCGGAGGATTTCTGGATCGCGGCGCGGGCCGCGGTCGCAAAAATCAAACCGGATTTCATGTGGTTGGCCGAGGCCAACAAGCCGGAATTGATGACGCAGGCATTTAATATTGATTATGACTGGCCGCTGATGGCCAGCCTCAACAAGATTATCATGGACAGCGCGCCGGCTTCCGATCTGGAACGCACCTGGCTGCAAAGCCGGCAGGAATTTCCCAGGGATACGCTCCACATGCGGGTCTCGGACGACCATGACGAGTCGCGGGCGGTGGCGCGTTTTGGCATTAATGGCGCGCTCGCGGCCTCGGCGCTGATGTTCACACTGGATGGCGTTCCGTTGCTCTACAACGGCATGGAAGTGGGCGACGCGACTGAATCCGGCGACCCGGCGCTCTTCGACAAATTGACGATTTTCTGGCAACCCAAGGGCCGTCCGCCGCTGCGTGAAATTTACCGGGGCTTGATCAACCTGCGGGAACACTATGCCAGCTGCTTTTGTAATAACCGCGTAACGTGGCTGCACAATTCCGACGAAAACGATGTCGTCACCTTCATGCGCGCGGACGGCACGAATGAATTCATTGTCGCCATCAATTTTTCGAACCGGCCGGTTTCGGGGCAGGTGGCGTTGAAGAACGGCCGCGGGTTCAAGCCGGTCCCGATTTCAGGCTTGGTAGATCCGCCAGTTGGTGAACTGCCTCAATTCCGTCTGAACGGATTTGAGTGGCAGATTTACCACCGCGCCGTGTCGAAATAAACGGCACGGCCTGGTTCGAAAAATCAAACCGATCCGTGGCTTTGCATCCGCGCCCGGTCGTCGCCATTGGCAGTTGCCGTCGAAAATTGGTCCGTCGGCCGTTGCGAAATCCGCCGTTCTTTGGCGGGCTTGAACCGTCAGGGACCGGTAAATGTCAGCGAAAACCCCGTTGCTTGGGGCACGGCGCTTATTTCGTTTAAGGCCAGGCTTAAAATCAAAACGGAATCATACGCCATGACCTTGAAATAGTAAGTTTTGCCGATAGTCAAATTGGAGATGGTAGCGGTCGTTACTTTGCCAACCGTAACCGCCTTGTTATAGGTCTGGCTGGCCGTGCCGGAAAAAATAATGTAACCCAACAGCATCGGGTCCGTGCTTGGTGGCCATGTCAGCGTGACCGAGCCGGTGAGATTATTGCAGACGCCCCGAAGGAAAACCGCGGGCATGTTGGTAAAAGAGAGATTGGTTGAGCCCGCGAGCACCCCGAGGGTCTGCCAGGTCGGCGATGTCAGGTTCGTCGTGAATTGCAGGGTAATGAGGTTGGTTGTGTCAGCTGTTATTGTTCTGGTGATGACCGAGGGTGGGGAGGGTACGGTCGCCGATGAGACATTCGTCGCGCTCCCGCTCACCGTCACGTTCATCCCCGTTCCAACACTCACACTGAAACTCACACTCTGCGTATAGTTGTTCGCCGCCAACGGACTGAACACCACCACCACCGCCTGCGTTTGCCCGGCCCCCAAACTGTAACTCCCCCCCGACACCACACTGAACGGCCCGCTCACACTCGCGCTCCCGCTCAACGTCCCTGTCCCCGCGTTCTGTACCACAAATTTGTTCGTCACGCTCGTCCCCGCCAACACCGTCCCAAAGCCAATGCTCCCCGGCGTCACTTGAATGCCGGGCACCCCATTGGGAACCGGAACCGTATAAGATATCTCGCTGGAATAAGCGCTTTCCAAACCGGAAGTGCTCAAGGTCGTGGTGGCAAAGTAATAGGTCGCACCTTCCGTCAGGCCTGAAATCGTCGCGTTGGTCACGTTGCCGACGGAGATAACGTTGGTGTAGTTGCCACTGGCCGAGCCGTAGTAAATGTTGTACCCGGCGACGTTGGCGTTGGTGACTGGATTCCAGGCCAGGGTTACGCTTTGGGTGCCCAAAACAGATGAGGTCGTCGCCACCAATGCACCCAATAAAAAGCCGAGTAAAACAGCACGTCTTGTTGCCGTCTTCGAGGCGCCTGCTAAATTTGCAGTTCTGGTCATAAATCTGGTTCTGGCGTGGTCGGCCCCCCTGTTTCACCAGTGCCTGAGTTGAGTGGTCTGGAAAGACCACTCAAACAGGCGCTGGCCAGCCCACACCACCTCCTTGGCGTTGTGGAATTGTTTAGAACCAATACCGAATGCCGATGCCACCGGTGACTTCACCGCGCACATAGGGCGCGACGTCAACAGCGGGTGCAACTTCCGCGAAAATGTCCACGGGAGCGTTGTCGAACAGGTACGAGATTCCCACGGGCGCACGGATGCCGGCTTGATTGGCATCGTTACCGTGCCGGAATCTGGCCAGTGCACCGACGCCGAAATAGAGTGGCATCTGGCCTTGTGATACTGGAATTAAATGAAAATTGTGCCACAGAACGTCGCTGTGCAGATAGACGTCCGTGTCATCGTGAAACGACCAGCCGAGGGCTCCATCCACGGCCATGGTTTCGTTGAACCAATACTTCGCATCCGCACCGATGGGTTCACCGAATATGACACCGGCGCCAAACTTGCCGGCGTGATCACCATAGCTGTTGTCATTGCCTGCTGGTATCGTCGAGGCGGTGGCCGTTGTGTTCGTATTGGTTTCAATGGTGTCCGCCGCCCGTGTGACAAGGCCGAACAGCGCGGCCGATATTGTTACGATAAAGACTTTTTTCATACTGTTTGTGTTTACGGCTCTCGGCTTTGCTGGCTGGCAACTGCCTCGCATTTATTTTGCTCAGGCCACTCGTCGCGAGCCTGACGTGTCTTTGGCAAGTTCCGTGCCTTCCGCGGAAAGCGCGTTATCTGTGGTTTCCAAGGCGGATTTCGATCGGGTGAGCTTTGAGAATGGAACGTTTGCAACCACTGATGGAATAAATCCTGCCAATCAGCATCGACCCCGCAGCTGCTTCGCAGCTACTTGTTACGTTCCTCGCGCCGGGGGTCCAACCCAAACTGAAGTATTTTTTCCCGAACCTTCATCCGACTGACGCCCAGCCAGCGGGCGATTTTGGATTGATTGCCCTGTGCCAGTTGGATGGCTTGCTTGAAGAGCTCGGGTTCCCAATCGGTGATCATACGCGAATAGGCGTCATTGATATCACCGCTTTGCGCACGGTTGAGCAACTCGGCGATGTAAGCGGCGTGGGTTTGCTGGCTGGCCTCCGCCGGCTTCCGGGTTTTGGCCAGCACACGTTGCGCATGTTCCAAACTGATGGCGAACGGCCGGGCCTGGAGCAATGCCTGGCGGATGACATTTTCCAACTCGCGCACGTTGCCGGGCCAAGGCTGGCTTTGCAGGAAAGAGATGGCCTCAGGCTGAATGGCCGGGGAATCGAGGCCGAGTTCCTTTCCATAACGATGAATAAAATATTTCGTCAAATCAGGGATATCCTCGGTGCGCTGGCTCAGGGGCGGCAGGGTGATGGTGACGACGCTCAAGCGGTAGAACAAGTCTTCACGAAATTCCCTTTCCTTGATGGCCGTTTCCAGGTCACGGTGGGTTGCGGCCAGCACTCTTACGTCCACGGCAATGTCGGCTTCGCTGCCGAGCCGTTGGATGGTGTGTTCCTGGAGCACGCGCAGCAATTTGCCTTGCGTGTTGGGGTTCAAGTCACCTATTTCATCGAGAAAAATCGTTCCTCCTTGCGCCTGCTCAAACCGGCCGATGCGGCGGCCCTGGGCACCGGTGAAGGCGCCGCGTTCATAGCCGAACAACTCGCTCTCCAGCAACGTGTCCGGAATGGCGGCGCAATTGACGGCGATGAAGGGTTTATCGGCGCGATCGCTGTACTGATATATGGCGCGCGCGATAAGTTCCTTGCCGGTGCCGGTGGCGCCCCGGATTAACACGGTCGTCGGCGTCGCTGCGACCCGGCCAATCTCCTTGTAAATCGCCTGCATGGCACGGCTTTGACCGATGATGGCGGAGCGATTCATTCGGGCCTCACCCATGGCCACCGGTTCGGACATCAACCGGCTGCTGGCAACGGCGGAGGCAACCAAATCCAGCAATTCATCGGCCTCGAATGGTTTAAGCAGATAATCGCACGCTCCAAACTTGGTGGCTTCGATCGCCGTTTCGGTTGTGCCGTGGGCGGTTATCAGAATGATGGGCTGTTTCGGTTTGGCGGTGTGAAGTTGAGCCACCAACTCCATGCCGCCCAAGCCTGGTAACCGTAAGTCAGTGATGACAACATTGTACTGTTCCCGGCACGCCTGTTCCAGACCGACGTCGCCACGGCTGGCGATATCCGCGTCGTAACCCTCCTCTTGCAACACTTTTTGCAGCGAGGCGGCGGTGCTGGAGCTGTCTTCGATTAAGAGGATTTTAGGTTTCATGTTCGCTGACGCGCGGCAGAAGAACGGAGAAGGTGGTACCACGATTGATCTGGGTTTGGTAGCGAAGTTCACCGCCATGTTTCTCGACAATTCGCGCCGCGATGGGCAGACCCAGCCCCGTTCCGCCGTCCTTGGTGGTAAAGAAGGGATCAAACAAACGCTGTTGAACTTCAGGCGGAATCCCCTTGCCGTTGTCAATCACATCCATAATCGCCTGGCGGCCCACGCCGTTGCGCGCCCGCAACGTGATGACCCCGTTGGTGCCAATGCTGTCGGCCGAGTTCTGAATCAGATTGATCAGGACCTGCTTGATTTGCTGGGTGTCAACGCGCACCCAGACCGGTTCGGACGGCTCCAGCTTCAACTCAATCGCGGACTTCTTCAACTGCGGCTTCAGCAATTCATGCACCTCCCCCAGGATGCGTTGGGTCGGGACGGTAATAAATTCCGGCTCGGAAGGGCGCGCGAACTGAAGGAAATCCCTGACGATTCGTTCCAGGCGGCTGATTTCGTCGCCGATCACCACCGCGTCTTCGCTGTCCGCCAGGCCGGCGGGCAGGGATTTCTTCAGGCTGTAGAGGCGGAATTTAATTGCCGTCAGCGGATTGCGGATTTCGTGTGCGACGCCGGCCGCAAGCACTCCCAGCGAGGCGAGCTTTTCCTGCCGGGCGATGATGGCCCGGCTTTCGGTCAGCCGATAGCGCAGTGGCGCGATCGTGCCGCGGTAAACCAGTATCGCCAGCGCAACGATCAGCGTCAGCAGCAGCGCCACCGAGAGCTTGAGCAGCCTTTGAAAGGTGGCCAAGGTGTGGTTCGACTCCTGGAGAAAATTGTCAAAAGCCGAACTTTGACCGCGAATAAAGGAGTCACACAAATCCAGCAGGCGTTGGGATTGCTGTTGTACCTTCTCGTAACTGGTTGGAAAGGCGACGGCTTTTGTTTCCAGAAAACCAATTCGGGCGGAGAGCAAATTTGTGCTGTCAGTCAGGTAATCATTGTAGGCGCCCCCGATCCGCTTGAAGAAGTCGCGTTCCAAAGGTGTGACGGCGTTGCTCTGGTTGGCGTTAAACCATTGGGTCAGATCTTGTGAGACTTTGTAAAACTGGTCATAATCAGCGGCTTCACCGCGAAGGCGATATCGGAGCAAAGCATCGTTTAATCGCTGGATTTCGCTTTTCATATGAACGGCCAGATAGAAATCCTTGGCCTTCAACCCGGCAAACTCAGTCTGGAGGTAATTCACCCGTTCCCACGTGGTGCGGCTTACCCAAATGACCAGGATTGAACCCAACAAAGCCGTCAGCACGAGGCCGACCAGGCGCAGTTTCGCCGCCGGATGGGTTGGGGTGGCACGCGGGGAGCCACCGGTGGCAGGAATTGTGTCAACTGTCTGCTTCATCTTCATGCGGATTGCCTTCAAATTCGTGGGTTCCGGCCAAAATAGCCTAGCCCCATACTTGGCATAGCAACCGCTAATCCATGTTCAAGAGTAGGGCCAAACGTGTGAAAAACCAATAAATAACCTCAACCGCTGGAACAATGAAAACACAAGTGGCAATTGATTTTTACCGCGCTTTCTCCTTTCCGGAGCTTCCGTTGGAAGTTCTGATAAAGGAGGAAAACAACAGCGACCACGGCAACCGGAATCTCTCGCCAGCTCCCAACCTGCACTCACGACCAGTATCTGTCCCGGCCGGTTGGGGTCCTGCCCGCTACCAGAAGAAGGATTCCAGGTTGCCGTCTTCCTTGAACAACTGGCTGGCTTCGAAGGATGCCGTGGTTATTGGCTGAATGGCGGCGAGCGAATTTGACGGGTTGAAATCTCCGCCGGAATTATGAGTGCCAAACCGGCCAATCATTTGGAACCAGTAGTTGAGCGCCCCCGTCCGCCCTTCTGTGTCGGGGGATCGATTTTATCATCCGCTGTTGGATGGTTGACAAAAACCGGGGGACATGAAGAAAAATATCTTGATTGCAGATGATGACCTGAGCGTGCGTGAATCTTTAAGCAAAGTTCTCAAGGATGTGGGGTATCAAGTGGTCGAAGCAGCGGATGGTGCTGAGGCCGTTGAACAATTCAAGGCCGGGCAGGTTGATCTGCTGCTGCTGGACATTGGTCTTCCCATCAGGGACGGGTGGGATGTTTTTGAGAGTATTACCCGACAGGCCCCTGCGTTTCCCATCATCATTATCACCGGGAAGGACAATCAATACGACACAGCCGTGGCCGCAGGCGTTGGTGCTCTGATGGAGAAACCGTTGGATGTCGCCCAACTGCTGAAAACCATCCAGGAATTACTGGCTGAATCCAGGGAAGCCCGATCACGCCGCCTCCGCGGTGACGGCCACGAGGTTCGTTATATCCCGTCTGCCCGCCCGCCTTTCCGGGAAAAGTTGCATCGGTAAGGGATGCCACTTCATCTTTCGGGTCGTCATTTGTTTGGCCCCGGCGGCATGGATTATTCGCTGAATGCACATGCCGAAGCCATTCCTGGTTGAATTCCGGAAAGTTTAAGATAGTCTTACACCCGCCACCGCCTCAATGTTCATCGGAATTTCTGACGCCAAGCGAGGCGGAACAAATGATTGACTCGCACTTCAGCCCAAAACGAAAATGGACAATATGAATGGAAAAGTGACTCTCGGACTTCTCGTCAGCAATCGCGGCTTTTTTCCGGCGCATCTTTGTGACAGCGGACGGAAGGAAATGATCTCGGTCCTGGAAAAGAACGGCATTGCCGTGGTCGCGCTGCCGGCCACCGCGACCCGGTTCGGCGCGGTCGAATCCCTGGCGGACGCGCAAAAATGCGCCGAGCTTTTCCAGGAAAATGCCGGCAGGATTGACGGCATCCTGGTCACGCTTCCCAATTTTGGCGACGAACGCGCCGTGGCCAACGCCGTTCGCTGGTCCGGCCTCCGCGTGCCGGTGCTGGTGCATGCCTTTAACGATGACCCTAAAATCATGTCCATCAAGGACCGGCGCGACAGTTTTTGCGGCAAGATGTCGGTCTGCAACAATCTGCGGCAATACCACCAGCCTTTCACGCTGACGCGGCTGCATACGGTCAATCCCGACCACAAAAGTTTTCAGCAGGATTTGCAGGATTTCGTCGTCACCTGCCGCGTGATCAAGGCATTAAAAAATCTCCGCATTGGCGCGCTGGGCGCCCGGCCAACGGCATTCAACACCGTTCGCTACAGTGAAAAACTCCTGGAACAGTCCGGCATCAGTATCGAGACGCTCGACCTGTTCGAATTATTCGGCTGGGTGAACAAAATAAAGGATGGTAACGCGGCCGTGGAGGCGAAACTGAAGGAAATCCAAAATTACGTCGTCGCCAAATCCATCCCGCCGGTGGCGCTGCTCAAGATGGCCCGATTCGGCGTGACGGTGGATAGATGGATGAAAGATGCGCGGCTGAACGCGACGGCGATCCAATGCTGGACCGCGATGGAGGAATTTTTCGGCGTGGTGCCCTGCACCTTGATGAGCATGATGAGCAACATGCTGTTGAGCAGCGCCTGCGAAGTGGACATCATGGGCACCGTGGCGATGTACGCCATGGCGCAGGCCAGCGGCAAACCCAGTGCGCTGGTGGATTGGAACAACAATTACGGTGAAGACCCGGACAAGGGCGTCGTGTTTCATTGCAGCAATCTGCCGAAGGACGTGTTTGTTGAAAAAGGCGAGGGTGCGCCGGTGATGGATTACCAGGAAATCATCGCGGGTGTGGTGGGCAAGGAGAGCGCCTACGGTACGGTGGTGGGCCGCGTCAAGGCGGCGCCGTTCACCTTTTTGCGGGTCAGCACCGACGATTTCGCCGGCAAAATCCGCGCCTACGTTGGCGAAGGGGAATTGACGAACGATCCGTTGAATACCTTCGGCGGTTACGGCGTGGTAAAGATTCCAAATTTCCAGAAGTTGCTCCGTTACATTTGTGAGAATGGCTTTGAACATCACGTCGCCATCAACCCGACGCGCGTGTGTGCCGGCGTGGGAGAGGCGCTGGGCAAATATCTGGGCTGGGAAGTTTATTACCACGAGTGAAACAGCGCGTGCCGTTTCCCGGAAGGTTCCGCCCGTTCAGCTTTATGAAATTAACGTGGCGGCAACCGAACGAATGCTTGCCTTCAAACCCGCGTCGCCGGGAATATTCCTGGCGGTCGCGAGCGTTCTCGCTCCGGGCGCGGCGGTCATTCGGCCACGGACGGGCGGCCAAAGACAGGCATACCCCGGTCATCCCATCGCAACGGCTTGACGTACGTGTGGCGATTGGGATCCCATAAGGGATCACCTTCAATCTTCGTATAGGTGCGGGCATGATAAACCAAGAGATCGGTTGTGCCATCTTCGGCGACGGTGAAACTGTTGTGGCCCGGACCATAGACGCCATGCTCGTAGCAGGTTTTGAATATCGGTTGCGGCGCTTTTTTCCAGCCACGCGGATCCAGCAAGTCGGCATCATCACGGGCGTGTAACAGGCCCATGCAGTAGTTCTCGTCCGTCGTGCTGGCCGAGTAGCTGATGAAAACCCGGCCTCGGCGAATGAGCACGGAAGGTCCCTCGTTGACCGAAAAGCCCCGGGTTTCCCAATCGAACTCGGGTTGGGAAAGGCGGACGGGCGGCGTCGCCAGTTGGGAGGGGCTTTTCATGCGGGCGATGTAAAGGTTTGAGTTGCCGGCAATCGCCGGATCTTTCTGCGCCCATACGAAGTAGCGGATGTTTTCGTGCTGGAAGGTGGTCGAGTCCAGGCAAAAACTGTCCAGGCCGGTGTCAACGCGGCCCAGCACCGTCCATTGACCTTCCAGTGGATTCTCCGCGTCGGTCCCGATCACATAAATGCGGTGCTGGAACAGTCCGTCCTTGATGGCGCGGGTTGGGGCAGCAGCAAAGTAAATATACCAGGCACAATCAATCCAGTGGATTTCCGGGGCCCAAATCAATTCGCTCATGGGGCCTTGAACGGGTTTGTGCCAGACGTCCACCGGCGCGACCTTCGCCAGTTCAGCAATCGTCCGCGCCCGGCGCACTTCGATGCGATCATAGGTGGGGACCGACGCCGTGAAATAATAGTAACCGTCGGAATGCTTGCCGATGAATGGATCGGCGCGTTGTTGAATCAGAGGCTGTAAGATTTTCATGGCGGATTCCGCTAGACGATTGATGAAAGATGAAGCTCAGGCAATCGGTATCTCCTTGAGGACAGCCCTGCTCGGACCGGTTTGGGAGGACTGCCCCTGCATCATCTCGTTGTAGAATTTGTCGGTGATGCGGTATTTGAACATCAGAAACCCCGTTACCAGATGAAAGAGTCCCGGGATGACGGAAAGCGAGAGCGCAATGCCGGTGAGCGTGAAAGCACTCTGCACCTGGTCGGGCACGTAGTGATAACAGGTGAGCAACACGCCCACGGCAGCGCCGCCGAGGCTCATCCCCATTTTTTGGCAGAAGGAAATGCCGCCGAATGACATTCCCGCCACGCGCTTCCCGCTTCGGACGTGGCCGTAATCTACCGCCTCGGCAATGGCGGACCAGAAGACGGGCGCCTGCAGGTCAACCACCAGACAAACGAGAAAATAGAGGACGAAGGCCAATACAACCTCACCGGGTTTGACTGCAAAATAAAGAATGACGCTGAGGACGGCGGTGGCGATCTGGCTCCAGCGAAAGAGTTGGACCTTGCAGAAGCGTTTCGTGATCCAGGTTGAAAAGACCATCGCGAGAATGGAGGCCACCACGCCGGCGGTGAGGAAATTTGACAGCAAGACCGCGTCGCCGGTGGTGGCACCGCTCCATTTGCCCAAAAAGGAATGCGTGGTGAGGAATTGCGACAGCGCCGTCTGGTTCGGATGCAAGTTGCCGTACAAGTAGTATTTGGCGTAATAAGCCGCCACCGACCCCCGGATGACGTAGCCGATGGTGGCGATGACACATACCGCGGCCAGCACCACCCATTGATCGTTTTTGAAAAGGAGCTCTAACTGCAGCGTGAATGGTTTTTTGTCCACGGTGTGCTTCAACCGTTCGGTGGTGGTAAAGAAGCAGAACAGGAACAGCAAGGTCGCCATTCCGGCCATCAAAGCCATCGAGATCTGATACCCTCGGGCGAGATGGCCCACTCCCCAGCGGGCGGCCATGAGCGGCACGATGATGGTTACCATGAACGCCGCCACCTTGGCGAAGAAGAGCCGGTAGCCGTTCGCGGATAACTTCTCCTGCGGGTCTTCCGTCAATACCCCGATGAGCGAAATGTACGGGATGGTGACGGAGGTGAAGACGAGCATCATCAGGGTGTAGGTCACGTAGGCCCAAAGCAGCTTGGCGTTGTAGGCCAGTGCCGGCGTGGTGTACACGAGCATCACCGAGAGTCCAAAAGGAACGGCCAACAAAAGCAGATAAGGCCGGTAGCGGCCCCAGCGTGTTGTGTGCAGGTCGGTAATCATTCCCATCGCGACATCGGCAAAGGCGTCAATCAAGCGCGGCAAAAGCATCAACAAGGCGATGTCGGAGGCCTTCAACCCAAAAACATCGGTGTAAAAAAACGTCAGGATTAACGCCATCGAAGACCAGACGACGTTCACCGCCATGTCTCCGGCGCCAAAGCCGATTTTTTCGAGAACGGAAAGTCTGGGGGTTGTCATTTTTATATATTCCGGTTAATCGGGATTGTTGATGAATTCCATATCAGACAAAAGCGGGCATCCGGGACACCGGCTACTTGACCACGAGGCTTTGGTACTGATTCAGAGTCTTTTCGTCAGTGACCGGCCAGCCATTTTCATCCCATTCGAGCCGGGCAATTCTTAATTTTTGCAGGCCGTTATCGGCCAGCTCATAAGCGTGAAAGACGAGATAGTCTTTCCCGTCAAATGTATAAACGCTGCAGCCTCCCTGGCCGGCCCAGTGCTGGTCGCCACCCAGTAACAAACTGCCGCCGCCTTCGGCCATGCTGATGCCATCCTTGTCCAAATACGGTCCGCGAACGTCTCTCGACCGCCCCACCATGATTTTGTAGGTGCTGTCCTTGCCGCGACAGCACAAGCCCCAGGAAACAAACAAATAATAATAATCACCCTTTTTGAAAATAAAGGGTCCTTCGATCTGGGCGGGTCCGGGATCCCGGTCATCTTCCAAAATGGAACGGTCTCTTTTGGCGATGGAATGCCATTCCTGCGGTTCCGCGATGTTTTTCCAATTGGGATCCAGTTTAACCAGTTTGATACCGTCCCAAAACGAACCGAAGTCCATCCAGGGCGTGCCATCTCCGTCCACAATGATGTTTGGATCAATCGCATTCCAGAGGTCCCGACCGGCGATCGAGCGAAGCACGATGCCCTGGTCTTTCCATTGGTATGCTGGAGAGGCGGGATCAAGCGTTTTATTGATAGTCAGGCCGATGGCCGAGTCATTCTCACCCGGGGCGGATACGGCGTAATACAAATAGTACTCGCCATCATGACGCGAAATGTCGGGCGCCCATTCACGGCCATCGAAACGACTCGCCACGCTTTTGGCCCAGGACGGCTCGCCGGGGAACACACGGCCTCCCAGGCTCCAGTTCGTCATGTCTTCGGAAGTATAGAAAGTAATGCCCGGTCCGGAGCTGTAGAGGTAATACATGCCGTCCTCCTTGGCCATCGCGGGATCGTGTATGCTCACCTGGGTTGACAACACCGTGAACCGGCTGCTGGCGGTGAGGTCGTCGGCCATCCCCGAGGCAACCAGCGAGACCGTGTTAGTAAGGGAACCGACCGCCATCGGCAATACCGTCAACGTCATGCGCGCGGTATTCTTACCGTCGATCTGGTGGAAAAAGAAAACCACGTTCCTTCCAGTGGTCGAGATCCTGGCCGGGCGGGCGTAGGAATTCGTAACACTCCGAAACCGCACCGAGGCCGGCAAAATATCGTACACCCGAACGTCTGAGATTGGGGCCGCCGACAGGTTTGTGACTTTGATCACATAGTTCAAAGAACCGGTGATGACATCACGATTGGTCGGGCCGGTAATGGAAAGGCTGAGTTGCTCGCGCGCATCATTGCGGGCACCGGCGACCAGCAGACCCAGCATAATCAGCAAACCGGTTCGAATCGCGGAAGAAATTCTCACAAAATTCTGTCGCGGCCAATTCGCCGCAACTGATTCTGAATCGTCGGCAATTTGTTTTGACGATACGACATTTTGGATCGCTTCAAAGTTTTAAGTTACAGTGTATGAACCGTAATCAAAACGCCATTTTGCGAAAAAAAAACGCCAATTTATGCTTTCGCAGTGGAGGTTTGGCAGTATGGGTACGGGCGGCAGGGACCATCGCGCCATAGCGTTTTTTGGCGCTTTTTATTCGCAAAATGGAGTTTTGGCAAAGTCCAGCCAGCGGTATACTTATTATAAGTTTCAATCGTGAATTTGTTACAAGCTGATATCTTCAAACTGGCTGGCGCGCCAATGCTGTTGCCGGGGAAATTTTCTTGCGGTTGGTTGCGGCCAATTCTTCTGGGAGTTTTGCTGGGTTCGAATTTGTCTCTTCCGGCGGCGCCGTCGGACCTGCGCGGGAACCTGGGTATCCACGATCCCTCGGCCGTGCTCCAGTGCAACGGGCGTTATTATGTCTTCTATACCGGCCAAGGCATCTCATCAAAGTCGTCAGCCGACTTGGAGTATTGGGCAGCCGGTCCCAGTGTGTTTTCCAGTCCCCCGGCGTGGACGACGGGCGCGGTTCCAGGATTCACGGGGAATTTTTGGGCGCCCGGCCTCACCTATTTCAACGGCCTCTACCATCTTTACTACGCGGTTTCAACCTTTGGCAGCCAGGTTTCAGCCATCGGCCTGGCAACCAATCCGACGCTGGATCCCGGCAACCCAAGCTATCTATGGACGGATCGCGGGCCCGTGGTCCTGTCTACGAACGGCACCCCGTACAATTGCATTGATCCCAGTGTTACCTTTGATGCGTCCAGCAATCTGTGGATGTCGTTCGGCTCTTTTTGGAACGGCATTTACATCGTTCAACTTGATCCCAGCACCGGTCTGATCAATAGCAATAGCCCGGCGCGCATTCATGAAGCTTTTAACAACGCTGCGGGTGACCCGATTGAAGCCTCGTACCTCTACCAACACGGAAGTTACTATTATCTCTTTGCCAATTGGGGCACCTGTTGCGCCGGCGTGAACAGCACCTATAACATCCGCGTCGGCCGCAGCACGAACATCACCGGTCCTTACCTGGACCGCAACGGCGTGAACATGGTGTCCGGCGGCGGCACCTTGTTCCTTAAAACCACGGGCAAATTTATCGGGCCGGGGCAGATGGGAATTCTTGAGGGTGATGGGATTGAATATTTTGGCTACCACTATTATGACGGCAACAATAATGGTGCGCCGACCTATGATCTGGAGCCGCTATTCTGGACGGCAGATGGCTGGCCGACGTTCACCAACGACTGGTCGGCGCTTTACCATTTCCACATGGATGCCAGCGATAACAACGGCCAGTATTATGGCTTAATGAACAACGGAGCTGACGCCTATTATGATCCGTTGCTGGGCAATGTGTTGAGCCTGAACGGAACCAACCAGTTTGTCAGCCTGCCCGGTGGCGCGGCCAACGCCTGCAGTTTTATTACCGTGTTCCAGTGGGGTGGCGGCCTGCCCTGGCAGCGCGTTTTCGATTTCGGTCGGAATACCAACAGTTATGCGTTTCTCACACCCCAAAATGCCGCCGGCGTGATACGGTTCACCATAACCTCGTCCGGCATCGCCGGCGAACAGCATCTAGACGCGCCCGGCCCGGCGCCGGTGGGTGCCTGGACGCAAGTGGCAGTGACCACCGACGGTTCGCGTGGCATCCTGTACGTGAACGGAACGCCGGTGGTGACCAATGCTGCAATGACGCTCACCGCGCCCGACATCGCACCCACCAACGTCTGGTTTGGCCGGAGCCAGTTTCCTACCGATCCGTATTTCAACGGTCAAATAGCGTCTGTGCGTCTTTATGGCCGGGCATTGGCGCCGGCGGAAATTGTTGCGCCGCAGCCGCGCATTACCGCGCCAACGGTGTTGACGTATTTCCAGCCCGGCAGTGTGATTTCATTCGCCGGCACTGCGGTTGATTATGCTGATGTTCCCTTGTCTGATTCCCACCTGGCCTGGACAGTTGAATTTTGCAGTACGAACACAACCAACGTCGTGCTGGGGCCGATTCCGGGTGTGGAAAGCGGTAACTTTGTCGTGCCCTTGGACCCAACCACCACCAATGGATTCTACCAGATCCTGCTGGCAGCCACAGATGCATCCGGGAACACCGCAACAAATTTAGTAAATGTGTTGCCGGGTCCGACGAATGGTGTGTGGACGGCAAGTTATTCATTCGACAATGGCGCCGCGGATACGAATGGCAATTTCAACGGTACGCTGGTGAACGGTGCTTCCACATTATCCGATCCGGTTCGGGGTTCCGTGTTGAATTTGAATGGGGCGAGCCAGTATGTCAGTCTGCCTTCCGGCATCGGCGCCATGCGAACGTTTTCCGCCTGGGTCAAATGGAATGGCGGCAACGCCTGGCAGCGGCTATTTGATTTTGGTTCGGGAACAACAAGTTATGCCATGCTGACAGCCAAAGCCAACACCGGCGCTTTGCAATTTCAAATTACGCCTGATGCTGGAAATGCCATTTGGAATTTAACCGCGCCGAGCCCTCTGCCGGTCGGTGTCTGGACCCATGTCGCAGTAACGTTAAACGGCAGCGAGGCGGTCATGTATGTCAACGGGCAGGCCGTAGCGGTGAACGGCAGTGCGTATATCCTGCCGTCTGACGTTGAGGGTTCCCAGGATTATTTGGGCCGCAGCCAATTCTCCGCGGATCCGTATTTCAATGGCCAGATGGATTCGGTGCTGATTTCATCCCAGACGTTGCCCGTCGAACAGATTACGGCTTCGTCGCTGGGTTTGTCCGGCGAATTGACGGGTTTGACGCTCAACTGGCCTGCCTTCAACAACGGGTTGGGGCTCTACAGTTCTCCCAGCCTCGGCTCGGGCGCGTTGTGGACGCCGGTTGCCGGCGCGGCGACGGCAACGAACGGCATCAACTTTTTGTCGCTGTCGCCGACCAATAACCAGACATTCTTCCGATTGCAGACGCCGTAGTTGGTTGGCCTCTCCCTGTTTTAAATGAAAATAAAAAGCCTTAATGCGGCCTCTATTATTTCGGCGGCATTGTTGGTTTGCAATGCGTCGGCCCAGGATTCCCATTGGTCGGGCCTTGGCGGGGATGGATTGTGGGCGGACCCGAACAACTGGAATCCCGTTGGCGTGCCCTCATCCACCGTGAATGCCAATGTCTGGCTGGACTCCGCCAATGGCTGGTCGCTGATAACGATTACCAACGGCGAGGTCGAAAGTCCGGGCAGCAGTTCTTCCGACATGGTTTACGGCCCGGAGTTTGGAGCCGGACTCAACCTTTACGGCACGCTAAACTGGCGCAATTACCTCGTCCCGGTGCAGAGCGATCCAACGCATCCCAGTGTTGTTAATTTGTTCAATGGTTCTTCGATGTCCGGCTACGGGCTGGCGTTGGGTGACACCTGGTGGTACTGGGGCGGACCATATGTGACGATGAACCTGTACGGCAATGCATTTGCCGGCATTAACTACATGTATTGGGGCGGCCAGGTGAACCTGTATGGCGGTATCTTGAGCATTACCAATGGCCTGACTCTCGACACGATGGACAGCGCGTCTGATGCCACTAGGTCCATGAACCTGGCTGGTGGCGAACTGGTCCTGCCGGGCGGCTTCATGGCTACGGTAAATAATTGGATTTCACGGGGTATTTTGCTGGCGTATGGCAAGGCGCAAGACACGTCGGATATCGTTATGAACACGATCAGCCTGCCGGGCCGGACGATGGTAACTACCGTTCCGCTGGGCGGTTCCTTGCAAGACATACACCTCGCTTCATTTTCCACCAACCTGACGGTGGGTATGTCTCGAACATTGGTAGTCCTGGGCGATTACCCAAACGTTCAGAATGCTGTTCTGACGGCTTTGGATCCGGCCACGTTGCCGGGAACGATTGCCTACCAATCCAGTAATCCGAATGTTGCCGTGGTTGACACCAATGGACTTGTCAGCGCCGTCACTGCCGGGAACGCCACGCTTACGGCTACGCTGGGCGCGTTCGCCAGCACCAATTCGATTACCGTGACGGTGGTGCCGAATACAAACTCCGTTCCTTATCTGCCGCAAGAACAAGCTGTTTTGGGATATGACTACCTGCATGATCCGGGCACAGTGATCAAGGATGGTGGTTTCTATTTCGATTTCGGCGATGGCCAGGGCATTGGCGTCATCTATTCCACCGACCTGCGGAATTGGAATTACACCCATCCGGTGTTTCCCGGGAATCCGCCACCCTGGACGACCAATGCCGTGCCGGGTTTTACCGGTTACTTTTGGGCGCCGGACGAGGCCTACTTCAACGGAAGGTATAACCTCTACTATGCCTGCTCCGATTGGGGCACGATCAATTCCGCCATTGGACTGATCACCAGCCCCTCGCTCATCGCGCCGACGTGGACCGACCAGGGGAAAATCATCCAGTCCAACCCGGATTTTGCCACAAACGCCACCACCGATCTCACCGCCTACAACTGTATTGATCCCAGCATCATGGTGGACACCAACGGCACAGTATGGATGTCGTTCGGCTCTTACTCGGACGGTATTCTCATCATGCAACTGGATCCGTCCACCGGCAAACGTATCTCTGCCGGTTCGCCGATTTACCGCGTTTCCAATAACGGCCCGACATTTTTCAGCAACACCGAAGAAGGCTCGTGTCTTTACCAGCACGGTGGCTATTACTATCTGTTTGTCAACTTTGGCGGCTGTTGTGCCGGCATTAACAGCACCTACAACATCCGCGTGGGTCGCAGCGCCAATGTCACGGGGCCTTATTATGACAAGGCCGGTGTCAACATGACCAACGGTGGCGGTACGATGTTTCTGGAAAGCTCCGGCCGTTTCATCGGTCCCGGCCATGCGGCCATCCTGAACGACAACGGCACGAATTGGTTTACCTATCACTATTACGACGGCAACAATGGCGGCACGGCCACGTTGGGGATCGGCGCGCTTAATTGGAGTGCCGATGGCTGGCCTGCGTTCACCAACGACTGGAGCGCGTTTTACCCTTTCAACGTGGACGCCAGCGATGCGAGCGGACTTTACAACGGTACGTTGGAGAACGGGGCGGTGATCACCAACGAACCGGGTTTTGGGAGTGTGCTCAATCTCAACGGCACATCCCAATACGCCCTGTTACCAATCCCGGTCGCCAATGCCAGCTCCTTTGCGGCCTGGGTCAAATGGAACGGGGGCGCGACCTGGCAGCGCATCTTTGATTTTGGCACCGGCACGACCAACTATTTGTTCCTCACGCCGCGAGCAAGCTCCGGCAACATGCGTTTTGCCATCACCATCAATGGTAACGGCGCGGAACAGACCATTGAAGCGCCTTTTGCCTTGCCCACAAATTCCTGGTGTCACGTCGCTGTTACCTTGGATGGCTCGAAAGGATTGCTTTATTTGGACGGAGTTCCCGTGGCGACAAACAACAGTCTGACCATCCGTCCCTGGCAGACGCTGGCCAAGACCAATTACATCGGCCATAGCCAGTATTCCGCCGACCCGCTGTTCGGGGGCGAGATCGGTTCGTTCCGCATTTTTGGCCGGGCCTTGAGCGGCGCGGAAATCAAAGACCTCGCTTACGCCCCGCCCGCACTGGCGCACCGCTACAGCTTTGCGTCAAACACATCAAACGTCGTCTGGGATTCCATCGGCATGGCGCACGGGCTGCTCCAGGGCAACGCTGCGATCACGAACAATGCCCTGCAACTCACCGGGGCATACGGTGATTACGTGAATCTGCCCGGCGGATTGGCCTCCGGCTCTTCCGCGGCCACGATTGAATTCTGGGCCACCTTCGGGGCGAACGGAAACGGGGCAGAGCTCTTTGACTTTGGCGACAGCTCCAATGCAGTGGGTCAAAACTACCTGTCTTTCAGTCCGCATACGGTTTCCAGTATTGCACAATTGGGGCTGGTCACAACCGCCGGCAGCTTGAACCTCGCCACGCCGCGAATCTTTGACAACCTGGCATTACAGGTGGATTGCATCCTCGATCCGGCGAATGGTTACGACGCAATTTACACAAATGGAATTCTGCTCAATGCGGTCACCAATACAACCCCGCCGTTGGGCAGTGTCAGCTCGGCGTGGTCATTCATCGGCCGTTCCCTGTTTGGAGCCGACGCCTGGCTCAACGCGGCTATCGACGAGTTTCGCATTTATGACGGTCGCCTGACGCCGGCACAACTTGCTGCGAATGATCTCGCCGGGCCCAATGCTCTCGCGCTGCCGATCAGCCTGGGCATGTCCGCTGCCGCTTCGAATCTGACGGTGACCTGGCCATCCTATGGCCTCGGCTTTACCGCTGAGTCCAGTCCCACTTTGGGCGCGAGCGCCGTATGGTCCCCGGTCGTCGGTTCGCCAACACTCATCAGCAATCAATGGTGGCTGACATTGCCGATGACCAACAACACAACCTTTATCCGTTTGGTCAGATGACCTTGAATGAATGGCGGCTTGGTTCATGTTTTATGAGAAAAGCATCCTCGTTTCCAAAAACGGTTGCGGCTTTTCAATTCTGGATTGTTGTGGCAGTGACTCTCGGTGGATTTTCAGCTAAAGCGCAGACAACGGCCACACTGACGATTCAGGCGAACCAGCCTGGCGCTCAAATCAGTTCCAATCTCTTCGGCATTTTTTTCGAGGAAATCAATCATGCCGGCGACGGCGGGATATACGCGGAGATGGTGTCCAACCGCAACTTCGAGGCGCCCGGCTTTACCGCCGGCTGGCAGTTTATTACGACCGGCAGCGCGGCCGGGACCGTGAGTGCTGCTTCTTCGCTGCCGCTGAGCGCCAGCAATCTGTATTCCGCCAGACTTAATTTTTCCACCGGCTCCGGCGGCGTCGGGTTTGCCAACAACGGCTATTGGGGCATGCATTTCCAGGCCGGCCAGACATACCATCTCGCTTTCTACGCGCGATGTTCCAGCGGCTTCACCGGGGCGATCTACGCCGGTCTGGAGAGCGCCAATGGCAATCAGACCTATGCGGAGGGAACGGTCACCAACCTGACGACGAACTGGCAATATTTTTCACTAACGCTGGTCCCGAACCGCAGCGATACCGCCGGGCGGTTGGCGATGGTGATTGCCCAGCCGGGATCGGTTTGGCTGGACGTGGTTTCGCTCTTTCCCCAGCAGACATTTGATAATCTCCCGAATGGCATGCGGCCGGATTTGATGAACCTGCTCGTGAACCTTCAGCCATCCTTCATGCGTTTTCCGGGCGGCAGTTGGGTGAACGGCAATTCCCTCACCAATATGTATGAATGGAAACGCACCATCGGCCCGCTGGGCGACCGCTGGTACCAGAATAATCTCTGGGGTTATTACGTGGATAATGGCCAGGGTTATTTTGAGTACCTGCAAATGTGCGAGGACCTCGGCGTGCAACCGCTGTTTGTCATCAACTGCGGCATGGACGTCTTTTCCGCCGGAGACTCGGTGCCCCTGGCTCAGATGGGGCCATACGTGCAGGACGCGTTAGATGCGATTCAGTATGCCAATGGGCCGACCAATTCAACCTGGGGCGCGCTGCGGGCCGCCGCCGGTCATCCCGCGCCGTTCAATTTAAAATACATAGAAATCGGTAACGAAAATGGCGGCTCCGCCTACAACGATCGTTACGCGCTCTTTTATGATGCAATTAAAGCCAATGACCCGGATATGCACATCATTGCCGATAACTGGGGCGGCCTTCCCACTTCGGACCCGGTGGAAATCAGCGATGAGCACTATTATTCGGACCCGACCTTCTTCATGGCCAACGCCACGAAATATGAAAGCTACAGCCGCAGCGGACCGAAGGTTTATGTTGGTGAATATGCCGTAACCACCGGTGGCGGACATGGGAACCTCATCGGCGCACTGGGTGAGGCCGCCTTCATGACCGGCCTGGAGCGCAACGCGGATATCGTGGCGATGGCTTCCTACGCACCGCTCTTCGCAAATGTGAACGCCGAGAATTGGTATCCCGATTTGATTTACTTCAACAATGCGCAGGTTTACGGCACACCGTCCTACTATGTGCAACAAATGTTCTTCGCCAATCGTGGCGACACAGTGTTGCCGCTGGCCATCGCCTTTATCGGCAACGCGACAAACAGCCTGCACGGCGCCGTGGGTCTCGGTTCGTGGAATACCTCCGTCCAATACGCCAATGTGGTTGTTACGAGCAATGGCGTGACGCTTTACCAAAGTGATTTCAATTCCGGCGCGTCCGGCTGGCGGGTTTACAACGGCTCCTGGGGCACGAGCGGCGGGGTTTACCAACAGACCGCCATCACCACCGATTGCCGCTCGACCACCGGCAACACCAACTGGGCCAATTACACCATCTCCGTCCGCGCCCGGAAGGTGAGTGGCAACGAAGGGTTTCTCATCCTGTTCAACTGGCTCAATGACACCAACTGGACGTGGTTCAACGTCGGTGGCTGGAACAACACCCAGACCGCCGTCGAGCAGATGGTTAACGGCACCAAATCCATCATCGGCCAGGGCGTTGTCGGGTCGGTCCAGACCGGCACCTGGTACGACCTGCGCATCGTTCTTACCGGCCTGCGGATTCAATGTTACGTCAATAACACGTTGACCTTGGACGTGAGTTATCCCGTGGTGCTGCCGCTTTACGCCTCAGCCAGCTACGCCAATGCCAGCGGCCAGATCATTCTCAAAGCGGTGAACACCACCAGCAACTCCATCACTACCACGTTCAACCTGAACGGACTTCCGTCGATCGCATCGCAGGCCAGCCTGACGCAATTGACCTCCGCCAATCCGCTGGCCGAAAATTCTCCGGCGAATCCGACCAACATTTATCCGGTGAACAACGTCATTTCGAACGCCGCCACGATTTTTGGCTACACGTTGCCCGCCAATTCGCTCTCGGTGATCCGATTTCAAACGCCGCCGCCGTCGCCTGTCCTGGTCGGGCTTGCCGCCGGAACCAACTTGAATTATCTCGACCCGTCGTCCGGCGGTATTCCGGTTGATCTCAGTTCCTTCATCACCAATAATGTCTCGATGGATTTCACCGTTGAAGCGGCGGATGGTTCAGTGGTGACCAACGGCACGCTCCAGTTTGTGCCCGGCCAGACCAACCAGGTCATTTCACTGCCGACGGACGTCTTGCAGCCCGGCGCTTTCTTCCGGGTCAACCTGAGCAATCCGGCCAATGGCCAGTTAAACAGCATCACGAACGCTTTCTTTGCCGTGGCCTCTTCGCCGGGCGGTCCGTTGCAGTTGGGCGTGGCCCGCTATCCGGATGAAAACTTGGTCTATTGGACGGCGACCAACGCCACGCTGCTGGAAGCCACAAATCTCGCGGGACCGTGGACGACCAACAGCAATCAGTCCGCGCCCATCCAGGTGCCGGGATCGCCAATGTCTGAATTTTTCCGCTTGACGCAATAGTGATTTCGCCAGGCGCCATGAAACCGGTTCGACATTATTCTGAAGGTTTCAAACGGGCAATCATTGCGCTCGCTTTGACATCCGGGATTTTGTTCCCGGCACAAACCGGCTGGGCGCAAACTCAATCCGGCGCAAACACCAATGAGCTCGCGCAATTCGGCAACTGTGACGTGCGTGTGCACGATCCGTCCGCCATCCTCAAATGCAAGGAAGAGTATTGGGTATTTTACACCGGTCGCGGTATTCCCTCTTATCATTCAAAGGATATGGTAAAATGGGAACACGGGCCGTCCGTTTTTACCAATGCTCCGGCCTGGACGGCCCGGGCGGTGCCACGGAATCATTGGATCTATTATTGGGCGCCGGACATTATTCATCCGGGTGATCGCTATTTGCTTTATTATGCGGTTTCGTCCTTCGGAAGAAATGATTCGGCCATCGGGCTGGCGACCAACCCGACCCTTGACCCCGCTGACCCCAAATTTAAATGGTCGGATCAGGGGCTGGTTGTTCAATCTACCAGCAATGACGATTTCAATGCGATCGATCCGGCGGCTTGTCTGGACGCCAACGGCCATCTTTGGCTCGCTTTCGGCTCATTTTGGAGCGGTATCAAAATGGTCCAGCTTGATCCCGGAACTGGCAAACGCCTCGCCACCAATTCGCCGATGTACTCGCTCGCCTTCAACGATTCCATCGAGGCGTCGTATATTTATCACCACGATGATGATTACTATTTGTTTGTGAACTGGGGGTTGTGCTGCCGCGGCACGAACAGCACGTACGAAATCCGCGTCGGGCGCAGCCCCAAAATCACCGGCCCCTACCTGGACAAGAGCGGGGCGGACTTGATTACCGGCGGCGGCAGCTCCTTTTTGAGTACGAGCGGACCATTCATTGGTCCTGGTCAATCCGGCATTTATTCTGAAAACGGCACCGATTGGTTCAGTTGTCATTTTTACAACGGCACCCGACATGGACAATCCATGCTGGCCATCCTGCCGCTCAATTGGAGCACCGATGGCTGGCCGGAAATCAACTGGCGTAAACTGGAAGAAAAGCGTTAATCGCTTCCCTCGGATGTCCGGGATGGATTTTGAACGGACCTGATCATGTCGGGCAGCTCAATTCCTGCCCGAAAGGGGAAGAATGCGGAGGATTTCAGGATGCAAGCCTCAAAGATGTGCGGGTTTTGGCGATTGTTATGCGCAAAGTGGCGTTGCATTTGTGCCCGAAAACTCTGTAAAGTAGCTTTAACTCTGAAGTCAAAAAGCAGAAACAACCATACTTATGAAAAAGACGTATAAAAAACTCTATTATCTGGTGGCCGCGGCATCGGCCATGTTCATGATTACAACTGCGATGGCCGATACCCATTGGATAGGTAGTGCACTCGATAACGATTGGAATAACCCTGCCAACTGGGATAACGGTGTGCCGGGAATTAACAACTATAATGTGTTTAACGACATACCGTCAGGTAATACTTCGTACCCGATAATCGGAGCTAGTGAAACCGCCAACGTAGGCGCATGGTCTGGCACGTGGGGGGTCGCCCCTGGTGGAGGCAGCCCGGTCTACCCGACACTTTATGGACCGGAATGGGGACAGAGATTGGACATTTATGGTTCACTCAATGTCGGGTGGTACATGGCCCCCGTAGGCAATACCAGTGTAATTAACATGTACACCGGAGGCTCCTATGTCGCCGAAGGAATCGGACTGGGAGACAACTGGTGGTTTAATGGTGGACAGGGTGTTACCTGGAACCAATACGGGGGAACGGCCAACATAGGCTATTTGTTCTGGGGTGGTCATTTAAACCTGTATGGCGGAACGTTTACAATTAACGAGAACCTCGGCGTGAACGATGCGGTTGGGCAAGTCGGCGGTGACTCTGTTAATCTAGTCAGCGACGCCAATCGGATGATAGATCTCGCCGGCGGCGAGTTGATTATCAACGGTAACGCCACCACTATGGCCCAAAGCTGGGAGACAAGGGGCATCCTTGAAGGCAATGGAGTTGTGGGCAATGTCAACATTGATACCACCAGCATGGCGGGCTATACGATCTTAACCGCCGTTCCCGAACCCGCCGCTATCGCACTCCTCGGATTAAGCGGTCTGGTGTTTGTCCTGCGCCGCCGGTTGGTTTCCTGAAAGACTTTTACACATTATTCGTTTCAGAGAGGCAGACCTTGGGTCTGCCTCTTTTTTTTTGGAATTACATAAATCTTCTTCACATTGACGATTCAGGCCGCGTAGTGTTTATTTAAGCAGGGTTGCCGTCCGATGGTAACCTGAATTTTCTGCCCATGCCCGACGAAATCACCAGCGACATCACTCAAATGTTGCAAGCCATGAAACGCGGCGGCCAGACGGCGGAGGATTTGCTGCCGCTGGTTTACAGCGAACTGCGCCGCCTGGCCGCGACGCACATGGCCCAGGCGGCTCCCGGCCAGACACTGCAGGCCACGGCCTTGGTGCATGAAGCCTGGCTCCGCATGGTGGGTGCCGGCGACCGCACCTGGGAGAATCGCGTCCACTTTTTCAGCGCCGCTGCCAGGGCGATGCGGCACATCCTGATCGGAAACGCGCGGCGTAAGTCGCGGCTCAAGCACGGCGGCGGGCAGTTGCGCGTGGACATTGACGAATTGAACCTGGCCGCTGCGACCCCGGACGACAAGATCCTGTTGATGGACGAAGCGCTGGAACGGCTCGAAGCCGAAGACGCGGATAAGGCGCGAATTGTCATCCTTAAATTTTTTGGCGGCCTGACCAACCAGGAAGTAGCCCGCATTCTGGGGGTTACCGAACGCACGATTGAGCGGCAGTGGGCTTTTGCCAAGGCCTGGCTGTTCCAGAATATCCGCAGCCAGGCTTGAGACCGGACGGTTCGCAACGGAGATTTTCGCTGTGTTTTCAGAAATGTTTGGCAAAATAAATTATAACCACCGCAGCGCATGACGAAGACGGCAGAGCAGATGGAAGCCTTGTTTGACGCGGCGCGTCAGCTCACCAGTCCCGCCGCGCGCCGGACGTTCCTCGATGAGGCCTGCGCCGGGGACGCGACCCTGCGCGCCCGGGTCGAAGCATTGCTTTCCGCGCAATCGGACGCCGATAAATTCTTCAACGAAATCACACCGTTCGCCAGCACGCCGCCGCCGGGCGCCGGGGATTCGGCCGCTGGCACGGGTTCCTCGGGGACCGGAACCACGACCAAAGCGTCCGTGCCGATAGAAGGGCCGGGCACGCGGATTGACCGTTACAAGCTGCTGCAAAAAATCGGCGAAGGCGGCTGTGGGGTGGTTTATATGGCCGAGCAGGAGAAACCGGTCCTGCGCCGGGTCGCCTTCAAAATCATCAAGCTCGGCATGGACACCAGGAGCGTCATCGCGCGCTTCGGGGCCGAGCGGCAGGCGCTGGCGATGATGGATCATCCGAACATCGCCCGGGTGCTGGACGCGGGCGCGACGGAAACCGGACGTCCTTACTTTGTGATGGAACTGGTGCGCGGCGTCAAAATCACGGACTACTGCGACCAGAACCATCTCGACACCCGCCAACGGCTCGATTTGTTCGTCCAGATTTGTCACGCCATCCAGCACGCGCACCAGAAGGGAATCATCCACCGCGACATCAAGCCGTCGAATGTTCTGGTGACGCTGCACGACGGCGTGCCGGTGCCGAAAGTGATTGATTTCGGCATCGCCAAGGCCATCGAGGGAAAGCTGACGGAGCAAACCCTCTTCACCGCCTACGAGCAGATCATCGGCACACCGGCCTACATGAGTCCGGAGCAGGCGGAGATGAGCGGGCTGGACATTGACACGCGCACCGACATTTACAGTCTGGGCGTGCTGCTTTACGAACTGCTCACCGGCCGGACGCCGTTTGACGCGAAAATGCTGCTGCAATCCGGCCTGGATGAAATGCGCCGGACCTTGCGCGAAAAGGAGCCGCAGCGGCCCTCCACCATGCTGACCACGTTGCAGCGCACGGAATTGACGACGACGGCCGTGCAGCGCCACGCCGAGGCGCCCAAGTTGATTTCCCTGCTGCGGGGTGATCTGGACTGGATCGTGATGAAGTGTTTGGACAAGGACCGCCGGCGGCGTTACGAAACGGCCAATGGATTGGCGATGGATGTTCAGCGATACCTCAACAACGAGCCGGTCATCGCCCGTCCGCCCAGCCGGCTCTACCGGTTTCAAAAACTGGTTCGCCGGAACAAAATCCTCTTTGCCTCCGGCGCAGCGGTGGCGGCGGCGCTGCTTATCGGATTGGGAACGGCAACCTGGCTGTTTTTCATGGAACGCGCCGCCCGCCGGGACGCGGTTGCCGCCGAGAAACAGCAATACCTGCTTCGCCAGGAAGCCGAGCGGGCGCGGGCCAACGAAGCCGAATTGCGCCGGCAAGCTGAAATCCGGGAGAAGCTCACGCTGGCCGACGTACGGGTGAGACAGAACGCTTTTGATGAAGCGGACAATCTTTTGAACGGTTATGTCCCGACTCAATCCTCCCTGGACGGGGCGCGGGTGTTCCGCGCCGTCGGCGAGTGGCACGCGCTGCAAGGCCGCTGGCCGCAAGCGGCCAATCGTTTTGCAGTGCTGCTGCAAATCAACAAATTTGAAGAGTGGGACATGGCATCGCTGGATTATCTCCGGCTCGGTCCGGTATTGATCGAACTCGACGATGTGAAGGGTTATGAACGTTTCCGTCAGGAGGCGATTGCGCGCTTCGCCAGCACCTCGCATTCAGTGGCGGCGGAACGAGTGGTCAAGATCTGCCTGCTCCTGCCGGCGGACCCGAAAACCATGAACGCCTTGACACGTTTGGCAGAACTGGCGGCAAAATCCTTCGGTAGCGTCGCACCTGACCATACGAATGCCGAAACCGTCTTTCAAGCCGCCTGGGGTTCCCTTTCGTTGGCGCTCATGGAATATCGCCAGGGCAATTATGCCAGGGCGGAAGAATGGTGCCGACGTTGTCTGGCTTATCCGGGTGACAACCCGCCGCGGGTCGCCGCTGCCCGGGTAATTCTCGCCATGTCGTGCCATCAACTTTCCCAAAATCAGGAGGCCGCCACCCAATTGGCGCAAGGCCGGGAAAGCATCGAAACCAGATTCGACGATGGTTTGGATCTCGGCAGTGCCGAGCATGGTTTCTGGTTCGATTGGGTCTTCGCCCGCATTCTGTTACGTGAAGCCACAGCGTTGATCGAGACAGCACCTCAAGTCTCCCATCCCGCCACCGGTGTAACGTCAGATTGAAACCGGCGGAAGACCACCCCGGAATGCCGCTTCAGCCGATGGTCTTGATTCCGAACAGGTTCGAAACACACGCTGCGTGATGGAACCGTTCACGACGTGGCAAGAATTCGACATTCCTGGTTGGTAATAAAAAGCCTTGTCGGGTTTGGGAGCCGAAAGGCGTATATGATATGTAGCCCACGAATCGAGGTCCTGCCGGGTCATAAAGTCCCAGGCCGGCTCAGTGCGGGGGACACACATGCCGCGCGTGCCGAAAGTCATTTTGTTGATTGAGTCTTCGCGCGCCTCCGGGCGCGCGTTGCTGCGGGGCATTGCGGATTATTCCCGCCATCATGGACCCTGGTCTTTTTCCTGGGAACCCGGCGGACTGGAAAAAGCCCAGCCTCTGCTCGAAACCGGCGACGCCGATGGGATTATCCTGCGCGACACGGAACAAGCGCAGGAGATCGTGGCTTACGGACTGCCGACCGTGGTGGTGGGGCACCGCAGTACCGAAGTCCCCGGCATGGTCAATGTGGTGACCGATTCGGAAGCGATCGGCCGGCTGGGAGCGGATCATTTATTGGGTTGCGGCTTCAAACATTTTGCCTTCTGCGGCTACGAAAAGACTTCGCTGGAGAACACCACCTGGTCGGACATTCGCCGGAAAAGTTTCTGCCAACGAATCCGGTCGGCGGGTTTTGAGGATCCGGCGCAATATAGGTTGTCCATGTCGGGGAGGGATTGGTCGAAGGACTGGCGCTCACTCGCCACCTGGCTGAAGGCACTGCCCAAGCCGGTCGGCGTGATGGCTTGCAACGACGATTGTGGTCAGCGCGTCATGGAAGTCTGCAAGCTGACTGGTCAGACCGTGCCGGACCTGGTAGGCGTCGTCGGCGCCGACAACGATGAAGTCGTCTGTGGATTGACCGACCCGCCGATGTCGAGCATTGCCATCAATTTTGAGCGCGCCGGTTATGATGCCGCGCATGCCCTGAACGGGTTGATGAAAAAATCATACGCCGTTCCCTCGCGCATCACGGCGGCGGCGGCCCATGTGGCCGCGCGTCGCTCCACCGATTTCGTGGCGGCGGAAGATTTGCATTTGGCCAAGGCGTTGCGATGCATTCGTGATCGGGCGCGCCACGGCGGCGTTTCCGTGGCGGAAGTGGCCGGTTTCGCCGGGCTGTCACGACGCATGCTGGAAAACCGGTTCCGCAAACTGCTGGGCCGTTCCGTGTTGGATGAAATCCGGCGCGTGCGCGCCGATCAGATCGCCCAACTGCTGGTCGAAACGGACCTGCCGGTGGCGCAGATTGCGGACCTGCTCGGTTTTGCCGATATGCGGCACATTGCCCGCTATTTCCGGGCCGGCAAAGGGGTCAGCCCGCTTGCTTACCGCAAGACTTACGGCTCATCGGAGTTGGGGGGCTGGCGTTCGCGAAATGGCGATTCTTTTCCGCAAAGTGGCGTTGCCCCTGTTTTGCAGCAAAGATAAATTCGATCATCAATCAACCGAATTCAAGAATGTCCTTTTTTGCCAAACGAAATTCAAGAGCGTTTACGTTGATCGAATTGCTGGTGGTCATTGCCATCATCGCCGTTCTGGCCGCGTTGTTGTTGCCGGCGTTGGGGGCAGCCAAGGAAAGGGCGTTGCGCATCTCGTGCGCCAACAATGAGCATGAACTGGGTGTCGCTCTCCTGATACTGGCCGACGATAACAACAACCTGCTGCCCGACTTGCACTATCAGCCCTATGGAACGGCCATCCCCGGCACGCTCAATCCTCCTGCTACTTCTGTTTACGGGCGATGGCCTTGGGACATCTCATCCACATTTACCACCAACGTGATTCAGGATGGAGCAACCCGGAAAGTATTTTTCGACCCCGGCAACGCCGCTTTCAATGTCGATCAGGTATGGAATTTCGGTGTGGCGGGAGCACCCGGTTCTGACCCCGGCTCTCAAAGCGCGTTTCGCATTACCGGTTATGTCTGGTTATTGCCCGGCTCCGGCGCGAACGCCGGAGGCACCAGATTGGAGCAGCCCTATTGGCAAACCAATATCCTGGGAGTGCCGGCGGTTGCTAACTATATGGCAAATCAGGGTTCCCCGTCCAAGTGCACCGCCTGCGTGGACGTGATCGCCCGCGATCCGGTCAGTAAGAGTTTCAGTAAAATTACCGTCGGCGGGCTTCCTTCGAGCATTGTTCAACGCACCAGTCATTTGGACGGCAGCCAACCCGTCGGCGCCAACGACCTATTTTTGGACGGGCATGTTGCCTGGAGAAAGTGGAGTGACATCTACAATGCCGCTTCCCCCACGACCGTCAGGGTCTTTGGCGGAGGCGGCAACTCGCCGACTTTTATTTTCTGACAACTGATAAACTGCAAATCCAACTGCTCAAATATATGAAACTACAAAAACTGTGTTATGTAACTATCATTGCCTTGATGGCATGTTTGGTTGAGACCGCGTCCGCCCAGAATTCCCACTGGTCCGGTCTCGGGGGAGATGGACTCTGGGGCAACCCCAACAATTGGACTCCTGTAGGTGTGCCGCCATCGGGGGCGGGACTCTCCGCGGAGACTGGCGACCTTTTTCTCGATGCCGCCAACGGCTGGTCGACCATCACCATCACCAATGGCGAGGTGGAAAGTCCGGGTATTCATACGGAATATCCTCCGGTTCATTCGCCGTGGAATACTATTTACGGCCCGGAGTTTGGCGTCACACTTAATGTTTATGGGACTCTGAACTACGATTGGATGCTGGGCGCGGTGCAAAACAACCCGGTTCCCGGGAATCGCAGCATCATCAATATGTACAGCGGCTCTCAGATTAAGTGCGATTATGGTGCCGCAATTGGCATCGGTGACATGTGGTGGTGGCAGGGTGGACCGTATGTGACGTTGAATATGTATGGCAATTCCTTTGTCAACATGACCAATGGTGCTGGTTTTTGGCTGGGCGGTCACGTGAACCTCTATGACACGTCCACGTTTAAAATCGGGGCGGGAGGTTATGTCAACATGGACGTCGCCGGTGTGATTGACGATCAAATCAGATTCATCAATATAGCCGGTGGTTCGATGGTGCTGCCAACGGGTTGGACCAATTCGGGTACGGCCGGTGAAAATTCGGGAACCGTATATGATTGGATTGGGAGGGGAGTTTTGCGGGTTTACGGCAAGGTCCTGGATACGAATGAATTGTCTATTACCGATGATGGTACTCATACGATTGTCACGACCGCCGTGTCCTTGGGCGGCTCTTTGCAGCGTGTATATCTAAGGCCTTTGCCTCTTGCCACCATGCGGGTGGGGGTTTTTCAGCGGGCTAAGCTGTTGGGGGATTATCCTTCCGTCAGTGGAGTGCTTGTGAGCACGGAGGAGCCGGGAGTGCCTCAGACATCACTGCCTGGTATAGCCGTCATTACCTCAAGCGATACTAATGTGGTAACGGTGAACTCCCTTGGAGTTGTAACAGCCGTTGCTCCGGGCACCGCGACGTTATCGGCAACGCTGGGAGCGTTTACCAGCACCAACACCGTTACGGTCAGTGTAGTGCCTGCTGCTGCTGCTCCCCTGGTCCACCGTTACAGCTTCAATGAAAGCTCGGGCACGACGGCTTCGGATTCGGTCGGTGGGGCGAACGGCACGTTGAAGGGCGGGGCTGCCTTTAATGGATCGGGGCAGGTGGTTTTGAACGGCGCCACCAACAACCCGATTTTGGCAGATGGTGTCGCGAGTTATGTGTCATTGCCGGCGGGACTCGTCAGCAATATGAACCAAATAACGATTGAAGCGTGGGCCAGTGTTAACGCCAGCACCACCAACACCTGGGAGTGCCTCTACGCCTTGGGCTTTTCGGATACCGATCCCTTGTCGGGTACGTATGGGTCGGCGGGCAATTATATCACCTTCACGCCGCACACGGCGGGTAATACGGCGCAAGCAACCCTTGGCGGTGGGATTCCTGGTAACGTGTCAGAGCAGGATGCTGTGATTGGTAACGTGCTGGACGGACAAGGCAACCTGCAGATTGCAGCGGTTTACAGCCCTGATTCCGGGACAATGGCGGTTTACACCAACGGGATACAGGTCGCAAGCATTCCCATGGCCAATCACTTGGTGGATCCGATGGCTTATGAGCTGGGCTATACCAATGCGACCTTGGTGAACAGTGTTCTTGGTACAGATCCGGTTAACTACCTGGGGGCTTCGCTCTGGGCAGCTGATCCGAACTTTAACGGCTCCATTGATGAGTTCCGCATTTACAACGGCAGGCTGACGGCATCGCAAATCGCGGCTGACAATGCCTTGGGGCCGAACCAGCTCAGGGGTAGCAGCCTCGCGCCCGTGTCGTTGAGCGTGACCCAATCGGGTAGCAACCTCGTGTTCAAGTGGCCGACGACCTCTGCGCTGGTCACTTTGCAGGCCAGTCCGACCCTGGGAGCGAGCGCCACGTGGACTGCGGTGGCACTGCCCGCCGGGGCAATGACAGTGTCCGGAGGTAATTATCAGGTGACCCTGCCGATGTCCACGACGACGCAGTTCTTCCGGTTGTCGGAATAGGTGCAATAGAGCGGACGCTCAACAGCTTGCCGATAAAATAGCTGTTCATATTTGCCGCGTGGGGACTCCGTGCCCGGTCGAGCCGGAACCCACGCGGCGGTTTTTGAAGAACCAAAACCACAAAGAATGTTCTTTTCCTCCAGACAACACCTGAAAGCGTTCACTCTGATCGAACTTCTCGTAGTCATCGCCATCATTGCCATCCTGGCGGCGCTGTTATTACCGGCCTTGAGCGCCGCCAAGGATCGGGCGCTCCGAATATCTTGCGCCAACAATGAACACGAGTTGGGAACGGCCTTGTTGATTCTTGCCGATGACAATAACAATAAGTTGCCCGATCTTAGGTATCAGCCATACGGTACTGCCGTGCCTGGCACTCCCAATCCGCCCAATAGTTCGGTTTATGGTATCTGGCCTTGGGACATCTCCGCTCTGTTCACCACCAACATGATCCAGAATGGCGCGACGCGAAACGTCTTTTACGACCCGGCCAACGCGGCCGCCAATGTGGATGCTTACTGGAACTTTGGTGTGGCCGGCGCTCCGGGCTCCAATCCCGGTTTCCAAAGTGAATATCGCATTGTCGGTTATATCTGGCTCCTGCCCGGCTCCGGTGCGAACGCCGGCGGGCGACCGGAACAGCCGTATTGGCAAACGAATATTTTGGGAAGGCCGGCCATTGTTAACTATCTGGTCAATCAAGGTTCGCCTTCCAAGTGTATCGTGTGTGTGGACGTGATCGCCAGAGATCCAGCAGGAAACTTCAGCCATATTACGATTGGCAGTGGGCCTGCAAACTTCCGTCTGCGCACCAGTCATTTGAAAGGCAGCCAGCCCGCCGGAGCTAACAGCCTCTTTTCAGACGGCCATGTCGCATGGAGAAACTGGAGCGACATCTATAATCCAGCTTCACCCACGACCGTCAGGGTCTTCGGCGGCGGCAATGGTGCTAATGAACCGACTTTTGTTTTCTGACAACCGCAGATACCGCAACGACAACCGCCTTTGCTCTCCTGGCCAGCACGGGAGCCACACGCCTCGTAGTGCCGGTGACCCTGCCGTGCGGAGTGATGACGGCCTCTGGCGGCAATTATCAGCTGATCCTGCCTATGTCCGGAACAATGTCGTTTTACCGGTTGTCGGAGTAGCAAAACATTTGGGGCAAGCGCTCAACGACGACAGGGCAAACAATTGTTGGGCGTGCGTTCGCCGCGTGGATCTTCCGTGTTGACCGGAGCTCCACGCGGCGGTTTGTTAAATAACTATTCTTTTGATTTGCCGGAAGGTAAGGTGGAACCATGATTGATTTGAAACGCTACGAAATCTGGTTTGTCACCGGCAGCCAGCATCTATATGGGCCGGAGACACTGAAACAAGTTGCCACCGATTCGCGAGAGATTGCCGGGGGACTGAACAACGCAGATTCGATTCCGACGAAAATCGTCTTCAAACCGGTCCTTAAAACGCCGCAGGAGGTGTTCGCGCTTTGCGAAGAAGCCAATCAAACTGCGAATTGCATCGGCCTGGTGACATGGTGCCATACCTTCTCGCCGTCCAAGATGTGGATTAACGGCCTCAAATCGCTGCGGAAACCCATCCTGCATCTGCACACTCAGTACAATCGCGACATCCCGTGGTCGTCCATTGACATGGATTTCATGAACCTCAACCAGGCCGCCCACGGCGACCGCGAACATGGTTTCATCATGAGCCGGATGCGGCTGGACCGGAAAGTGGTGGCCGGTTTCTGGCAGGATGCTGCAGTTCAACAGCAAATAGGCGCCTGGTGCCGGGCGGCGGCCGCGTGGCATGACTGGCAGGGCGCAGCGTTTTGCCGGTTCGGTGACAATATGCGCGAGGTGGCGGTCACGGAAGGAGACAAGGTTTCAGCGCAAATCAAATTCGGCTACTCGGTCAACGGCTATGGCGTCGGTGATTTGGCGAAATATGTCGGCGCGGCGACCGAAGCGCAAGTCAAGGCGCTGCTGAAGGAATATGAAGCCAGCTACGAAATCTCGTCCGCGCTGCGCAAGGACGAGAAACAGCAGGTTTCATTACGTGAAGCCGCGCGCATTGAGGCGGGTCTGCGCGCCTTTCTGAAGGACGGCGGTTTCAAAGGATTCACAACCACGTTCGAAGATTTGCATGGGCTGGTGCAGTTGCCGGGCGTGTCGGTCCAGCGATTGATGGCCGAAGGCTATGGTTTCGGCGCCGAAGGCGATTGGAAAACCTGCGCGCTGGTTCGCGCCATGAAAGTGATGTCCATTGGACTCAAAGGCGGCACCTCCTTTATGGAGGACTACACCTATCATTTGAACCCCAAGGGCATGAAAGTACTCGGAGCGCACATGCTGGAAATCTGTCCAAGCATCGCGGAAAGCAAACCGTCGTTACAGGTCCATCCGCTGGGGATTGGCGGGAAGGCCGATCCGGCGCGCTTGGTGTTTGACACGCCGCCCGGGCCGGCGCTGAACGCCGCCGTCATGGACATGGGGAACCGCTTCCGCCTGCTCGTCAACGAGGTGGACGTGGTTTCTCCAGAGAAACCGTTGCCGAAACTGCCTGTGGCCCGGGCCTTGTGGGTTCCGAAACCCGATTTTCATACGGCGGTTACGGCGTGGATTTACGGCGGCGGCGCGCATCACACCGGCTTCAGCCAGGCCGTCACCACGGAAATGTTGGAAGATTTCGCAGCCATGGCGGGCATCGAACTGGCCGTGATTGACAGCGAGACCAACCTCCGGCACTTCAAGCAGGAGTTGAACTGGAATGAAGTTTATTACAGCCTTCGCGACGGAATGAAATCGTGACCGGGCGGAGTTATTTTCCTCGTTTACCGTAACCATTACGATTGAACGCATGACATTTCACGGCTTATCCATTCTGGTGGCCTCGGGGATGATTGCCTGTGCCACTCGGGCCGCAGTTCAGCCGGCGGTTGATCTGCCAGCGCAACCGTTTCCACTCGAATATGTGCGCCTGCTGGACAGTCCGTTTCGCGACGCAATGTTGCGCGACGGAAATTATTTGTTGAGCCTGGATTGCGACCGGCTGCTGTTCAATTTCCGCGTCAACGCGCAATTGGCCACGGACGCCAAACCTTACGGCGGCTGGGAAGCGCCGTCGTGCGAATTGCGCGGACACATCGTCGGACATTACCTGTCCGCGTGTTCGTTGATGTATGCCAGCACCGGCGACACTCGGTTCAAGGAGCGTGTGGACAAAATCGTTGCTGGCCTGGCTGAATGCCAGAACGCGCTTGCCACGAACGGTTCGCACGCCGGTTATTTGTCGGCGTTTCCCGAATCGTTTATTGACCGTGTGGAAAATCGGCAGCCGGTCTGGGCGCCGTGGTACACATTGCACAAGATCATGGCCGGGTTGCTCGACGCCAACCAGCTTTGCGGCAGCGCGCAGGCATTGGAAGTCCTGACCAACATGGCGGACTGGGCGAAATTCCGCGTGGACCGGCTGCCGCCGGCGCAAATGCAAAGATCGCTGGAAACCGAGCAGGGCGGCATGACCGAAGTATTGGCCAATCTTTACGGCGTGACCGGCAACACGAATTATCTGCAATTGGCCGAGGCGTTCAACCACCAGCGGCTACTTGGGCCGCTCGAACGCGGAGAAGACAGGCTGAACGGCCTGCACGCCAACACGCAAATTCCCAAAATTATTGGCATTGCCCGCGAATACGAATTTACCGGCAACCCGCAGTTTCTGACTGCCGCCAATACGTTTTGGAATGCCGTCGCGCTGGACCGTTCCTATGTAATTGGCGGCGACAGCGACCGCGAGCATTTCTTCCCGACGAATGCTTTCGACAGCCACCTTTCCGCCGAAACGGCCGAGACTTGCAACACCTACAACATGCTCAAGCTTACCCGCCATATTTTCGAGTGGCAGCCATCGGCAGTCACGATGGATTTTTACGAGCGCGCGCTGTACAACGACATCCTCGCGTCACAAGACCCGGACACGGGCATGTTTACTTATTTCATGTCGCTCAAGCCGGACCATTTCAAAACCTATTCGACGCCGGAGAATTCGTTTTGGTGCTGCGTGGGCACCGGTATGGAAAACCACGCCAAATATGGCGACACCATTTATTTTCACGGGGCAAATTCCCTGTTTGTGAACTTGTTCATTTCCTCCGAATTGTCATGGCCGGAAAAAAAGCTCCTGGTGCGGCAGGAAACAAAATTTCCTGAAAGCAACACGATGCAGTTGAGTTTCAATTGCGGCCAGCCGACGCGACTTGCGCTGGAAATCCGCTGGCCGAAGTGGTCGGAAAAAATGTCCGTGCGGGTGAACGGTTTAAAGCGGCAAATTTTCGGAGCGCCCGGTTCGTATGTCTCCATCAAGCGCGAGTGGCAAAATGGCGACCAGGTGGAAATCCAGTTGGCAATGAAATTGCACGCCGAGCCGCTGCCGGGCGCAACGAATACCGTCGCCGTGCTCTACGGACCGATTGTGCTGGCCGGTGACCTCGGCACAAACGGAATGCCGCGTCCGTATGCGGTTAATCAAAGTGATTTGGTCAGGGTGCCCGACCCGACGGTCCCCGTTTTCGTCGTCGGCCCAAAAACATTCCTGAAAAAAATCCGGCCCACGGCGCAGCCATTGGTTTTTGAAACTAAAAACCTTGTCCGGCCAGGTGACGTGACGCTGATTCCGTTCTATCTGGCGAATGACGAACGTTACACGGTTTATTGGAAGCTTCTTTCCGAAGCCGGTTGGCGAGCGCAGGCAGCGCAGATGGCCGCTGCCGATACGCAACGCATGGCTGAAGAGGCGCGCGCGGTGGACATGGTTTACCCCGGCGAACCGCAGTCCGAGACCGATCATAAAATGCAGGGCGATAACACGCAGACCGGTGACTTTTACGGGCGCAAATGGCGTGATGCCGCCGGCTGGTTCAGCTACGAAGTCAAGGTTTTGTCCGGCGAACCGCAGCAGTTGGTTGCCACCTATTGGGGCAGCGATGCCGGGAGACGGGAATTCGATGTGCTGGTGGATGGCAAAATCATCGCCACGCAAAAATTGGATAACAACCAACCCGGTGATTTTTTTGATGCAGCCTATCCGTTGCCGCCGGAACTCACCAAAGGCAAACAAAGCGTCACGGTGAGGTTCGCCGCCCATCCTGACAGCCTGGCCGGCGGCTTGTTTAATCTCCGGGTGTTGCGCGCAAAGTGAAAAATTGATTTATGCCAGAAAAATATACCATTGGTTTGGACTACGGCACGAACTCCGTTCGCGCCCTCATCGTTAATGTCGCCCACGGTCGCGAAGTGGGCACGGCGGTCTGGAATTACGAACACGGCACGGCGGGCGTGATTCTGTCGCGCGACCCCAATCTCGCGCGGCAGCATCCTGCCGATTACATCAAAGGCGCCGAGATCACCATCAAAAAAGCGCTGGTGGATGCGAAGACGAACACGCGCGGTTTCAAGCCCGAACAGGTCATCGGCATTGGCGTGGACACGACGGGCAGCACGCCGCTGCCGGTGGATCGCGCCGGCCAGCCGCTGGCCTTCGATAAAAAATTTGCCAAAAACCCGGCGGCGATGGCGTGGTTGTGGAAGGACCACACCGGCGTGGCGGAAGCGGCGGAAATCACCGGACTGGCAAAGAAAATCCGCCCGCAGTATCTCGCCAAATGCGGCGGCGTCTATTCCAGCGAATGGTTCTTCAGCAAGATTCTACATTGCCTGCGTACCGCGCCGGAAGTTTTCAACTCCGCGCACTCGTGGGTGGAACTGGCGGATTACGTTCCCGCGGCACTCACCGGCACGGAACCTCCGGACCAATTCGTCGCGGGCGTCTGCGCCGCCGGCCACAAGGCGATGTGGAACGCGAATTGGAACGGTTACCCGGATGCGGCATTTCTGTCGCAGCTTGATCCGAAATTGGGCCGATTGCGTTCGCGCTTGACTGCGCGCGTTCATTCCATTGACCGTGCCGTTGGCGGCTTGACCGGGGCGTGGGCCAGAAAGACCGGGTTGAAAGCCGGCATTCCCGTCGCGGTTGGCGCGTTCGACGCGCACCTCGGCGCGGTCGGTTCGGGTGTGGCGCCGGGCGCGCTCGTGAAAATCATCGGCACGAGCACGTGCGACATCGCCATTTCGCCAAACCATCAATCGCTGGCGGACATACCCGGACTTTGCGGCATCGTGGACGGCAGCGTGTTGCCGGGTTATTTCGGGCTCGAAGCCGGCCAGTCGGCGGTCGGCGATATTTTCAACTGGTGGGTTCATTACGTCCAGCCCGGTGGCAAGAAGCCGTTGTCACATGCCGACCTCGACAAGGCGGCGGCCAAATTGCAGGCAGGCGAATCCGGTTTGCTCGCGCTGGATTGGAACAATGGCAATCGCACCATCCTGGCAGACCAGCGCCTGACCGGACTGCTCGTCGGTCAAACGCTTTACACTTCACCGGTGGAAATCTACCGCGCGCTGGTGGAGGCGACGGCGTTCGGCGCGTTGACGATCATCAACCGCTTTGAGGAATACGGCGTGAAGATTGACCAGGTGATCAATTGCGGAGGGATCGCGGAGAAAAGTCCGCTGACCATGCAGATTTACGCGGACGTGACGGGCCGCCCCATGAAAATTTCGCGTTCGGCGCAAACCTGTGCGCTGGGTGCGGCCATTGCCGGGGCATGGGTGGGGGGAGCCTACCGGGATTTTGCCTCGGCCCAGAAAGCGATGACGGGGCTGAAGCCCAGGATTTACAGGCCGGATCCCAAGGCGCATCTCGTTTACCGGGAGTTGTATGCGCTTTATAAAATCTTACATGACGCCTTTGGCACGCGCGACTGGAGTGGAAACCTGCACAGTGTCATGAAACAGCTTATTGACGTCCGTAATCGCGTCCGGAGATAATCTTGAAAAGCCGGATGCTTGAAGAATTAAAACGACAGGTCTGTGCGGCCAACCTTAAACTGGTTGTCGAGGGTCTGGTCCTTCAGACCTGGGGCAATGCCAGCGGCATTGACCGCGCCCGCGGACTGGTTGTCATCAAACCTTCTGGCGTGCCGTATGACGACATGAAGCCGGAGCACATGGTGGTGGTTTCACTGAAAACCGGCCAGATGGTCGAGGGCAACCTCAAGCCCAGTTCCGACACGCCGACGCATCTGGTGCTTTACCGGGCGTTCGCTGAAATCGGTGGCGTGGTTCATACGCACAGTCTTTACGCGACCGCATGGGCGCAGGCCCGAAGGAAAATTCCGGCCTACGGCACGACCCAGGCGGATTACTGGTTTGGCGAGGTTCCCTGCACGCGCGCCATGACGCCGCGCGAAATCAGAAATGATTACGAGGCGAACACCGGCTATGTCATCGTCGAGACATTCAAGCGGCTGGATCCGATGCAGCATCCGGCGGTGCTGGTCGCCAGTCATGGACCGTTTACCTGGGGCCAGGACGTGCACGATGCGGTCCACAATGCCGCGGTTTTGGAATTTGTCGCGTGGCTGGCGGGTGAAACCTTGAGGATTAATCCAAAGACAAAACCGATGGCCTCGGCGCTGTTGGATAAACATTTTCTTCGCAAACACGGAAAAAACGCGTATTACGGACAAAAATAATGGAGCAACTATTATGAAAAAAATCCTGCAATTAACCGCTATGACGCTTGCCGGGTTGGGCGTGGTTTGCCTGACTGGTTGCGCGTCAGTTTCAAAATCCGGTTCGGCATCAATGGGAATCATCACGGAAGCTCCCTTCGGCACGACGCCGGATGGCACACCGGTGCAAATCTATACGCTCCGTAATTCCAACGGCGCCGAGGCCCGAATCATGACTTACGGCGGCGTTGTGCAAAAGCTCACGATGCCGGACAAAAACGGCAAGTTCGCCGACATCGTTCTCGGCTTCGACAATCTGGACGGCTATGTGAACCCGGGCTATGTGAAAGCCTGCCCGTATTTTGGCGCGCTCATCGGCCGCTACGGCAACCGCATCGGCGGCGGGAAGTTCACGCTCGAAGGCAAAACGTACACGCTGGCGACGAACAACGGCCCCAATTCGCTCCACGGCGGCATCAAGGGCTTTGACAAGGTGGTCTGGAAAGCGGTCAAGGCCGACATCGGACCGCAAGGCCCGCGGCTGGAATTGAATTATCTCAGCAAGGACGGCGAGGAAGGTTTCCCCGGCAACCTGAACGTCATGGCGACGTACACCCTGACGGATGACAATGCGCTGCGCCTGGATTTCACCGCGACAACCGACCAGCCGACGGTCTGCAACCTGACGCACCATTCGTATTTCAACCTGGCCGGGCAGGGGAACGGCGACATTCTCAGCCACATCGTCTATATCAACGCAGACAACATCACCCCGGTGGATTCTAATCTCATCACCACCGGCGAAATCAAGCCCGTGGACGGCACGCCGTTTGATTTTCGCAAGCCGACCGCGATTGGCGCCCGCATCAATGATCCCGATACGGTACTACAATATGGCCCCGGTTACGACCACAACTGGGTCATTGACAAACCCTTGGGCCAGTTTGGCCTGATGGCGCGGGTCTATGAACCGACCAGCGGCCGGGTCATGGAAGTGTTCAGCACCGAACCGGGCTTGCAGTTCTACACCGGCAATTTCCTGGATGGCTCTATTACCGGCAAGGACGGCAAAGTTTACCGGCGCCGCAATGCCTTCTGCATGGAACCCCATCATTATCCTGACTCCCCCAACAAACCGCAGTTCCCCACCACCGAATTGAAACCGGGCGAGACTTATAACAACACCATTGTCTACAAGTTTTCCATCCAACCTTGACCCCGTAACCCCGCGTCATTTAATTTACGGACCAATCCTATGGACAACACTCTCACCAATACTGTTGCAAACGCGGTCAGCGATGTCGCCACCAATGCCCTCGCCACAAAAGCCGCAACCAATGGCTTGGCTGGCACGGTATTCACCGGCTTGGACGTGGCCGTCATCATCGCCTTCATCATCGGCATGATCGCGGTCGTCTGGTATTCCATGCTCAAGAAGAACGAATCCGGCAAGGACTACTTTCTGTCCGGTCGCGACGCCAATTGGCTGCAAATCGGCTCCTCGATCTTCTCCTCGAACATCGGTTCCGAACACCTCGTCGGCCTGGCCGGCGCGGGCTTTGTCGCCGGCATGGCGATGGCCCACTGGGAAATGCACGCCTACTGGATTCTCATTTTGGGCTGGGCCTTCGTGCCGCTCTACGACCGCATGAAAATCTTCACCATGCCGGAATTTCTTGAACTTCGCTTCAGCCGCGGCTCGCGCAATATCTTGAGCCTGCTGACGGTGGCCAGCCTGGTGTTGACCAAAATTGCCGCGACCATTTACGCCGGCGACGTGGTCGTCCGCACACTCTTGAACGTGGATCACATTAACATCTTCGGACACCAGATAGACGTCTTCTGGGCCATCGCCTTGGGGCTGGCGTTCACCACCGGCCTTTACACCATCTTTGGCGGCATGCGCGTCATCATGTATACCGCTGTCCTTCAGGCGCCGGTGCTGATCTTCGGTTCCGTCTGCATTCTCTACATGGGACTCCACGTCCTCGGCCACGGCAGTTTGGTTGAGGGTTGGCGGGCCATGATTAAGGCGGCGGGGGATAATGTCCACCTCATCCGTTCCAACAAAGATCCTGATTATCCTTGGCTGGCGGTGTTGCCCGCCTCGGCCATCATCGGCTTCTGGTATTGGTGCACCGACCAATACATCGTCCAGCGCGTGCTGGCCGGCAAGAACGAGAAGGAATCACGACGCGGCACAATCCTCGCGGGCTACTTCAAGCTGACGCCGGTGTTCATTTTCCTCGTGCCGGGCATGATTGCGTTCGCTCTGACACAAACGCCGGGCAGTGGGTTCAGCACCAGCGGCGACGCCGCCTACACCTCACTTGTCGCGCAAATCCTGCCGCCCGGAATCCGTGGCATGGTGGCTTGCGGCATGATTGTCGCCCTCATGGCGTCGCTCGGCTCCAAGTTCAATGCGTCCGCCACGCTCTTTACAATGGATTTTTATCGCGAATGGCATCCGACCGCTTCCCCCAAGACGGAGGTAGTCGTTGGCCGCATCGCCACGGCGGCGATTGTATTCATTGGCATCTGCTGGGTGCTGGTGATCAAAAGTCTGCACTCGAATCTTTACAACTATCTCCAGAATGTGCAGGGCTACCTCTCGCCTGCCATCGCCGTGTTGTTCATCGGCGGTGTTTTCTGGAAGCGCGCCACCGCCCCGGCGGCCCTTTGGTCCTTCGGAATTGGCGTGTTGGGCGGGTTCGCCAAACTGGCCGCCGACATCGTCCTGCGCAACGATTCCGACACGGTGGGCAAACTCAAAGATCAGCTCTACCATGGCACGATCACGTTGCAGCAATTCAACGACAGCCTCGCGCCGATTAAAGCCAAATATCCCGGCTGGCTCTTTGATTTCCAGCAATTCCACCAATGGTATTACTGCGAACTCCTGTTCGGAATCACTGCGGCGCTGATGATCATCATCAGCTTGATGACCGCGCCGCCGGACCCGAAGACAATCAAATACACCTACTATGGCGCCACGCCGGAGGAAAAAGTTGCCACCAAAGCTAGTTGGAATGCCATGGATGTCATTTTAAGCCTGATTGTCATCGGCTGCATTGTTTTCTTCTACATCAAATTCTGGTGACTGGATGTTTGCTTCGGAGCTGCGGTGCCATGATGGGCCGCAGCCTTTTAATTTATGACCGCGAAACAGTCCATTGGGCCGTGCCTGGCCGCCTGCCTGTTTCTGGCGGCAGGCAGCCTGCACGCGCAGAATAGTTTAACCGACACCAACCTTGCCACACGCGAGGAACAAATCATTGCCGCTGCGAAACCGGGGCTCGCGCCGCAATTCAACGGCGCCCGGGTTGTCGGCATTCGCCCCGGCACGCCGTTCATTTATTCGCTGGCAGTCACGGGCCAGCGTCCCATGCTTTTCTTCGCCGGCGGAGTGCCGCCGGGATTGGGGCTGGACCGGCAAACCGGCGTCATCTCTGGATCGGTGAACAAAACCGGAGAATACCAGATGACTGTCCTCGCACAAAATGACGCCGGCAAAGCGGTAGCCGGAATCAAAATTATTTGTGGGGACAACCTGGCGCTGACGCCGCCGATGGGTTGGAACAGCTACGACGCTTTTGGCGACAACGTCGTGGAATCCGAAGTCCTGGCAAACGCGCATTACTTGGCGGAGAAGCTGCAGCCGGTCGGCTGGGACACAGTCGTTGTAGATTACTGCTGGTCCGACCCCGGTGCGCACGATAACAACCGCAATGCGCGCGCTAATGCGCCGCTCGCGATGGACAAATTTGGCCGCCTGCTGCCCGCGCCCAACCGTTTTCCCTCCGCCGTGGACGGCGCCGGCTTCAAGCCGCTCGCCAACGCGGTCCATGCGCTCGGTTTGAAGTTCGGCATCCACGTCATGCGGGGAATTCCGCGCAATTGCGTCAAAGCCAACCTGCCGATCGAAGATTCGAAATTCACTGCCGCCGATGCCGCCAACACCAACGACAATTGCGTCTGGTGCCCTGACATGTTTGGCGTCAAAAACAATGCCGCCGGCCAGGCGTGGTATGATTCCTGTACGCGGCTGTGGGCCGGGTGGGGCGTGGATTACATCAAGGTGGACGACCTTTCGCAGCCGTATCACGCGCCGGAAATTGAAATGATCCGGCACGCCATCGATCAATGCGGACGCAGCATTGTTTTCAGCACGTCGCCCGGGCCGACGCCGCTCTCCCATGGGGCGCACATTTCGACGAATGCTAATCTCTGGCGCGTCTCCGGCGATTTCTGGGACGACTGGAGATCGCTCGACCACGAGTTCACGCTCGGCGTGCGCTGGCACGATTTTGTCGGGCCCGGACATTGGCCGGATGCCGACATGCTGCCGATCGGCCATCTTTCCGTCGGCCACCGCTCCGTCGGCCCCGATCGGTTCACCCGGTTCACGCGTGACGAGCAGCTCACGCACATTTCGCTCTGGTGCCTGTTGCCCTCGCCGCTCATGGTGGACGCGAACCTGCCGGACAACGACGATTGGACGGCCGCCATTCTTTCCAACCCCGAAGTGCTCGCCATTGATCAGGATTCACTTGGCAAACCGGCGCAACGAATGGTCAATTCCAGTGTGCCCGCGGAAACCTGGATCAAACCATTGGCTGACGGCTCGTTCGCCATAGGGTTTTTCAACCGCACCAGTCAGCCACTGAAAATAGATGTGCTCTGGAAGAACCTTGGACTTCCTTCCTCGCCGCAGGTCCGCGATTTGTGGCTGCGCAAAGATTTGGGCCGGCAAAAGGAGTTCACCGCCGATTTGCCTGCACATGGCTGTATGCTCCTTTGCGTGAAGTGACGCTGCTCCACGCGAATTTCCAAAACTTTGGTGACTGGCACCAGAAGCTTCCGCTGCGGCAAGCTTATTGTTTCATGCCAGCGCCCAGCCGGGGGTGATTTCCTGGTCGAGCGACGTCGGTTGAACGCCGGTCAATAGCTTCCGTTCTGCCACGATTCCAATCATGGCTGCGTTATCGGTGCAGAGCTTCGACTCCGCGAGGCGCAGCACAAAACCTCCCTTCTGGCATGCGCGAGCCAGTTCACGTCGCAGGGCACGATTGCACGTCACGCCGCCGGACGCCGTGACGCAGCCGACGCCGTTGCGCTTCGCCGCACGAATGGTCTTGGTAACGAGTACCTCGACAATTGCCGCCTGAATGCTGGCGCACAAATCGTGCACCGATGGCGTGTCGTTCAACAAATCCGGATGGTCGCGGAGAAAATAGCGGACGGAGGTTTTCAAGCCGCTGAAACTGAAATCATCACTCGGGTCATTGAGCAGGGGTCGCGGAAAATCAAATGCCTTCGGATTTCCCGATTCCGCCAGCCGGTCTATTTCCGGGCCGGCCGGGTAGGGCAATCCCATCAGCTTGCCGGTCTTGTCAAAACATTCACCCGCCGCGTCATCCACCGTCGAGCCGAGCACGGAATGTTTCAATTCCGACTCTACGAGCACGAGCATCGTATGTCCGCCGCTGACAATGAGCGAAACGTTGGGTTGAAAATTGGAAAAGTCGGCAATGAATCGTTTTGCTTTCTCACGACCCCTTGCCCTGTCCCTCTCCCCATCGGATGGGGAGAGGGTGGCCGAAGGTCGGGTGAGGGATCCAGGCGATGCTGTTGCTACAATCCACGGTGAGTAAAGATGCGCCTCGTGATGGTGAATGCCGAGGAATGGTTTTTGCAGGGCAAATGCGACCGCTTGCGCGGCCTTGAATCCAACCAGCAACGCATTGGGCAGTCCGGGCCCTTGGGTGGCGGCGACGGCGTCAAGCTGTTCAGGTTTCACCCGCGCCTCATGTAACGCGGCTTGCGTGACCGGGAGGAGATTCCGCAAATGTTCGCGCGCGGCCAGTTCCGGCACGACGCCGCCGTATTCAGCGTGGAGTCTGACTTGCGAGGAGATGACGCTGGAAAGGACTTCGCCGTTGCGCACCACGGCGGCGCTGGTTTCGTCGCACGAAGTTTCAATGGCCAATAGTGTCATGGTGTTGGAGTTCAAGCTTCAGCTTGCTCGTTTCAATGGTATTGCTGGAGGCAAGCTGAAGCTTGAACTCCAGCGTTTCACTTCACCACGACTTTTTCGGGGTTGGAAAGGTGGCTGTAAAGCAAAATACCCTTCAACAAATCCTCGGCGCGGTTGAGTTGCAAGTCCTGGATTTTTTCGACGCGGGCGCGATCTTCCGGGCTGAGCGAGTACAATCCGCCGAGCGAGCGCTGGAAGGTCAACGCGGCTTCTTCTTCATCCGTCATGGGCACGACCACGTCCGGCGTGATGCCGTGTTCATGGATGACCCGGTGGCTGGGCGTGTAATATTTGGCCGTCGTCAACTTGAGCGCCGAACCATCGTCCAGTGGGAAAATGCTTTGGACGGAACCCTTGCCGAACGTTTTCTCGCCGAGAATGACCGCGCGATGCAAATCCTGCAAACAGCCGGTGACAATCTCCGACGCGCTCGCGCTGCCGAGGTTGACCAGAACCACCATGGGCATGCCCTTCACTTCATCGCCATGGCCATCCGCGCGTCGCGTCGAGTTTTGGTCGGGATCGCGCCCTTCGGTGGTGACGACGAGTTGTCCGCGGGGCAGAAATTTGCTGCAAACGCCGACCGCCTCGTCCAACAAGCCGCCGGGATTTCCGCGTAAATCCAGGATCAGCGCCTGCATTCCCTCCGCCTTCAACGTTTTCAGCGCATCTTCAAGCTCGTCACTGGTATTGTCACCGAATGAGGTGATGCGAATGTAGCCAATCTTGTCCGGCCCGAGCGGAAAATCCTTTTTGCCGTTGATGTCCTTCACCATGTCCACGTTGATGACGGCGCGGGTCAGTGTGAAATCCCGGGTCGTGCCGGACGAAGGGCGTTGAATCGTCACGGTGACCTGCGTATCCGGCTTGCCGCGCAGCATTTTCACCGCGTCGGGCAGGGCCATCTTCTCCGCGCTCCGGCCGTTGATTTTTATGATACGGTCGCCGGCCAGAATGCCCGCGCGGAACCCCGGCGTATCATCCATCGGTGTGACCACGGTCACATAATTGTCCTTCATCGTGACCACCAGCCCCAGCCCGCCGAACTCGCCTTCCGTGTCACTCTGCAATTCCTGATACTCCTCCGGGTCCATGAACTCGCTGTGCGGGTCGAGCGAATCAATCATGCCCTTCAGCGCGTCGTAAACCAGGTCGTGATACGTCAGATTGGTGCCGTCCACGTAGTCCGTGCGGACTTTTTCGAGCACATTGGCAAAGAGCTCGAGATTCGGATAAACGGAATCCTTCGATTCGGCCGCCTGGGCCGAGCTCAAATAAATGTGCGCGCCAATGGCCAAATTCAGCAGCACCGCGGCAACCACCAGTCCATAAATCAAACGTCGTTTCATAAACGGAGGAAAACTATCACAAACCGGGGAAATTTCGAGTCAAGTTTTGTTTCGCAGCAGCATTTCAATGAACGGCAGGTCGCCGGGCACCGTGACCTTTGGGTTCGGAGCAATGCTCGACACCAGCCGGACCGGCTGGCCAATTAACTCGCAGGCCGCCGTGTCGTCCGTGAAAACCAGGCGCCGACGGCGCACTTCCTCCAGCGCTCGACGGATGACTTCGACCCGAAACGATTGTGGTGTTTGCACCGCCCATAATTTCGAACGATCCAGCGTGCGTTGAATCAGCCGGCCATCGGCAGATTCCTTGATGGTATCGGTCACGGGCTGTGCCGCCACCGCGGCGCCAGTTTCTTCCGCCGCCTGAACGGTGGTGGCAATCAACTCATCGTTGGCGCAAGGGCGGGCCGCGTCGTGAATCGCCACTATCTCCGCCGTGACAGGCAGGGCTTCCAGGCCGTTCCAGACCGAATCCTGCCGCTCCGCTCCGCCGGCGACGATCCGGAACGGTTTTGTCAGATGAAACCTCGCCGCCAACTCCGCGAACGCCTTTTGCATTCCGTCACGCACCACCAGCACAATTTCAGTGATGCATTTCACGTCGTTGAATCGTTGCCAGGTGTGGGCAACGACAGGGCGGCCGGCGACTTCGAGGAATAATTTGTCCACCCCGGCGCCCATGCGGACGCCTTTGCCGGCGGCGACGAGAATGGCGGCGTTCATTTCCCGGAAGTCTAAAGTCCAAAGTCCAAAGTCCAAGGCCAAAAACGGTGATGGGTCAGTTTGCAATTTCGGTGGGGAGAGCGTCCTCGCGAGCCGGCTCGTCAGTAGCCTCACCCCACCAAACTAACCCAGTACTCAAAACCTCGAAGATTTGACTTTCAGCCGCAGCAAACTGAGGCACGCAGCGGAACAATTGGGACACAAATAAACCTTACCCGGTATTGTTGAAAATTTGAACTGCCAGGACGCCAGGGCGCAGGGGTTTGACACGGATTGCACAGATGAACACGGAACCCAAACCGAGAAAAAACGCGAAATACACGAACCGGATTTCAGGATTGATTTCAGCCTTTTTCCGCTGCCGCCCGGCAAGAGCGGAGATGTTTCAAAATGCGGGACTGACCCCTTTCCGTTTACGACGGGACAGTCCGCAATATGTCAAAATCAGGAATTGACCCGTTTCACGCACCTGAGCCAATCACCACGGTATGAGGTTCTCAATCACGGAGTCCGGTAGCGGTAGAATTTTGCGGCCACGCTCGCGGAGAACACATTGGTCACCGTGACATTAAAACCGGTCTCTCCCGCAAACGTGTTGGTCATGACCACCGTCCATTGTGCCGGGGCGGCGTTAAGATTCGTGCTGGCGACCAGGACGTAACTGCTCGCCAGAACGTTGCTGCCACTCAAGTTCAAATTGGTGCCATTCACCGCAATCCCGGTGAACTGCGGCAGCGTTTGCGGGACGATGCGGTCAATGGTTCCGTCAAACTCGATGTATTGCCCCGAGCTGATGCCATTAGTGTTGATTCCCATAAACAGGTAGAAGTCGGTACTGGGCTAGGCCGAGAGTATCCAAGGCACCCCCGTGAGTGAATCGTCGGCGAGCGCGTTTTTCGCGGAGTTCTGCAACTGTGCATTCACGTAGCCGGGGCTGCCACCGCTGACGCCACCCGGCAACGGGCCGTTGAGGACGTAGCGCTCCGCATAGAGAATGATTTGATCCGGAGAGCTGTTGGCAGGATGGTCCACGTCAATTTCCACCCCCGCCGAGATCGGCAGCGTGAAGGAGTAGTGGCCTGACGTGATGTTAAGGCTGGATTGGCCCGGGGCGACCAGATAGACGGCGGAGAACGCGGCGATCGAACCCGTGTTGGCATTCGTGGTCGAATCGTCGTACACCAACGTCGCCACGAAATTCGAGCCAACGCCAATGGAAGCATCGAGCACAGGGGCGGTGTCGTTCACGATGGCCCAGGTGCCCGAAAGTTGGACTGTGGCGCTGGCACCTTGCGTCCGGGGAGCAAGAACCAGAGCCGCCAGCAGCAGTAACGCGAAGACCGGCGACCGGCGAAGGGTGGCGGTGCTTTTCATGATTTGGGCATGTAACCCGAATTTTCCCTGGCCCTCAACTTAGATTTTAGACTTTGGACCTTGGATTTTGAATATTCGATGCCGACAAAATTAAATCAGGCTGGGAAGAAATATGTCAATGTGCGGGACTGCCCCCTTTTCCTTACGTGTCAACCGGCGGCGGCTTTGTCCATGCTCTCGCAAAAGCAAGAGCTAACACCCCTGTCCCCAGCAAAACACCAAGGCTGAGAAAAAACCACTTGCCGGCTCCCGCGTCTCTCCCGTGATTCTGAGGGATAAAGTAACCATCCGGGAAGTAATAGCCGGGAATGGTATCCCCGATATTTACACTGTTGAAAAAATCGCGCGTAGCCGCAATGTCCACCTTTGGCTGCCGGTGGCTGCTGAAAACGACGTGTGGATAATTGACCTTTCCACCATGATCGACATATTTCCCGACCACAGTGAGCGTCTCGGGCTGGATCTTGCCGGCGCGAATGCTTCGCAGCTTGCCTTCAAACTGCTGCTGGGAATTGCCGGTGCGAATGAACGCCACTATGCCAAAAACAACAAAACCCAGTCCGAAAGCAACTGGTACGAAGGATTGAATGAATGCATTAAGACGCATGAGGGCATAGCCGCCTACCTTACCAGCAGTCTGCTGCGCGGCGACGGGCAGGGGACCGAATTGCTGCCGGATTTCGTCCCCGCTGAGGGGGCGAACAGATTTCGGAGGAAGCTCATATATTTTTGTGATTACTTTAGGCGGACCTCAGCGGAGCGTCTATTACAAATGGATTCGGAAATTGGACCCGGAGCAATCCTGATCAAACCGGTCAAATTGGTGATGCTATTCCTCGTGCCGCAGGGCCAATACCAAAAACATCTGCACACGCTGGCCAATCTCGCCAGGCTGCTCCATAAACGTGATTTCCGCGATGGGAACCTTGGAATTTAGAATTTAGCATTAAAAATTAAGCATTTGTTTCTGCCGCCGCCCGGCAAGAGCGAAGATGGTTCAAAATGCGGGACTGACCACTTCATAACCGGTTTTTTACTCAAACTGCTTACTTTTAGCATTGTGCCTTTGGAAAAGCTAACGGCGCCAGCGGCAATAGGTGAAGCGGACCTATTCCACGGGTATACCCGTCGGGTTTGAGGTAGCTCAACGGAGTCGGAAAGACAATTTGAACATCTTCAATCAGTGCGCGGAAAATTCCCACCGCAACGGTTTGCATCTTGCTGCCGGTGGGAGAGACGAGCAAACGTTCTCGCTCACCGTGGCCTGCGTAGAGCGTCAACAAACAATCGAGAGTCTCTCGATAATCCAGCGTGCTGGTCTGGAATCTCTCAGCGTCTGGAATCTTGTCGAGTTTGTTTATGGCCGAAATCACCCTCTGCCGCCACTTGTTTTGAGAACTCGGAGGAACGCCCTCGATAAAACTGAAACGAGATGGCTGAATCTCGTTGCGAATGGCAATCAAATGATGAGCATCAAGAGACGGAAACGCGACGAGTCTCGTTTGTGTTCCAGTGGGAGCGAACGATGACAGCTCTGGAACAACCGTTACGTCGAAGACGCCAGATGAAAGGAAGAGAATCGAGAGACAAGGGTCAGACTCTGATTTTGTCAGCTCCGCTTCTGCTTCCCCTTGGCTAGGTGGATATTCTCTTGCTTCGGCGTAAGCCACAAAGCAATTGGCGAAGCCGGCAGAGCGTGTACCAAGTGCAACCAGAGCTTGCACGATAAGCAGCCGGGACATTGCGGATACGTCCACGAAGATTCGTCCCTGGCAACCGGACAATTTTTCCAGCATTGTGCTTCCAAAGCCCGCAGGTTCCTGCCGATTGTAGGTAACTTCTAAAACGTTGATGCCGGCATCCTGAATGATTTTCCGAATTATGTTCGACTTGTTTTCCTGAAAATGAGGCCCGTAGTGGATTAGAAGAACGTTGAATGGCCGCCGCAGCGAAACTGCATTTTGTAAAACAGCCAATGCTCTATCCTCAAAACCCGCACAGACAATTAGCCAGTCATTGGGCGCCATCACGTACTGCGTGACCGTTTCAAAGCCTGGCTTTGCCAGGGCGGCGAGCCATTCATCTGGAGTCTGGACAGTTAGATTCATTGTGGTGAGCCACCAAGTCCTAGCGAAAGCTGGTTTTTGGCTTCATTTTGTTGTTTTTCAAACCGCTTCGCATCGTCAGCACTCTTGAGGCGAAGCTTCTGATCAAAGCTCTGCGGTGCCAGGAGGAATGTCTCAAAATCTACGGGTTCGAGTTCGATGGAGTCGCGAAAACTGAATGTGAGGTTGAAGTGGGGAATCAAGAATCGCCGCAAATAAAGCCGTGGAACCACGCTCCCCCGACGGCTCTTGCCGCGGAAATCCTCGATGAAGACTGAGTAGCGCAAAAGTTCGTCATAAAGTCGTTGAGCATCCTCTGACAGGGCAAACGGTTCATATGGTTCGATGCGAGTGGCCTGTTTTGGTGGCGAGCCTTCCTCGTTTTTCGAATCAAGGAATTTCAGATGCGAATTCGCCACGTTGCCAAAAGCTTCAACGATGGCAACCAACTGAATCCCGCATCTGGGAACACCACGCAAGTTCTTTAGGAAACTTCCTGCCGCATCCCGGATGGCCCGATTCTGGGTTGCTTGTGGCACCTTGAAAGGGGCTTCAACAGCCTTTGCCAATTCAACCGGACCGCCAGACAGCCTGACCATATCGCCGACCAAGCTGATGAGATAATGGATGTCACCACTGCACAGTTTGCAGAGCGTTTCCTTTCCCCAAAGCAAAGGCTTGTCACCGTCCCGAATGCCTCGCGCCAACTCGTTGTTGTTTTGCTTCGCGTTATTGCCTACTAAGTCTTGCAATTCTCGTGCAGAAAAACTGGTCGCGCTCGTATTCAGCCGGCGGCGGAACACGTCATCAATGAACGTGAGTTTGGGTTCCAATTCGGCGTGGAGATAGACCAAACCCAAGTTGTGAAGAATGAATTCCCGGCTTTCGACGTAAATTTTTCCATCGATGTCGTGTTTTTCAAACGATACTGGACTCTCGGTGGAGAGCTTAAAGAAGCAAACCGATGTGCGCTGCATCAACAGCCGATTCAAACTGGCCTGCAAAGGTTTCGAGACCTTGGGTGATGAATAATCGTCGATGAAAAAATAAATAGGCCGTTCCCGACAAAATGAAAAGTTGTTGACCAAGATTCCACATGCCTTCTGCAATACTTCGGGGCCAAAACAACGCCCAACCGAGCGCTTCGGGTCATTCGCGAAGCGATGACGCTCCGACGCCTTTAGCCGTTCTTTGTTCAGCGCCGACACCACTGCTTTAAAGGTCGCAGAACCAGGCGCGCGCGGTGGCGCGAGGCCGAGCACTGTCCAAAGAGCATCAACGGCCTTGGATTCAGCCTGGCTGAACTCGTCGGCAAAATAATGCCTGGCCCAGCCTTCCAGGGAATCCAACAACCTTGCAAGAAGCGTTGCCGTGACGAAGTGGATCGGAATATCCAACGCCTCATCGCGATTCGGGACAATGTAGCGTGGAAAGGCAAAGTAGAGGTCATCGCACCGATAGTAAACACCCAAGTAGCGCAGTTGGTTGGGGACAGCTTCGCCCACGCGCATCTTTTGGTCGAGGCTTAGACTGCGAAAAACAGTGCTTTTGCCACAGCCACGTGGACCCGTCACAACGACGTTGTTTTGGCTCTCGATTTCAGACAGGCCGAGGAATCGATCCGAGTAAAGAGCACGCAGTAAAATAGCGGCTTCGCCAATTTGCTCACAGCTCAGGAAATCGAACGGTGTCAAGAGACGCGCAGACTCTTGGGCCGCCGTCTGTTCAAATTCGGCGTCCAACACCTGGAGCCGGGAGATCAGGTCACGTGGCTGCTTCGCCAAGGGGTCCAAAGTCGGGTCAGTTTCGACCAAGTGGCGAGCAAGAAAATGGTGGCGAAGGACATTGAAAACAAATTTATCTTTTGGACTGCACGCCTGGTAATTCACCGCGCGCAGAAGCTGCGCGAGTGTATCCGCAAGCTGGAGGTAATCATCCTTGAACCGTGGCTCGCTGGTAGTATCGCCGACGCCGAAGTCAGTCACGCGAAAGACAAACCGTGGCCCCATCACGTTGTAAGAAGACTGATCCTCAACGAGGATGTTTCCGGCGTGCATATCACCGTGATTTACGCTTCGCTGCTTCATCTCAAAAAGCAGATTTAACATTGTCGCCAGCCACTGAACTATGAACGACACTGTAATCTCATCGGGATAATCAGCAGCGAAACATTTTAAGCATTGTCCATCGACAAATTCGGAAATCAGTGCGATGCAATCAACCGCTTCAAATTTTTCTGCGTCTCCCGGCATTGGGACATTGGGCCAGTCACAGATGTGCTCGACCTTGACTACGATTGGATTTCGGAGCGCGTTTGCCTTGAGGATTTCCGCGCGCCATATTTCCCTGCCGTCCGAACCATGCTGCAGATTATTTCGCGGAATAATCTTGCAGGCTACATCTCGACCTAACTCATTGGAATGCGCCCGGAACAAATGGCCATCGTTGCCGCTGGCAACCCACTCGATGACCGTCACATCAGCACGACCCGGAACCGGCTTTCCAACGAAAAAGCTCTTGTCTGGCAAATTCGCACGCATATCAGTTTCGCTGGAAGATGAGAAAATGTTCCGTCTTCACCCCTCGACATTCGCGCCGAGTCCGACGCACATCAGGAATATCATCGGTGACAATCTCGCGCAGTTGGATCGAAGGCGCGTGCTCGTCCAAGATGGAAACAACCACCTCGGAAGGATGAGCGTCGAAGCTGCGCTTAAATTCTTCACCCACAACGAAAACGCAGTAGCCTTTAAATCGCAGTCCAGATTCGATTTTCCTCGCCAAACTCGTGATCGCTTCCACGAATGCCTTGCGCCGTTGGGTAACATCGTTATCCACTGGTTCCGCCAAACTTGGATCGATGAACCAAAGCCTGAGTCGGTTGTCCCGCCCGTAGTCCAGTGCATTCATGTACGGCGGACTCGTAATCAACGCATCGAAGCGGGCGGGAAGCCTGAGGTGCTGAACCGCGGTTTGCTGGAAATTGACACCAGATGCACGAGGTCGAGTGAAACGTTTGTAGGTGCGCTGAATCTTGGCAATCAATCGGGATCTCAGTTCCCGGTAGGAATACATCTCTGGAAATTCCTCGCGTGGATACTTCTTGTCACGCAGGTAGGGCACGAGATGGCTGCTCGGATACGAAAGAAATCCAGGGCGTTGGTGGTGAAGAATACCCAAAAAATTCGCCATCAAGAATTCGTTGCCTGGACGGCGGCCAACGTCAGCAAATTGAATGACTTCTCGGAGCGTATCTTGATGAAAAAATCGCCTCACCCATTGAGGCACAGAACGGAGGTCTGGCTGTGGCGATTCCCGGGCATCGGCTAACGCTCGTTCGGCTGCCTGGAGGGCAGCATTCAGTGACGGCGGTGGAGAAAGTTTGGCGTGAGAAAGAATTCTTGCATAGGGACTGATGTCAGCACCAAATGCGCGACGCCCTCGGATCGCCGCCTCTAATGGAATCGTTCCGGCCCCGGCAAAGGGATCCACGACCAAATCGCCTTTCCTGGAATATTGCTCAACCAACTCACCGGCGATGCTGCTTTTAACCTTGCCGATGTAAGGTGATAATTGGTGCAGTGAACACTCGACATTCGCGCAAGGCTCCTTCCAGCGCGCTGGGGCGGGTCGCGCTCGCAGCCCTCGGAGCCAATCGTGCTTTGTTGCGATGTTCATTTGTGTCCGCTAACCGAGCGATAGATATAGAAAAAATGTGCTCGCGACAAGCCACACCGTGGCCGCACATCCACCAAAAATGTGGTCTGCGCTCGCTATCGGCTTGTCGCGGCGAAATCGGATGGAGGCGCAACACAGCCGGCAGGGTGGAGGCGAGTGTGCGTTGTCGGGAGACGGGTGGCAAGTGACAAGTGACGTGGTGGCAGATGGTAGTTGGCAGATGGGAGATAGGGAACCCGGCTTCGTCAAGGCTGCGCGGTCCGGACGCCGCGGCGCAGCGTCCCTACCATTGAATTAAGGGCTGCCGGATTGTTTTGATTACTGGCTTAACCGGTAAAACTTCTGGGTGCCGGTGATGCCATTGGTCACGGCGTTGTTCGTGTTGACAATGGCCGGTGCCGTCGCATTGGTGATCCAAACCGCCGGTGCCATCAGGTTGGTGGTGGATTCCAAAGTGAAACCGGTCGCATTGGTCGGCCAGGTCAGAATCACATTGGTTCCGGACGGATTAATGGCGAGCAGTGGCGGGCTGATGGACGCGAAGGTAAAACTGAACACCGTGCCATATTCCACATTGGTACCCGGATTGCCGCCATTATAGGCGGTTCCAAACAGGGTGTTGCCCGATAACAGTAATGCGGCATTCGGATGTGCTCCGTCGCTGTTGGTATAAGGAGCAGTGCTGTTTGCGGTGAACGTGTAAAGGTTCGTAAAGCCCGAGCCATTGGTGCTGATGGCGAACAGCGTGCCGGAGCCGAACCGGCCGCCATTATAGGCCGTCCCATACAAGGTGCCGCCCGATACAATCAGACTGCCCCGCGGATTGGATCCGTCGCTGTTGGTCAGAGGGGTACCGGAGGTGGCCGTGAAAGTATAAAGGTTCGTGAAGCCCGAGCCATTGGTGTTGACGGCAAACAACGTGCCGGAGCCAAACCTGCCGCCTTGAGCCGCCGCTCCATACAAGGTCCTGCCGGATAAAACCAATCCGGCGTTCGGATTGCTCCCGTCGCTGTTGGTGTAGGAAGGAAAACCGGAGTTGGCCGTGAAAACATGCAGGTTCGTAAAACTCGAGCCGTCGGTGTTGATGGCGAACACGGTGCCAAAGCCGCCATTGCCGCCGGAGGTCGTCCCGTACAATGTCCGGCCCGACAGAATCAAAACGCCGGCCGGATCGGAACCGCTGATGCCATTGGTGAAGTTGAACAGGTTCGTAAATCCGGTGCCATCGGTGTTGATGGCGAACACCGTCCCATTGTTCGCGCCACCGCCATAGGCTGTCGTCCCGTACAGGGTGTTGCTTGATAAAACCAACGCGGCATCCGGACCGCCTCCGTCGTTTCCGCCAGTAAAGGAATATAGGTTTGTAAAACTCGAGCCATTATTGGTGTTGACGGCAAACACCGTGCCGGCGCCAAAAACACCGCCGTCATAGGCCGCTCCATACAGGGTGTTGCTGGATAAAATCAATCCGGCAAACGGCACACTTCCGTCGGTGTTGGTAGGATAAAAACCGGGGGGATATGCCGTAAAAATATACTCGTTCGTAAAGCCTGAGCCATCGGTGTTGACGGCGAACAATGTGCCATTGCCATTATAGCTGCCCGAATTGCCGCCGGCGCTCGCCGTCCCATAAAGGGTGCCGCCCGATAAAACCAATTCGGAATAAGGAGTGGCTCCGTCGCTGAATGTAAAGGCGTGCAGGGTCTTGAAGGTCTGAGCCGTCACTGGACCGGTCAGGAGGAGGCCCAGAACGATGAGCAGCGCGGGCAGGACCCGGCTTCGCATTGAAGCCGTGCCGCGGCAGGTGTATGGCTTTTGAGTGTGGGTGTTCATGTAGGATCTCGGATTCAGTTTGACCTGCTTGATTGCTGATTGTTATCTGCCCCTGATGGCGGAGATTCTACACATCGCAAAAATGAAATACAATCCAAAAGTCTGTCCAGGGGGAAATTTGGTGGGGGGCGAGGCTACTGACGAGCCGGCCTTGACGCCAGGTGCTGCCACGGCCCGGCAGGCAGGCTCGACACGACAACCTTTCGCGTGGTTCGCATATTTCGCGGTTTCAATCCGTCCCGCATTGCGGGATCCGTGTCCATCCGTGGTTGGAAATTGGGGCGTCGTGGAACTCCGCCCTCCGAAATCAGTCACGCCGGTCGAGGCGGACAGGCTCTTAAGGACTGCCGGTTGACAGGCAGAAAAATGCCGCGATGCCGACGGGTGACGGGTGACGGGTGACCGGTCTTCGCTGCGCTTCGACCCGGCAAGCAAGTGACGGGATTTGGAAAAACGGGGAACATCGAACATTCAACATTCAACATCGAACATCGAATCAGAGGGGAGCCAGCCGGCGCTGCCAGGCGACTGGTGATAGGAGGTTGGTGGTGTATTGCACGTGGTAGCCACCGGCAATTCAGGCCCCGTTCCAGAAGAAAAACAAATCTATTACGGACAGAAAAAACGACTTGCTAATCTGCGGAACAGGAGGAAAATCACGAACAAGGCCCACGCTGTTCGCGGGCAGGAACTCAAATCGGAAATTATGCCTTCAATCCACAACCGGGGAGGAATCAAAATGAAAACGAAATTCATCATACCAGTCACCTGCCTGATGGTTTTGGCCCTATGCGGGTGCGTCTCCACGTTAATCGGGGAGAAAGTTGCGTCAACTGCAACTCCGCCGCACATCGCCAATTTTAATTTTGATCTGTCAACACCCGGGGCGGATGCCGGCAGGTTAACAGTTCAATTCAGACAACCGACCTACCAGTTGTCAGTTGAAAAATATGCCGTCAAAATAGACTCCCTTCCTCCGCTGGTCGTTTCCAAACAAAGTGATGTTGAGGTGAAACTTGACGCCGGGAAGCATTCCCTGAAATTTTATGCCGTGTCAAGCAACCCGGAAGAAAGTGAAAAGGTTTCCTTTGGCGAGCCCACTAAAAGGGAAATCGTCATAATCGAAGATCAGGAGCAGAAGCTAAAATACACCGGACCCTACCGGTTGTTTGGCCAAGGGGATGTTGAGGTAATTCAATAACCCGGCGCCGGCGTCAATGGAGAGCTGGCAGATGGAAGCTGGGGAATAAGAACATCGAACATTCAACATTCAACATCGAACCAAACGGCACCGCCGTTAAGGACTGCCGGTTGACAGCCGGAAAAATACCGCGCGGCCAAGTGGTTGAGGGTTGAGGGAAAGGGAGAGGCTGAATCGCTGCCAGACGACGGGCGATTCCTATATGGTGAGAGGATGAAGTCAGAGGGTATCTCATTGGCACGCCGCAGTTGACAGTCACAGAAGCCACGTTATGGTGTTTGCGATACGCGGAATCGCACCAAGGACGCCATATATTTCTGTGATCACATAAACATGAACGAAAAAATTGTACAAATAATTCCCGCCGATGATTGGTTTGCCGTGTTTAAGATGGATGACGAAGCGGAATTGTCCCTGCCTCTGAACTGCTGGGCCCTGTGTCAAGAGGAGGACGGTTCTTCCAGGATCGAGGGCATCTACGTGGATGCAGCCGGTGATAGCACCGCGGCCAAATCGGCCACCAATTTCGTGCGTTACAAAAGACTTTCAACGGTTGTCACCTGACAACTGAAGAGGTCGCGCACCGTGGGAATGGCGCTACCTGCGCCCAGTTCAACAAGGCCAACCGGGCGGAGCATTTCGTCAGCTCATCCAAGCGAGGCGCCAGGACGCGGAGGTTTCGGTCTTGTGGTGGCCGTCTGGAGAGACCGGCTCGCGAGTACGCTCGCCTCACCGGAAAATTTCGCATCCCTTTTCAGACGATTCGGCGAAGCGTCCCTGCCAGCATATGAAACCGTTTACACAGGGCTTGACGCTTCATCTCTCATAGGAGGCTGCTTGGATTAAATCATTTGATATAATATCCCGAAACTTTCCACTGGCCATCCGGGTCGAGCATGGGCGTGATGGTCTCAACCGCTTCCTTCTTGTTCGCAAACGAAGTGTTGAACTGCAAGACCACGTATTCGCCATCGGGTGCGCCGGGAAGTGACCTGGTGTATTGGGCGCTCTTAAGCTGGCGAGAGACCAAATCGCCCAGCGGCTTACGAACAGCGACAATCGCATGTTCCCATTGATCCTGGGAAACCGCTGTCTGAAAGTATGCGGCTGCGGTCTTCCAGCTCTCGGCGTAGTTGCCCGCGTCAACCAGGGCCAGCCACTGTTCCGCCGATTTCTGGGCTGCCGCTTCGGGTTGTGGTGTGCCCGTGACGTTGCTCCCGGTCTCGCGTGAACAAGCCGAAGCGAACAGGATAAGAATTAAACTAAACGTGGTGATTTTCATATGCGTGTATGTGTAGTGGCCTGACTATTTATTTAGTGGGAAAGAATTCCTGTTAAGTGGATAATAGCTGACAAACCGGGAATTGATTCCTGATTTCATGGGAAATCTCCATCGGCTTATTGAAGCCGAACGGAAAAGTCAAATTCCAAAGAGGTTCAGTAGTAATGGTTTTATTTCGTTTTACGCTCGCCCTCATCCTGACCTTCTCCCCCAGGAGAAGGAACAGCGATTGCACGTTTCTCGTTTTGCGGATTGATGTCGGGCTAATCCGGCGCGCGAATTTTCAAAGGGCGGCGAACGATTCTCCCTCTCCTGGAGGAGAGGGCCGGGGTGAGGACGGTCGTTGAATCTAAATTCCTTCGCCCGTCGGACGGAAGAAGGTGGTCGAAGACCGGCTTTGATCTAACTCGCGGACTGCCAGTCGAGCACTTTTAATTGCACCGTGCGGTTGCCGTTGAATTGGTTGATCTGCGGCGCGAAGGCCAGGTCAAATGTCCCGACGGGCAACGATTCATTGCCGCCGTTCCACCAGACTGCTTCCAACACCGTGCCGCCGGCGGCGCCGTAGCCGCCCTGCGGCAAAGGCGTGTCCGTCACCCACAGCTTGACGTGTTGTTTGTCGGCGCCGATACGCTGGAGCGGCCGGGCGTGCGTGAGATTGCGGGCGCAGAATTGCACCCCGGGATTGCCCTGGCCGGTCGGTTTCAAACGCGACAGCTCATGGAGCATATCCAGCGTCATTTCATCCAGCCCCACTTCCGCATCGAGGCGAATCGGCGGTTGCAAATCCTCCGGCTTCAACGCGCGCTGCGCCAGGGCATTCAGCCGCTCCCGCAGCGCGCCGATTTTATCCGGCTGAATGCTCAACCCCGCCGCCATTGCGTGTCCGCCATGGCGCACCAGCAGGTCGCTGCACTCCCGCAACGCGGCGGCGAGATCAAAACCGGCAATACTGCGGCCCGACCCGCGCCATTCATCGCCTTCGCCGCCGATGATAATCGTGGGCCGGTAAAATTCCTGCAACATCCGCGAGGCCACGATGCCAACCACGCCGATGTGCCAGAGCAACTGGCCCTCGACGATGACGAAATCGGTTTCCGGATTGAATTTGGCGCGTACGGCCCCGGTGACTTCCTCGACGATGCTGCGTTCGATTTTCTGGCGCTCGCGATTCCGCGCGTCGAGGTTTTGGGCGAGCGGCATTGCCTCCGCCAGCGTCGGGGCCAGCAACAGTTGCAACGATGCCTCGGCGGTTTCGAGCCGGCCGGCGGCGTTCAGGCGCGGCGCGAGTTGAAATCCGACGTCGTAAGTGCCGAGGAGCGGCGGCGATTGGGCGGCGCTTTTCAAGGCGACGAGCCCGGGCCGCTGTGTTGTGTTCAGCCGCTGCAAACCGGCGGAAACCAGGATGCGATTTTCGCCGGTGAGCGGAACGAGGTCGGCAATCGTGCCCAGCGCGACCAGATCAAGCAGCGGCCGCAAATCGAATTCCGCTGCGCCGGGAAGATGTTTTTCGCGTCCGCGTTTGACCAGCGCGTGAGCCAGCTTGAACGCCAGGCCGACGGAACACAATTCTGTCGAGGGTCGAGGGTCGAGGGTCGAGTGACAGCCAGCTTCCTGCTCGCGACTCGCGACTCTCGGCTCCCGGCATTGCAACTGGGGATTCACGAGCGCAACGGCTTCCGGCGCGGGACTTGAAACCTGATGATGATCCAAAACGATGACGTCCACGCCGCGAGCGCGAAGCGAATGAATGGTATCCACGGCGGTTGAACCGCAATCCACCGCGAGCAGCAGCGTGACGGGAAACTTTTTGAGACAGTTTTCGACGCCATCGGCGCTCAGGCCGTAGCCTTCATCCATGCGATTAGGCAGATAAAAATCCGCTTTCCAACCGAGCGCGCGCAACACTTCGAGGAGCAGGGCAGTGGACGTCACGCCGTCCACGTCGTAATCCCCAAAAATAACCAGCGGTTCTTTCTGTTCGCGGGCGCGGAGCAATCGTTCCACGGCCACGGCCATGTCCGGCAATAGAAACGGGTCGGCCAGATCTTTGAGACGAGGCTGCAGGAATTTTTCGATGGCGGGCGGTTCGCTGAAGCCGCGGTTGAGCAGGCATTGCGCCAGCAGCGGCGCGATTTTGAGTTGCGCGGCCAGTTGACCGGCCAGCAACGGTTGCGGCGGCGCGAGTGACCAGCGGCATTTCATCGCGCGGCCTTCTGCTCCCGCCGCGCGGCGGCAACGGACAGCGCGATGGCCAGTGACAAGATCGCGGCTACGATGAGCAGCGAAGCGCCGGTGGGAATTTGCCTTTGAAACCACTGCGGCGACGGGCCATGCGGCTCGACCAGCATTTTAATCCCAATGAACACCAGTACAGCCGAAAGCCCGATTTTCAGGTAGCGAAAGTAACCGAGCGCGCCAGCCAGCAGAAAGTAAAGCGAACGCAAACCGAGAATGGCGAACACGTTTGAGGTGAAAACAATGAAGGCCTTGCGCGTCACCGAAAACACCGCCGGAACAGAATCCACGGCGAAAAGCAAATCAGTCGTTTCCACCAGCAGGAGCACCAGCGCCAGCGGGGTCAACGCGAAGCGGCCGTCCAAACGGGTGAAAAAGTTCCCGCCGACAAAGCCGGGCGTGACGGGAAACAGCTTGCGCGCGAGTCGCAACGCGAGATTTTTTTCCGGCTGCACCATGGCCTTGCGCGAAAAAAGCATTTTAATGCCGGCAAAAACGAGGAACGCGCCAAACAGGTAAAGCACCCAGGCAAACTCGTGAATGAGGGCCACACCGGCGGCAATCATCACACCGCGCATCACGAGCGCGCCGAGGATGCCCAGGAAGAGCAGCCGATGCTGAAATTCGGGCGGCACGCGAAACCACGCGAAAATGAGCGCGATGACCAGAACATTATCGAGCGAGAGTGAAAGTTCGATAAGATAACCGGCGGTAAACTGGACTGCCTCTTCGCGCCCGCGCCAGCAGGCCATCGCCCCGGCGAACAGCATGGCCAAAGCAAACCAGAACGCCGTCCAGGCGAGCGCTTCCTTGAACTTGACCACACGCGCCTGGTGATGGAACAGGCCCAGATCGAGCGCGAGAAAAATCAGAACGCAGAGAATGAAGCCCGCCCAATGCCAGGGAGTGATTTGAATGAAGGCAATCATCATTATGGCGCCCCAATCAATGCGTTTTAATCTTAATCGTCATCTTAATCCTAATCCCAACGGACGGGAAAGATTAAGAGCAAGGTTAAGATTGCGATAAAGCAGGCGGATTCGCCTTCGCTGTCGTCGTGCCTTGGATGGTCACCTGTGACGCGCCAATGGTGGGGCGCTCGCCTTTGTGCCACCAGAGCACGAACGCGCTGGCGATGTAAATGCTCGAGTAGGTGCCGGTGACGATGCCGACCAGGAAGGTGAAGGCGAAATCGTTGATGACACCGCCACCCCAGATGAACAAACAGAGCGTAGCAATCAACACCGTGCCGCTGGTGATGATGGTGCGGCTCAGGGTCTGATTCAACGCCTGGTTGATGATTTCGCTGAACGTGCCGCGCACACCCAGTTTCAAATTCTCGCGGATCCGGTCGAAGATGACGACCTTGTCGTTGAGCGAGAAGCCGATGATAGTCAGCAAAGCGGCGACGACGGTGGCGTTGAACTGGCGCCCGGAAACAGCATTGGCAATGCAATAGCACCCGATGGCCAGCAGCACGTCGTGCAGCACCCCGACGATGGCCCCGACGGCGAAGGAGAATTCGTAGCGGAACGCGACGTACAACAAGATGCCGAACATGGACAGCAGGCAGGCGATGACGGCCGATTGCCGGATTTGCGCCCCCACGATCGCGCCGACCTGCTGGCGCATCTTGACCACAAACTGCGCCTGCGGGAACTGTTTGGTGAGTTCTTGTTCGACCTTTTGTTCCGAACCGCTGGAAGTGGTCACGCGCAGCGTTTCGGCACCACCGCTGATGTCCTTTTGATATTGGATCTGTGCGTCCTGCTCGCCAATGCTGGTCAGCGCCGCGCGGATCTGGTCCACCCCAATTTTTTGCTGGAAGCTCAAGGTAGTGCTGTCGCCGCCCAAAAAGTCCACGCCGAACAATTTGTCGCCGCGGCCAAAGATGCCGTAGCCCAGCGACAGGACGACAAAGGCCCAGGTGATAATGAACAACGGCCGGGCGGCCTTCATAAAATTGACCTTCGTGCTCCGGATGATGTGGAGCATCGACAGCGATTTCAACCAGTTGCGGTCAAGCAGGAAGTTGAAGATCAGGCGCGTCACGACGAGCGCGGTGAACAGGCTGGCGGCCACGCCGATGGTCAGCGTGACACCGAAGCCCTTGATTTCGCCCGTGCCCATGAAAATCAGGATGACGGACGAAATCAGCGTGGTGACGTGCGAGTCAAAAATGGTGCCGAAGGCGCGGGCATAGCCGGCGGCAATCGCGCCGCGCAGGGATTTGCCCTTGGCGATTTCCTCGCGCAAACGTTCATAAATCAGCACGTTGGCATCCACGGCCATGCCGATGGTGAGCACCATGCCGGCGATGCCCGGCAGGGTCCACGTGGTGCCGATGGAGCACATCACGCCGAACAAAATGATGATGTTGGTGATCAGCGCGATGTTCGCGGTCAGACCGGCAATCCAGTAATAACAGAGCATGAAGGCGGAAACGAGAACGACGGCCGCAACGGATGCGCGAATGCCGCTCTGGATGGAGTCCTTGCCCAGCGTCGGATCCACGTCGTAGGAAGAATCTATCTTGAGCGGGGCGCGCATGGGATTCTGGAGGACATTCGCCAGTTCCTGCGCCTCTTCCGGGGTAAATCGGCCGGTAATCTGGCCGTTGCCGGTTTCAATCGGACTTTGAATTTCCGGGGCGGAGTACAACTGGCCGTCCAGCACAATCGCCAGTTGCCGGTGAATATTGTTGCGGGTGACATCGCCAAATCGTTTTGCGCCATTGTCGTTGAGCGTGAAATCAATCTGCGGTTCGCCCATGTTGCCGCGCACCACCATCGCGCTCTTTACGATGTCACCGGCCAGATTGTCCTCCGGCCGTTTTTTTACCACGAACTCTTCGATCCTGGGCGGCAGGTTGTTGGGTTGCGGCTCGATATGTTTGAGCAATTCATAGCCGGGCGGAATCGGCAGGTGATTGTCAATGATTTGCTGGCTGTCCTCCTTCACCATCCGGAATTCGAGGTAGGCTGCCTTTTGGATCTGCGCCTTGGCGCTTTCCTTGTCGGCCTCGGACAATCCGGGCAACTGAATCAAGATGCGATCGCCGCCCGCCGCCTGGATGACCGGCTCGGCGACGCCAAAGGCATCCACGCGTTTGCGCAGGACTTCCACCGCCTGCGCCAGCGCGCCGGAGACATCGGGAACGTTGGTGACGATTTCAACCTGTCCCGCAGAGTTCGTCCTGGTTTCCGTGGTTTCCAGCTTGCTGATGTCCATTTCGACGAGAAACGACGTGCCGCCCTGCAGATCCAGGCCGAGTTTGATTTTGCCCGACGCGTCGCGTTGCAGCCGGTTCAGAATGAAGGTGTTCGGATACAGTTGGGCCTTGGCGTCGATAAATTGGAAATAAGGTTTGATGTCATTGGTGCCGATCGCTTCCTGCAGATTGGCAAATTCGCGATCGGGCCGGGCTTTTTGCAACGGTTCCAGTCGCGCCAGAATGCCGGCAAACGTCGCATCCTTGTGCTGGGCGCGCGTTTCGAATTCCTTCACCAAATCCCGGCTGGTCGGGGGGTAGGTTTCGTAGAGCGCCCAGCCGACGATGAAGGCCACCAGGATGAATTTCCAGAAATCGTTGTTTTTCATGGACGGACCTGGGAGTCGGACGAGCTGCTGGATTCGAGGATTTCCGCCACCGACGCCTTGGTGACTTCCATTTTGGTATCCGCCGAGCGCAGGGTGACGGTCTTGTCCTTGACCGTGATGACCAGGCCGATGATACCGCTGGACGTGACCACCTTGTCGCCCGACTTGAGGGCTTGCAGCATTTTCTCCTGCCGTTTGCGCTGCTGCTGCTGCGGCCGGAACAGGATAAAATACATCATGACGACCATCAGGACGATGAAAACGATCGGGCTGCCGAAGAGCGATTGAGGACCGGCGGGCGGCGTCTGGCCGGCGGGCGGCGCGGCCTGTGCCAGAATTTCATTCAGATGATTCATGTGCATATTCCGAAAGTGGTCGCTTACTGTATGCAAGCGCACGCCTTTGGGCAAGCGTTATTGGGAGGTGAAAGCAGCCGGGCGCGTTTGGCCCTACGGCCGGAGCGTGAGTTGTCCCAACTCGCAGCGCAATCCGGCTGTCACACCCGCTGTGGATTGAGGATGATCCGCGCCCGGTTTGAACAACAGGTCGTTGGCGCCAATGTTAGACAGTGCCCCAAAGCAGCGGGTGCCTTGAAACCGCTGGATTATGGGCCGTAGGAAAGACTGTTGTCAAAACCGGCAAACAGCTTGTCGTCCCCCGGCTCAAACGACGGTTTCGCCAGATGCAAATCCACCCAACTGCCTTGATAGGCAAAAAAATAGTTCACATTGGGCTGGCCCTGCGCGCTGTAGGAGACCTTGATGAATTTGTCCTTTCTTTCAAATTTCACCGACTGCGCGTCGATCAACGAATCGTGCGCCATGTTTGACCAAAAGTATTTATAGACCGGATCGTTGCCGGGCAAGCCGTTGGCCGGAGCATTTACCAAAAGGACGAGATTGAAACCATTGGGTCCCGGCAAACCATGCACGACGAATTGATTGTTATTGTCTGTCTGCTTGTCCCAATTGCTGAAGCCCAGGTTGATGAAGGTGACCTTCCAGCTTTGATTGGGGATGGGGATGATCACGTATTCATTGGTGGGCGCAGATTGGGTTGGGGTTCGTGCTTGAACTTCCTGAGCTGCTTGCGTTTCCTGGGCCGCCAGGTGATCCGCCTGCTCGGCCTGCAACTCTCCGGTGTAAGCAAGGTAGTAGGCGTTGGCCACCCCTTGTTTTACCTCCTTTTTAATCACACCGGCGGCCAAAGCTTCATACTTTTGGCTGATATCCGGAGGCAGGTCGTCGTATTTGACCTTCATGGCCATGGTGCCGGTTTGTAAAATCAGTCCGTCACGGAGAATTTGAGCAACGGTCGGATTCGCCAGAATATCTCCATATTTGTTGGTGATGGATAGGGACAACCGGTCGCCGACACCGGCGGGTGCGGCGGCAACCGGTTTCGCCGCCATCAGCGAGATGACTGCGGCCGTCAAAAGCGCGAGAGTTCGTCTCATAAAACTCCGGCTCTAACAGCCGGTTTCGTGCCGGAAATGAGCCTTTAATCCGTTACCTTGCTGACATTTAATCCTGCAGGGATTGAATCTATTCAGCCCGGTGTTGGCCGATGAAATCGCATTACACCGGGTGGATGAATAAAAATCGACACAACCCTTGAAGAAATCTCGCAAACCGGCGCTCCGTGTCTCAACGGAATGATTTTGCGGTGATTTCTGCAGGGGTTGCATCGAAAACCTGGATTCAACCCAGTTGGGGTTGTGAATGGTTTTGATTGTTCACCTCAGGCAGCCGCGCTACGCGTCAACCTTGGCCTGAAAGATGGAATCCCGTTGGGATTCAAACCTGTGCCGCCACAGACAAGTTCATCAATGTGCGATGGCTTCCTTCATTTCCGGTTCCACCCATTTGCCGTGTTCCTTGATGAGGTCCACGAGGCGGTCCACGGCTTCGGCTTCGGGGATGTTGAACTTGATGGCCTGTTTGCCGACGTAGAGGTTGATCTTGCCGGGCGCGCCGCCGACGTAACCGAAGTCCGCGTCCGCCATTTCGCCGGGACCATTCACGATGCAACCCATGATGGCAATCTTCACGCCCTTGAGATGCTCCGTCCGCACCCTGATGCGCGCAGTGACGGTCTGGAGATTGAACAGCGTCCGCCCGCAAGACGGACACGCGACGTAATCGGTTTTGAAACTTCGGCAACCCGCCGCTTGTAAAATGTTGTAAGCCAGCCGCAGTGATTGTCCGCCGCCGGCCTCACCGCGAATCAAAATTGCGTCGCCCATGCCGTCCGCCAGCAGCGAGCCGATGACAACCGACGCGCGGAGCAGGGCGATTTTGGGTTCTAATGGCCACCCCTCTCCCGGCTTCGCCACCCTCTCCCCGTTGGATGGGGCGAGGGGCGCGTCACCCAAATTGATGCAATCCTTGAGGAGAATCGGATTATTTCGCCCCAAGCGCTTTAATTTTGCCGCCAGCAAACGGAAGGCGGTAATGGCCGGTAATTTGACGCCGTCCTTTACCGTGACCAATTGCGTCTCGCAATTGATCTCAAAATCCTGTGTGGGATCAATCTCGGCAACGTTCAAATCTTCGTAAACCGCCTCCGGTCGCACGTCGTCCTTCGGGCGGATTTTCCGCGCCACCTTGTCCCAAGTCGCTTTGGTGACGACCACGCGAATGAGTTGTTCGCCACCACAACTCACGCCGTCGGCCAGTTCAATTTCTGGCGTCTGACGGCGTTCGAAATGAAACGGATCGAAAGGAAATGTAGCAGCCGACGTTAGTCGGCTCTGATTTTCGTTCAGTTTGAGCGGACCGACGTCCGCTGCTACGGTCAAAGAAGGAATCTGCGCCAGCAAGTCGCGACAGACCTCGATTTCCCGCGGCGAATCTTCGGTGAGCGAAACGCGGATGGTGTCGCCCAGGCCGTCACAGAGCAGGGAACCAATGCCGATGGCCGATTTGATGCGGCCGTCCTCGCCTTCGCCCGCCTCGGTGACGCCGAGGTGAATCGGATAATTCCAGTCCGGACCTTCCTGTTCCAGACGCGCCACCAGCAGGCGATAACATTCAATCATCACCTTGGGGTTGGACGACTTCATCGAGAACTTGAAATTGTGGAAATTGTGCTGGCGGCAGATGCGGGCGAATTCCAGCGCGCTCTCGACCATGCCCAGCGGCGTGTCGCCGTAGCGGTTCATGATGCGGTCGCTGAGCGAGCCGTGGTTGGTGCCGATGCGCAGCGCACGTTTCAACCGGAGGCACTCCCGCACGAGGGGTGTGAACGCTTCCTCAATGCGCTTCAATTCGGCGGCGTATTCGGCGTCCGTGTATTCCTTGACGGCGAATTTTTTTTTGTCGGCGTAATTGCCCGGGTTGACGCGCACGACTTCGACCCATTTCACGGCTTCCATCGCAGCTTCCGGTTTGAAATGAATGTCGGCGACAATCGGCACGAGACAATTTTGTTGGCGCAAGGCGACGGCGATATTCTGCAAATTGGCCGCGTCTTTCACGGTCGGCGCGGTAATGCGGACGAGCTGGCAGCCAACGGCGACGAGTTCGAGCGTCTGCCGCACGCATTCGGCCGTATCCATCGTGTCGCAGGTGAGCATGGACTGCATAACGACCGGATAATGGCCGCCGATGATGACACCACCGTTATCCGGGTCGCCGATGACGACCTCGCGCGTTTTATGTCGCTGATAAAAAAACGGTGATTCGCAGTAGCGCATGGATTATTTGGCTGGCGCCGGCGGGGACGCGGCGGGCGAAGTCGTTTGCTCAATTTGTGCGCTGGTATTGAACATGGCGCGGAAGAAGGACAGCCGTTTGATGTCGAAAAATGTGACGTAAAGATAAAATGAAATCAGCAACACAAAGACGCCGGTTGTGGTGTATTCGACAAATTTCAAGCTCAAGGGCCGGCGGCGGATTTTTTCCACCACGGCCATCAAGATGTGGCCGCCGTCCAGAATGGGAATGGGCAGGAGGTTGATGATGGCAAGGTTCACATTCAACAGGACCAGGAAATCGAGGGCGAGCCGGTAGTCGGTTTTCACCCAGACGGCGAGCATGGTCAGAATGCCAATGGGCCCGGCCAGATCGCTGGGCCCCACGCCGGTTTGATGGGAATGGACGAGCGCGCTGATGACCATGAAAGTCTGGTCCAGTTTTTCGTACACGTATTCCCAGGGGACTGGTCCCGGTTTTTGAACGATGTAAACCTGCGTCGAATCCGTGCCGAGCATGACGCCAATCTGGCCGGTCCTGGTTTTGGGGTCGGCCGTGGGCGTGACGTTCAAGGTGATTTTATCGGCGCCGCGTTGAACGCGCATTTCCGTAGGCTGCCCGCCGCGTTTGTGAATCAAATCAATCAGTTGTTCGCGGCTGGCGACCGGCACGCCGGCAAACGAAATGATAACATCCTTTGTCTGGAGCCCCGCCTCGTCCGCCGGAGTGTGAGGCTTCACCTGCATCACTTCCGGATGATCGCGCGGGTCGAGATTCAACATTTTGAGGCCGATGGCATTGTCCGTTGTCGCCTGAAGTTGGTACGAAGCTTCCTTGCCGTCGTGTTCGATGACGACCGGCAGCGTGGCGGTGCGCGCCACCGCCGTGTCTATGAGCACATCCTGCCAGGAATTGATTTTCTTCCCGTTCACGGCCTTGATGACATCTCCTTCATGAATTCCCAGTTTGGCCTCCGCCGAACCGGGTTCGACGTAACCGATGACGGGCGGGTTCACGGGCATCGGCAGGCCGACGAAATAAATGATTATCGCGATGGCGAAAGCGAACACCACGTTCATGAACGGTCCGGCGAAGGCCACGAGTATTTTGTGCAAGGGCGGCGCGGGTGGCACGTTCTCGGTCGTCTGGCCTTCCAGCGTCTCGGAAGTGATCATTTGCGGCAACTTTACAAAACCGCCGGCGGGGATCCAACGCAACGAGTATTCAACGCCGTTGCGTTTCCAACTGTAAATCTTTGGGCCGAAACCGATGGCGAACTCCTCGACTTTCATGCCCAGCTTCCGCGCGACCCAGAAGTGGCCGAATTCGTGAATAAAAATGGCCGCGCCAAACAACACCAGCACGGCGGCAACAACATAAATCGTGGTCAAAATAATCATGTATAAAACAGCCCCTATCACGGGACAGGATGATTATAACAGCAAAAAGCCTGCCCGCAATCTAATCGTCCTCGTTCTCCTTCTCCTTTTCGTCCTCGATTTACGAGGACGAGGACGAGGACGATGGCGAGGAAGACATTATTTGGCCGCCTCCCGTCGCGCCCAGGCATCCGCCTCCAAAATCTGGTCCAAAGTGGGATGCCGGACAACTTTGTGCGCATCCATCGTGCGTTGGACTGTTTCCGCGATTTGCGGGAATTTGATTTTGTGGCTCACGAAGGCTTCGACGGCAATTTCGTTCGCGGCGTTCAACACCGCCGGCAGGGTGCCGCCGGCTTCGCCGGCGCGGCGGGCCAGGTTCAACGCCGGAAATCTCTCCGTGTCCGGTTCTTCAAATGTCAGGCTGCCCAGTTTGGCAAAATTCGTCTGCACGCGTCCGCTCGGCGCGCGGTCGGGATACGTCAGCGCGTACTGAATCGGCAGGCACATGTCCGGGGTCGAAAGCTGCGCCAACATCGAGCCGTCCACGAACTCGACCATCGAATGCACGATGCTTTGCGGATGCACCAGCACGCCGACGCGCTCAATGCCGATGTCAAACAACCAGCGCGCCTCGATCATTTCCAGTCCCTTGTTGAAGAGTGTGGCCGAGTCAATTGTGATTTTCCGGCCCATCACCCACGACGGATGTTTCAACGCACGCTCGACGGTGATGTTCGCAAACTCCTCCCGGGGCAGCTTGCGGAACGGCCCGCCACTCGCGGTCAACCAGAGTTTGCGGATGGAACCGGCCGGTTTGCCGTCGAGACATTGAAAAATGGCCGAGTGTTCGCTGTCCACCGCCAGCACCCGAACGCCGTGTTCGCGCGCCTCGGCCATGACGATTTCGCCGGCCATGACCAGGATTTCCTTGGAAGCGATGGCGATGTCCTTGCCCGCGCGAATCGCCGCCAGCGCGGGCTGCAAACCCGCCGTGCCGACGATGGCAATCAAAACAATGTCCGCGCCCGGGAGCGTGGCGAGTTTCAGCAACCCTTCTGCGCCGGAATAAACCCTGGTCGAAACACCGAGCGCATCGCTGAGTTCTTTCGCCTTGGCCGGATCGCCAATCGAAATGACTTCCGGACGGTGCTGGCGCGTCTGTTCCAGCAACAATTCAGCGTTGTTGCCCGCCGCCAGGCCGAGCAGGCGGATGCGGTCCGGCAAATCCTCGGCCACCTTGACGGTGCTGGTGCCGATGGAACCGGTGCTACCCAAAAGAACAACATTCTTCATTTACGATATACGATTTACGCGTCCCGCGACGTGCGGGCGGTTTTTGCCGATGAGACGACGATAGCCAGAATCTCGTCAGCTTCTTTCATCAAATCGCGGAGGCGCAGCGCTTTCACCAAATTATTGTCCACAAGCAATTCCATCCAAAATAATGATTCATCACATTCTTCTTCGACAATGCGCAGCTTGTTTATGAAATCCGAGTTGGATTTGGCGCGGCAGACGGCCCGGTAGTTTGCTCCCACGGAAGTTCCGCTGCGAAGGAGTTGTTTACCCAGTGTTTGCGCGACCCAGTTGCCCGGCAACGCAGAACAAACTTTTACGATGCGGTTGGCGTAAATCTTCGTTCGTTTTTTCATCTCTTCGCGTGTCATAGGGCTGGGGTTTGGTTCTTAATTCACGTCATTTTGCCCAAAGTCGCGTAAATCGTATATCGTAAATCGTAAATCTCACGGGTACGTGAGAATGTGGCGCAGATAGAGATACATGATCGGCGCGTTGAACAAAAGGCTGTCGAGTAAATCCAGAATCCCGCCGATGCCGGGGAAAAACTTGCCCGAATCCTTCACGCCCGCTTCGCGCTTGAACAGAGATTCGATCAAATCGCCGATGACGGCCGTCACGCTCAGCACCACGCCGAGCACCACGGCGTGAAACCAGTTCATACCTGCCATCTGGTCGCCGCGAAAATGCACAAAGGCAAGGCTCGCGGCTGTCGAAAACACAATCGCACCGCCGAACCCTTCCCAGGTCTTGCCGGGACTGATGCGTGGAATCATCTTGTGCCGGCCAATGAGCGAGCCGACGACGTAGGCGCCCGTGTCGCTGAACTTCGTAATCAGCACGAAATAGAGCAGGAAATATCTGCCTTCCACGCCGGGGAAGAAGTTGATTTTCTGAATGAAATTCAGCAGCCACGGCACGTACATCAGCCCTAAAAGCGTTGTCGCGATGGCGACCATGCCCGACGCGCCGTTGCGCGAAAACAATTGTCGCAGGCACAGCCCCAGCACGAAGAGGATGAGAAAACCGGTTTCAAAGTCGTTGACGCGGGCGGGCGAGCCGGACGTGCCGAGGTGGCCGGTCAGGTTCAGAAAGGTCCCGACCATGAGCAACGCGCCACCGACCAGGCCGCACCATTTAAAGCAGGCGAGGCCGCGTTTTTCGGCCAGCCCATAAAATTCCGCGAGCCCGGCCAGGGCGAGCACGAAGATAATGAGCAGAAAAAGCCCGTTCGCAATCATGGCGCTGCTGTAAAACAAGCCGAGCAGAATCACCGTCCAGAGAATCACCGTGGTGATCAACCGGCGGAGAAACACTTGTGCCTTGGAAGGCGTTTGGGCTGGCGCAGCCGCGTCGGACATGCGGGCGGAAGGTAACAAGCACAGCAGAAATTGCCAACCGGCAATTGGAGCGAAGTCGGAGCACGGACGGCTCGTCCGCGAGCTTCTGGCTGTTCCTGGGAGTGCCGGCATTTTGCCGGCGATTCCTCAACCCAACGAGGGCAAGCTGCCCGCGCTCCTTACTTAAGAATTGCCAGCGCGAATGTTTATGCCAGAGCTATGGTTGTCCGGACGGCAAGGCTGGGGTCGCAGCTCAGTTGGTAGAGCGTCTCGTTCGCAAAAAGATCAAGGCCGTTTCCCTCATTTGCCCTCACATGGACGCATGTGGACAAAAACCAATAGATTCAACCAGTTCCGGGTTATTTGCATGGACTCACTTGGACTGATATATCCCTCAATTTTTTTCACCGGTTAGGAGGAGGTTAGGAGGAAAGCGAGGAAGTCCATCTTGACGAGTACCCAGGTCTGAGTCTTTTTGCGTTTCAGAACGGCGCGCAATTAAGGCTGTGTATATTTCCGGCAACGTGCGAAACATGTGGCATCGAAAAATTCGATGCGCCAAATTTTTTTATCAATTTGGGCCTTAAGCCGGCTGGGTCCAGGATTGCGACATGAAAACTTTGAAATCCATTCCCGTGATCAGGGTAACTCCCTGCAAGAAACGTGGAGCTGTGGCTAAACGGGTCCTGCTCATAACAGTCGTGATGACGTTGCTGGCAGGAAACGGTTGCGTCAATTTCAATGATGAAAGCGAGCCTCCGTCCTGGCCAAAGCCCGTTTCTGCCACGGACACGACACAGTTTGACGGAATTTTTAAGAACCAAAATGTCAACGCTACGACCTACCGGTCTGGCATCCCCATCACCGACCTGTTTGACTTCATCTCTGGTCGAAGGACTGCGAACGGGATGCGCGGGAGTCAGGTGGAGATACGTACATCCAAAGATGGGAGCGCATTGGATGTTCGTTTATTGGATGGGCAGGGGTCGGAAATCGCTGCAACCAACTTGCATCGCGGTTCAGACTTTGATTTATCGAGCGGAGCCCTGGCCTTATACGGACCCTTTTCAGGCAATCATGGCTCATCAGGAAACCTCGGTACCGGAGTAGAGCATCACAGTGCCAGGTTATATGTCTCATCGACCCACGATCTACTCGGGACACAGTCTTCAAGCAACGTCGGACTTCTGTTTTATTGCGTTCCAATGGCGATGGGCGGCAAGGATTGGATTCTATGGCCGAGAGTTAGCCAGGAGGAAAGGATTCACCCACTATGATGTCTATCATGAATAGTTTATCCCGCGTCGTTTCGGCGACCGTGTTGCTTTGTGTCACCGGGTTGTGCGTATTTGGTTTTTTGGCGTCATTCGAGGTTGGTCCGATCAGCCTCTGGCATTGTCTATACGGAGTTTGCGGAATCGGGACACTTGCCATCGCGATGCGCCTGTTATTGCAACGGACACTTGCGCAAACCTTGGGAACATTGGCGCTGTTTGCTGTTGTCATATTTTGCGTCTTCGGGCTTATGGAGTCATTATTCACATTCCGGTTTCCGTGGCAGGTGGTGGGTGGCGGAGCGTTTGGCAGTGGCTGCTTGGCCGGTGGGGTCGCATTATTGCGCCGGAGGGGAGACAGCAGCAAACCAATGGGAGCATTGGCATTGATTGCCGCCGCTTTGTTTTGCATCCTCGGGCTTATGGAGTCTTACCTTGGATTTCCATGGCCGTGGTGGGCGGGTTACGGCGCACTGGGTTGCGGCTGCCTGACCGGCGGGGTCGCATTGTTGCGTCGAAGCGGAGGCAGCTGCAAACCACATGGCGCTGACGAGCACGCTGCTCCCGCCCATCTCGGGCATTTATGAAATATCTATGATGAGGAATTTATGAAGCGAATTGCTTTGCTCGCTTTTGCTGGATTAACGTTGTGCGTCTTAGCTGGCTGCGCGACGCAAGACCATATCAATATGGCGTGCGATCTGAAAAGCGGCCAACCGATAGCCAGCGGACTGCCACACCCTGAGACATGGGTTTATCTGGGGATGCAGAGAACTTCGGACAACAAATTGCAGGCGCTCGCTTGGGTAAAACCTGTGGGAATGACTCCACGTCCAAATCAGAGCGGCACTATGTCAAGCGATGCCTCTGCGCAGGTTGTGGCCTTATTTCTGAAACCTCGGGAGGAATATCCACATCCTTGGTCAGAGTCGTTCGAGTATCACGATCTGCCACGACCTGCGATGTCACCACAGGCATATCTTGATTTCTTTAAGGCGCAGCAAAAACGTGCCTGCCCCTCTGGAAGTGTCACGCCCATTCGTGCGGATAGCACAGAGCTTTTGTTGGAGGCAAAGTCGGGCGGCTGTGAACGTTTTGGTGATCAAGACGAGATTGATTGCTTCCTCTTTGGCAAGACCGATATGTTCCATATGAGCTATATGGTTAAGACACTTGAGATGACCCCCGAGCAACGTGAGGCAGGTATTAAGGCGGTAACCGCGTGGAATATACAATGATTTACTATGTTTGTTGTGTCGTAAATTGTTGCTAATCGTTAATTAAAGCACCTTGGGGGAGGTATTTTGAAAGCACCCTTTTGAACTTCGGAACATGAGAGTCTAACCTGAAGTGAATAACAATGTAGCCGTGTCCATCCAGAAAACTGCCCGTTGCACCCTCAACACATGATTGTCCGGCGAACTGAAATGCCAATGCTTTGACCATCGCCGCAATGAATTTATCCTTACCGGGAACGTAAACTTTTATATCGGGCATAGGATAATGTTAAGATTTTGCTGCTTCAGCAATCAAACTTTTAATTGTCCACATTTCAGTTGTCAGTTTCAAGCCCACTGCTGTAGTGGTACAGTTTCAAAACGTTTTATTGCTTCATTTTCAACAAAAACCGCGCAAAGACTGGCAATTTATGGTTGGCTGCATTTCTGGCCTGTCTATAACTATACTATAATGAAATGCCACGTACATTTTCGGTTGGTGAAAATGTGCTTATCCCTTGCTGTCCCACCACCGGCAGGGACGCGCTGGATTCAATGCAAAGGCCATAGATGTTTGGCGACAATGACAAATAACGCCAAATGGAAATGCTTTGCCAGCGATGAGATATTGGGCATCGTTAGTGACGCCATAAAGTTATGAGTGAACTCAAGCCAAAAGATATTCCGTCAACCAAAGATTTAAACCGCTACATACCCATTGAGGTTCAAACGACAACTGGCGTTGTTCAGTTATATCCGTGCAATGTAACGCGAGGAACGGGAAGTAATAAATTTCGCATTACAATTCGTGGCATTTGCACTTCAAACGTTCAACCAATGAGCCCATGTTCCGTGTATTACAAACGGACTGAATACGGTGGCCACTTTTCTAGCGTTAAGGGGTTGGACAAACTGCGGCAGGTCGCCTTTGAAACAATAATTCCAGTTCCTGAGTATTGGGAATAATGTTAACAAATTCTCCGGCCAAAGGGTTCACCTTGGCATATCTCGTTTCAAAGCATCACCACTTCAAACTTTCTGGTATTGGGCCAAGAACAGTCATACCCGGCCACACTGACAGATCGTCCATAAAAAGTTGTCTCTTTACAGAATTTGGATTAGCCCAAAGTAGAGCTCCTTCGCCGCCTATAGTGATAGACTGAACCGGGCTAGCTGCTCGGGGGAAAGGCCCACGATAATCGGTTTGGCCTCTTGAGCGCCTGCCGTGTTGACTCACGGATAAATGTTACCCGGGGCGGGCGTCAGACATGACAACGTTGCCTCAGGTTGGAGGTTACTTTTGGCAGAGAAGAACAGGCGCAGTTTCAGTTCAATGCTTTTCTTCAAGGCGAAGGGGTTGAGT
>DATNHM010000080.1:0-34274 GCA_035604955.1 Candidatus Limnocylindrales bacterium | reverse complement strand
AATGACAGCCGAACAGGCGGTCGGTTGGGCGGAGCAGCATCTGTTCGAGCGGCGGTCGGTCGTCCACGAGCATGAGCTTTGGCGTCACGCCCTGGAACACACGCGCGGTCAGGCTGTGTCATTGCCGGAAATTAAAGCGGCTACCCGGAAACGTGAATATATCCGTGGCGAACAATTTCAGGGAAAAATCACCACCCGCGAAGTCCTGCAACGTGAATTGAACATCGTCAGGCTGTCGCAACACCAGATGCACAAATACGAACCGCTCGCGGCCAATTATCAGTCGTCAAACCGGTCGCTGGATGATGAGCAGCGTAAAGCGGTCGAACACATTTTGTCCTCGCGTGATTTCGTCACCCTGTTTCGCGGCGGCGCGGGGACGGGCAAAAGTTTTACCTTACGGGAAGTCAAAGCGGGACTCATTCAAGTCGGCCATACAGTTCAAGTTCTCGCACCACAACGCCAGCAGGTCGCCGATCTGGAGCGAGACGGCTTTACCGGCGCACAAACCGTCAGTGCTTTGCTCAAGCAGAATTATCTGACACGCGGGGCGGTTGTTATCGTGGACGAGGCCGGACAAATCGGCGGGCAACAAATGCTGGAACTGCTATCGCTCATTCAGACGGTCAAGGGTCGGGTTATCCTGTCCGGCGACACGCATCAGCACGAAGCGGTCGAGGCATCCGATGCCCTGCGCGCCATTGAACAGTATTCGGGTCTTGGCTACGCGGAACTGACGAACATCCGTCGTCAAAATCCTGGCTCGGCCAAAAATCAAGCGGAACGCCGCTGGCTGGAACAATACAAGCTCGCCGTGAATGAAGCACAGCAGGGCAAACTCGGTGCATCCTTCGACCGGCTGGACAAACACGGTGCCATCGTCCCTTGCACACTGGCGGATCAACAGCAGAAATTGACCGAGCATTTTCTCGAACTTTTCAAAAATCAGCAATCCACCGTGGTCGTGTCACAAAGCTGGTCGGAGATTCACAAGGTCAATGAACAAGTCCGGCTCGGTCTGAAAACACAGAAGTTAATTGGCGAAGCTGAAACGACGGTCACGGCGCTGGAGCGGCAGGATTTAACGGATGCGCAAAAACGCGACAAGCGGTTTTACCAGCCGGAATCCATTCTGGTGTTCAACCGTCCGACGACCGGTTTCAAATCCGGCAGCGCAGGGAAACTGTGTGGCATCACCGACAGGCATCTGCTGATCGAGGCCGACCAACGCATCCGGCCTGTGCCGTTCAAGGAATTGGATAAAATCACTATCTGCCAGCCGAAAGAGCTTTCCCTGTCCAGCGGCGACCGCCTGCAACTCAAGGCCAATGCCCAAAGCCAGGATGGGCGCAGGCTCGCTAACGGTGAACTGGTGACGGTAAATGGAATTCATCAGGACGGACGCATCGCTTTGAATGATGGCCGGGTGTTGCCGAAAAATTACCGGCAGTTCGTGCGCGGCTACGCGGTCACGTCCTACGCCGCCCAGGGCAAGACCGTGGATTACGTCCTGTTCTCGGATTCGGCGGTCAAAGCGGCCACAAATGAACAGCAATGGTATGTCACGATTTCGCGCGGACGCAAAGGCGTGAAGATTTTCACGGCGGACAAAATCCAGCTTCGCCAGAACATCACCCATTCCGGCCACCGACCTCTGGCGCTGGATATGGCCGGTAATAGCACGGCTCACAAATTCGCCAAAATTTGGGGGCGTGATGTGGCCTACGTCCTCAATGTTCAACAGGCGCAACGCAAATTCACCGAACGGCGGGACGAGGCTATCCGGCAGGATGAAGCGGTCGGGCAATCGCAGGCCGCGAAGCCAGCCGAATCCATCAAACCAACCGATTCGGTCATGCAAGAGATTCCAAAACCACAAATCGTGCGGCGGCGAGTTGAAATTCCGCAGCAACAATCCAACCAAAAAAGTAAAGGCATGAGAGTATGAGCACTGAAAATCCCTGTTTTAACCTCAAGCGCGGCGTCAATGGTAGTCATGTCCCGGCGGACAATTTGCGGCTGGAACTGAATTCAAAAGGTTTCTACCTGCTGCCCTACCACCATTTGGAACTCGTCAAATTTGAAGCAGGCGAGGGGCTGGACACGCTCACGCTGTCATTTTTGAAACGCACGGTGCTGATCACGGGAAAAAACCTGCGCGAATTGGGGCTGGCTCTGCAAGACCGCGCCGTGGAGTTCGTCAGACCCATGCCGGTGTTTGATCGGTATTCGTCGGTGGCTGGGAAGGAAGCTTTGGTAAAAACAATAGAAATTCAAGACAACCAGGAGAATGCTCATGCTTAAAGATAACCGCCAAATTTCAAAGCCAGGCCGCAACGGTGATTCTACCGGTGCGGAAACGAAAATTCAAATTGAGAAAAAAGGATTCAAACGCGCGGAAGCGGCCATTTATTTGGGGGTCGCCAAAGTCACCATTGACCGCCTGACCCAGCGCGGTCTGCTGCACCCTTCGCGGGCGTTGCGGCACCCGATTTATTCCAGAGACGATCTCGACCGCTTTTTGCGGGAAACCTCCGAGCCAATCGGGTAACAGCTAAAATCAACTGGCGGCTGTCTCTGCGCCGCTGGCGGTGGCTGGTCTCTGCGCCGGTATTTTGGCGAGGATTTCGTTTAGTGTGGCTTCCGGCGTTCTGGCCGAAAATTCATCCGCCAGCGCCGGACGGTCGGCAAATTCCTGTTTGAACACCTGGCGTCCCATTGCCTGCTTGGCCGTTTCCAGAAATTTCTCAACGGAAACAATCCAGACTATTTCATGGAGTTGTCCCCAAAAAACTTCCAGCGGGTTTTCTGACACCCACCACGGATAACCGTATTTCGCTTTGGCTTTGGCAATGGCGCGGCGGTCGTCGGTGGAAACGAACGATTTCCCGGTGTCCGTCTCCGCTGGTTTTGGCTGTGAAACAATAACTTCAGGTTCATCAAAACTCACCCGCTTAATCATTGCGAAACTGTGCTCCTGCCGAAGATGCCCGTAGCGTTTCATCGCCAGCGCGCCGCCGTCCTTGTGTCCAAGCCAGCGGCTCACCGTGGGAATGTCCACGCCCGATTCAATGCAGGTCGTCGCAAAGAAATGTCGAAAGTCGTGATGTGTGAATTGCGGCAACTCCAGTTTTTTACACGCCGTTTGCAAACATTTACGGGCACTTTTAATTGGAACAATCAGGTCGGACGGCTGCGGTTTTTTCTCCATCTTCAATCGCGCCAAAAACCTGCTCAATCTTTCTGACATTGGGATGGTGCGGGGAGCGGCCTCGGTCTTTGTGCCGGGTAAGAAAATAGTCCCGCGCTCAAAGTGAACATCGGACCAGAACAAAGGTCTTTTTTCATTGGCGTCCCCACCACCAATGACTTCGCCGATGCGGGCGCCCGAATACGCCAAAAATTCAACCAAGTCTGCACCGTCTTTGCTTTTTTTCTGATTATCCTTTTTGCCGTCTGAAAGTCGTATGGCGCTGACAAGCTGCTTGAACTGATCAAGGCTTGGAACGACAATCTGTTTGGAAACGACTTTCCGGCGTTTGATATGCTTGGCGGGGTTGGAAAGAATCAGGCCGCGCTCAAGGGCAAATTCAAAAACCGTTTTCATAACGTCCAACTCGTGGACGAAAGTTTCGGAAGCGAGTTTCGCGCCGCGTTCCTTAACCCAGCGGTCGCAATCCTGATCGGTGATGTTGCGGATTGGCAGATTCCGAAGATACGGCACGAGTCCTTTGATATACATTTTCCGGCGTTTGACGGTGTTGGAACTCAATGCGTGTTTGTTTGTTTCCAGCCACAGATTCGCGGCCTGCTCGAAATTTAATTTCGCGTCGGGGGAAATTTTCAGACAGCCAATCTTTGCCCGTAAGTCATTCAATCGGCGGTCGGCCAATTTTCTGTCTTTGGTTTTGAGCGAGCGGCGAAACTGCTTGCCTCCGCGCTTCAATAAGGCATAGTATCCGTCCGATGATTCGAGCCGATAGAGGTTCTCTGCAACCTTGTGAAAGACTGGTTGCTCGGTTGTCTGCGATGTGTTTTTGCTCATCATTTTCATGCAAAAAACATAGCACAAAAGCCGATGGGTTACAAGTGCGGGTTACAACATAATGCTTGCAATCATTGGTTAATCTTCGCAACTGGCTCTGCGATAATTGGTTGGGTTGGTAGCTCAGTTGGTAGAGCAGTGCCCTTTTAAGGCATTGGTCCAGGGTTCGAGTCCCTGCCAACCCAGTTTTCGCCCGTCGCGAAGCAAGCCTGTTGGCGGCGGACACAAATTGATCGGCATTTTCCAGGCGACTCAGGAAACGGTTTTATGGGCCGCAGTTATCTCTTCGAATGTTCCAAATGCGGTTATCGCGCCCGCGTATCGGGTGGCATGGATCGCGGCCGGCACGTCGTCGTTCAAACTATTGTGTGTGCCGACTGCAAGGAACTTTACGATGCGGTGATTGCTTTCAAACCGTCGGCACACTGGGAATTTCATCCAAAAACCGCGCCGAAATTCGCCGTATTATTGAATCGCCTGCCGCCACGCGGTGTGCGCCAGTGGATTAAATGGAAACCGGTCTGTCCCGTTTCCTCCCGCCATCGGATTCGTTTGTGGAAACAGCCCGACAAATGCCCGAAGTGCGGAACTTTCCTGGAGCCGGGCGCGATTCCTTTTCGACGCTGGGATTGAATGGTCTAAGGAACGGCCACGCGCAATTGTCCACGCGCGATTGAAAAAGTGGCAGGCAAATTTCCCGCCCACTCGCCGTCCAGTTCAAAGGCTGCGGAAGCGCCGCCCGCCAGCTCAAAGGTGGATGCGCGGAACCGTTGCACGGCGTTGACGGGCAGTCTTCGCCGGGCGAGCAAACCGGGGATACAACGAAGCAAGGCCAGCCAATTCGCCCGCGGTAAAATGCAGACATCCAGAAGTCCGTCACTTGAATCCGCCCCGGGGAAAATTTCCAGCGGCCCGCCGTAGAAACGTCCATTCCCAATCAGAATCAGTTCGCCGGTGGCGCTTTGTCCTTCAACTCGCAGGGTGATTTTCGACAACCTGCCGCTTAGCGCTTTTACGCCCGCGATGACGTACGCCAGCGGGCCGAATTTCTTCTTGAGCGGCCAGGTCACCAGTTGAATGGCGCGCGCATCCAGGCCTGCACCGGCGAGCTGAACGAAATACTGCCGACGGCGGACACCGTTGGCCGAAAATTCCACGCACGGCAGATCCAGCCGCGCTTCGCGTCCGCGCTGCAGCGTTTCCCACGCCCGTTCAATCCGCAAAGGCAGCCCGATTTCGCGTGCGAACACGTTCACTGTGCCGAGTGGCAGCACGCCGAGCCGCGCCCGCTCAAAACCATCGGCTGCGTCACCGATGCCGTTGAGCACTTCGTTCACCGTTCCGTCACCGCCAGCGGCCACGATCAATTCAAAGCCATCGGCCACCGCTTCCGTCGCCAGCCGGCGTGCGTCACCGGGAACGGTGGTGGCCTTCAAGGCGCCCTGGGAAGCGATTTCATCCAGATGATGGCGAAAATGCCGGGCCTTGTCGCCACGCGCTGCCGGGTTGAAGATGACGCAAGTCCGCACGCCTTAAATGATTCGGGCGGAAGCGAGGTTAGTCGAGGAGAAAGGTGGTGCGCCGGTCTCCGATCCGGCGTGCTCCAAGGGCACCCGTTCGTCGAGCCGGGCCGGAGGCCGGCGTTCCGGGGAGATACCGCATCGGCAAGGCGTTTGCTTGCGCTGCCGGCGTAATTTTACGAAACTCGGAAACATGAACGACGTGAGAGAGTGGAAAATTCCCAAATGGCCGTTCCTGCTGGGCAACGCTTTGCTGCTCGCGTTCGCCTATCTGATTGTCTGGAAATCACCGCACCCGATTTCCCAATGGGAGATTCTGGCGTGCTTCGCCGCCGCCGTGTTCGGCGCCGTAATCGGGATTCTCCCCTTCCTGCTGGACTATCGCGCGATGGGGACGGCCCTGCAGGTTAATGCGCTCGGGGCGGTGGTTGACAAAATCCAGGATCTGGAAAAACTCGCCGCGCAAATCAGCGCCGCCACGAACCAATGGGACGTCATTCAGGGCCAGGCCGAAAAAACCGCCGCCGGGGCCAAACAGATTGCCGATAAAATGGGCGCCGAAGTCCGCGAATTTTCCGAGTTCATGCAGAAGATAAACGACAACGAGAAGGCCACGCTGCGGTTGGAGGTCGAGAAAATGCATCGCGGCGAAGCCGAATGGCTGCAAATGCTCGTGCGCATTTTCGACCATATTTTTGCCTTGTACGCCGCCGCCACGCGTTCCGGCCAGCCGCAGTTGGCCGAGCAAATCACCCATTTCCAAAATGCCTGCCGCGGCACGGTCCGCCGCATTGGCCTGACCGCGTTTGCCGCCGAACCGGGCGAAGCCTTCGACGCCGCCCGGCATCAGGTCGCCGACTCCAAGGGAAATCCGCCCGCCGGCGCGGTGGTCGCGGAAACCATCGCCTCGGGCTACACGTTTCAAGGGAAACTTTTGCGTCCGGCCGTCGTGCGCCTGCGCGAGGCTGGCGCGCCCGCGGCGCCCCCGTCTTTGCCTTCTGCTTCGGCCAAGCCGCCGGCCAGGGAAAACGAAGAAGACGAACTTCCGCTCGGCGAGCCGGATTAAATTTTGGCTGGGACGCCGCGCTGCGGCGTCCGCATACCGATAGGACTGTGCTGCGGCGCAGCGCGCAGTCCCCGCCATTAGATGATGATCGTTTTTCGCGCGGTGAGGAAATGCAACCAGCAGTTTGTCACCGGCCGGGAATAAATTCGCGACAAAGCCTTCGCGTAAAGCTTCAACTGCGGTTCGTAGAGCCGCCTTCGCTCCGCCAACTCCTCGGGCTTGATTTCGTCCGTCTTGAAATCCACCAGCCAGATTTCTCCGGGCAGCAGGGCAACCAGGTCCGCAACGCCCTGCACGACCACAAATTCATCCTCCAGTCCCGGCGGCGTTTTCGCGCCAATGATGGCATCCACTTCCGCCGGACTGAATTTTGCCGTGAACGGCAACTCACGCTTCAGGCAATCCGGTTTCCGTGTGCGAATCTTCCGGCCCGGTTCGGATTTCCAGAACGCCGCCACCGCCTCCAGATCCAGAGCCGCGCACTCATCCATGGTCAAAACGCCGACGGTTTCCAGGCGCTTGGCTTCCATTTTGAGGGCAGCCGGATCATCCGCCTTTTCCAGCGACATGTGCTGGAGGAATGTGTGATGGGCCGTGCCTGTTGCCGCCGCACTCAATTGCGGATTTGACCGCAAACGCGGGTGTCGTTGCCGGGGTAGCTTTTCCACAAAACGGGATGAAGTTTGAAACATCGGCTCTGCTTCGTCGTCCAATTCCTCCGCCTGCCGTCGCAGAGCTGTCACCGATGACTTGGCGGCGCGCCGTGTCGCCGCGTCGAACGGATATTCCCACGACAATATGGCGCGCAGCCTTTTCGCTGTTGCGGCGTCAAGCGCGAACGTGTTCCTGCAGGAGACGACGTGAGGGGCCGCTGATGGATCTTTAATTTGAGCCTCGCCACCTCGGCTCCTGCGAGTTGAATCATCGCCAAATTCCTTATCTGCCACGATGCGCCACCGCAAATATGGCAATTCACCTCCGGTCATGGTTTGGGCTGTGGGATGTGGACTGTGGACTCCAAACCAAATTCCGAACCAGTCCGCATGGCTTCTCGCCGCGACAATGGTCGGAGTGGTGATGGCCTCCGGTTTCAACCAAAGCGTTTCCCATTTGTTCTCCGAAACGGTAGCGGTCAGAATCAGCGTGTCGCGGGCGCGAGTCATCGCCACATACAGCAGCCGCAATTCCTCGCCGCGTTGTTCGCGCCGCTGATGCCGTTGCGCCAGCCAGTACGGGAGACTCGGATAACGCCGGCCCGTGTGCGGCGGCTTGACGCGCGGACACAGCCCGAATTGCTCGTCAAAAATGATTTCCCTGCGCAGGTCCTGTTCGTTGAATGGCTTCGCCAGATCCGCTACAACCACGACTGGAAACTCCAGGCCTTTGCTCTGGTGAATGCTCATCAGCCGGACGGCGTTTTCCTCCGCCACCGCGGCGACCTCCGGCTCGGCGTCGGCGGCCTGTTGCGCTTCGATGAACTTCAAAAAACGGAACAGGCCCTGACGCTGAAATTGATCGAACTGCTGCGCCAACCCGAGGAACCGTTCAACGTTCGCCTGCCGTTGTGCCCCGCGCGGACGCGACCGCAACCACTCGGCATAATGTGTTTCCGCCAGCACGCATTCGAGACACTGCGACAACGACGCCTGCCGCGCGCGCATTCGCCAACGCGAAAACCTTTCGAGGAATTTGTCGATTTTCCGACACAGTCCTTTCTGCCCTCTGCCTTCTGCCTCCTGCCTTCGGTTAACCGCCGTCCAAAAATGAACATCCTTCGCGGCCAGCCGGACCGTTGCCAGCTCATCCAGCGACAGGCCAACCAGCGGCGAGCGCAGCACCGCAATGGCCGGCACGTCCTGCAACGGATTATCGAGCAGCCTGAGCAGGCTCAGCAAATCGGCGATTTCGGTGCTGTCGTAAAAACCGCCACGCTTGACCACGAGCGGGACGCCGGCGCGTTCGAATTCTTTCGCATACGCCTCGGCCTTATTCGCCGGCGCGCGCAACAGGACCGCCATGTCGCGCCATCCAACGGCGCGCTCAGCACGTTTCTCCGCATCCCAAATTGTATGGCCTTGCCCGGCCAGTTCACGCAACCGATGCGCCACGAGCCGTGCCTCTTTTTCGACTTCTTCCAATTCCGCCAAGTCGTTGTCGCCGAAATCGCCATCTGCCGGACTGTCATCGCGGTCGCCATTAAATCGGATCAGCAGTTCCGCGCGCGGCGCTGGATTCCGGGCGAGACTGAGCGCCGTGCGTTGTTCCGGCGCGCCGAATTGCAGGCGTGCCTCCGTGTCGTATTTCACGCCGCCGACGTCCTCGCGCAGGAGCAGTTCAAAAACCGAATTAACAAAACCGAGCAGGCTCTCGCGGCTGCGAAAATTTTCGGTCAGCGGAATGACCTGGCCGTTTTCTCCGCGCCAGCTTTGCGCGTACTCGCGAAAGATTTTCGGATCAGCCAGCCGGAAGCGGTAAATGCTCTGTTTTACGTCGCCGACGAGGAAACGATTTGCCCGGTGGGGCGAGTTTCCTCGCGAGCCGTCATCCGATTCAAGCCCGGCCATGTTCGACGGCTCGCCGGTAGTCTCGCCCCACCCTTCGTCGCGGCTCAATGCCTGGATGATTTTGTCCTGGGCGGTGTTGATGTCCTGATATTCGTCCACAAACACGAACCGGATTTTCTGCCGCCAACGTTCGGCAACGGCCGTCGGCTGGTTGTTGGTGGAATCCCACAGCAGTTTCAAGGCGAATTGCTCCAGATCCTGAAAATCCAGCACGCCGTCGGCGCGCTTGCGCTCGGCGAACTTTTGCCCGAATTCCTGCGCCAGTTGCAGGAGCGCGGTCATGTGGCCGCGAATCCAATCCCAATCCTCGGCCAGCGGCTCGCGGCTGCCTTCCGTCGGCATGAGTGACTGCAGGAAGGCGGCATCGGCAAAGAAATGTTCCAGCGGCTTGCGGACCACGCCCTTTCTGCCCTTCGGATAATTTTCGTCCGCCGCCAGGGTTTTTCCCAGAACGGCCGCGGCGGATTCGCGGGAAACGCCGGGAGCGCCGGCATCCTGCCGGCGTTTTGTGAATAGGCTACTCGCCGGCGGGACGCTGGCGCTCCCAGGTGTCTGGTTTTTTTCGCCCGCGGTTTGAGAATCATCGAAATTCCCCGGATACGACAGGATAGCAGCCAGTTCGGCGGCTTTTTCATTTGCCGGCGGAGCGCCGGTCTCCGACCCGGCGTGTTCCAAACTTTGTACCGGGCCAGAGGCCGGCGCTCCGAGATGCTTCAACACTGGCAGCCATTCCTCGCGCCAATGGGCAATGGCATCGTTTAACCATTCGCGCCATTCGACTGGTTCCGGCGAGGCGAACCGCGTGAACTGCTCCGCCAGCCAGCGGTCGGCATCGGGCCGTGTCTGGGCGTAATGATGCAATTGCAGCAGCATGGCGCGGATGGGCCGGTCGTCGCCATTGCCGTAAATTTGAATGAGATTCTGCGTGGCAACGGAAAAATCCGTCTGCCCGGCGTAATGCGCTTGAAACTGTTCATCCAGCGTTTCCTCGGCGAGCAAGCGGGCTTCGCCCGGGTCAAGCACGGCCAGTTGCGGGTCGAGGCCAAGCTCGTAGAAATGCTCACGTACGAGCCGCAGACAAAAGCCGTGCAGCGTGCCGATGGCCGCGGTGTCAAAGAGCGCCAGTTGTTCGGCCAGATGCTGGTTGAATGTTGAATGTTGAATGTTGAATGTTTTTTCCAGCGCAGCGCGAAGGCGCTGTTTCATTTCCGTGGCGGCGGCTTCGGTGAAGGTGACGACCAGGATTTCGTCAAGCGACGCACGCTCCCGGCAAAGGCAATCCAGGCAACGCTCGACGAGCGTGTGGGTTTTGCCTGTGCCCGCGCCGGCCATGACCAACACGTTGCCGCGCGCCGCGACGGCCTGCCGTTGCGAAGGGGTCAGGGCGTCGGTATTTCTTGTTGCGGGCGATTTCATGCGGCTGCCGCAGGCTAACACGGGAGTAAAATTTGGAAAAGTGCTGCGCGCGGAAACTTTATTCACTCGCGCCCCACAGGCGGGGAGAAGGTCAGGTCAATGGGATTCGAGTCAATCGCGCTACCTCGTCCCGGCCCTCTCTCCTTCAGTGACGGCGGAGAGGGCGGTAAAAGAGCGACGCGTTTGGGCGCACGTGGATTCCGTTTTCGCAGAAATCCGATTGTGCTGTGATTTTTCAGCGTGATTTTCCGATAGATCAGGATAATGTGTTCTCATGTCCAGCAGCCTCAGACTGAAGGACCAACCGGTCAGCGAACGGCCGCGCGAGCGGCTTGTCGAGCACGGTGCGGACGCCTTGAGCCATGCGGAATTGATTGCCATTTTACTCCGCACGGGTTTAAAAGGCGCCAACGCGGTCGAAATCGGCCGACAGCTTCTGCAGAAGTTCGACACGTTGCAGGCACTGGCGCGAGCGTCAGTGGAGGATTTGCGGAGCGTTAAAGGCATCGGACGCGACAAGGCGGTGACGTTGATGGCGGCATTCGCCCTGGCGCGCAAGATGGCCGAGGAATTGCAGCGCGAGTCGCCCGTGCTCGACAATCCCGAAAACGTGGTGCGACTGTTGCGCGAAAAAAATCTGGTCAAGAACGTAGAGACGCTGCAGGTGCTGCTGTTGAACACGCGGCGCCGGCTGATTCGAGTCGTGGAAATCACCGACGGCACACTGGACACAATCCTGGTGCATCCGCGTGAGGTATTCAAGGCGGCCATCGCCGCCAATGCCGCCGCCGTGGTGCTGGCGCACAATCATCCCAGCGGCGACCCGACGCCGAGCGAAGCGGACATCAAGGTGACACGCGATTTGATCCGCGCCGGGCAGCTTTTGAAAATTGACGTGCTCGACCACGTCATCATCGGCCGCGCCACGGCGGAACGGCCGAAGGATTACGCGTCGCTGCGCGAGTTGGGGTATTGTGCCGTGTAAGTGATAATGCCGAGTCAATGGGTGATTCCCTCGAAAACCGAAGGAATCACCCATTTTTGTTTCTCCGACTCGGCATTATTGGGCAGCCAGTTGGTCGCCCCTGAGTGGTGGGCACGTTCACCCGTGGCGAAAACCAGCCCAGCACGCGTCCCGGCAAACCCGGCACACCGTCATCCCTGCATCACCCCTCACCCCGCACTGTCAAGACAGTGCCTCAAAATTTCTAACAGTTCCTGCGGAGGGCAAGGTTTTTGGATGAAACGCTCTCCCGTTTGCAGCACAAGGCCTCGTTTTACGATTTCCGTACTATAACCACTGGTAAATATGACCTTCAGGCACCGGGGAGTATCCGCCTGCAATCGCCGCGCAAGTTGCTGGCCCGTCATTCCCCCGGGCATTACCAAATCGGTCAGCAAGAGGGCAACTTCTCCTCGGTGTTCCTGCCAGATTGCGATGGCCTCCTCGCCATTGCAGGCCTCTAGAGTGCGGTAACCATGCCGTTCCAGCGTTCTCCTCGTCAAGAGGCGCACGGCGGGTTCATCTTCCACCAGAAGGATCGTTTCAGTACCTCCGATGGATTTGGGGCTCTTAGTGGCGCATCCGGTTTGAGCTGAGGTCGCCTCGCTGAGGGGGAGGAGGATGTCGAATCTCGCGCCGCAAGTGGGGTTGTTAGCGACCTCGATGCAACCTTGATGCTGTTTCACAATTCCAAACACCGTCGCCAATCCCAACCCCGTCCCCTTGGCCGATTCCTTAGTCGTGAAAAACGGCTCAAAGATGTGCGGCAGCACCTCCGGGGGAATCCCTGTCCCGCTGTCACTCACACTTAAGCAGGCGTACCGTCCAGGCCGTGTGTCTGGATGCAGGCGCACGAATTCCTCGTCCAATTCCCTCTCGGACGTCTCGATCAGCAATCGGCCGCCGCCTGGCATGGCATCGCGCGCATTTACCGAGAGATTCATCACTACTTGATCGAGCATGCCGGCATCCGCCTGCGTCATGAGGGGTGTCGGATGCAGGTGGAGTTGCAGTCGCACGTCCTCACCGATGATCCGTTGCAGCATCTTGGCCAGGCTCGTGACGACTTCGTTCGCATCCAGCAACCGGGGCTGCATCACCTGGCGACGGCTGAATAGAAGCAACTGTCGAGTCAGGTTGGCCGCTCGCTGGGCGTAGCTCCGGATTTGCTGGAGACCATCACGCACATCCTCAGACAGGTCCGTCGAAAGCAATGAAAGCTCCGCCTGCATCATCATCGCGGCCAGAATATTGTTGAAATCATGAGCGACTCCACCAGCCAGCTGTCCGATTGCCTCCATTTTCTGCGCCTGTCGGAACTGCTCCTCCAGGCGCTTGCGTTCCGTAACATCCTGAGCCGTGCCGACGTAATGTGTGACCTTGCCTTCGGAGTTTCGCAGAGGAAATCCACGGTCCAAGATCCACCGAAGCGCTCCATCTGGCCGAACGATCCGATACTCATGTTCGAAGGGTTTTCCGTCTTTCTGTGAATCCAGCACGGCCAGCACACGTTGGCGGTCATCGTCATGTATAGCTTCGACGAAGGACTTTGGGTTCTGGCGCAGACTTTCCGTTGAGCGTCCCCAAATTCGTTCGTACGCCGGGCTGACGTAAACCATTGTTTCGACCGCCACATCTACCATCCAGAACACCTCGTCGATGGTCTCAGTAATAAGTCGAAGGCGCTCTTCACTTGCCCGCAGCGCCGCCTCGGATTCCTTTCGCTCCGTAATGTCTTCGGCAACTCCGGCGACACGATAAAACTCGCCAGCCTCGTTTCGAACGGGAAAGGATCGGGCTAGAATCCACCGAACCGAGCCATCAGGACGCGAAATCCGATATTGCACTTCGGTTTCACGGCCTTGCTTCTTGGCCGCGATTGCCGCCATTAACTGATCGCAATCTTCAGGATGCGCGGCCTCGGCGAACGAAGACGGTCGTTCGTAAAGTGTCGAGCAAGGCCGACCCCATATCTGCTCGTAAGCCGGGCTGACGTAGAGAACCTGCGTCATGTCCTTGTTGCACATCCAGAACACCTTATCGATGCGTTCCGCCATCTGCCGGAAACGTTCCTCGCTTTCCCCGAGCTGCTCCTCCGCCCTCTTTCGCTCGGTGATGTCCTCGCCGATGCTTGCGGTGCCAATGACCTCACTGGACGCCGAACGCAGCACCGAGTTGTTCCATCGAATCAAACGCCGTCCGCCTGCCTTAGTGAGTATTTCGTTTTCATGGTGCCACGCGTCGGGCAGGTCTTTCAGGAGGTTTTCGAACGCGCCTTTAACATCGGCAATGTCGCTGGGAATAAACAAATCAAACCAGCTCTGTCCAATAACCTCCTCGCTCCGCCAACCAGTGAGCGTCAATAAGTAGTCGTTGCAGTAGGTGATGCGCCCTCGGCCATCCAGCATCAAAGATATCAGCTCGATCCGACTCATCATGTCGCGAAAGAGTCTCTCGCTCTCACGCAGTGCAGCCTCTGCCCGCTGCCGCTCCGCAATCTCCGTCCGCAATGCCTCGCTCTCACTCGCCCGTTCATCGCTCTCCGACTCCTGTCGCGAGGCCCCGCGAACGCCACTCTGTCCATCCCGGCAAAGGGTGGTATCTCCGGTCAGGCACCCCGGCGAACCCGCGAATTCGCCAGCCTCGTTGAGGCGCATAATGTCGCTATCTTTCATAACTTGTATCAAAGTCCAGAGCGCGCCTGTCCCAACAGGACACGCCGCCCATATTGGCCATTCGGAACGGCCGTTTGCTTGCCGACAGCAATATGCCTGCACTTGGAGTCTTCGGCTCACCAGAATTTGCCATTTATTGCGCAAGAATTGACCAGCTATTTGGGAATCGCGCGTGGTGCGGGGGCCTAAAATCGACGCCGCAGCGACGGCACTCACACTCTGGAGGGCATTCGCATTGAACTGCGTTCGCGCTTTGGCCACCTGTTCCCATCACAATAACCTTGCCGCGCAGTGGCGTGTGCAAAACTTTGCAGATCCGGTCCGATAGGACCGACCTGCAAAATCTGCAAGCCTTCGGTTTGGGGATTAAAACGAGCATTCATAGGTGTCATTCCTTTATTTGGGGTTGAGGTTTACAAGGGAATAACACCCGGATAATGCCGAGTTGAAAAAACGAAAAAAGGGGCGATTCCTCAATGATTTGAAGAATCACCCCATTAACTCGGCATTATCAATTACACGGCACAATAACCCTTATGCCGAGCTCGGCATAAGGGATATTTTTATTCGTAGTGCGGGAACCGCCTATTTCCCAATCTGGCCGCGGGTAACACCAAGCTGGTTCATCAGCTTCAATTCACGCCAGAGTTGCGTGCCAGTGATTTCGCCGCGCAGGAGCTGGCGGTATTGGGCAATGGTCTGCGCCACCTGTTCCGGTGTTTCGTTGAGGAATTCCACGCGGAAATACCTCACGCCCAGTTCGATCATTCGCGAGACATACTCCGCGCCGGTCTGGGCCAGTGCGTTGAAGACGGTGTTGCGGCAGCCGACGTCCGCCTTTACCGGATGCTCCGCGCCCACGCGGTCGCGCAGTTTCAGGTCGTGCCGGTCGCAGGGGCGGCCGCAGTTCCGGAAATCCGTGCCGCTCGACAGAAACGCGCAGAACACACAGTGCTCCATGTGAAACATCGGCATGTGCTGATGAATGGTGATCTCGAACCATGCCGGCGGCGCGGCCGACAACAACGCCTCGAGTTGCTGGAAATTCAAATCGTAGCTCGCTGTTACGCGTTCCAGGCCGAACCGGTTTTTGAAATAATCTGCCGCCAGCCGGTTGGCCACGTTCAAAGAGAAATCGCCGATTCGGCGGTCCTTGGCGAAGAATTTGAGGTGATCATAGTTGCGGACCAGATAGCCGTCGGCGTTGCAGGAGCGCACCTGCTCCAGCGTCCAGTCCTCGCCGGTTTTGAAGATGCGCGGAGGAGCCACGAAAAGTTGTGACGGGTGACGAGTGACAGGTGACATGAAATCGGAGGCGGCGTTCGTGTCACTTGTCACACGCCACTTGTCACGCGCTTGTACGGCTTCGCGGTACTTTTTGGGGTCTTCAAATTCACAATAGACTGTGGTCATGCCGCATTGCAGTGCGGCTTCGAGTTGGGGCAGGTTGCGAACGAGGACGATCAATTCAGCTTCGGGGGGACGAGTTGCACGAGTCCCAAACTCCGCGGAATTTGGGGCTCGTGCAACTCGCCCCTCCGATGATTGGTTCAACGTCCACCGCTTAGGCTGCGCGCGCAGTGTTTCCAACTTTGCGACGGCCTCGCGCCGCAAACGGTTCAGCTCGCTCACCGGCAACATAACGTCGCCGGCCAGTTGGTTTTTGAGGGTGCCCAGTTTGAATGGCGTTCCGCCGAGCCGGCCGAGTTGTTCGCGTAATTTGTCCTCCGTAAGCGTTTTTTTTTCCGCCTTGGCCAGCGGCATGGCGGATTCCACCCTGGCAGTGTTCCCGGATTCGTCGCGCGCGATCAGCGTGAGCGGTTTGCCAACCAGGCCGTGAACTTCGATTTCAATCGGTCGCTGAAATTTCGGTTTGTCACCGACGAAACTTTGACGCAACCGACGGTTCAATTCGGGATCGTCGGTCTTCCACAATTTATCACCGACGTGGACACGCGAGAAATCAATGTCGCCATGTCCGAAGCGCAGCTCGGCCGATTGGGAATTATGGACCCTGGCCTTTGAACTTAGAACTTCATACACCCGTCCGCCTTCTTCCGTTTCCTCCGGCTGGCCGGCGTCGAATACCACGCCGTCGCCGGGTTTCAACGGGCCTTCGAGTCTCGTCACGATCCTGTCACGCAGAACGTCTATGACTTCGCCGAGGAACACACCGCGCTTCTTGCCGAAGCGGGCGTGAACGAGTTGCTGGTTGTTCGTGCCCCCAAACCAGCCTGTATAAAGCCCGCGGGAAAAAGCCATTTCCATTTCGTAACGGTCGTAGGAGCCGACGTAAGGAGGCTCATTCTTTTCCACAGGGTGACTTCGAGATTGAGCCTCCTCACGTCGGCTCCAACAAAGCCGGTCCAGAGCTTGCCGATAAATCCGCGTGATGTTGGCCACGTATTCAGGCGATTTGAGCCGGCCCTCGATTTTCAGCGACGCGACGCCGGCGCGAATCAAGTCCGGCAAAACCTCCAGTCCGGCCAGGTCCTGCGGACTCAACAAATACTTCCGGTTGCCTAGTGGAACCGATTGGTTGTCGGAAATCAGCTCGTAAGGCATCCGGCAGGCCTGGGCGCATTCACCGCGATTAGCCGAGCGTCCGCCGAGCGCCTCGCTGGTCAGGCATTGACCGGAATAGGCGACGCACAGCGCGCCGTGGACAAAAACTTCCAAGGGCAGTGACGAGTGACGGGTGACGGGTGACGAGATCGCCTCGTCGGCAGCGCGAATTTTCTCAATTTCGGCGATGGAACATTCACGGGCGAGCACCACAAGGTGGCAGCCGAGTTCGCGGGCGAATTCCATCCCGGCGGCGCTGGTGACGGTCATCTGCGTCGAGGCGTGAATCGGGAAATCGGGCGAAAGCCGGCGAATAAGCCGGCAGATGCCCACATCCTGTACGATGACAGCATCTACGCCGGCGGAAATCATGGTACGCAGGTATTTTTCGGCGTCGGCAAGTTCGTCTTCAAAAACGAGCGTATTGAGCGTCACGTAGCCGCGCACGCCGCGGCGGTGAAGAAATTCCATCAGCTTCGGCAAATCCGCCCCGGTGAAATTTTGCGCCCGCATCCGGGCATTGAACTTGTCGAGGCCGAAGTAAATCGCATCCGCGCCGTTCTCAACGGCGGCCCGGGCACAATCCCAATTGCCGGCCGGGGCAAGCAATTCCGGCAAGGTGGCGGTTGCCATTTGCCGATTACCGATTGGTTCGCTTACAGTTGTGGCGGCCATCAGGCTTTCAATCTAGCAGTGAAAGGCCGTGACACAAAGCCTCTTCGAGTGGGACGGTATTTTGAACTTGGAAATGAGGCCCAATGCGTCACTGTTATATCGTGATTCATCCAACCGCCATCGTTCATCCCAAGGCCAAACTGGACCCCACCGTCCGGGTTGGCCCCTACGCCGTTATTGACGAAGGGGTGGAACTGGGCGCGGATTGCGTGGTGGGGCCGCATGCCTATCTTACCGGCCTGACGAAAATTGGCACGGGCAACCAATTTCACGCGGGTTGCGTCATCGGCGACGCACCGCAGGATTTGAAATACAAGGACGCACCGACGCGGTTGCGCATCGGCGATGACAACGTCTTCCGCGAGCATTTCACCGTGAACCGTTCGACGAAGGAGGATGCCGAAACCGTCATCGGTTCGCATAATTTTCTTATGATTAATGCCCACGTGGCGCACAATTGCGTCGTCGGCGACCACGTAATTATGGCCAACGGGGCATTGTTGGGCGGGCATGTCGAGGTACAGGATCGCGCGTTCATTTCCGGCAACTGCTGTGTGCATCAGTTCTGCCGCGTCGGCGCGCTGGCTTTGATGCAGGGCAACTCGGTCATCAGCCAGGATTTGCCGCCGTTCACGGTGGCGTTGCGCGTGAATGAAATTTGCGGGTTGAACAGCGTGGGTCTGCGGCGCGCGGGTTTCCCGGCGGAACAGCGGCTGGAATTAAAAAAGCTTTACCATTTGCTGTTTCGCAGCGGGAAAAACCTCGGGGAGGCCATCGCCGGCGCTCGGAAAATTTTTACCGGCGCGGCGTCAAAAACTTTGCTAGACTTTGTATCAGATGCGAAACGCGGTGTCTGCGCGGATTTGGGCCGCGCCGCCGGCAAACGCGAAGAGGAATGAATGAGCATGTATAGAATCATCGGTGTGGATGGCCGGCAATACGGCCCGGTCTCCGCGGAACAGTTGCAGCAGTGGATTGCCGAAGGCCGCGCGAACGCACAAACGCAAACGTTCGCGGAAGGCGCGGCGGGATGGAAACCGCTCGGCGCGGTCCCGGAGTTCACCGCCCGTTTCGCGCCGCAGACTCCGCCAACCATCAGCCCGCCAATTCCCGGACCCGTCCGGAAAACAAACTCCAACGCCATGGCCGGGTTGATTTTCGGAATTTTGGCTTTTTTTTGCTGCTGCAAATTTCTGTTCGGCCCGCTGGGCATCATTTTCTCGCTCGTCGGCCTTTCGGAAATCAACCGACACCCGGAATTTTACGAGGGCCGTGGACTTGCCATTGCCGGACTCGTCCTTTCCATTTTGAGCCTGTTATTGGCGGCCATGCTCTTTATATTTGCCCTGGCCACCGGCAATTTTCATCTTCACTGGGGCTTTCATCGTTTCTGACCCAAATGTCGCACGCCAAATCCCAAGTCATTCCGCCAAAAATTTCGACGTTCTCCGGGCTGAAATTCTTCGCCGCAACGGTGTTGGGCGCGGCCATTCTCGGCGCAGGCGCGGTGTTGTATTTCTTCAATCCCAGCACGCACGGATTTTATCCTGTCTGCGAGTTTCACCAGTTGACGGGATTGAATTGTCCGGGCTGCGGCGGCACGCGTGCCGTCTATCAGTTGCTGCACGGGCATGTATTGCGTGCGCTGGAGGACAACGCGTTGGTGGTGCTGTCGCTCGCCGGACTGGCGGGACGGGGCGCGTGGTTCGAAACCAAAAAATTTATGCGCCGCCCGGCCGGGCCGTTTCTGCCGCCGGAATTTTTCTGGCCCCTGCTCGTCGTTGCCGTGGTTTTCACGGTGCTGCGAAATTTGCCGGCATTTTCATTCCTTTCACCGTAGGCCAGGACTGCGGATGGCCTGCCCACACTCCGTTTTTTCGCTTTTGCGGGCGCGCGTTCTCGTGTTCAATCGTTGAACTATGAGTCTGACCCATCCCTTGACAACCACGACGTTTGATCTGCCGGGTTATCGCGTGGCCAGGTCGTTTGGTGTCGTGCGCGGCATCATCGTGCGGTCGCGTTCGGTCATCGGCAACATCGGCGCGAGCATCCAGAGCCTTTTTGGCGGGAACATTTCCCTTTACACCAATCTCTGCGAACGGGCGCGCGAGGACGCCTTTAACCTGATGCTGACGCACGCCGGTGAGCTGGGCGCCAACGCGGTCGTCGGTGTGCGTTATGACGCGACGGAAATTGCGCCGGGCATCACCGAGGTGTTGTGCTACGGCACGGCGGTTTACGTGGAGGCGTCGCATTAATTGATATGGCCGGTCACAGCAAATGGGCGAAGGTCAAGCATTTCAAGGGCGCCATTGACGCCAAGCGCGCGAAGATTTTTTCCAAATTGAGCCGTGAAATCACCATCGCCGCCAAAATCGGCGGCGGTGATTCGGATATGAATCCGCGCCTGCGCATGGTGCTGCTTAAATGCCGCACCGCCAACATGCCGCGCGACAACATCGAGCGCGCCATCAAAAAGGGCACGGGCGGTGGTGAGGCCGTGAACTTCGAGGATTTGAGCTATGAGGTTTACGGGCCGCACGGCGTGGCGCTGCTGGTGGAAGTGAGCACGGACAATCGCAACCGCACGGCATCGGATATTCGCAGTATCGTGACCAAAAACGGCGGCAGCATCGCCACGCCCGGCTCGGTCAGCCGTTTGTTCCATCGCCAGGGGCAGATCATCGTCTCGCGGGAAGTGGTGGGCGAGGACCAACTGATGGAACTGGCGCTCGAAGCCGGCGCGGAAGATTTCAAGGCGGAGCCACAAGGTTACGAGATTCTGACCGAACCGGGAAATTTTGAAGGCGTCCACAAACAAGTGGAGGCCAGGGGCATTAAATGCGAAGTGGCGGAAATTACCTCATTGCCCACCCTCCTGGTGCCGCTCACCGCGGAAACCGAGGTCACCGCCGTCAACCGGTTGATCGAGGCGTTGGAGGAGCACGACGACGTGAAGGAAGTATTTTCCAACGCCGACTTTCCTAACGAGGCGGTGAAGGCATGAACCCGCACGGGGCCTGATGTATGAAGGCGTTGAGCGCCGATTCCACTCTTGCGCGACTGCTGGGCAAACTGACAGCGGCGGTGTTTCGTCATCCCCGGTGGTTTATTTATCCCCAGGTGATCCTGTTTGTGGTGTGCGTGGTTTACACCATTGGCTACCTGAAGGCGGACATGAACCAGGACAACCTGGTCGGCCCCAACCAGAGGTATCACCGGAATTATCTTCAGTTGCAAAAGGAGTTTCCTCAGCAAGGCAACGACCTGGTGGTGGCGGTGGAAAGCGATAACCCGGAGAAAAACCGGCAATTTGTCGAACGCCTTGCCATGAAGATGGCGCCGGAAACCAACCTGTTTTGCGATGTCTTTTACCAGCACGATCTGGCGATGATGGGGACCAAGGCGCTGTTCTTTGTGCCGGAAGAGGACCTGGCCGCCATTCAAAAAACGCTGCACGACGATCAGCCGTTCATCCGCCAGTTCACGCAGACCACAAACCTCGTTTTGTTTTTCAATCAAATCAACACGGCTTTCCGCACCGCGCCCCGCGAGACAAACGCCCAGACCGAATCGCTGGTTCAAGCGTTGCCGGTATTGACCCGCATCCTGACCCAGGCCGACGCCTGTCTGCAAATGTCCGGTAAACCGCCATCCCCCGGCGTGGCGGCGCTGTTCGGCGCCAACGACATCTCGGACATCTACATCACCTTCAATCATAGCCGGATTTTTCTGCTCACCACGCATCCCCCCAGCGACGATCTCAACGGCGAGGCCATTGAACGATTGCGCCGGTTGATAAAGCAAACCCAGGAAGAGGTGCCCGGCGTGAATGTCGGCCTGACCGGTGAACCGGTTTTGGATTATGACCAAATGCGGCAATCGCAAAAGGACGTCACGCTGGCGAGCATCGTATCGCTGATTCTCTGCGCGCTGATTTTCATTTATGGCTACAACGAGACCGGCCGGCCCATCAAGGCCACGTTTTGCCTGGTGATCGGCCTGGCGTACACGCTGGGATTCACCACGCTGACCGTCGGGCATTTGAACATCCTGACGATCACGTTCGTACCAATGCTCATCGGGCTGGCGATTGATTTTGGCGTGCATCTCATCACGCGCTATGAGGAGGAATTGCGCCATGGCAAGACGGCAGAGGCGGCGATGATGAAGGCCATGGTCTTTACCGGCCAGGGCATTTTCACCGGTGCGCTGACCACGGCGGGCGCGTTTCTGGCGATGGCCTTTACCCATTTCCGCGGCATCCAGGAAATGGGCGTCATCTGCGGCGGCGGTCTGTTGCTGTGTTTTGTCCCGATGATGACGATATTGCCGGCGTTGTTGCTGCAGGGCCGCCAAAACGTTATTGACCACTCGACCACCGAGGATGAAACCCGCGCCCGCATCGAAAATTTCTGGCTGCAACGGCCCGTGTGGGTGATGGCGGCCACCGTTGGGTTATGTCTGGTGGCGTTGTGCGAGGCCCGGAAAGTACAGTTCGATTACAACCTCATCAAAATGCAAAGTCCGAACCTGACGTCGGTGGTGTTCGAACACAAATTAATCAATTCGGCGGACAAATCCCTGTTGTACGGCGCGATCGTGGCCACCAATCTGGGCCAGGCCATCGCCTTGGAGGGGACGATCCGGAAATTGCCGACCGTGGCCGACATTGAGCCGCCGACGGAAATGCTCAGCGATTTTCTTGAGCCGAACCAAAGGGAAAAATTAGGGTTTATCCGGGGCATCAAGCAGGAAGTGGCGCCGCTGAAATTCAGCGCGTCGGACTCGAAACCGGTGAATGTAAATGCGCTCAGCCAGACGCTGTATTCGCTTTACGGATATGCTGGCAATGCGCTGGATGATCCTGAAGTCCGCACCAACGAACCCGAACTGGCAAAACAGTTCGTCGCCCTGCGGCAGGCGATTGATAATTTGCGCAAGACCATGCTGGCCGGTGACAGCACCGCGATCCAGGAACACGCGGCCAAACTGGCGGAGTTTCAACAGGCGTTATTCAACGACGTCCGTGAAACGTTTGAATCATTGAAGGCGCAGAATGACACCGCGCCCTTGCGGGTGGACGATCTGCCGGGGGCCTTGCGCGATCAGTTCGTCGGCGTGACCGGCAAATACCTGCTGCAGGTCTATCCCAAGCACGATGTCTGGCAACGCAATAACCAGGAAGCATTTGTCGCTGATTTGCGGACGGTGGATGAGAACGTGACCGGCACGCCGGTGCAGCTTTACGAATATGAGACCCTGCTGAAAAACAGTTACGTGCAGGCGGCGTGGTATTCGTTGGCGGCGATTGTTGTCCTGGTGTTTTTCCATTTTCGCAGTCTCGTTGCGGTGATTCTGGCCCTGTTGCCGGTTGGCATTGGCTCACTTTGGCTGACGGGATTGATGGGGGGAGTTGGGGTTCCCTTCAATCTGGCGAACATCATGACGTTGCCGTTGCTTATTGGCATCGGGGTGACCAACGGCATTCATGTCCTGAACCGTTTTGCCGAGGAGCGCACGCCGAGCATTCTGGCGCGGAGCACCGGCAAGGCCGTACTGGTGTCCGGGTTGACAGCGATTGCCGGATTCGGCAGCTTGATTCTCGCCAAACACTACGGCATGTACAGCCTGGGTTGCGTTATGGCGACGGGGATCACCACTTGCATGATTGCGGGACTGACATTTTTGCCGGCTTTAATCAATTTGCTTGGGCGATGCCGTCCGTTGATACAAACGAATCAACCCAGTGCCGACAATTCATCGTTGCCGACACTGGGTCAGGAGGAACCGAGGTCAAAAACCTCAAGTGGATGGAAAAGGTAAAGCAATTCGGCGAAATGTCAACATCAATGTTAAAAATAGGTTTGCCAAGGTTAAATACAAGCAAAACAGCTTTACGATAACGTTACCGTTTGAATAATTTCATGCTAATCAGCTTACTGAACTATCGAAAACTTGGACTTTGCCTGCGGATTTGTTCATGGCTGGTGGCACTAAATTTTCCTTTGATTATTTTCGGCGCGGACGACTTTGTTGCCGGACCGCTCTTCAGTCGGTTTACGCTGACACTGGATTCAGGGTCCCGGACCGAAGCCGTTGGCCCGTTCTTCTACAACCAGAAAAAGGATTCAGAAAAGATATGGGGTGTCCCACCATTATTTTCGTTCGACACGGATTCCGCCGTTGAATCGCACGAGGACGATTTGCTTTATCCCGTCCTCACCTACCGGCGCTTTGGAACGGAATACCGATGGCAGCTTGGCCAACTGCTGGCTTTTGCCGGCGGCCAGGATCCGCGGGATTTCCCGGTCAGGCGCTTCACGCTTTTCCCGGTTTACTTCCAGCAACGTTCACCCGATCCGAAGGAAAATTACACCGCCCTGGTGCCCTTCTATGGCCATCTCCAGAACCGGTTGTTCCGCGACGAGATTTTCTTCGTCCTGTTTCCGATTTACAGCGAGACCCGCAAACGGGATGTGGTGACCGACAACTACTTTTTTCCGATTTTCGATTTGCGCCATGGCGACGGCTTGCACGGCTGGCAACTCTGGCCGCTGGTGGGCACTGAACACAAGGACGTCACCGCGCAAACCAACGGATTTGGAGAAGTTGAAACCATTGCCGGTCATGACAAATTTTTTGCGCTCTGGCCGGTCCATTTTTATCAAAACACCGGCATCGGCACCGACGACCCGGCGAAATTTCGCGCCGATCTCCCGTTTTACAGCATGCTGCGCTCGCCCAAACGCGATTCAACCTCAGTATTGTGGCCGTTCTTCACGTGGGTTGACGATCGCGGGGAAAAATATCATGAATGGGAAGGGCCGTATCCCTTTGTTGTGGTAGCGCGCGGCGCCGGCAAAACCGTCACGCGTGTCTGGCCGCTGTTCAGCCAGGCACATAACGACACGCTGGAAAGCGATTACTATCTTTGGCCGCTGTACCGGTACGATTACCTTCACGCTGATACATTGGATGACCGGCGCACGCGCATCCTGTTTTATTTGTTTGTGAACGTGGCGGAAAAAAATCTGGAAACCGGAACCTTGCGCCACCGGGTGGATATGTGGCCCTTGTTTACTTATCAACGGGATTTCAATGGAGACAGACGGTTACAAATTCTCGCCCCGATTGAGCCCATGCTGCCCGGCAACCGCGGCGTGGAATGCAACTGGTCGCCGTTGTGGGCGTTGTGGCGTTCGGAAGGCAGCGTCAAACTCGGCACGACGAGCCAGTCGCTGTTGTGGAATTTTTATCGCTATAACACGGCGCCCACATCAAAAAAATGCTCGCTCATTTTCGGCCTTTTCCAGTATCAATCAGATTCCAAGGGTAAATGCATGCGCTTGTTTTATATTCCTGTGGTTAAAACCAAACCCGGGAATAACAAATGAAGAAGGCAGAAGGCCGAAAGCAGAAGAATTGGAAGTCGCAGTCATCCGTGGCTGGTAATTCTTCCTTCGGCACTCTACATTCGGCCTTCGATAATCATTATGTTTGAAAACATCGGTGAAATCATTCTGTTGTTCTGGCGCACGATGCTGGCCCTGCCGCTGGCCTGGCGGCAGCGACAGAAGGTATTCGAACAGTTTTTTGAAATCGGCAACGCGAGCTTGCTGATGGTTTGCGTGTTGTCGTTCTTCATCGGCGCTGTCATCGCGCTGCAAACCGGTCCGGTCCTGGTGGAACGCAGCCTTTCCAGCGCCGTCGGCGGCGTCGTGGGCATCTCCATCGCCAAGGAACTCGCGCCGGTGATGATGGCGATTCTGATTGCCGGCCGCATCGGCTCGGCCATGGCGGCGGAAATCGGTTCAATGCGCGTTTATCAGGAAATTGACGCGTTGCGGACGATGAACATTGACCCGATCCACTACCTGGTATTGCCGCGCATGATAGCCATCGCGGTGGCGTTGCCGATGCTGGTGGTCTTCGCAATTCTCGTCGGGTGGTTTGGCGGCGCGGTCGTCGCCGATTTGAACAGTCACATCAGTATTCCCTTTCAGGCGTTTTTCTCCGACCTGCGAACCATTGTCCAGCTCAAGGACGTGGCCAACGGCGTGTTCAAAAGCTTTTGCTTCGGGCTGATCGTCGGCGCGGTCTCGTGCCACCAGGGGCTGGCGACCATCGGCGGGCCGCGCGGCATTGGCCGCTCGGTAACGAAGGCGGTGGTCAACTCCATCGTCCTCATTGTGATTTTTGACTACTTGCTGACGCGCATCCTTTTGAAATGATGAACGACGCGACGAACAACCATTCCGGCGTGAGTCTTAGAGTGAGCCGCCTGCGGAAAAGTTTCAACGGCGAGGAAGTGCTTCGGGGGATTGATTTCGAGGTCCAGCCCGGTGAAATTTTCGTCATCATGGGGCCCAGCGGCAGTGGCAAGAGCGTCCTGCTCAAGCACCTGATTGGCCTGGAAGCGCCGGATGAAGGGGAAATCCTCATCAACGGCGAGGCCATTCAGTCGCCCGAAATCGCGGGCAAATACCGGATGGCGCTGGTTTTCCAATCCGGCGCGCTGCTGAATTCGCTGACCGTAGGCGAGAATGTCGGCCTTTATCTGAGCGAACACCGGCTTAAGCCGCCGGGGGAAATCAAGCGGGTGGTTGAGGAAAAACTCGAGGCGGTCGGCCTTAAGGACACCGCTGACAAAATGCCCAACGAACTTTCCGGCGGCATGAAAAAGCGCGTGGCTATCGCGCGCGCGCTGGTCATCGAGCCGCAATTGATTCTTTACGACGAACCGACGAGCGAACTGGACCCCCTTTCGGCCGCGGTCATCGGGCGGGAGATTGTGAAGCTCAAACAGCGTATCCACGTCACCTCGCTGGTGGTATCGCACGATCGCGACCTGGCTTTTGGCATTGCCGACCGCATCGCCGTCATCAATGAGGGTCGTATCCTGACGATCGGCACGCCGGAGGAAGTGAAACAGTTCAACGACCCGGTCCTGCAGAAATTTTTGCACGCAGATTTTCAACACGAATCCCCCTAAAGCCTATGAAAAATTCACTCGAAACCCGACTTGGCATTTTTGCCGTGCTGGTGGTCATTGCCGCCCTGCTCATCATGGAAACGCTCGGCGGCATCGGTTTCTTCCAGCGTGGATACCACCTCAGCGCCCTGTTCGACACGGTGCAGGAATTGAAGGTGGGCGACAGCGTCAAAATGGCCGGTGTGGAAGTCGGGCGCGTCGAAAAAATTGCCCTCGAAAACAACAAGGTCCGGGTCACGATGAAATTGAACGGCAGTACGGTGGTGAAAACGGACAGCCAGGCCGCCATCCGTTTCACCGGATTGATGGGGCAGAATTTTGTCGCCATTGACTTTGGGTCACCGGGCGCGCCGCAAGCGGTGGACGGCGCCGTGCTGGCCACCGTGGAGCAACCGGATCTCAACGCCATCATGGCCAAGCTCAACGACGCCGCGACCGGCATTCAAAACCTGACCAAAAGTTTTACCGGCGACACCATTAACAACTTGCTTGGCCCCTTGACCGATTTAATCCGGCAAAACAGCGGCCACCTCACCGCCACCATCTCGAACGTGGAAGCCATTTCCGGCCAGATTGCCAGCGGACAGGGAACCGTGGGCAAGCTGATTTACACGGACACGCTTTACAATTCCGCCCTGGATACCGTGAGCAATTTGCAGGGCACCGTGGCCGCCGCGCAGCAGGTCGTCAATGGGGTCAATGAAGGCCGGGGCACCATCGGCAAGCTGGTGACCGACGATACCCTTTATCGCGCCACCACCTCTTCCATGACGAACCTGAACCAGATTTTACAGAAGGTCAATCAGGGTCAAGGTTCCATCGGCAAACTCGTCAACGACCAGGATCTTTACAAGAACGCGAAGCTGACGTTGCAAAAGGTGGACAAAGCCGCCGACAGTTTGGAGGACCAGGGGCCGTTGAGCGTCCTCGGCATCGTGGCCAGCAATTTGGGGTTGTAACCGGTGGTTTATCGTAGCAGCCGAGGTGACGAGGCTCATTATCTCGAAAACCCAAATTGGCAGGAACGGCGCGCTGTCCGCACCCCACCTTTTACGGGAGCTACCTGGGTTTCTGGGTTCAAATCAAGTCAGAGCCTCGTCACCTCGGCTGTTACCATGGCTGGATTTACGCCAGGCCGAGGTTTTTCAAGACCTGCACGGTTGAATGGGATTTGTTCAACGTATAGAAATGCAATCCCGGTGCGCCGGCACGGAGCAATTCCTCACACTGTCGGGTCGCGTATTCGATGCCAAAGGCAACAGCGGCCACGTCGTCATTGCCCAATTCATCCAATTGCGTTCGCAGCGGCGGCGGGATTTTTGCGCCGCAAAGCCGGGTGAACCTGGTGATTTGCGTCGCACTTAAAATTGGAATGATGCCGGGTACGAGCGGGACGCGTACGCCGAGTTTGCCCGCCACATAATCCCGGAATTCAAAGTAGTCGGCGTTGTCGAAAAACAACTGGGTCAGGACGAAATCTGCGCCGGCGTCCACCTTTTCCTGCAAATGCCGCCAGTCGGCGTGTTTGCCCTGTTTGCAGGCCACATGGCCTTCGGGAAATCCGGCGACGCCAATGGAAAAATCGCCGGCTTCCCGGATGAATTTCACCAGTTGTGAGGCGAATTCAAAGCCGCCGGGTGTGGACTTGAACTCGTCGTTACCGGGCGGATCACCGCGCAGGGCGAGGATATTCTTGCAACCGAGGTCGCGGATGCGTGTGAGCAGCTCGCGCACTTGTTCGCGCGTGTGATTCACGCAGGTGAGATGCGCCAGCGCTGTCAGGCCATGTTGGCGTTGTATGCGGTCGACAATCATCAACGTCTTGTCGCGCGTGCTGCCGCCCGCGCCGTAAGTCACGGAGCAAAAATCCGGTCTGGCCTGAAGCAGCGCGGGGATATGCTTTTCGAGAAGATTCAATTCGCCTTCGTCCGTTTTGGGCGGGAAAAATTCAAAGGAAATGACCGGACGACTGGCAGGGGCGCCGCGCTGCGGTGATTGGTCATCGCGGCGCGATGACCCTGCCTTGTAAAGGTCGCGAATGAATTGCATTTTGGACGGCGGATTGTAGGTGGGATGGAAACAAATGTCAGGGTTGAATTCCATTCAAAAGCGGCAGAGGGCTGCCGCAGTCCAAGACGGCAAGCGTTTGCCGAGGGCGGACCAGAATTGGCGCCAGCTTTTGGAGTGCGCCAGTCACCCGGCGCTTTGGAGGACGGTTATCGAAGCAAAGGGGCAAGGAAAGTTCCAGCGCACTCTTCCTGGCGGGAGCAAAAGCGGCAGAGGACTGCCGCAGTCCAGGACGGCAAGCGATTTGCGGGCGCCGGCTGAAAAATTAAAAAGCCCCTTCCGGTTTGGCGGAAGGGGCTTGAAAGTTCCAGCTTAAACTAGAATTGATAGATCAGGTTCAAAGCCAACAGGAAGTCGTTGTCGCGGTTTGGCGCGCCAGCGGTGGTTGTTCCTGACGAATAACCAAAGAAGTTGCCGTGTTCAGCATGATCCCAACGGAATTCCACGCGACTGATCACGTTTGCCCACAGGTTATACTGGGCGGTGGCTGTGAATTCTTCTGCCACGTTATCGGGGGAGGTTCCTGGGCCTACACCGGCAATGTCGTAAAGACCAGAACCGTTGCTGGAGAGATATTCAGCGCGCATATTGAAGCTCAACTTATCCGTCGCTTGAAAACTCCCATACAGGCCAATGTTCCAAGTGCTGTCATCGCTTGGATTGCCGGGAACACCGCCGTTGTGGAGGTCAAAGAAGTCGAACGCGGCGCCGACTTTCAAGGCTGAAAGCGGCGTTGGAACAGTCAGACCCGTATAAAAACTGGTCATGCTGCCAGGACTGTAACGCTGAGAATCAACGCCATTGACAACGCCTACAGTGAGTGTGGCACCTTTCATAAAGCCCGCGCTATCCGGGGCGGTGAATGCAATTGAACCCATGTACGTCTTTTGGGATTCATACTGGGCAGTGTTGTTAAGGCCAAACTTTGGCGCACCGGCGGCGGCGACGATTGTATCCGCGTTCCAGGTATTGGCAATGCCGGCGGACACCGTGAGCATATCGTTCACCTTGTAGGTGGCCAATATGCCGGTATGCGTGGTCGGCTCGATGCTATAACCATAAGAACGGGTATAGTTGGGATCCAACGGGTCGCTGGTGGATTCATAACCAATGATGGTGTCGAACACACCAACTTTCCAGTCAATACCGTTACCCACCGGTGTGCGCAACGTCACATAGGCCTGGCGAAGGGAGGTAAGGCCGGCGCCACCGCCAATACCACCGATGGAAACGCCGCCAATAGCTGCGTTGCCCAACGGGATTGAATCCGGGCCAATCATTAACTCGACGTGGTAACCGGCTGCCCACGGGCTTTCGTCTTCCGGCTTGTCCAGTGCGATATCCACGGCATTCAGGCTGAAGCCGTCATTTTTCGCAAAGGCATATTGGGGAAGGTTCGGGAAGGTCGAACGAGGACCACTGGATGTCCCTAGTCTCCAGGTTGCCGCCGTATCCACATAACCACTGAGTGTGGTGTTTGAAAGCGCCGTTTGCACGGAGCTCATTTTTTCGTCTGCGCGGGCGGCTGACGCGAGGCTGACCACCCCGACCGCCGCCAGACCCACTGTCCATTTATTAAACTTCATCTGGTTCCTCCGATGTTGTTTGTTAATGTTTTTCTGCCTTGTGCCTGTGCACTTCAGGGTAAAAACCGTTTACCCCGGCACCGCATGGTGCAATTGTTGCTGAAAATAGGGAAAATTTGGACATTTGACAATATTTTTTTTGGGGAATTGTATTTTCACAAGATGTTGAAGTGAAATATGTTACAATTTAGGTCGGTTTTTATCTCATTCCTGGACAGTGTTTGGACATAGCCGAAGGCAGGCGGTGGAGGCTTTTGCGGGGCCAGGTTAGGAATAAAGTTTGGAATAAAGGATGCTTTGCAAAGGCACGAGAAAAGTTGGCAAGTAAACAAATGACGACAATACGGTTCGACGGGTAAAACGATCTATCAACAAACTATATGGCATCCTATTCTTACACGGCCCGTGAGACGGCCAGCGGCCGCGAAATTCGCAGCTCGGTAGAGGCCGCTACCGAACAAGCCGCGGTGGCGGCATTGCTGAACCGAAACCTCCTGGTGGTAGCCATTGAGGAGAAAATCGCTAAAAAGGGCAAAACCAAGGGTGGCAGGGTTTCGCTGAACGAACTGGTGGTGTTTACCCGACAGCTGGCGACCATGGTTGACGCCGGTATCGCCATCGTGCAATCCCTGCAAGCGCTGGCCGACCAGGCGACCAGCAAAGTCATGCACGACGTCATTCGGGACGTTTGCACGCGGGTGGAAAGTGGCGAGAGTTTTTCAGAAGCACTGCAAAAACATCCCAAAACCTTCAGCAAACTTTACTTTTCGATGGTTTCCGCAGGTGAAAAAGGCGGTCTTTTGGCGGAAATTCTGGCACGGCTGGCGACCTATCTGGAAAGCAGCGCCCGTCTTCGTCGCAAGGTTAAATCCGCCATGATGTATCCCCTCGTGGTGAGCACCGTGGCCATAGCCATCACCATCTTTTTGCTGGTCAAGGTAGTCCCGGTTTTTAAGGACGTTTATTCAAGCTTTGGCGCCAAATTACCGGGGCCCACCCAATTCCTGATCACTCTTAGCGACCTGATGGGACATTATCTGATCTACTTCCTGATCGGCCTGGGCGCTCTGGTTTATGGCTGGATCTACTTCATCAAGACCAGGACCGGACGCGATTTTTGGGACAGGAACCGCATTAGAATGCCGGTTTTCGGTCCCATCGCGCACAAAATCTGTCTCGTCCGCTTCACCCGCACCCTGGCGTCGCTCATCCGCAGCGGTGTGCCGATCCTCGAAGTGTTGCAGATTGTTTCTCAAACCGTTGGCAATACCGTCATGGAAAGGGCTATCAAGGCCGCTGCCGGTGATATTGAACGCGGTGAAGGGATTGCCGTTGCGCTGGGCAAACATCCGGTTTTCCCCGTCATGATCATCCGCATGGTCAGCGCCGGTGAACAGACCGGCAATATTGATAACATGCTCGAGCGTGTCGCCAATTTTCTGGATGAAGAAGTTGAAGCCATGCTTTCCGGCCTGATGTCTCTGCTCGAGCCGATCCTGATTGTTTTTCTAGGGCTGCTCATCGGTTCAATGGTTATCTGCATGTATCTGCCAATTTTCAATCTTGGCAATATTGTCAGCGGAAACGGCGGCTAAATTCCAAAGCGGACGCCAAAGGCGACCAGGGAATCCAGTTTGCAGGTGATCGTGATTAGACCGCCATCGGTTGGCCGGGTTGCGGTTGGAGAATTTTGATTTTCGGATGGCGCAGCCGGATCTGTTCCTCAAACCACGCGCGGGAATCACCGCTGCCGTGACCGAGTAAAATCGCGCGCGGCGAGACCTGACCGACAAAATCCAGCAGATCCTCCCGATTGGCGTGGGCCGTCAAATCAAAATCCTGCACGTCACAATGACGGGTGACGCGCCCGGCGGTCGGGCTGAACACAAAGGTTTCACCCGGTCGGGCGGCCTTTAGCCGTCCGCCCGGTGTGTCCGGATCGGCGTAGCCGACAAAGAAAATGGATTGCCGCTCATCCCCAATCATGCGCAGGGCGAGATCGTGTGCCGCCGTATTTTCGCTCATCATGCCGGCGGTAATGACAAAAATCCGCCCGCCACTCAGTTTCATTTTTTCCGCCTGGCCTTTTTCCAGGACAATGAGCTCCAGGGCCTCGTGCAATTGCAGGTTCGTGTGCTGGCGGTGCGTGCGGTGCGCCTCCAGGTCATAGATTTCAGTGAACACACGCCCCAGGCCACCGATGTAAACCGGCTGTGTTTTCAATTTCCCGGCACGCATCAGCAGCGCCAGCAGCGCCAGCATTTCCTGCGTGCGGCCCAGGGCGAACGACGGGATCAACACACAACCCTTGCGTTTGAGCGCGTGATGAATGGCCGCGACCAGCCGTTCGATTTCACTTTCGCGCGAAAATCCCGGCGGCGGAACCCGGTTGCCGCGGGTGGTTTCCATGATCAGCACGTCCGCTTTCACGTCTTCAAACCGTGCCGCGCGGAGAATCGTCTGATCATGAAAACAGACGTCACCCGTATAAAACAGTGTGTCCTTTTTACCGCGAATGAGAATTCCCGCCGAGCCCAGCGTATGACCGGCGTCAAAGAACTCCAGCGTCGGCGAAAACGCTCCCGCGCGTGACTTGTGAAACGCCGCCCATTCAATTTCGCGATTGTATTTGAAACCTTGAAACCGCGGTGCGATATCGTCCACCTCATCGTGCGTGTAAAGCGGGTATTCGCGAATGCCCAGTTCGTCCCGCTGGCGCACCATTACGTTCACCGAGTTGTGCAGCACGCGCTCGACGATGAAATAACTCAGTTCCGTCATCAACACGTGCGCTTTGGGAAAATGCCGCACGGCGACCGGCAGCGCGCCGACGTGATCATGATGGCAATGCGAAATCACAATGGCATCGAGGTCGGCGTTTCCCGCCTTGTTGAATATCGGCAAACCGGCCCGCCCTTCGCGTTTGGGATGCATCCCCGCGTCGAGCAGAATCCGGCACGCGTCCATCTCCACCAGCCAGCCGCTGGCGCCGATGTCCGTGTCGGGGTTCAGGTTTGTGATGTTCACGCGAAGGATTTAACCACGGATGAACACGGATGAACACGGATAAATGAAAGGTGGAACGAAGAGAAAAACAACCAACGGGCGCGAATTTGGATTGGGCGAAGTTAACGAACCGCTTGGTTTGACTTGTGAAGCTCCCGTGCGTCTATCCTCATGTTAGGCCTATGGTCATATCACTGGAATGTCAAAGTCGAAACCAAAGGTAGTACAAAAACAATCTGTGCCATGAATAAAATAAAGCCCTCGCCGATGAGCAGTATAACCAAAAACTGCAAAAACACGCCGCTTGGCCACTTGGAACCAACCGAAACCATCGCGAGGAAAACCGCAACACCGACAAAAACATATGGCCACCAATGCAAACTCAACGCAACTAACGTAACCTTGGGAAGCAGAATCCCAAGCTTACGATATGCCCCAGCCCACATGGCTGCCGCAGCCGATGTCCCTAGTGCGAGCAACACATTAAGAATTGCTAGCGCAAGCAAATACCAAGTCGATGCCTTCTTCATTGTGCGAAGCGGCCTAACAGTTAGTAGGCGGCTGCCTATTCAGCCTGTCCTTTTTCACTCTTGTAAAGGTAAGCCGGACTAAAACCCTTGTCCAGCGCACAATTACGACTCTTATGACCCTGCAGACTGATTTGGCAAACACGGCTCGCGTGCCACTCGCTAAATTATTGCCCAAAGCTCCGTAGAGTGTGGACAGAATACATCTTCAAGCCATCCTGCCGGCGGGCGGACATACTCCGCATGTCTCGCCCGATCGGCGCGCTGGATTCGAGGAGGTAGAGATTGGTGGGCCTGCTCGGACTCGAACCGAGAACCAAAGCATTATGAGTGCTCTGCTCTAACCAATTGAGCTACAGGCCCGCCGGGGAATGCTCGCAGAAGCAGCAGCAACTTTCAATAACAGAGCTGAAAACCTGATGTGCCGTGTTGACTCAGGATAAATGTTACCGGGGCGGGGAGCTGGACGAGGGGTTTGGCTCTTCGTTGACTCAAGATCGTGGTTACCCAAACAACGAACATGAGTCTGCCCAGCAAACGGGAGTATTTAGCCAAAATCCACGG
>DATNHM010000079.1:0-19520 GCA_035604955.1 Candidatus Limnocylindrales bacterium | reverse complement strand
CACTCCGTGCGCGCCGCTGGATTGGACGCCAACGACGGCGCGCACGGAGTGACGCGCCCTGCCATCGGCGACACGCTGACGTGCGATTGTCTGCTTTTGGCCACAGGTGGTTGCCGGACGCCCGCGTTGGGTCAACTGGCCGTTTCGCTCGGGCACACGCTGGAACCACCCGTGCCCTCGCTGTTCACATTCCACATCGAGACACCGTGGTTGCGGGAGCTGGCTGGCGTGTCGGTCGAAATGGCTGAAGTAGCGGTTTCGGAAACAAGACTCCGCGAGCGTGGCGCGTTGTTGATAACGCATTGGGGCCTGAGTGGCCCGGCCATCCTCCGGATGTCGGCGTGGGGCGCGCGACAGTTGCACGAACTGAATTATTCCTTTCCGCTCCAGGTGAACTGGCTGCCGCAACAGAACGCGGAAAATCTCGCAACCGACCTGGCGGCGCGGCGCCATTCGCAACCGGCAAAATTAATCGTGAATTCGCCCGTCCCGCCACTGCCGGCGCGCCTTTGGGAACAACTCGTTTGCGCTTCAGGCATCTCGCGTGAGACAAGATGGTCGGCGCTCTCGCGGGCTGCGCAGCACAAACTCGCTCACCAGTTGCGGCGCACGGAATTTTCCGTGAGCGGCAAGAGCCTGAACAAGGATGAGTTTGTAACCTGCGGCGGGGTCCGGCTGAGCGAGGTGAATTTTAAAACCATGGAGAGCCGGATTTGCCCCGGACTGTTTTTCGCCGGGGAATTGCTGGACATTGACGGCATCACGGGCGGCTTCAATTTCCAGGCGGCCTGGACGACCGGCTGGATTGCCGGAAGGAATATGGCGTGACGATGGTTCGTCTTCCGCCATTCCAAACCTATTTCATCAACTGGGTCTTGAATTCAGCCAGCCGGTCATCGTAGAAGTCCATGGATTTCGGGGTGGTGGTCACCGTCGAATCGTAATTCACGAGCGTGACCAGCGTGCTGTAGGTGGCGATATTGTGAACCGGCAGCACGGCGCGGATGCCGCCGGCCGGGCCCATCCGGGAGTAGCAGTCCTGCTCGTGGATTTGTGGCACGAGGATGATGCGATAGCCCAGCTTGCTTAAAAAATTCCGATAGGAATTGGTGGTGACAATCGCGCCGTGCATCGCTGTGGCGTCCATTTGCAACTGGTCGAAGACGGCTTTCAGGATTTTGAAATCGTCGCACGACAGGATGCGGTCAAAATGTTGCTCCACCGTTTCACTGGCCGGGGTTGCGTCCGGTAACGGCGTGCTGACAATTGCTGGTTTCTTGGCCATAAAATTTGGGGGTCGAAAACAAACCTGGATCCGGCTCGCTGGGCAGGAACAGGGTCACTATCGTTCATGAAAGCGGGAAAGTCCATCATTCATTTGCGGCTAACGGATTCACCGGATTCCCTCCGTTGACTTGAAGGGCGACTCCAGACTGGTCATCCGTTTCATTTTGCCTCATATTGTTCATCACCATGGCAGGCGTTTTAAAATTTCCGGACAATTTTCTCTGGGGCACGGCCACATCACCGACGCAGGTCGAAGGCCACGTCGCCAACGAATGGACGGATTATGTCGCGTCGGACGGCGGACATTGCCGCGTGGCCTGCAATCATTATCACCGCTATGCGGAGGACGTGGACTGGATGGCGCAACTGGGCGTAAACGCCTACCGCATGGGCATCGAATGGTCGCGCCTGCAAGCCGCGCCCTTTGCGCCGCTCAACGGGCCGGAACTGGAGCGGTACGTGGACCTGCTCGACCGGCTCAAGGCCGCGGGCATCACGCCGATGGTGGTGCTGCATCACTTTTCCAATCCGCCGTGGATTACGTCGGCGGGCGGCTGGCTGAATCCGGCCACGGTTCCGGCGTTTGTGGATTACGTGACGAAACTGGTATCGGCCTTGAAGGAGCGGGTCTGGCTCTGGAACACGTTTAATGAGCCGGACACGTATGCGTCGTTGACCTATCTGTTGGGCGGCTTTCCGCCGTTCCACAAATGGCGGCTGCTGTCTTATCGGAAAAGCATCAAGCACATGGCCGTGGCGCACGTGCGCGCCAGTGAAGTCCTCAGGCAAGCCGGCAACGGTGGCCGGACGCCGGAAATCGGCATTGCCAAAAACTGGACTTTTTTCGGGCCGTTTCAAAAGCACGCGCTTTGGGACCGCCTGCTCGCCGGCATTTCTCATCACGCGTTCAATCGTTTTGTGCTGGACGCGTTTCTGGGCGGGCGACGCCGGGCGGCGTCCACCTTTTTGGGCGTGAACTATTACGGGCTGACGCGGTTCAAAAATTTTGAACCCATGGTTCCGGCCGGCGGCGCCTGCCCCAAACAGCTCGCGCAGCTGGGCGTGGTTTGCGATGACATGTTTGAGCGGCATCCCGGCGGGCTGGGAACCGTTCTGCGGAATTTTCACCGGCGATATGGTCTGCCGCTCTACATCACCGAGCACGGTTCGGCATCGTCCAACGAAAATTTCCGCATCCTTGACCTGACGGAACATCTGCGCGAACTGCACGGCGCGGTGGAGGGTGGCGTGGATGTGCGCGGGTTTTTCTACTGGTCGCTGCTGGATAATTTCGAATGGCAGTTCGGCTATTCAAAAAAGTTCGGGTTGCTGGCGGTGGATTTCAATGATGAAAGACTTCCGCGCAAAATGACGCGCGTCGGCGAATTTTACCGCAGCATCTGCCAGGCCCGCGCGACGACGGTCGCGCCCCGGAATTCCCATGCCGCCATTCGTTGAATTTGCATTCCGCAAAAAGCGTGTATATTTCGCCCATGCTGGCGACGCCGGAACTGATTCGTGAAGCCGCGCAAATCCCGCAGTTGGAGGAACTTCTTCCACGCTGGCGGAACGTGCCGCTCTATCGCCATTCGTTGGCGCGGGCAGGGTGTCAAACTCCCGGTATTGAGTGTTTCAAGGGCCTGCCGCTGCTGGCAAAGCGCGACATGCGGAATGGCTTTCCGCGAAATTTTCTTTCCGATGGGCAGTTGCTCGAATCGTTGCTGGAGAAAAACCTGGTGGAACTGGAACACACCTCCGGCACTTCCGAGGAACGGCTGCCGGTGATTTTCGGCCGCGGCTGGTGGAATGCGCAGGAGGAACGCGCGCTGCGGTTGAATCATTTTGTCGCCCGGGTGCTGGATGAACATCCCAACGCCCGTCGCGCCACGCTGGTGCCGCCCGCCTGCAATGGCCTGACGTGCCCGACGGTCTGGATGTCACGCGAACAACGGATATTGGGCAACACGCTGTACGTAAACCTGGCGCGCATTCCGTTTCTGCTGGATGACGCAGAACTGGCGCGCATGGCGTCGGAAATTACCGAATGGTCGCCGCAATTTCTCGATCTGGACCCGGTACACGGCGCCCGCTTCGCGCTTTACTGCGAACAACACCACATCCGTTTTCCGTCGGTGCGGTTCGTGTTGTGCAGCTATGAATTTGTAAGTGTGGTGCACCGCCGGATTCTGAAACGCGTCTTGGGGGTGCCGGTCTTCAACCTTTACGGCTCGACGGAGACCGGCCATCTGCTCATGGAAAACGAGCACGGCGCAATGAAACCCAGCTACGATACGGCGTTCCTGGAAATCGTGGACGCGGACGCACACGGCGTCGGCGAGCTGGTGGTCACCACCCTGTCCAACGATTACATGCCGTTGCTCCGCTATCGCATCGGCGATCTCGCGGAAAGGATTGAGCGTCCCTACATCAGCGACTTTGTGGTTCACGGCCGGTCACGCGACGCGCTGACGGCGACCGACGGGCGCCGCGTCACCACCTGGCAGGTGGACCAGTGTTTTGCCGGGCTGCACGGCATGGTCCATTACGAATTGCGACAGGATGAGCAGGGTGATGGCACTTTGCGCTTCGTGCCCGATGGCGCCGGACCGGATGAACAGCGATTAAGTCACGTCCGTTCGCGGCTCGGGGCGTTGCTCAATCTCCACCATCCAATCAAAACCGAAGCCATGCCGGTTCTGGTGCCGGCGGCTTCGGGGAAATTTCGTCTGACCCAACGCACCGCCCGGACGGGCAATGTTCTGATTTGAGTTGTAGTGTCGGCGCTGTGCCCGATTCATTCGAGCCACAGGCTCGACGCTGCAACTAATCGGGAGGCCGGTTCCGGACCTGAAGATTTGACCTGGCCGGAGCAATCGCGGTATTAAACAGGGAGGCGGATTTCAAAATCCGGAAATTATGGGCGGCAATTTGTTGACGAACAATCCGTTCGCGATTCTTACCTTCATCGCGGCCCCGGCGATTTTGACGAATGCGACCAGCGTGCTGGCGATGAGCACCATCAACCGCATGTTGCGCACCCGCGACCGGATGCATGAACTGTTGAAGGAATCCGCCGACCCGGCCACGGCGCAGGAACCTGAATTCGTTGAAAAGGCCGACCGGGTCGAACAACAGGCCAAGCTTTTGCTGAGCTCGTTGCGCTGGATTTATGTGGCGCTGGGCGCCTTCGCCGGGGCGAGCCTGGTAACGCTGCTCGGGGCGTTGTTCGGAGAGCTGGGTCATGAAACGCTCATTCGGGTCATTATTGGCGCCGGTTTGCTGCTGGGCTTTGTCGGCGTGGGCGGGTTGATTGGCGGTTGTGTGCATTTGTTTCATGCCACGCAGCTTTCGCTGCTGAATATCCGGGAAGAAGTGGCGTTGATCCGGGTGCGTCGCGAACAGCACAGGAAGGCCGGGCCGGCAAGCTGATCCACTCCCGGGCCGGCCCAAACGAAAGGCGATTTATGCTCGTGGTACACATTCAGGTTCAGGTCAAACCGGATTGCGTGGAGGCCTTCAAGCAGGCGACGCTGGCCAATGGACGCGCCAGTCTGAAAGAACCGGGCGTGGCGCGGTTTGACGTCGTCCAACAGCAGGATGACCCGACGCGGTTTGTGTTTGTGGAGGTCTATCGCGATGCCGCCGCCGCCGCCGCGCACAAGGAAACGGCACATTATCCGGTCTGGCGTGACGCTGTCGCGCCGATGATGGCCGAGCCGCGCCGCAGCGTGAAGTTCGACAACGTGTTTCCCGATGATGCCGAATGGTAAAAGGCAGGGTCGGCGCGCCGCGCCGACCGGACGCCGCAGCGCGGCGTCCCTACCGGCGCCAACTGTATGCACTTTGAATTTGCCACCGCGACACGAATCATTTTCGGCCCAGGCAGGTTGCGCGAAATCGGTACGATAGCCAACGAATTCGGTTCGCGCGCGCTGGTGGTGACCGGACGGGATTCGTCACGCGCGGAAAAATTGCTGGCCCATTTGCAGTCGAACGGCATCAGCCCGGTCACGTTCACCGTTCGGGGAGAACCAGAACTCGTTGCCATCGAGCAGGAGACCAAGGTGGCGAAGGTGGAGCGATGCGAGTTCGTCATCGGCTTTGGCGGCGGCAGCGCGCTGGATGCGGCCAAGGCCATTGCCGCGATGCTGGCGAATGACGGCGAGTTGCTGGATTACGTGGAGATTGTCGGGCGCGGCCAGACTTTGAAAAAACGGTCCGTGCCGTTCATTGCCATTCCGACGACGGCCGGCACCGGTTCGGAAGTCACGCGCAACGCCGTGCTGGCATCGCCGGAACACAAATTGAAAGTCAGCCTGCGCAGCCCGCTCATGCTGGCGCGCGTAGCCGTGGTGGATCCCGAGTTGACCTGTGATTTGCCGCCGGCCCTCACGGCCAGCACCGGCCTCGATGCGCTGACGCAACTCATCGAACCGTATGTCGGTTCGCGGGCGAATCCGATGACGGACGGATTATGTGTTGAGGGCATCCGCCGGGCGGCGCGCTCGTTGCGTGCCGCGTTCGGGGATGGCCAAAACAAGTCCGCACGTGAAAACATGGCCATCGCGAGCTTGTTCGGCGGGCTGGCATTGGCCAACGCCGGCCTGGGCGCGGTACACGGATTCGCCGGCCCGATGGGCGGAATGTTTTCCAACGCGCCGCACGGGGCAATTTGTGCGGCGTTGTTGCCGCAGGTCATGAATGCCAATATCCAGGCGCTACGGCAACGGGCGCCGGACAGCGAGGCATTGCGACGCTACGATAAGGTGGCACAGTTGCTGATCGGTAAAGTGTCGGCCACAGCGGATGACGGCGTGGAGTGGGTTCGCCATTTGGCGGGTGATTTGAAAATTCCGCGCCTCGGCACTTACGGCATCAAATCAGAGCATGTTGCCGAATTGGTGAAGAAATCCATGCAAGCCAGCAGTATGAAGGCGAACCCCATTGCGCTCACGCCGGAGGAACTGGCTGAAACGCTGCGCCTCGCTTTATAAAAGTGCCTGGGAGTTCAGGGAACAACCATCTGGAGGAAATTGCCCGTTTGGTTTAATAATCCGAATGTTCCTTTACGAAGAGAAAGAAGTAAAAGACAAAGCCAACCAATGCCCCGATCAGAATCAACCAGGCATCGTCGCGTCGAAACTGCCGCAATAGTTTTGCGTCCACCTGGTCTGGCCGACCTTGCTGTTGAAGAAGAACGACCACATAAGCCAGAAAAACCCCGGCCAGGATACAAATCAATAAATACATTCTGGCGGGATTAACGCGTAACCCGCCGGAGAGGTCAACGACCATTTTCAAAGCAGCCCACTACCCAATTTTCCCCTTTCGCGCAGACCCAAATCCACCCCGGCATTTCTGATTTCTTCAAGGTTGCGTCACCGCCCGATAGAACCGTTGGCCGAAGACGGCCGGGTTGTCATCTTGGAACGGCACGAAATTGTTGGTCGCCAGGACGGTGGCGAGGTCCAGCCAATTGAGTAAATTCGCGGACGTCTGCACCCGGTATCGGCGGTCCGGCTCACCGGTGATACTGAACTGGACTGGTCCATGCGGCGGCGCACGGAGGTCGGTAAGCGATGCCGGCTGCGGCGAACCCGGCGGCATAAACTGGAAACTTTTGATAACCAATTCCACTTCCCGGCCGTCCATCGGCGTATGGCCGAAAAGCAGCCATAAATTTATCCGTACGTTTTCATCGCCGGTCCGGGGGACGGCGGAAGCGTTGGCAAATGTCCAGGCGCCAATGACGTTGGTCGGATTTGGATTGGGCGAATAACTGCCGCTCTGACATTGAAAACTGACTGAATTGCTTTGCCACGTGAACTGATGGGTGGTATCCGCCAGTCCGGCCGGCACCTGGTAGCGTGAGTAATGGCCGCTGAGATTATACGGCTGGACCGTGAACTGCGCGTTGTTGGCATCCGCCGCGAAACCGCGCGAACACTCGACATCCATTTCCCGGTCCGCGTAGACCGGGTCGTCACTCCAGGTAAACAGGCCGAGCACGACATTGGTGTCCAGATCATCCACGCGCGAACCGAGTTCAAACCGATAGCTGCCGTAACCGAATGTCCGCGCGGAGACGATTTCAGCGCATTGCCATTGATTGGACCGGTTGGTGATGCGCAGGTGCAGCCAGCCCAGCGCGTCCGTCCAGACGTTGTTGGTGCTGTCGGAAAAATAATTTGGTCCCGGGCCGAGTTGGTTGGTACCCGAACTGGCCTTCACCCACCAATCGTAACCGGAAAAACCAATCCAGCGGACGCCCGGATATTCGCGCGAGACCACGGCGCTGGCAATCGCTTCGGAAAGAACGTTGGTGGGCAGAAAGGGTTCCCCGAGTACACAAGGTTGATCGTAGTTGGTGCTGACCAGCAGGGCCGCAATCCGGGTGGCGTTGGTATCCATTCCGCCGGTGGTGATGTCCGCAGACCAACTCCCGTCAGGTTGGATCGTCGTAAGAGCTTGAGAGCAGATGGGTTTGGAATACCAGCCATAAGGCGGAACATTAATGAACACAGCCACCCGGGAAGCAGTCGGGTCCGCACCCAACACCACTCCGGCGAGATCATCGCTGGAACCATAAGCGGGAAGGTTGGTGATGACGATTCCGGGTGTGGGGTGACCCCTGCCTGAGCAGCCGGCCAGGAAAAGAACCGTGGCACATTGCGCCAGTAACGCGCTGATTTTCCGGAACGCAGCCATAAGCAATCATAACCGCTCCAGCTTAGCGGGGCAAATCGAACTTCGTTTATCACCGCTCGCCTGAGACCAATCGATATGCTACTTTGCAAAATGCGAGTGCGGATTAAAGTTTTTCCGGCCGGGTGGCTGGTGTGCGGGTTGGTACTGTGTCCCGTTCATGCTTTGCTCTCGCAACTTTCGACCGCAACGCCAGCCAGCCCCCCGGCAACTTCCACCAACCATCCATCGTCCACCACCATGCAATCTTTCAAGAAGCCGTCACCCGCCGAGTTGAAGAATAAATTAACGCCCGAACAGTTCGCCGTCACGCAACAGGCCGCCACCGAACCGGCGTTTCATAACGCCTATTGGGACAATCACGCGCCGGGCATTTACGTGGACGTGGTGTCAGGCCAGCCGCTGTTCAGCTCGCTGGACAAATTTGATTCCGGGTGCGGCTGGCCGAGCTTTACCAAACCCCTTTCGAGCCAGAATGTAATCGAACATTCTGACCATTCCTGGGGCATGGATCGCACCGAAGTCCGTTCCAGCGCGGCCGATTCCCATCTTGGGCACGTGTTCGATGACGGCCCGGGGCCGACGCATTTGCGTTATTGTATCAACTCGGCGTCGTTGCGCTTCATTTCCGTGGACAAAATGCAGGCGGAAGGTTATGGCGCCTGTCTTGAACCTTTTATTAAAGCCGGCCTCTACCAGCCGACGAACAAGCAGGCCGAAGGTGCGTCGAAGCATTGACGATTTAAAAATCCGGATTTGAAGCCGCGATTTTTTGCGAGTCTTCCGATGCCGTTCTTCGAATTTTGTTCCCGCAACAATCAAATTTTTCAGGGGAACAATTTCATCCGCAGTTTCTCTGATGAGTGGGGCGGACATAAAGCCCGCGCCAGTGAAACGAAAAACCGGCATCGCCAGAACTGAAAGGTGAATTGTATGTCAAATGATCAAAGCAGCACCAGAAAGACGCGTCCATTTTCTTCAACGAAACCATCTCCACTCGATACCCGCGGCAGCACCTTCGGCCGTCGCACCTTTATGAAGCGACTGGGTCTGGCCGGGGCAGCGGCGCTGCCGGCCGGCGGACTGCTCATGAGCCGGATGGGCGCCCGCGCCGCCGGTGGCACTCCACGCCTTAGCCCGGGCGACGTCGCTATTCTGAAATTTCTGGCCGCAGCCGAAATTCTGGAAACCGATCTGTGGCAGCAGTACACGGAGCTCGCCCTGGGAAACCTGCCTTTCCTGAAGGCCCTGCAACAGCTCGATGGGGACATGCCCACCTATGTAAACCAGAACGCCCGCGACGAGTTCAGCCATCAGAACTTCATCAATCAATACCTGGTTTCCAAAGGCCACAAGGCCGTCAACCTCGAAGCGTTCCGCAATTTGCCGAGCAGCCAGGCGACCGGCTCCAAAGGCGGGAAGCGGCTCACCAATCTGCTGAATCTGACGGTGGATACGAGTTGGTTCAATCGCTACCGCTTTCCGGGCAACCCCGATTTCGGCGATTCCTTCGCGCAGATCGTGGACCTGGTCAACGTGCCTGTCATTCCCAACAGCAATCTGCCGCTGGGCAGTGACGCTATTCAATTCATCGCCAACGCCGCCGGGTTCCATTTCGCAACGATTGAACAGGGCGGTTCGAGCCTGTACGCCTCGTTTGCCCCGAAGGTCAACAGCCCTGAGGTGAGTCGAATTGTTGCGTCTATCGGCGGCACGGAAATCATGCATTTCCTGCTCTGGGAGGATAAGGCCGGCAACGCCCCGGCGGTCCCCGGATTGTTTCCGCAACTCCCCGTCGCTCCCAACGGTTCCGACGGCAACACGTTCTTTCCCGGCGACGGAACCGACCCGTCCCAGCCCGATTTCACGAACCAGATCATGCCGGCGCCGTGCAAGTTCATCAGCACGAGCCTGCCGCTCTGCTCGGTGATCCGGCCGACCCTCACCGCGAACGCCGGCGCGAAGGCGGCAGTGGCCGGCCTGACGGCTTCGGGACTGTTCAACGGCCAAAGCTCGGGGTTCTTTGACAAGCTGGCGGAGCTGGCGGAAGAAGCGGACGAGGCCACTCGCGACGAATAAATTTGCAGCCAGTGGTCAACTAATCCCAAAAACTGGTTGCCGGAGGCGGCCTTGGACGGAATGTCATTCTTGCACCACCGTCCAGGGCCGTTCTCCTTAAGTTTTTTAGTTTAGCGTCGCTTGTCGGTTTGAGATCACGCTGCCGCCCGTGTCATTCAGCACATGCCGAATGCCGCTGTCGCGCTGCCAGCCGAGCCGGAGGGTCACCATGTGATGCAGCTTAACGCCGGGAACCGTCGGGGTTTCGATGGCGCTGTCCGCCACAACCTGCCCGGCACGAAACACACTATAAACGCCAAGCCCCCAGGCTTCATGGGTCGTTACCCCATCGGCCACTTTGTACGAAGCAAAACCATCGACGTCTCCATGCCGCCAGGCCGCTTGGTCTGGCGGATCGTAGGGCATTTCGGATTGGTAGAAATAGACGCGGCCACCATTACCGTTCCACACCGTTTGATAACCCTGGCAATGTTCAACAAACAATCCGTACAAGGTGACGTTGTTCCCGTACACGGTCAAACCGGTGAAGTTCGTATTTGAGTTCCAGCCCACGCCCCGGCCGTGGTCCGCGCGCCAGAGCCAGAAATTATCGCCCACGACGTTGTTACAATGGATAGTGACCATGTCGGTAGCGCTTCCGGCTGCCGCGCCGCCGACCCGGCAGAAAATGTCGTAAAGAAAGAGTGGGTCCGCGGCGTGGGACGCTGCACTGCCCGGGGTTCCGACCTGCAACAGCGTGGCGGAATTGTTTGTTCCCGCCTGTAAAAGGATGCCTCCCACTTTCACGCCATCCACATCGGAAACCGTCAGCGCCGGAGTTCCCTGGTCCGGCACCAGGGTCGGGTATCCCAGTCCCAGCACCACCGTGTCGGGCCGGGAAACCTGAATGCTGTTTTCCAAATGATAAATACCCGGCGTGAGCAACAAGTTTTTCCCCTGTTTCAGCGCCGCATTGATGCTGGCGGCGTTGTCCGTTTCTGGATGGGCCAGATAGAATTGGGCTATCGGTAGGGGCGCGCCGGGAGTTGCGCCGTTTGACCAGGTGATTCCCTGTGTACCATGGGTCTCAAGTTTGGGAACCATGACAAAGAAGCGACCATCGGCATCAATAAAGAGGTACGGTTTCTCCCGAATCAACGGCGTTTGGGCGATGACCGTGTAAGGGGGCCTGGGCCAGGTTCCGCCCGGCGGGTTGTCCACGCCGACGAAAACCATGTTCCATGATCCTCCGGCCCAACGGCCCCAGTCGTCGTTTCGGGAAAGCCATTGCTGCTGAGTCCCGGAATTAATCACATCGTCAATTTTACAATCTGCCATGAAACCGCCGCTGGACCATCCGCCATCGGATAGCGTCAGATCCCCTCTCACATGCACACGGCGCAAGGCGGTGCCCTGCGACACCGCCCAGATGTTGGTATGCTGATCCAGCGTCGGAGTCACCGACAGATTTTCGACCGCGCGCCAGAAATTAATGGTGGCATTTCCGTTCCGCCAGGGGGCCTTGGAGCGCACCGCGCCGTTGATGGCAACGTCGTCGGGTGATTTTCCAAGTCCCAGGACTTGCATGTAGAAACCGACCCGCACGTCGAGATCGTAATCACCGGGCTTGAAGAGATATGCATAACGATTGGTGCCAAACTGGTTGCGTTCCTGCTGGCTGGAAATGGCGTCCAGCCGGCTTTGAATATTGGTCATGGACGGATCAAAGATCAAAACGTTCGGGCCAAAATCCGGAACCGAACGGGGTGAATTTGACACGGTTTCAGAAATCGAAACATTGCGGCTGGAGAGAACCAAAGCGGCGGTCAGCGCGGCGAACGAAATGCAGTTCATTTTATTCAATCTTAGCCGGATTGCCTCACGAATTAAAATAACTATTTCCCGTTCCTGACCCGGGCTGCCAACCCGCTCACCTTTTGCGTGCGCCGAAAAGAAGTTTGTGATTTAATCCTTCAACTCTGATGGACGATACGAATTCATTAATCGAACAGCGCAAGGCCAAGCTCGCGGCGTTGCGCGCCAAAGGCATTGACCCGTTCAAGAACAAGTTCACGCCGACCGAATCGTGCGCCGACGCCCGGAAGAATTACACCGAAGGCCGCGAAGTCGCCGTGGCTGGCCGCATCACCGCGCACCGCGATATGGGCAAGAGCATGTTCATTGACGTGCGCGACCAGAGCGGGCGCATCCAGGTCTATGCGCAGAAAAATGTCCTTGGCGACGAGCAATGGAGCATTTTCTCGCACCTCGACCTCGGCGATTTCATCGGCGCGCGCGGAAAATTGTTCACGACCAAGACCGGCGAAATTTCCATCAAACTCGAATTGTTTGTAATTCTCGCCAAGGCGCTGCGGCCGCCGCCGGAAAAATGGCACGGCCTCGCCGACACGGAAATCCGCTATCGCCAGCGTTACTTGGATTTGATGGCAAACCCGGAGGTGAAGGACGTAATGCTCAAGCGCAGCGAAATCATCCGCGAAATCCGGAATTTTCTCCACCAGCGCGGCTTCGTCGAGGTCGAGACGCCGATGATGCAGGCGATTCCCGGCGGCGCGGCGGCGCAACCGTTCAAGACCCATCACAACGCGCTCGGTTGCGATTTTTACCTGCGCATCGCGCTGGAACTTTATCTCAAGCGCCTGCTCGTCGGCGGCGTGGACAAGGTGTTCGAGATCGGCCGCAACTTCCGCAACGAAGGCCTCTCGCGAAAGCACAATCCCGAATTCACCATGCTCGAGGCGTATGAGGCGTTCGGCGATTACGAGAGCATGATGGAACTGGTACAAGGCCTGGTCTGCCACGTGGCGGAAAATGTTTTGGACACGCTCTTCATCGAACACAAGGACGCGGAAGGCAAAGTCCTCAAGATCATCAACCTCACACCGCCGTGGCGGCGGGTAAAGTACAAGGACCTCGTGCGCGAAAAGGCCGGCGCGGATTGGTTTGAAGTTTCGCCGGGTGAACGGCGCGAACGGGCGGTGAAACTCGGCGCGGAAATCGGGAAGGAATACGAGGATTTTGAGGTCACCCAGGCCGTGTTTGAGAAATTGATTGAACCGACGCTCATCAATCCAACCTTTGTGACGCACGCACCAAGAGAATTGATTCCATTGGCAAAACTGTCGCCCGACGACCCGACGACCGTTGAAGTTTTCGAGTGCTGCATTAACGGCCAGGAAATCGCGCCGGCTTACACCGAGCAAAACGACCCGATTGAACAGCGCGAACGACTGGAGCACCAGGCCGGCGGCGAGCAGCAGAAGCTGGACGAGGATTTCCTGGTCGCGCTGGAACACGGCATGCCACCGGCCGGTGGCATGGGCATGGGCATTGACCGTCTGTGCATGATGTTGCTCGGCCAGGAAAGCATCCGCGACGTGATATTGTTCCCGCAGTTGAAACCAAAGTGAACCTCACGCAAAGACGCCAAGGCGCGAAGTCGCCAAGGAAAGCGCGGGGCAAATTTTCTTTGCGCCTCTGCGTCCTTGCGCCTTTGCGTTAAAAAGGAGAAATGCTCACTGTTGCCGGATTAAGCAAGGCCTTTGGCGGACGCGTCCTGTTTGACGACGTCTCGCTCACGCTCCAGTCCGGTGAGCGCGTCGGGCTGGTCGGGCCGAACGGCGCGGGTAAATCCACGTTGCTCAAAATCATCCTCGGCCAGGAATCGCCGGATGCCGGCGAGGTCACTTTCATTCGCGGCACGCGGTTCGGTTACCTGCCGCAGGAGAGCGAGCCCGCCGGCAACGAGGCTGTCCTCGACATTGCCGTGCCACACGACCATGAGCACGACGGCCAGTTCGTCGCCAGGGCGAAACAGATTCTCGCACACCTCGGCTTCAAACAGTCGGACTTTACGCGTCCGGCGCGTGAATTGTCCGGTGGCTGGGTAATGCGCACGCATCTCGCGCGGTTGCTCGTACAGGAACCGGACGTGCTGATGCTCGACGAGCCGACGAACCATCTCGACCTCGAAACTCTACTGTGGTTTCAGGATTACCTGCGCCATTATCCCGGCGCGATTCTGCTCATCTCACACGACCGCGAATTTCTCAATCGCCTCTGCACGCACGTCGCCGAACTGCGTTCGTCGCGCGTGTTGCGTTACACCGGCAATTATGACAAATACCTTGAGCAACGCGCCGCCGCGGAAGTGACGCTGGTTGCCACGGCCAAGGCGCAACAGCGTGAGATTGACCGGATGCAACTGTTCGTGGACCGGTTCCGTGCCAAAAACACCAAGGCGGCGCAGGCGCAGAGCAAGCTGAAGCAGATCGAGCGGCTCAAGGAGGACAGGGTCGAGACGCCCGACGGGCCGGGCCCGACGGTGGGGTTCCGTTTTCCGCAACCGCAACGCAGCGGACATCGTGTCATCACACTCAAGCATGTGAAGTTTGGTTACGATACCGGGAGCGCCGGCATCTTGCCGGCAAGTTCATTGCCTGTTGGTGAAAATCGCCGCCTGGAAGCCAGCGCTCCCGGCCAACTCATCTACGAGAACTTGAATTTTGAGGCTGAACGCGGACAGCGCATCGTGCTGGTCGGACCGAATGGCGCGGGAAAATCCACATTGCTAAAACTGCTGGCCGGTGTGTTGCACCCGCAAGCGGGCGAACGCCGGCTCGGGCACAACGCAAAGTCCGGCTACTTCGCCCAGCATCGCGCGCAGATGCTCAATCCGAAACACACTGTCTTGCAGGAGGCGATGGAAACTCCGCAACGGGTCACGGAACAATTCGTCCGCACGGTGCTCGGCAGCTTTTTGTTTCGCGGCGACGACGTGTTCAAGCCGGTGAGCATATTGAGCGGCGGCGAGAAAAGCCGGCTGGCGCTCGTGAAACTGCTGCTGGATCCACCGAATCTGCTGTTGATGGATGAGCCGACGACACACCTGGATCTCGCGAGCGTGGACGCGCTCATCGAGGCGCTGCAGCCCTACGAAGGTACGCTGATTTTCATCAGTCACGACGTACATTTCATCCGTGTGCTGGCGAACCACGTCGTGCGCGTTGAGAACGGCCGGCTCCGGCATTTCACCGGCGGCTACCAGTACTATCTCGACAAGACCGTGCAATCCGCGCGCGCCGCGCTGACTTCGAGTTCCGGTTCCGGAGGGGCGAGCGCTGCGAGCCCCAATCATTCAGGGCGTCGTGTAACTCCGCCCTCCGCCGCAACGCCAACGGTTGATCGCAAGGAACAGCGCCGGATTGAAGCCGAGCAACGACAGGCGCGTTCGCGCGAGCGCCGGAAAATCCAGGAACGCATCGCCGCGCTGGAAAAAGAAATCGCGGAACTGGAGGCGCGCGAGAAGGAATTGACGGTTGAACTGGAAAAGCCGGAAACCTACGGCGCGAGCGGGCGCGCAATGCAGGTCAACGGCGAACTGATGGAAGCTCATAACCGGTTGGCCGTGGCGAACAGGGAATGGGAGACGGCAGGGACCGAGTTGGCACAATTCGAGGCGGAAGCATCCCTCATGTGATTTTGTTCCCCCGGTTGATGCCGAAGTCAGACACGAATTTCAAGGATTCACACGAATGCGGTAGCTCATACCCGCCTCCGACGGGTCCGATTTGGCATCCCGCCGAATTGCATCTGCAAACGCACGAAGGAAAAGACCCGGACGGGCAATGGCAAACCGTGTCCGTTCATAATTTCGGGTGTGACACCCGAAACAAGCCGCGAGACGCGGGTGCCACCACCGAACAATTTGACGTGCGGCGGGTTTAATGCGTTATTATGCGCCACATGAAAAATCCAAATATGATGGCGGGAATCATTTTGGCGGCGGCATTCGCCGTTCTTCCACTATCCATTCGCGCGGACGACGCGAACTCTACGGGTTCCGCCGAAGCCAAAGCCAAGCCGGATTTGCTGACGACTTGCCCGGTGTCCGGCGACAAGCTCGGTGAAATGGGCAAACCTTACGTGTTCGTGTATAAGGGCCAGGAGGTCAAACTTTGCTGTCCGAACTGCAAGAAGGATTTTGACAAGGACCCGGCCAAATATTTGAAGAAAATCCAGAATGCCGCTGCCAAAGCGCAAAAGTAAACTTCACTTTTGCGCGCCGCGGCGTTTCCTTTTCGCACCAGGTTGCCTTTCCAATTTGGCAACACGCCTGAGCAGATCCGGAAGATGCCGGATGGCGATGTATTGTCGTTTCATGTCCCTGTCCGGTTGGGCTGGCGTGCCGAGCCATTTTTCGCCATCGGGTATGTCATTCATCACCCCGGCCCGCGCGGCGACGATGGCTTGATTTCCGATTTTCAAGTGTCCGGCAATTCCCACCTGCCCCGCGAGCACAACATAATTTCCCAGCTTCGTGCTGCCCGCAATGCCGGCTTGCGAGACCAGCAGGCAGCCCTCGCCGATTTCCACGTTGTGCGCGATTTGCACGAGGTTATCAATCTTCGTGCCCCGGCCAATGATGGTGGCGCCGAGTGCGCCGCGGTCTATCGTCACGCCCGCGCCGATTTCCACGTCGTCGCCGATGACGACGTTGCCAATCTGCGGCACTTTGCGATGAATGGCGCCGTCCTGCACGTAACCAAAACCATCCGAACCGATCACCGTGTTGGCGTGAATGCGAACGCGCCGGCCGATTTCCGCATGCGGATAAACCACGACGTTCGGGAATAAATTCACGTCGTCGCCGAGTTTGGAGTCGTCGCCGATGAAATTGCCGCCCTGCAAAACGGTCCGCGCGCCGATGCGCACGCGCTCGCCGATAACACAGTGCGGACCGATGTGCGCCGTGGAATCAATTTGCGCGCCCGGCGCGACGACAGCCGCAGGATGAACGCCCGGCGCGAACGTTCGTTCCGGGAAAAAAAGCGCCATCACTTTGGCGAAGGCGATGCGCGCGTTGGCCACACGAATCACGATTTTTTTAGACGAGGCAAAGCGCTTATCCGCAATGATGGCGGTGGCAGCGCTTTTCTCCGCGCGCACGAAAAAGTCGTCATTTTCGGCAAAAGTGAGGTCGCCCGCCTTGGCGGAATCAGCCGGGGCAAAGCCTTTCAGCGTTGCCGAGGCATCTCCAACCACTTCACCATCAATATGTTTTGCGATTTCTGCTGTGGTAAAAGCCATTTGATTGACTTGCCTGTCGCGGCTCACTATAAAGACGCGCGTATCCAGTTCAACCCCAACTTTTATGGCGAGAACTTTTCGCGTCGGGCTGATCGGCTACCGCTTCATGGGCAAGGCACACTCGAATGCCTGGAGGCAGGCGCCCCGTTTCTTCAATCTCAAGGCCAATGTGGAACTGCACACCCTCTGCGGACGCCACGCCGCCAGCGTGCAGGCGGCCCGGGCGCAGCTCGGCTGGCAAAACGCCGCGACCGACTGGCAAGAGGTGGTCGAGTCGCCGTTGATTGACATTGTGGACATTGGCGCGCCGAATGATCTGCATGCGGAAATTGCCATTGCTGCCGCGCGGAACGGAAAACACATTTTGTGCGAAAAGCCGCTGGCGATGAATGTGAAACAGGCCGAGGCCATGCTGACCGCCGCGCAAAAGGCCAAAGTCGTCCACATGGTCTGCCACAATTACCGGCGCATCCCGGCGATGGCGCTGGCCAGGAAGATGATCGGGGAAGGCGCACTGGGGCGAATTTTCCATTTTCACGCGCGCTATGCTCAGGATTGGCTGGTGGACCCGGAGTTTCCCATCAACTGGCGCTTGCAAAAGGAAACCAGTGGCAGCGGCGCCAACGGCGACATCAACGCGCACATCATTGATTTGGGGCGTTACCTGGTCGGCGAGTTCAAGGAGGTTTGCGGTTTACTCAATACCTTTGTGACGGAACGGCCGCTCGCCGATGCGCTGGCCAAAGGCGCGCGGAAGATGGGCAAGGTGACCGTCGACGATGCCGCGCTGTTCATCGGCCGGATGGAAAATGGCGTGCTGGCGAACCTGGAGGCCACGCGCTTTGCCGCCGGACGCAAGAATCATTTTGAGATCGAAATCAACGGCAGCAAGGGCTCGCTGTATTTTGATTTCGAGGACATGAACCGTTTGAAATTTTTCAACGGCGACGATCCGAAGGACCGGCAGGGTTTTCGGGACATCCTCGTGACCGAGCGCGGTGTGCAGCCGTATGCGGGCAACTGGTGGCCGCCGGGCCATATTATCGGTTATGAACACACCTTCGTGCACACGGTCGCTGATTTTGTGAACGCCTGCGCGGAGGGCAAGCCGGTGCAACCGACGTTCGAAGACGGTTTGAAAAATCAACGCGTGCTGGCGGCAGTCGAAGAATCCAATCAAAAAGGCCGCTGGGTGAAATTATAAATGGTGATGTGGCCTGAAGACCCCGGCTCCGCGACCGCCGCGATCAAATTCTCTCGAACTGTCCGGCTGCCTCAGCGGGGTGGCAGTTCGCTGACAGTCGATGGCGCGATTATCTGTGTACTATAGATTGTACGCGAGGCGGTCAACTTTCGAACTTTTCCAACCCATTCCTTGATTTGGGCCTGGGCCTGGGAATCCTTTAAAATTGATCGTCGCCGATCAGCAAAAAGGCAAGCTGGCTTGCGACAATTAGTTGTGGCAATTTAACTTGCCCGTTCCGGTTTGAACGCGTATTAGAAAGCGATTGGAGACATGCCCGCGTGGCGGAATTGGCAGACGCGCTAGATTCAGGTTCTAGTGAGTAACATCGTACAGGTTCAAGTCCTGTCGCGGGCACCATTTTTGTTGAGGAAAACAAGGATTCTGTTGCTACTTGCACAGAATTTGCACAAAGTAAGGCCCGAAGTCCTGACCGTCGTGTGAGATTCCCCGTCACAGTCGAGTTTTACGACCAGCGAGCCAAAGTCTATGCGCCCGCCAAAAACTTCCCGTTCTACCGCGTCGCCTTCAAGGTGGCTGGCAAACGGCGGATGCTGACCTTTGGCAGCTACGGTGAAGCGAAAAAGGCGGCAGAGGACAAGGTGAAGGAACTTCACAAAGGCCAGCAATCATCCGCCCTGACCGCAAAGCAGGCGCAAGACGCCCTCACCGTCCATGATATGCTCGCCGCATATCGGCAGGAAACCGGCAAACTGGTTTCCATCGCCGAAATGACCGGCAACTACCTTTCCGCCGTCAAACAACTGCCAAAAGGCTGCTCGCTGCTAGAGGCCGTCCGCGTGTATCGCCAGAGCATTGCCGCCGTTCAACGCAAGCCGCTGGCGGATGCCGTCGCGGAATTTTGCGACGCACGCCGGCCAAAGGGCGTTTCACAAGATGGGAAGCGTTCTGTCCTGTCCCCGGTGTATGTCCAAGACACCGAACGGCAGTTGAATGAGTTTGCCACCGCGAACACTGGCGCGGACGCATGCGACCTGACCAAGCAACACCTTGATCTGTTTGTTGAATCTCACGCGACGCTTTCGCCCAAAAGCCGCAACCACTATCGCGCCACACTGCGGATGTTTTTTGGCTGGTGCCAGCGGCGTGATTATCT
>DATNHM010000078.1:0-58296 GCA_035604955.1 Candidatus Limnocylindrales bacterium | reverse complement strand
GGGTATCACAATCTGGTGTTTGTGGCGACGGAGCATGACAGTGTGTATGCGTTTGACGCGGACGGATTGACGAACAATCCGGTCTGGCATGACAGCTTCATCGATCCCGCCGCAGGTGTCACAACGGTTCCGAGCGCAGATCTTGCAACGGAGGATATTCCAGTTGAAATTGGCATCACCGGGACGCCGGTGATTGATCCCACGAATGGCATTTTGTATGTGGTGGCCAAAACAAAAGAGGTCACCGTCGGCTCGACGAACTACGTGCAACGCCTCCATGCACTTGACATTAAAACCGGTGCGGAAATGTTTGGCGGTCCGGCAGTGATCCAGGCAACGGTGCCCGGCACAGCAGTGGGATCACAGGGTGGCATAATCTCCTTTGACCCGCTGTTGGAAAACCAGCGGCCAGCTCTGCTGCTGAATTCGAATGTGGTTTACGTTGGATTTGCCTCACATGGAGATAATTTTATCTGGAACGGCTTTGTGCTGGGCTACAATGCCACCAATCTGCAACAAGTGTCTGCATTTTGCACCACTCCCAATAACACCAGTCCTGGTGGCGGTGTCTGGATGGGCGGTGGGGGAATTGCCGCTGACACGAACGGAAATCTTTTCTTTTCGACAGGTAACGGAACTTTTGACGCGAACACTGGCGGTAAAGATTATGGCGACAGTGTTCTGCAAATCACCCCGGGCGGCAGCGTGCTGGATTATTTTACGCCTTACAACCAGCTGTACTTAAGTACGAATGATTTAGACTTAGCAGCCGCCGGCATTTTACTTCTGCCAGATCAAAGCGGTCCGCATCCGCACCTATTGGTCGCTGCAGGCAAATCAGGGACGATCTACCTGGTTAACCGCGACCACATGGGCCACTACAGTTCGAGCGGCGACACCAACATCGTGCAGGAGCTGGCGAATGCTCTTCCCGGAGGAGGAGGAGGAATCGGCAATCACATCGGCCCGGTTTACTTCAACGGACAGGTCTATTTCAGCGATGACAACGATTACATCAAGTCCTACCAATTGACGAACGGGTTGTTATCCACGTCCCCCACATCTCAGTCGTCCGAGCTATATCTATATCCAGGTGCGCCGCTTTCTGTTTCCGCGAATGGCAGCAGCGATGGCATCCTCTGGGTTGTGGAACGATTTGGAGTAGATGCGGGGGGAAATGGTAATACCGCCCGTGGAATCCTCCGCGCATACGATCCCAGCAACCTGACAAATGTTCTTTATGACAGCAATCAGGCTGGTTCGCGCGACACTCTTGATTACGCAGCCAAGTTCAGCGTGCCGTTGGTGATCAATGGAAAAGTGTTTGTCGCTTCCCAGAGCGGGTTGACGGTGTATGGCTTGTTGCCGTGAAAGCGACCACGGACGCAAAACGAAAAATACTTTTACGAGTTAAAACCGTCATTTATCTCAGAAAAATCATTTTATTCCGGTTGCCAGACAATACTGTGAGCCTGATTCCGCGCTCAATTTTAATCCGGCCAACTGCTCGACGACTTGCTCGGGCTTAACTTGTAGGCATTTGGAATGATGGAATGAATATGTACTTGCGTACTATCTATACGCCCCAATAATCTGAGCGAGCTTATATGGAGATCAGGACGGCGCTGGACAAAACGGAGTCAACCAATAACGAATCATTGCCATGATATTTACTGAGACGAAGCTGAAGGGTGCCTACATAATCGATTTGGAGCGACGGGAGGATGCGCGAGGATTTTTCGCCAGAGTCTTTTGCCAAAGGGAGTACGAGGCGCACGGATTAAAACCGATTATTGCCCAGGCCAACGTCGCCTTCAACATCAAGAAGGGTACGATGCGTGGAATGCACTTCCAGTTTTTACCCGCGCCCGAAACAAAAATCGTGCGCGCCACACGGGGAGCCATCCTGGACATTATTGTGGATTTGCGCCCCGAAAGCCCCACTTATCTCCAACACGTCGCGGTCGAATTAAATGAAAACAATGGCCGCGCGTTGTATGTGCCGGAAAGGTTTGCCCACGGCTACCAAGTGCTGCGGGACAACACCGAAACCAGCTATCAAGTCGGTGAATTCTATGCGCCCGGCGAAGAAGGCGGCCTCCTACATAACGACCCCGCGCTGGGACTGAAATGGCCGCTACCAGTTTCCGTGATTTCAGACAAGGACAAGGCGTGGAAACCGTTCACTGAAATTGAGCCTGAACTGAAGCGACGCATGACTCTGTGAACCGAGGATCGTTTCGTTTTAAATCATACCCGTAGCCGAAAGTCGGTTTAGAGTTCAAAAATCGCGCAAGAAAAGCCAAAATGATCATCGTAGATAAAGCGCTGAACGCGCGAGAGGAGCAACACAAACCTATTCGTGTTGCCATGTTGGGAGCCGGCTTCATGGGCCAAGGGTTGACGAACCAAATTGTCAACTCTGTACCAGGCATGCGCATGGTGGCTGTGTTTAGCCGGCAGGCAAACAAAGGACTTCATGTCTATAGCTATTCGGGATTGGATGATGTCGTCGTCGCCGGCAGGCAACGCGAATTGGACGATGCCATTCGGTCCGGAAAACCGGTGGTGACCGAGGACGCGATGCTGTTGGCGCGCTCCGAACATGTGGATATCATTGTTGATACCACGGGTTCAGTCGAATTTGGCGCCCAAGTTGCGATGGAGGCGTTCAAACACGGCAAAGATTTGGTAATGCTCAATGCCGAGATTGATGCAACGGTAGGTCCTATTCTTCAGACTTACGCAGACCGACATGGCGTCATCTTGTCCGCTTGTGAAGGAGACGAGCCGGGCATTCAAGTAAATCTTTATCGCTGGATAAAGGGGCTTGGGTTCATCCCGCGCGTGATGGGAAACATCAAGGGCCTCCAAGACCCGTACCGAAACCCCACTACCCAAAAGGGCTTCGCTGAAAAATGGGGGCAGAATCCTTCAATGGTTACCAGCTTCGCGGATGGCTCCAAGATTAGTTTTGAACAGGCGATCGTTGCCAATGCGACCGGCTTCGTGGTGAAATCTCGTGGTATGTCCCGAGGAGCCGAATACAAGGGAGATGTGATGAACATCGGCAAGCTCTACGATGTCGAAGAACTTCGCCGGCTTGGAGGGGTGGTGGATTACGTCGTCGGCACACCGTTGACGAAGGTCTATTGTCTGGCTGAACATAGCGACCCCAAACAGCGCTATTATCTTAATCTTTACAAAATGGGCGAGGGTCCTCTGTTTCCATTTTTCATTCCATACCATTTAGTTCACTTTGAGGTGCCCAACGCGATCGCACGCGTGGTCTTGTTTCGTGATGGCGTTGCCAAACCGCTCGGCGGACCGGTTGTCGAAGTTTGTGCCGTGGCGAAACGCGATCTTAAAGCGGGCGAGATTCTTGACGACTATGGTATGTATATGACCTACGGCGAAGCGGTCAACGCCGACGAGATGTGCCAGCGACACTATTTGCCGGAAGGTCTTGTGGAAGGCTGCAAATTAAAGACGGACGTAAAGAAAGACGCAGTTATCATTTATGAAGACGTGCAACTACCACCTGGTCGGCTGGCCGATCGCTTGCGCGCTGAACAGTATCGCCATTTTCGTGGGGAGACATGGTTGGAACAGCGCCTCAACGGCCAACCTTGATATGCTTTTATGAAAGTCGTTCTGTTCTGCGGTGGAATGGGGATGCGCATGCGCGAGTATTCCGAAGCGGTCCCAAAACCAATGGTGCCCATAGGATACCGCCCGATTCTGTGGCACGTGATGAAATACTACGCGCATTATGGGCACAAGGATTTTGTTCTTTGTCTGGGTTACAAGGCGGATGTCATCAAGAAGTACTTTCTTGAATATGATGAATGCGTAACGAATGACTTCGTCCTTTCGCAGGGAGGCAAAAATGTGGAGTTGTTGAGCAGTGATATCCACGACTGGAATATTACGTTTGTGGACACAGGGGTAATGTCGAATATTGGCCAGCGTTTGAAGGCCGTCCAGAAGCACCTGCAGGCAGAAGAGCTGTTTCTGGCCAATTATACCGACGGCCTTTCAGATGTGCCGCTCCCTTCGGTCATCGAATCGTTGAAACAGGGTGCGAATATCGCTTGTTTTGTCAGCGTGAAGCCTAGAGCCAGTTTCCATTTGGTCAATACGGACGCCAAGGGAGTTGTCAAGAGCATTGAACACATTGGTAAAACCGGTGCGGGTATCAACGGTGGGTTCATGGTTCTGCGGCGGGAGATTTTCAATTACATGCGCGACGGAGAAGAATTGGTTGAAGAGCCGTTTAAGCGACTCATTGCCGAGGGCAAATTGATGGCTTATCAGCACGGAGGCTTCTGGGCGTGCATGGATACGTTCAAGGAAAAGCAGGAACTGGAGGATCTGTTCACGCGGGGCAAGGCACCGTGGACGGTCTGGAACTCTCAACGTTGAAAGGGATACAATGGCAAGCCTGCGATTGGAAGGCATCAAGAAATTGCTTTGTTTGGGGGCGCACAGCGATGATATAGAAATCGGGTGCGGCGCGACAGTTTTGCGTTTGATACAGGAACAGCCGGACCTCCAGATTTACTGGCTGGTTTTTAGTGCGCGAGGAATGCGTGCGCGTGAAGCGAAACGCAGTGCCGGCGAGTTTTTGCGCGGTACGTGTTCCCGGCGGATTCGCACGATGGCTTATAGAGAGAGTTACTTTCCTGCCGAATGGCCTGCCATCAAAGATACTTTTGAAAAGGTGAAACGTGAATTCGAGCCGGACCTGGTGCTGACTCAGTATCGGGATGACCGTCATCAGGACCATCGTGTGTTGTCCGACCTGGCTTGGAACACCTTCCGCAATCATCTGGTGCTGGAATACGAAATCCCAAAATATGACGGGGATCTCGGATCGCCGAATGTTTACATTCCTGTGCCGCGCGAGCTATGCGAAAGAAAGATATCCGCGCTTTTGCGGCATTTTCGGACCCAGACAAACCGACATTGGTTCACAGCAGATACATTCTGGGCATTGATGCGCCTGCGAGGCATCGAAGCCGCTGCTGGCAGCGGTTTTGCCGAGGCGTTTTATGGACGGAAATTGTGGCTCTAGTCTGGTTAACATCCAATCAATGGTATAATTGAAAAGTTCAAATAAACCTCTCTACAAGTCACTTTTGATAAATATGTTATTACTTATGAATATTTCTGCCACCAAGCGACATGTTGCGAGACTCATTTTTTTGGGTATAATATAATGCGTATATGGGAATACGAAACCCTTGATGTTGCTGAACCCACCTATTGATTTGTGTTGTTGCATTTCAGCAAATTGAGTTTTTATTGACTGTGTCTGGCGCGAAAAGTTGGCTTGCCAGCTTTTAGTTTGGATTTGCCCGTTGGAGTGGTGCTCGGTCCAACGCAATGAAAATGTGACGAGATTGCTGGTGGGGAATTTGAAAATACTGTGATTAGCGAAACTTCTATGCGTGAGCTGTTGTCGTCGAATCGAAAGCCAGCCGTTGGATTATGCAGACGGTTAAGCATCACAATCGCATGGGTAGCCGCCATCATCGTTTGTGCTTACGTCGGCAGGCTGGAAGCCCAAACCACCGTTGTCGCAAGCGACAACTTCAACCGACCCAACGGTCCCATCGGCACGAATTGGACAGATACTTTGGCGTCGCAGGGGAATTTTATTATTACCAATGATGTTGTGGGTGTTGATACGGAAAATGAGCACGTGTCCGCCTACTGGAATGCGAATAGTTTCAGCAACGATCAATACTCGCAGGCTGTTCTGACCTCGATCGGACCGTTCACGGGCTTGATTCTGCGGGGCGGTACTAATCAGGACCAGTTTTACCTGGGTTTTGTTTTCGGGCCGAACGATTATCGCATCTATGCCCGGTATCCTCCGGGTGGTGGGGATAACTACACTGAGCTTGCGGCCGGGAGCGCTGTCACCTGGCAGGTTGGTGACACGTTTAAGTTGGTGGTTTCGGGTTCAAACAATCCTGTCACCATAACGATGTACCAGAACGGCACACCCGTCCTCGTATGGCAAGATACGAATTCGCCTGTGCCGGTGTTTAACGGAGGCAACCCGGGGCTTTGTATCTATTCACGAACTGGAGCAGGTTTGACCATCGGCAGTTGGGAAGGAGGGAACTTGAATTCGAGCACGAACGCACCTTCAGTTCCGACGAATCTGGTGGCGAATGTGGTGCTCGCGGATCAAATCAATCTGAGTTGGACGGCATCGACGGACGACGTTGGGGTTGTGGAATATTTTGTGGAACGCAGCCAGGGCGCGGGCTCGACGAATTTCACCCAGATTGGGACTGTGTACGGAACAAATTTCACCGACACGGGGTTGACGGCAAACACCACCTATAATTACCTCGTGACGGCGATGGACGCGGCGGGGAATTTGAGCGGGGGCGGCGAGCTCTCGGTCACCACACTCATTCCTGCCCCGCCTACGATTTCCGGGATTTCGAATCAGACCACCCTGGCTGGAATATCAGTCGGGCCATTTCCATTTTATCTCTCCGATACCGGTGTTAGTCCGGGATCGCTTACCGCCACCGCGACTTCATCGAATACAAACTTGGTGCCGGACGCAAACGTTGTCGTGGTCACCCCGGGCGGCACAACGCAAGTGCTGGTCATAACCCCTGTGGCTGGCCAAACCGGGACGAGCACAATCACCATTATCGCAAGCAACGGTTACAACAGCACAACCAATTCTTTCCTGCTTACGGTTAATCCGCCCGGTAACGGAACCGATGTGTTTGCCAATTCCACGAACATTGTGATCAATTCTCTTGCCGCTGCCACACCGTACCCGTCCACGATAAATGTTTCGGGGGAGGTGGGAACGATTACGAACTTGATGGTGACCTTGAGCGGCATGAGCCACCCAGACCCCCAAAACATAAATGCGCTTCTGGTCGGTCCTGGCGGCCAAGCGGTCGTGCTCATGTCCGACGCGGTGGGTCCCCATCCCATGGCGGATCTCACGTTTACGCTTTCGGACCAGGGGTCTTTTCTGCTCCCGATAAACTCACCGATGGCGGATGGCACTTTTCAGGCGACCGATTATGCACCGAACCACACCAATCCGCCTTACGTCTTCCCCGGACCGGCACCAGCTCCTCCGTACTTCCCGACCCTGGGGGCAGCGTTTGATGGCCTCTCGCCCAACGGCACCTGGTCTTTATATGTTTATGATGGCGGAAATGATGGTGGCGGCCAGATTAGTGGCGGTTGGAGTCTGGCGATTACGACCGTCTCACCACCCACGATCAGCGGTCTGACGAATCAATCAACGCCGGTGAATACACCGACGGCGGCAATCCCATTTGAAATTGGAGACGCACAAACTACTGGCTCCAATTTGGTGCTGACGGCTACATCCTCAAACCCGACGCTGGTAAATGCAGCCACTGACATTACTTTTACAAACAGCGACAATACTTTTACCAATCAAACAATCACCCTGACGCCTGAACCGAATCAGATCGGGACGGCGACAATCAACGTCATCGTAACCGACAGCGCCGGGTTGAGCGCGACCAATAGTTTCTTGATGACCGTAAATCCAGGACAGTTGTCAGTGACCGGAATTACGGCTTCCAACAAGGCCTACGATGGCACAACCGGCGCGACGCTCAATACAGGTGCCGCTACATTGACCGGACAAGGTCTGACCGGTTCTGATGTGACCTTGAACGCTAGTAGTGTGAGTGGAGCATTTCTTGACCCGAATGCGGGGACCAATAAGACCGTGCAAGTAACCGGGTTGACTCTGAATGGTACTGATGCCGGCAATTATGTTCTTACCCAGCCAACTACGACAGCGAACATCACGGCCTTGGGGGTGACGGTGAGTTCGGGGATAACGGCCAACAACAAGCCCTATGACGGGACGGCGAATGCGACACTGACGAGCAACAACGTGGTGCTGGCGGGAGTGCTGGCCGGGGATGCTGGCAACGTGGTGCTGTTGACCAACGGCTACGTGGCGAATTTCAACAATGGGAGCGCAGGGAACGGGAAGCCGGTGACAGTGAGCGGGCTGAGCCTGGGTGGGAGCGCGTCCGGGAACTACAGTTTGACACAACCGACAGGATTGAGCGCGAACATCACGGCCTTGGGGGTGACGGTGAGTTCGGGGATAACGGCCAACAACAAGCCCTATGACGGGACGGCGAGTGCGACACTGACGAGCAACAACGTGGTGCTGGCGGGAGTGCTGGCCGGGGACGCTGGCAACGTGGTGCTGTTGACCAACGGCTACGTGGCGAATTTCAACAATGGGAGCGCAGGGAATGGGAAGCCGGTGACAGTGAGCGGTCTGAGCCTGGGCGGGAGCGCGTCGGGGAACTACAGTTTAACGCAACCGACGGGATTGAGTGCGAACATCACCCCCAAGGCCTTGACGATTGCATCGGCAGTACCGTCGCCGTTAATAACTTCGATTGGCCTGACCAACGGTGTTGTTACGATTATGTGGAACTCGGTTACTGGCGGGATTTACAGAGTGCAGTATAATAGCAGCCTCAATGGTGGTGGCTGGACGGACTTGTCGCCGGACGTGACGGCCACTGGTTCAACGGCCACTCAAACCAACGCGGTTGGCAATGCACCGCAGCGATTTTACCGGGTCAAGCTGTTGAACTCGGGGTTGAGTGCCAACGACAAGGCGTATGACGGGACGACAGTGGCGACGATCAGTTCTAATAACGTGGTGCTGGTGGGTGTGGTCAATGGAGATAGTGTTAGTTTGGTGACCAACGGATATACAGCCAATTTCGCTATTCCGAATGTCGGGACCGGTATTCCAGTCACTGTCGGTGGACTGACTTTGAGTGGAGCCAGTGCGGGAAATTACACGCTGATACAGCCGACGGGACTGGCGGCCAATATCACGGGCAAAGTAGTTACAATTCTTTCGGTGCCTCCGCCGGTGATTACATCAATAGGCGTGACCAATGGCATTGCCACCATCGCATGGACTTCGGTTACGAATGGAACCTATAGAGTGCAGTATCGAAACAGCCTGAATGCGGGTGCTTGGAACAGCTTGTCGCCGGATGTAACAGCGACCGCTTCAACTGCCACACTGACAGACGGTGTGAGCGGCGCATTGCAACGATTCTACCGGGTAATGGTGCCTAACCCGAGTTTTTTTGCCAATAACAAGGTGTATGACGGAACGACGGTCGCCACTATCTCCTCGAATAGTGTGTTGTTGAACGGGGTGCTGGCAGCCGACGTGGGCAATGTGAATGTATCGACGAATGGGTACACGGCCAATTTTACCACCCCCAATGTGGGCATGGGCATTCCAGTATGGTTGAACGGGTTGACCTTGACGGGCAGTGCGGCCGGGAACTACACGTTGAGCCAGCCGGTGGTGTCGTCGGCTAACATTTCGCCTGCCACATTAACGGTAACTGCCGTCAACCAAAATATAACCTATGGATTGCCGAACCCGCCATTGACGGTCAATTACAGTGGTTTTGCCGGGAGCGATGGGACGAACGTCCTGATCGGTGCTCCGAGCGTAAGCACTACGGCCACCACCAGCAGTCCGCCGGGAACCTATCCGATCATGGTCAGCGCCGGAACATTGAGCGCGGCCAATTATGTCTTTACCTTTGTAAATGGAACATTGACGGTATTTGCGCAGCCTCAATTAAACAGCGCTGCTTTGACTGGCGGCCAGATCACCTTTGCGTGGCAAACGGTCATTGGGCAAAGCTATCAACTCGAGTACAAAGATAATCTTGCTGCGCCGACATGGACTCTTATTCCTGGGTCCATTCCCGGCACGGGCAATTCCATCATAGTGACCAACAACCTTGGGGTTTCACCTCAACGGTTCTTCAGGCTGCTAATCAATAATCCTTAGAGAAAACGTTTCAATTCCAGGCGCATCGAATGTGAGATGGCTCTCGCCATACCATTGAATGAATGGCTGGACCTGGTTGCGGCGCAGGGCGGGCAGGTCGTATCGAATTCCAATCAAATAAGAACTAAACTGCAGATCGGGACAAGTCCGAGGAACGCACAATGGATTACGACTTGATTATTGTAGGGGGAGGCATAGTGGGGCTGGCCACGGCGTTCCGGTTTTTGGAAGCGCGACCGAAAACACGGATTTTGCTGATGGAGAAAGAATCAAAGCTGGCCGCTCATCAAACCGGAAACAACAGTGGCGTGCTCCACTCCGGCCTTTACTACGAACCCGGTTCGGAGAAGGCCAAACTCAGTGTTAATGGCCTCCAACAAATGGTTGCCTTTTGTCGTGAACACGGCATTGCTCACGAACAATGCGGAAAAATTGTGGTCGCTACAGACGAGGCCGAATTGCCCCGGCTGGAAAATCTTTGGCAACGCGGCAATGCCAATGGCTTGCTCGGCTTGCGGAAATTGAAACCGGAACAAATCAGGGAAATCGAGCCGCACGCCGCGGGCATCGCCGCGATTTATGTGCCTCAGGAAGGCATCGTGGATTATCCGGGCGTTTGCGATAAATTGGGCGAACTCATTCGCAAACGGGGCGGACGAATTTGTCTGAACACCCGGTTGCTCAAATTGTTCTCCGATTCAGGACGCTGGATTGCCGAAACCTCCGCCGGAGAGTTTTCCTCGCAGTTCGTCGTGACCTGCGGTGGGCTTTATTCCGACCGGCTGGTGCGCGCGACAGGACAAAAACCGACGGTCAAGATTATTCCATTTCGCGGCGAGTATTATCACATCAAGAAAGAGCGGCAACATTTGGTCCGAAATTTGATTTATCCTGTGCCGGATCCCAAATTCCCATTTCTTGGAGTTCATTTCACACGGCTGATTCATGGCGGTATTGAAGCCGGTCCCAACGCGGTGCTGGCGTTCGCGCGCGAAGGTTATCGATGGTCAAATATCAACGCGCGCGATCTGGCTGAGTCTCTTTGCTTTCCCGGCCTGTGGAAGTTCCTGGCGGCGTATCCGAGTTTGTGCGGTTATGAAATCCATCGTTCACTTTCCCGGCGCGAATTTTGTCGTTCTCTCCAAAAACTTGTGCCGGCCATCTGCGAGGACGACCTTGAGGCCGGTGGTTCGGGTGTCCGGGCCCAGGCCATGACGCGGGACGGGAAATTGGTTGGCGATTTTCAATTTGAAGAACAACGCGGCATTCTACATGTGGTTAACGCGCCCTCTCCGGCCGCCACCGCGTCGCTGGCCATCGGCGGAAAAATCGTTGAACGTATTTTGAATCAGTTGAACTGAAGCCCGGTGGCGTGAATTAAGAAGCTCCTGACCCGGCGATTTTCGGAACGTTTACGATACTTTTTGAGCGGTACGCCCACTTTGTTCCTGATTTTTTCAACCCTCATTCAAATTGTAGTCGGAGCATAATCATCATGAAAATAGCAATCGTTGGCCTGGGTTACGTTGGTCTTCCCCTGTCGCTTCAATTTGCGCGTTCGGGCGTCACGGTCCTGGGTCTGGATATCGATCCAGCCAAAGTGGAGGCGCTCAACGGCGGGCGCAGTTACATCAAACACATTCCGGCTGATACCATCGCGGCGGCGGTGGATAGCGGCGCCTTGGTCGCCTCCACCGATTTCAGCCGGGTCCAGGAAGCCGAGGCGGTGATTATTTGCGTGCCGACGCCCCTGAACAAGAACCGTGAACCGGATATTTCATTCATCACCGAAACCGGCAAGGCCATCGCACCACACCTGGCGAAGGGGACTTTGGTGGTGTTGGAATCCACGACGTATCCCGGCACAACCGACGAGGACCTGCGGGAAGTGCTGGAGGCCGGTTCGAGCTTGAAAGCGGGCGTGGATTTTCATCTGGCGTTTTCGCCAGAACGGGAAGACCCGGGAAATGCCCAGAGCAAAGTGGAAGCTATTCCAAAGGTGATAGGCGGTTACACGCCGGCTTGTCTGGAGCGTACGAAGGCGCTCTACGGTCGCGCCATTAAAACCCTGGTGCCGGTTTCCTCCTGCCGCGCCGCTGAAGCCACCAAACTGCTCGAAAACATTTTCCGCAGTGTGAACATCGCCCTGGTCAACGAGCTGAAACTCGTTTATGGAGCGATGGATATTGACATTTGGGAAGTCATCCAGGCCGCCAGGACAAAGCCTTTCGGTTTCATGGCATTTTCGCCGGGGCCGGGTTTGGGTGGACATTGCATTCCGATTGATCCGTTTTATCTGACGTGGAAGGCGCGCGAATACGGCCAGCACACGCGTTTCATCGAACTGGCCGGCGAAGTCAACACGGCGATGCCGCAATACGTCGTGAACCGAACCGCCGAGGCGCTCAACGCTTTGCGCAAGCCGATGAATGGCAGCCGCGTGCTGGTGTTGGGCCTGGCCTATAAGCCGAATGTGGATGACGACCGCGAATCGCCAAGCTACATCCTGATGGATCTCCTCAAGGCGCGCGGAGCGGAGGTCGCGTACTTTGACCCGTATGTGCCGGTGATTCGTATGACCCGGGAACATTCTCATTGGGCGGGTACCTGCTCGGTAAGTTGGAACCGTGAAACTTTGCAGGGATTCGACGCGGTCATCATCGCCACCAACCATCAGGCGGTGAATTATCAGGAACTGGCCGACTGGGTTTCATGCATTGTGGACACGCGAAACGCCATGGCCGGTCTGAGAACAAAACCGCATCAGGTGTGGAAAGCCTGAACTTCAACGGACCAATAATCAATTCGCCATGATTTTGCTGCTCGGAGCAAGTGGCTACATGGGGCAGGCTTTTGCAACGGAGTTGCGTCGCCGGAGGTACAGTTTCATTCCGCTTACCCGCCGGGCGATGGATTACACGAGTTTTGAACTCCTGTTTGATTACATCCGGAAACTGAAGCCGGAATTTATCATCAACGCCGCGGGCTATCCGGGCCGGCCTAATGTGGACGCCTGCGAGACTGCCCGCGAGGAAACCCTTTTCGCGAACACGTTGCTCCCCCAGACTATCTCCCGCGCCTGCTCAATGACGAGTACGCCCTGGGGCCATATTTCATCGGGATGCATTTTTCACGGCGCCAAGTTCATTGATGAAAAAGGGACGCGGATGGTGGAAGGGGCGGAATTGCGGCAATTGTTTGCCGCCAGTCCTGAAAAAATCTTTGGCTACACCGAATGGGACGAGCCCAATTTCTCGTTCCGCAATGCACCCTGTAACTTTTATAGCGGAACCAAGACCCTGGCGGAAGAAGCCATTCGCGGAGTGGGCGATGTCTATCTCTGGCGTCCGGGAATGCCCTTCAACGAGCGGAGTGAACCCCGAAATTTCCTTTGGCGAATCCAGAACTACTCCAAGGTTTTTGATGGCGTGAATTCGCTTTCTCATCTTGACGATTTTGTCCGGGCTTGTCTGGACCTCTGGGAACGACAGGCGCCGTTTGGGGTTTACAACATGACCAATCCCGGCGTGGTTTCGACGCGACGAGTCGTGGAAATGATTGGACGGATTTTGAAGCCCAATCGGCGCTTTGAATTCTGGAAGGACGAGGAGGAATTTTACAGTCACGGCGCCAAGGCGTTGCGCTCCAATTGTATCCTTGACGTTTCCAAATTACTCGTCGCGGGGGTGAAAATACGCCCGGTCGAGGAAGCGCTCGAAGACTCACTCCGCAGTTGGAATGTGGCCACCTTGCGCGTGAATGGCAGTGCGCCGCGAAGCGCCTCCTTGATTTCCCGCTGAAACCTTAAGTGACACGACCCAATCTATATGAAGCTGAAAACTAAAACGAAGAGGAGGTTTGCCCGTTCCCAGGGGAACATTCAGTTATGGGGGCAAACCCTGTTGTTTGGATTATTGATGTTGAGCCGCCGGTCACAGGCACAGGCGGTGATAGCGTCTCCACCCGCCACGACCGAAACGCCGCCCGCCCTGCAGCCCTTTGCCAACACGGAAATGGATGTGTTTAATCCTGCCGGCGGAGCTCCCGGGGAACAATTGGCACAGCCGTTCCGCTATAAATTCCTGACGTTGCGGCCGCATCCCGACTACAGCTTCATTTACGCACGGGGAATCCTGACCGCACCAGGCCAGCCCGTGAACACCGTGATTCAGCAAATTTCTCCGGGCGTTCGGCTGGATATCGGTGACTATTGGATTTTGGATTACACCCCCGCCTGGATGGTTTATTCCAGCCGCAGTTTTCAAAATACCTTCAACCAGAATGTCAAACTGACCGGTGGCACGTCCTTTGGCAGCTGGGTCCTTGGGCTGGCACAAAGTTATTCGAAATCCGCCGAGCCCCAGGTCGAAACGGCGACTCAGACTCATCTGGAAAATTATGTCACCGCTCTCAATGGCACCTATACTATCAACAGCCAAATGTCGCTGGATCTGGCCATCAATCAGAATTTTTCTTTCGCCGACCAGCCTCAAATTCAAAGTTATCGCGAATGGTCAACGTTGGATTGGTTGAATTATCAATTTTGGGCCAGGTTCAATGTGGCCCTCGGCGTGGGACTGGGGTACGATGATATGGAGACAGGCCCCAACATGCTTTTCGAACAGTATCAGGGGCGGGTCCAATGGCGGGCAACGGACAAAATCAGCTTCCAGTTGAATGGCGGACTGGAAGACCGGCAATTTCTGAACAGCAGTACCAGTGACGCACTTAACCCGGTTTTTGGCGGCGGCATCCAATACCAGCCATTTGAGCAAACCAAAATTTCGCTGAATGCCGAACGGACGGTCGCCGTGTCCGAGTTGCAGGGTGAGGTAACCAAAAGCATCGGTGTCAACGGTGATGTGAATCAACGGTTGTTAGGCAGGCTGTTTCTGGACTTGGGCGGCGGCTACCAGAACGTCAAATACGTAAGTTCGGTCAACGGACTGCCGTCCAATCGCACGGACGATTATTATTACCTTAACACCCGTCTCAGCACCGCTTTTCTCAAACGCGGTACGGTTGCCGTCTTCTATCAGATCAACAGTGATTCCTCTTCCTCCCCCGGCTTTGGCTTTACCAGCCACCAGGTCGGATTTGAAATCGGCTTCGCTTATTGAAAATCGTTTTCCGGCAAGGTTAAAACCACGAGAATTTTTCCGGCACGTAAATGATGTCGGTCGGCTTCAGGTAAAACGGTTCAGTGGCCTTGCCTTCCATCACCCGCTTCAAATCCAGGATGTAGTTCTTCGTCCCGCCTCCTTCCTGCCGGATGACCTTCACGTTTTTCAAATTAGCCTTGGTGTAGTCAGGCCCGCCCGCTTCCATGATGGCTTCCAGCGCGGTGATGGGATGATCCGATGAAATTTTCCCCGGGCGGAGCACTGCCCCGGTCACGTAAACCGGGAAGGCAAAGCTTTGGACTTCCACCGTGACTTCCTTCGTCGTCAGTTGTGGGGCGTATAAATCCATCAACTTTTTCTGCAGATCGGCCGGCGTCATGCCCGCGGCCTGCACTTCCCCGACCAGGGTCAGGTTAATTTTTCCATCCGGTCGAATCAGTTGGACGTTGTTCAAATTGGGAGATCCCGGAAAGCTGATTTTCAGGATGTCACCTTCCCGCAAAGTGAATGACGCCGGGTGGTTCGTGGTCGTGGAGGAATTGGCGATTACCGCCTCGGGGATGACCGGCCGGATGGAATTGGTGACGGTGGGGGTTGCCGCTACGAACGGGGAGGACTCGGTTTGGCAACCGGCGACGGCGGCCAGAATTGCCAGCGCCAGCACCAGTTGTGCCGGCCGGGCAAGGAGGCGGCCTCGTGATTGAGCGGTTTTCCCATTGGAATTTGTTTTCATCGTTGCCTGCCTTCTAAATCACACAGGGTTGCAAAGTTTAATGTGGCCACACGTCAAGTCGCACATTTACCAACAGCGTTCCAACCTACAACGGCTGAAGTCAGTTAGTCAAAATGTAAATGGGAGTTTGGCTGGCCAGGTGCGCAAATTCTGCGCGACGCAAACTCGCCTGGGAAACATTTGCGCGGCGCGTCAGCCCGTTTCTTCGTTTTTGTTGGGATTTATCCGTTGGCACATTCCCTGCCTAGCAACAAGTCGTAGCCGTGTGCCTGGAAATTCTGTTCCCCGGCAAACGGCAAAAATTAAACCACACTTACAACCTGAGCGCATTATGATGAAATTGAATCAAACGTTAGCAATCTGGGGTGCCGCTGCTGCCTTGTGCCTGAGCACTGGCAGTCTCCTGGCCCAAAACGACAACGGCGGAGGCGGAGGCGGGCAGGGCGGGTTTGGTCGAGGCAACTTCGACCCGGCCCAGTTCCAGCAACGCATGATGGATGGAATTCGGGATCAGCTTGGTTTTACCAACGACACTGACTGGAACGCTGTCCAGCCGCTTATCCAAAAAGTGATGGACGCGCGCCGGGATGTCGGTTTTGGGGCCGGCATGGGGCGCCTGATGTCCCGCAACCGTGGCGGCAACGGCGGCAACGGCGGCAACGGCGACAACGCCAATGGCGGCAGACGGCGGGGTGGTTTCTTTGGCGGCCAGCCCAGCCCGGAGGCCGAGGCCCTGCAAAAAACGATTGATGACAACTCACCAACGGCGCAAATCAAAGCCGCGCTGGCCAGGTACGAAGCCTCGCAGAAGGCCAAGGAGGCCAAGCTGGCTGATGCCCAGGCGCAACTTCGCCAGGTGCTGACGGTAAAACAGGAGGCGCAGTCTACCTTGCTGGGATTGCTCAATTAACTGGAATTGGTAGCGGCGCTCTGTGAGCGCCGCACCTGAAATTTGAGAACAGCGGCGGTCATAAACCGCCGCTACAAAAAAATGAACGAAACCGCCAATCCAGTCGCACCTTTTAAGGAACTGCTCGAGCGCATGGTCGCCGCCAAGCAGTTGTCGGCCATTGAAGCGGCGGTTTTGGCCAAGACCCGGCCGGCGATGGAACGGGAGGAAGACGTTCTCCGCTGGCTGGCGAACGAATACGGGGTGGATTACACCACGCTCGACGACGTTGAACCGGACCGCCAGCTTCTGTCGCTTTTTCCCGCCCGCATCCTGCTGAAGGAGGAATTGCTGCCACTCAAGCGCCTCAACGGCACGGTGGAAGTCGCCACCAGCCGCCTCTTCGCGACGCAAGGACTGGATGCGCTGAAAACCCTGACTGGTCTGAATCTCAAACCAATTCTGGCTTCCAGCGAGGCCATCCAGCGAGAGATCAAAAAACGCCTCGGCGTCGGCGCCGACACCATCGGTACACTCGAAGAGGAAAAGGCCCTGGAAGTCGTTGACGAAAACGCCGAGGACACCGACCTCGGCGGCGCCGAGGAAGACGAGGCGTCCATTATTCGGTTCGTGAACCAGGTATTGAAGGACGCCATCGAACTGCGCGCGTCGGACATTCACTTGGAACCATTTGAGGATGAATTCCGCATCCGCTACCGCATTGACGGCGTGTTGCAGGACATTTCCGTGCCCGCACAACTCAAGCGCTTCCAGCCGGCCATCGTTTCCCGCATCAAAATTCTGAGCCACCTCAACATTGCCGAAAAGCGCCTGCCGCAGGACGGCCGCATCAAGGTGCGCATTGATGACGCCGAGGTGGACATCCGCGTTTCCATCATCCCCATGCTTCACGGTGAAGCGGTCGTCATGCGTTTGCTCCGGCAAAACGCCACGTTGCGCGGTTTGAAGGAACTGGATATGGACAAACGCGAGCTGGAATGTTTCCGCCGCGTCCTCGAATTGCCCCATGGTATTATTCTGGTCACCGGCCCGACCGGCAGCGGCAAAACTTCCACCCTTTATACCGCGCTCAACGAAATCAACGATTCCGTCCGTAAAATCATCACGATTGAAGACCCGGTGGAATACCAGCTCAAAGGTGTCAACCAGATCCAGGTCAACGAAAAATCCGGGATGACGTTCGCCCGCGGTTTGCGTTCCATCTTGCGCCATGACCCGGATGTGATTCTCGTCGGTGAAATTCGCGACAAGGAAACGGCGGAGATCGCCGTGCAGGCCTCGCTCACCGGTCACCTGGTTTTTTCCACGTTGCACACGAACGACGCGCCCGGCGCCGTCACCCGCCTCGTGGATATGGGCGTCGAACCGTACCTGGTTTCGTCATCGCTCGAAGCCGTGCTGGCACAGCGTCTCGTGCGTGTGCTTTGCCCGCATTGCAAGCAGGCGGACGATTCACCCACCGCCTCGGCGCTCAAGGAAAAGCTCGGCATCCCGGCGAGCACCACCATTTACCGTTCCACCGGCTGCCGGGAATGCCGTAACACCGGATTTTTTGGCCGGCACGCCATTTTTGAGTGGATGGACAGCGACAGCGAAATCCGGCAGCTCGTTTTGAAAAACGCCTCGACCGACCAGATTCGCGAGGTCGCCCGCCGCGCAGGCATGAAGATGCTGGCCGAAGACGGCTGGCGCCTCGTCCGCCAGGGCATCACGACGGTGGAAGAAGTTTTAAGTGTGACCACCGCCAAGGAGGTGGAGCGGTCGGCCAGGGTCAAATCAGCGGAGATTCAAGCGGTTGCCGCATCAACGTGAATTGAACCATGCCCACGTTTTCCTACAGAGCGTTGCAAGCGGACGGCAAAATGGCCGAGGGCGTGCTGGACGCCGCGGGCCGGCCCGATGCGTTGCGCCAGATGGAAACGCAGGGGCTGCGCCCGGTGAATCTTGTTGAGAAGGCGGTCGCGGTCGCAAAAAGCGGTTCCGGCTTGCCGGCGGGTTTGGAAAACCTCGGCAAAATTTCGTTTAAGGTCCAATCGCGGAAAGTCTCCGCGAAGGCACTGGAAAATTTCACGCGCCTGTTGTCCAGCCTGCTTGCCGCCGGCGTGCCGTTGAGCCGTGCGCTGGTGATCCTTTACAAGGAAGCCTCGGCGCCTTTTGTGGCGGCCAAATGGAAGGAAATCCATGACCTGGTCGTGGACGGCATGTCACTGGCCAATGCGATGGCGAAATCGCCGGACGTTTTCCCCCGAGTTTATGTCGCAATGGTGGAGGCCGGTGAAGCAGGCGGATTTCTCGACGTGGTGCTGGCGCAAATCGCCGATTTCCAGGCGCGCGAAAAGGAACTGAAATCGAAGGTGCTGACCGCGATGATTTATCCTTGCATCCTGCTTTGTCTTGCCCTGGTGGTTTTGACGGTGTTGCTGGTGTTTTTCATTCCGAAATTCCAAAAGGTCTTCGCCAGTGTTCACGGAGCGTTACCGTTGATCACCCAGCTGATCATCGGCGTCAGCCATGCCGTGCGCTCCTACGGTTTGTTCATCGCGTTGGGCTTGTTCGGCTTGGTGTTTCTGGTCCGCACCTGGTTTGCCTCTGAAAAAGGCCGTCGTGTCTGGGAACGGCTGGTGTTGCGCTCCCCGCTGGTCGGTCCGCTGGTGGCGCAATTTGCCATGGCACGCTTCTGCCGGATGCTCGGAACCCTGCTCGGCGCCGGTGTACCGCTGGTGCAAGGCTTGAATGTCGCGCGCAAATCCATCGGCAACCAGACCCTCGTGGACGCCGTTTCGGAATCCATTCAGCGCGTTCAGCAGGGCGGCCGGCTCGGTCAAAGCCTCGCGGAATGCAAGGATCTGTTCGCCGGCTCCATTCTGGAAATGATTTCCGTGGCTGAGGAAAGCGGCAAGCTCGACTCCGAACTCGTCCGCATTGCCAGCGTCACCGAAGTGGACCTGGACCGCCACTTGAAGACGGCGGTGGCATTTGCCGAACCGCTGATGCTGTTTTTGATTGCCGGGTTCATCGGCATCATCTTCATCGGCATGTTGCTGCCGGTGTTCTCGCTTCAGGAGTACATCAAGTGAAATTTTATCACCAACGAACCATGAAAATTCAACTCCAAAACCCAAAATCCGAAATCCGAAATTGTCGCCGCGCGTTTACACTAGTCGAAATGCTGCTGGTCATCACCATCATCGGCATCCTCGCGGCGTTGGTCATTCCCAAGATGGTGGGCCGCAGCGAGCAGGCGCGCCAGGCGGCGGCGCACGCCGACCTCTCCTCCATCAAGACCGCACTCGACGCGTACGAGGTGGACAACGGTTTTTATCCCAAAAGCCTGCAGGATCTGATCCAACCGCCCAGTAACGCCAAAAACTGGCACGGGCCGTATCTGGACAACCTGCCGGTGGATCCCTGGGGTAATCCCTACGTCTATGCTTTTCCCGGCCGGCATAACCCCAATGGTTTTGACCTTTCCTCCGTCGGACCGGATGGCAAGGCCGGAACCGACGATGACATTGGCAACTGGACAAAATGAAACTGCGAACAACCAGTGACAGGTGGCAGGTGACAGGTGTCAGGAGAAGCGGTTCGATGCGCGAGTCGCAATCCTGTCACGTGTCACGTGTCACGTGTCACGCCTCCGCCTTCACGCTGATCGAGCTGATTCTCGTTCTGGCGTTGCTGGTGATCATCACGTCAATGGCGGCGCCGGCGATGTCGAATTTCATCCGCGGGCAGGCGCTGGATTCCGAGGCGCGGCGGTTAATGGCGCTGATTCACGCCGGCCAGAGCCGCGCGGTTTCGGAAGGACTGCCGATGGTGCTGTGGGTGGACGAAAAACAGGGCGCCTACGGGCTCCAGGCAGAGACGACCGGGCGGAGCGGCGATCCGAGAGCCGAAAACCTGGTGTTGGATGCCAGTTTGCAAATCGCGGTTGTCAACACCGGTTCGGCGGGCACGACCAAACTTGGCGGGTTGCCGGCCATCCGTTTCCTGCCGGACGGCACGGTGGATGAAAACAGTCCGCAAACGTTGCGCCTCATGGATGCCAGGGGCCATGCGCTCTGGCTGATCGAATCACGCGACCATAATGGTTATGAAGTTCAGAACACAGAAAAGTGACCAGTGGCGAGTGGCGAGTGACGCGAAAAGAAGCCCAGCGCAGGCAGGCATTTCCCGTCACACATCCGCCTTCACGCTGGCGGAGGTGCTGGCGGCGATGCTGTTTCTGGCCATTGTCATTCCGGCGGTGGTCGAGGCGCTGCACGTGGCCAGCCTCGCCGGCGAAGTCGCCGCGCGCAAAGGCGCCGCGGCGCGCATCGGCGACCGGATTTTGAATGAAAGCATCGTGACGACCAACTGGAGCGTGGGCTCGCAAAATGGAACCGTCACTGAAGGGGCTGAGGAATTCCATTGGACGCTGAACAACCAGAACTGGCCCGTGGATACAACGGCGGCGATGCGTTTGCTGTCCGCCGAAGTGACCTTTTCGGCGCAGGGCCATGACTATTCAGTCGTGATGAGCACACTGGCAAATGGGCAGGTGCCAGGCACAACCGGTTTGAGCCAATGAAACTTAATTGCCAATCAGGTCGAGAGTCGAGAGTCGAGAGTCGAGGGCCGACTCGCGATGCGTGGGTAGTTTTTTGCTCCCGACCCTCGTCGCTCGACCCTCGACTTTTCTTCCGTGCGTTCACGCTGGTCGAAATGATTCTGGCGGTGGGCGTCGCGGCGCTGGTGCTGGCCGTGGTGGGCGGCGTCTTTTTCGCTGCCTTGCATCTGCGGGAGGAAACGCAGGCGGCGGTGGACGGGGCGACCCCGGTGGATCAGGCGTTGTCGGTGATGCGCCGCGATTTGGAGTGTGCGGTGACGCCCACCAATGGCACCACCAAGGTCTTGTCCGGCGATTTCCGGGTGGGAACCCTCACCAGTCCGGGCATCAGCCAGCCCGTCGCCATTGAAATGTTTACTGCCACGGGCGCCTTGCGCGACAACGCGCCCTGGGGCGACATCCAGAAAGTCACCTACGAATTGAGAGACTCGACCGACCACAGCGCCGCAGGCAAGGATTTATATCGCAGCGTCACCCGGAACATCATGGCCGTCACCATGCCGGACGTGGACGACCAATGGATGCTGGGTGGTGTGCAAAGCATCGAATTTTCCTGTTTCGACGGTTCGCAATGGTCTGACACCTGGGACACCACCGGCATCACCTCGGTGAATACCAATCTGCCGCTCGCCGTCCGCGTGCGGATTCAACCGGCCGGGAACAACCCCGCCACGACGCAACCCATCGAAATGCTGGTGCCGGTGGATTCCCAGTCGCGCACGAATGCCGTTTTATAAATTGCCGGGTAGAGCTGATGAACATTCAACATCCAACATTCAATCCCGCAGAGCGGGACCGAACGTCCCAGCCGGTGCGGCGCGGGCGTGCCCTGGATATTGAGCGTTCAATGTTGAATGTTGCATGTTCCCAAAACGGTTCCGTCCTCATCATCGTCCTTTGGGTGTGCATCGGTCTGGTCAGCATCGCGCTCTATTTTGCCAATTCTATGACGTATGAACTCCGCGCGTCGGACAACCGCGCCTCCGGTCTGGCCACGGATCAGGCCATTGAAGGCGCCGCGCGTTACGTCAGCACGGTGCTGGCCCTCTACGCCACCAACGGCGCGGTGCCGGCCACCAACTTATATGCCAGCGCCGCCGTGCCCGTCGGCGACGCACGGTTCTGGCTCATTGGCCGTGATCCATCCCGCACGCCTTCCACGGAACCGCATTTTGGCCTGATTGACGAAGGTTCCAAACTGAATTTAAACACCGTCAACACCAATGTCCTTTCCTATCTGCCCAAAATGACAACCGATTTTGCCCAGGCCATTGTGGACTGGCGCAACACCAATAGCTCCGGCACTTATTCACTGGACTACGCGCAACTGGGCTACCAGGAGAAGGAAGCGCCGTTTGAAACGGTGGATGAGCTCAGGCTGGTGTATGGCGCAACCATGGATTTGCTCACCGGCGACGACCTGAACGGCAACGGCATACTCGACGTGAACGAAACGAATTCGACCGGCGGCGCTGAAATGAATTACGGCCTGCTGGAATACACCACGGTTTATACCCGCGAACCCAATTTTCACGCCGACGGCACCATGCTGACCAACGTGAACACGGCGCGCCGGCAGGATCTGCAAACGCTTTTTGAAGACGCCGGCGTTGGTAACGCGAGTTATCTGGCTGGGCAACTGGTTTCGCAAAGACCTCGGACGGGGTACGCAGGGTTGCTGGCTTTTTGTATCCGGTGCGAAACGTTCGGCATGAGTTCTGGCGATTTTGCCAAAATTTCCGATGACGTGACCACGAGCACCAACGCTTACATTCGCGGGCGCGTCAATATCGACACCGCCAACCTTGACGTGCTGACCGCGTTGCTGGCGGGAGCCGGTCTGGATGAGAACACCGCGTCGGGCACGGCGCAATCGCTCATTACCTACCGCCAGCAAAACCCAAACAACCTCGGTTCGGTTGCGTGGCTGGTGGACGCGCTGGGCAATACCAGCTCCGCCGTCCAGGCGCTGGCCCGGGGCGACTACGTCACCACGCAAAGTTACCAGTTTACCGCCGACATTGCCGCCGTTGGCCCTTTTGGCCGCGGCTACCGGCGCGTGAAGTTCATTTTCGACACGAGCAACGGCACGCCCATAATCATTTACCGCCAGGACCTCAGCCGGCTCGGCTGGGCGCTGGGTGAAAAAGCCCGTGAAACCTTTGTCGCAACTGCAACGCCATGAACAATGTCCTGAAAATTAATTTTGGAAAACGCAAATGGCTGACGAGCGTACTTGGACTGACCCTGGACGGCAGCCGTCTCGAAGGCGTGGTGATTCGCCGGACCAACGGCTCGTTGCAACTCCGCCAGACTTTTTCAATCGCGCTTTCGCTCGATCCGCTGACGGCGGCGCCGGAACTCGTCGGTCGCGAGATTCGCAATCACCTTGACGCCGCCGGCGTGCGCGAACGCTACTGCGTGGTGGGGGTGCCGCTCAAGTGGGCGTTGACGGCGCGCACCGAATTGCCGCCGTTGCCGGAGGAGGACGCCGCCAGTCTGCTGCAACTCGAAGCGGAACGCGGGTTTCCGAGCGATGTGGCAACGCTGCGGCTGGGAAATTCACGTTGTCCGCTCCCTGCTGGCAAACAGCTCGTGACCCTGGCAGGTATTCCCAATGCCCAACTGACGGCGCTGGAACAGGTTTTGGCGGCGGCGAAATTGAAGCCGGTCAGCTTTTCACTCGGCCTGACGGCCTTGCAACCACCCGACGGGGCAACGTCCGGTGGCGTGCTGGCACTGGCTATCGGTGAGAGCCAGGTGGGATTGCAAATCACTCGCGGCGGGGTGGCGGCTTTGCGCGCGCTGGAAGGCGCTATCGAAGACGAGGCCGGCCGGCGCGGGTTGCATGCGGATCTCGTGGCGCGCGAGGCGCGTATTACACTGGGACAATTGCCGGCGGAACTGCGCGACGCCGTAAAACGCATCCGTATTTTCGGTCCACGCGAACTGGCACAGCAACTCGCCGACGAAATGGAACTGCGTTTCGAGCCGATGGGCTTGAAGGTCGAAATCGTTTCCGCCTATGCGCCGAACGAATTTGCCGCCCAGCTTCCATTGGAAGCCTCCGTTTCTCCGGCCTTCAGCCTGGCGGCGTGGTGGTTGATGGGTGAAACGCCGGTTTTTGAATTTTTGCCGCCGAAACCCTCTGCGCTCGAACAGCTCGTCACCCGCTATGCTTCCGGCCGGTTGCGCTCCGCCGGGGCGGTGGCCGCCGGTGTGCTGGTGTTGGTCGGCGGATTGTTTTTATTCCAGGAGATCCAACTCATCCTGCTGCGTTCGCAGTGGTCGGCGATGTCGGCCAGGGTGCAGCAATTGGACGGTTTGCAGCAAGAAATCCGGCAGTACCGTCCGTGGTTCGACGATTCCTTCCACAGCCTGACGATTTTGCGCCAGTTGACCATGGCGTTCCCTGAGGACGGTTCGGTCACGGCGAGGACGGTGGAAATCCGCAGCGGCAACACGGTGACCTGCACCGGCGTTGCGCAGGATTATGGCGCCCTGTTGCTGACGCTGAACCAATTACGCACGGCTGACGGTGTGACCGGCGTCAAGTTGCAGCAAACTCGTGGCAAATCACCCATGCAATTCTCATTCGATGTCCACTACCGCAACGGAGGGAACAATGAAAATTAAAACCCGCCAGCAATTCCTGGTCGTGCTGACCATTGCGGTCGCGGCGCTGTTCGTCGGCGAACGGCTGCTTTACGAGCCGCTGGCAACCTGGTGGTCGGCGCGGTCACAAAAAATCTCCGAGCTGCGCAAGCAGGTGAGCGACGGGAGAATGCTGCTCCAGCGCGAGCGCTCCCTCCGCAGCCGCTGGGACCAGATGCGTACCAACACGTTGTCCGCCGATACGTCGCTGGCGGAACAGCAGGTGCTCAGGGCGTTTGATAACTGGTCGCAGGACAGTAATGCCTCTATCACCGGCATCACGCCGCAATGGAACGACGACGCCACGAATTACGTGACCGTGGACTTGCGCGTGGAGGCGGCCGGCGATCTCGGTTCCCTGACCCGGTTCCTCTACGACGTCGAGCAGGGGCCAATGGCGCTGGAGCTTGAATCGGTGAACGTCAGCGCCCGCGACGAGACGGGCCAGCAATTTACGCTCGGCCTGCAAATTAATGGGCTGGCCCTCAGGCCGGAAATAAAATGAATTTGAAAATATCGCAATTGAAACCTGCTGTCCCGGCGGCCGCGGTTGTTGCCTTGCTGCTGGCCGCCGTGCTTCCCGCGGCGGTGCAGTCCACCAACGGGCTTGATTTTGCGTCGTTTCAGATCATCCGGCAGCGGAACATTTTTGATCCCAGCCGCGTGCCGCACCGGCGCTCCTCCAGTTCCGCGGCGCGCGTCGTGGATTCCTTTTCCTTTGTGGGCACGATGAGCTATGCCAAGGGTAACTTCGCGTTTTTCGACGGCACCAGTCCGGACTTCCGCAAGGTGCTGGAACTCGAGGGCAGCATTGCCGATTTCAAAGTCATCGCCATCACTCCGAAGTCCGTTACCCTGGTGTCCGGCACCAACGAAACGGTTCTGCCGTTGGGCACGCAAATGCGCCGTGACGACAACGGCCATTGGGTGGTTTCAACCGAAACGGCATCCTATGCCAGCACGGGCAGTTCGTCTGCCTCCGGTTCGCGGCGCCGTTCTTCCGGCCACGTGCGTTATGGCAGTTTTCCAACCGGTTCCGCGGTCACGACTGACATTGTGCAACCGGACGGCTCCAACCCGCCGCCTCCCGATGGCGCGGCGGATACGGGAACGGATGTAAATGCGCCGGACGCCGCGCTTCCTCCCGGCGGCGCCAACGACGCATTGACTCGCTTGATGCGGCAACGCGCGCAGGAACAACAACAATTAGGATCAGGACAAGGACAATGAAAACCATCATGACATTTCTCTTGGCGGCGGTTTTGACCGCCGGAACCTTCAGGACCGACGCACAGTCAAGCGGCGCGCCGCCGCCGGCTGCAACTCCGCCCGCGGCCACGGCCGCAGCGCCGACGCCAACTTCCGTTCCCGCGTCCGACGCTATCGCCATGCCGGCAGCCAGTACCGCCAACACCAATGGTTTGCGGTTGAATTTCCGTGGTGCGCCGCTCGATTCCGTGCTGGATTACCTTAGCGATGCCGCCGGCTTCATCATCGTGCTCGACACGCAAGTCCACGGCAGTGTCGACCTGTGGAGCGACCAGCCCGTGACTAGGGACGAGGCGGTGGATTTGTTGAACTCCGTCCTGAACAAAAACGGCTACGCCGCGATCCGGGACGGACGGAAACTGACGATTTTGGACAAGAATGACGCCAAAACGCGTAATATCCCGGTAAAAACCGGCAACGACCCGGATGCCATTCCCGACAACGACGAGATTGTCACGCAAATCATCCCCATCCGGTTCGTGGAAGCGCGGCAACTGTCCTCGGATTTGGCGTCATTCGTCTCGCCGCAGGCGACGATTGTTGCCAATGAAGCCGGTAACTCCATAGTCGTCACCGATACCCAGTCCAATATCAAGCATCTGGTCGAGATCATTGAGGCGGTGGACGGCAGTGCCGAGGCGGAGACGGAAATCCGTGTGTTCCGCTTGCATTACGCCAATCCCAATGATGTGGCCACCGAGTTGGGCAACATCTTTCCCAGCAGCAGTTCAGGCAATAATGCCCAGATGCCGATCCGCTTCGGCGGTGGCGGTGGCGGCGGGCCGGGCGGTTTTTTTGCGCGCATGATGGCCGCGAACGCCGGCAACAATAACAGCTCGAGCGACCGCATGAAGAAGGCGACGCAGGTGACCGCCGTGGCCGATGCCCGCATCCAGGCGGTGATTGTGAGCGCGCCGAAGGATTTGATGGACCAGATTGCGGGGATGATGCATGACCTGGACGTTACTTCGCCGCGGGACCAGAACGTTTATGTCTATCATCTGGACCACGGCGACCCGAACCAGGTGGTGCAGGTGTTGCAGAACACCTTTGGCAACAGCAACACCCGCTCGACCACCAGCTCGCAACAAGGCGCGCTCCAAACCCGCGAGAACGCTGGCGCAACCTCCGCGGGAAACACGACGTCGTCACTCGGAAGCAGTAGTGGCAGCAGTATGGGCAGCGGCAATGGTCTGGGCTCGGGCCGGCTCCCTTAACCTCCCAAACCCTTTCAACCGGAAAATGATTATGAAAACAAACAAACATTGGAAACAACTTGGCGGCGTTGTGGCTTTTCTTTTCTGCGCCGCGCTGACCCTCCCTGCGCAACAACGCACCACCGGCGGCGGCGGCGGCGGTTTTGGTGGTTTTGGTGGTTTTGGCGGCTTCGGTGGCTTCAATAATTTGAACCGCAACAGCGCCAATAACACCACCGCCAACGAGTACAACAATAATGGCAATGTCGGCAACGCGACCATCTACGTGGACCCGGACACCAAGAACATCATCGTCATTTCCGATCAGCCGACCAGTGAACAGATCAAAAATGTCATCGCCCAGCTTGACCGCCCGAAACCGCAGGTGCTCATCAAGGTTGTCTTTCTGGAGGTGTCACATAACAATTCGCTGGATCTTGGCGTCGAAGGCGCCTACGGCAAAGGACTTGGCAACGGCATAACCGGCAATGCCGCCGATGTCTTCGGGTTGAGCGGATTAAACTCGATCGTGACCAACTTCAGCACGGTGGGTTCGGCGGTGGCGGCGAATCCGGCGTTGTCCCCAACCACCTCGGGCGGCGCCAACGGGTTTTACCAGATTATGGGCAGTGATTTTCAGGCAAGCCTGCGCGCCATCGCCACCGCCGGCAAGGTGGAAGTGCTCTCGCGCCCGTCGGTGCTCGCGCGCGACGGCCAGCCGGCGACCATTCTCGTTGGCCAGCAGGTGCCGCTGATTACCGGCGTCAGTTACACCGCCGTGGGCAGTTCAACCATTCCAATCAACAACGTCACCTATACGCCCGTCGGCATTCAGGTGAACGTCACGCCTTATATTTCCCGGGATAATTACGTGGAAATGATTGTTACGCCCCAGGATTCACAGATTGACCCGACGCAGACCGAACCGATCGCCGCCGGCGTGAACGCGCCGGTGATTGATACCCGCACCGCCGATACCGTGGTGGTCACGCCGGATGGAGAACCGGTCGTCATCGGCGGCCTGATGGTCAATGACAAGACCTCCAGCGAAAGCAAGATCCCACTCCTCGGCGACATTCCGGTCCTCGGAAATCTTTTCAAACACAAGACCAGCAGCGACACCAAAAACGAGCTGATGATTTTCCTGACCCCGCACATCGTGCGATTGCCGTCGGATTTGCCCTCGCTGGCCGCCGGCGAACAAAAAAACATGCTCGTGCCTAAAACGTATTCCGAGCAGGAACTGGATCGCTTTTTGGACCGCCTGCCGGCAAAGTGAAACCCTGAAGCCGGGGTTGAGTTTATTCCGCCCCGGCGTTTAACTGAACACAAATCATGAAGCCGACCCGCCGCCTGTTGATTTACGGAATCCTGCTGGGAGTCTGGCTGCTGGTGGTCGGCTGGCAGGTCGAGGAACACACGCGGGTCAGGAACGCGGCCCGCACCGCGCTTGTCAATCGGGCCACGGATATCTCCACGACCCTCGGCATCGTGCTCCGATCACAACGGCGCTTTGGCGGCGTGGTCTCCAAGGAGCGACTGGAAGCCTCACTGGCGGAACTTGCCAAACAGGAATCGACGGAATTAAAAGGTATTGCCCTGCTGAACGCCGCCGGGGAAATGGTGGCTTCCGCCGGAAGCGGGGCCAATTTCCAAACCAATGCCAATACCAGTGTGGCCGAGAACTGGGGTTCCCAGACCGTTGCTCTGGTGAATCCGGTGGATTTAGGCACGAACCTCACCTACGACTTTGAAGGCACCAACCCGCCGATCATCATGTCCCGGCAGGATTTTACCAATCGGCTCGCCACCAACGGTATCGTGGTGCCGCTCCCACCTCCGCCCGGACCGGAACGGGGAGATAATCCAACCAATGTCGCCGGGCCCGGCGGCGGCCCGCCTCCTCTCGAGGTTTCCACCAACCGCGACCGTCCTCGCGAAGCAGTGTTCCGCCCGCGCTTCGGCCGGCCCCGTTGGATGAGCGAAGCCGAATACCAGGTGCTGTTGCAGAAACAAGGCGTGCATAGTTTTGTCATCGTCATGTCCACGCAACCCATCCACGCCATCAGCGTCTACGATTTCTGGCTGCGCTGCGTCGTGTCCCTGTTTGCGGCAATTTCCGTGGTGGGCATCGGGCTGGCCTGGCGCAACGTTTCCAAAAGCTCGGACTTGCAAATCCGCCTCGTCCGCGCCAGCGAATTGAATTCCCACCTCCGGGAAATGAACCTCGCCGCCGCCGGCCTCGCGCATGAAACCCGCAATCCCCTGAATATCATTCGCGGCATGGCCCAGATGCTTTCCAAACAAACTACCGTGTCGCCCGAGGAAATCCGGGACAAATCGCGAGCGATTGTGAATGAAACCGACAAGGTCGCGGCCCAGTTGAATGAATTCATCAACTATTCGCGTCCGCGCGAAGTCCGCCGCTCCAAAATCGCCCTCAACTCCGCCATCAACGAGGTCGTGCGCACCCTGGCCCATGACATCGAGGAAAAGAAGCTCCGGGTCGAGACCGGTGGCGACCCGGTGGCCATCGAGGCTGACGAACAACTGCTCCGCCAGGTCTTGTTCAACCTGCTGCTCAACGCCATCCAGGCGGTCGGCGGGAATGGACAGATTCAAATTTCGGCGCATCCGCTGAGTAACACCGAAGCGGCGCTCGAAATCCGCGATGACGGCCCCGGCGTGCCGCCCGAACATCGTCAGGAAATTTTCAAGCCCTACTTCACCACCAACCAAAAGGGCACCGGCCTGGGCCTGGCCGTCGTGCAGCAGATTGTGCTGGCGCACGGCTGGGAGATTGAATGCCTGGCCAACGAACCGAAAGGCGCCCTTTTCCGCATCACTCACTTGAAAATCGCCGCCTGATCGGGCTGGTATTTTCCTCTTTCAACTGAAATTTGCCGCCGGCGAGGTTTAAGCTCTGATAACATCCCTGTATCCGCCGCTTGAAACGCAGCGTCTGAATGGGATAGCTTTGAGTCGTGGCCGAAACCCGCAACCATTCCACCGAAACACTCCGCATCCTGATTGTGGACGATGATCCCGGTCAGCGCAGCCTGCTGAATTCTTTTCTCCACAGCCAGGGTTTTGAAACGGCGATGGCGGATTCCGGTGAACGCGCCCTGGAAATGCTCCGCGCCGGGAAATTTGCGATGATGATTTCCGACGTGCGGATGCCGGGGCTTTCCGGCCTGGAAACGCTGCGACGTGCCCGCCAGGAACACGTCACCTTGCCGGTCCTGCTCGTCACCGCTTTCACTGACATCCGTGATGCGGTGGCCGCGATGCGCGACGGCGCAGTCAATTATCTGCCCAAGCCGATTGACCTCGATGAGCTGCTCAATTCGGTGCGGCAGGCGATCGGCATATCGAAGCCCGTTCCATTGCAATACAACCCGGAATACAAATTACCGGAATCGGTGATCGCCCGCAGTCCGCTCATGCAGGCCGTGTTCCGGGATGCCTCGTTGATTGCTCCGTCCGAGACCCGCGTGCTGATCACCGGTGAAAGCGGCGTGGGCAAGGAAGTGGTAGTGGATGTCATTCATGCCTGGAGCTCGCGCGCGAAGGGGCCATTGATCAAAATCAATTGCGCCGCCATACCGGAAACGCTGCTCGAAGCCGAATTGTTCGGGCACGAAAAGGGCGCGTTCACCGGCGCGCGCGCCCAACGCATCGGCCGGTTTGAGGAAGCAAACGAGGGCACGATTTTTCTGGATGAAGTGGCCGAAATGTCGCCGCCGCTTCAGGCCAAGCTGTTGCGCGTGACTCAGAACGGGCGGTTTCAGCGCGTCGGCTCGAATCGGGAAATCCAGACCAACGCCCGCCTCCTCGCCGCCAGCAACCGCAATCTGGAAGAAGAAGTCAAACATGGCCGCTTCCGCGAGGATTTGTTCTACCGGTTGAACGTGGTGGAGCTGAACATCCCGCCGCTGCGCGAGCGGCGCGAGGACGTTCTGCCTTTGGCGGGCCGGTTTATCGAGGAATTGACCAAGGGCCGGGCGCGGTTTGCGGAGGCCGTGACGGTCTGTCTGGAACGTTATCCCTGGCCGGGCAACGTGCGCGAATTACGCAACGCGATGGAACGGGCGGTGCTGCTGTCCCGCAGCGAACTGATTTTGCCGGAGCACCTGCCGGCGCGCGTGCGCGGCGCGGGGGAACAACCGGTTGCCCCCGAGGCCGCCGACCCGGCGCGGCTGGAGGAAATCGAACGGCAAGCCATCATGCAGGCGTTGCAAAAGCATGATTTCAACCGCACCGAAACCGCCAAGGCGCTGGGCATCAGCCGCCGCGCGCTGCTCTACAAGCTCCAGCATTTCCGCGAACTGGGCTACAAGGTTGAATAGATATCATTGCTCACATCGGATATCAAACGGCGGGACAAGGCAGTAGTGGTACATTTTGCGACTTTCGGTGAGGCGAGCGTCCTCGCGAGCCGGCTCGTCAGTACCCTCGCCCCACCAAACTGTACCACTACCGACGAGGCGATGAGTTCGTTTTCTTTTGACAATGGCCGTCGGCAATTTAGAGTATTTGAACTCCAGATGGGGTCGTAGCTCAGTTGGTAGAGCACCACAATGGCATTGTGGGGGTCAGGGGTTCGAATCCCCTCGGCTCCACCAGTTCGACTGGTTGGACAAAGTTGGTCAAAGCTGCTCTGTTAGCGCCATTTATGGCATTTTTCTCGGTCGTCTTCGGCAATTCAGTTTGGACAGAAATGGACGCTTTACACCCCATTTTTTCACTTTTTTGTGAAGCAGGAAGTGAAGGCACTAGTTTCTCCAATTCTGCAAATAACGGAAGGCTCATTGCATCCGTATAAGTCTTGGCTGTAAGGCGCATGTCACTGTGCCGCATCAATTCCATTGCCACACGCGGCGAGATTCCCGCCTTTGCCAGCATCGTAGCGAATGTATGTCGCAGCGCATGGAAGTCCATGTGACGGCCATGCTCATCGAGGCGTTTAACGCCACAAACAGCCAAATCTTTTAGAAGCATTTCCGTCGTTGGAACACCACGCCTAAACACTTTTCCGGTCAGCGTGGTTTGTTGCGAACGCCATTCTTTGAGTCGTCGCGCCAGTTCTGGCACTAATGGCAAAACAGCCGTTTTTTATTTTTCGTCGTGGCCACTCGCGCCAAAATGTAAGGACGCTCCTCGTCCAAATGCACATCGTCCCACATCAAGCGTCTCATTTCGCCACGACGTAAGCCGGTAAAGGACGCGAGCATGTAAGGCAACGCCCGTTGCCCACTTGGCACGGGCGACCCGCAGCCAGTTTACGTTGTTGCTGTTGACCAATATGGAAATGTGTCTGCACCGAGTAATATCCTGATGGTGGATTTTTAACCCCCCACAACCTGAACCGGGAGGCTCGCTGCAATGGTGGGCCTCTTTGGCATTTAAGGTACAACCTTTTCTGTTTGCTATTTTCGGTAAGATTTGTGGAAAACACCTACCTTACAAATCCTTACGCTGCACTTTGAAATACATGCGGAGGAGCCGTAGCGGCACAAACATATTATCTGTTGCGGCATCGGAAAGTGTTCCACCAGGGAGAACATCTGCAATCTATCATGCCGTGTGGCATTTGCGATCAGTTGGATTCTGTCGAAATGAAAGTCTTAGAGGTCTTTGTTCAGCAGAGGAATACGCCGGATGCACTGCCTGAATTGATTCAACAAAAGTGGTGAGCTTTTCGCGATGCGGCGAAAGGGAACAGGCAGGATCGGTGGCGCTCGCATCACCCGTGATGAGGAAAGCCTGACAACGACAGCCGCCGAAATCAACTTCGCGAAAGGAGCAGTCACGACAGGGAGCCGGCATCCATTCGGTGCCGCGAAAACGATTGAACGATTCGGATTGATCCCAAATCCAGTCGAGCGGGCGCTTCCTGACATTGTCAAAGCGCACTCCCGATATGGCCGAAGCTGCCGGACAGGGCAGGACATCGCCTACCGGATTGACTGTCATAAACTGCCGTCCCCACCCGTTCATGCAGGGCTTGGGACGTTCGGTGTAATAGTCCGGTGTGACAAACAAAATATCCATTTTCCCAAGCAGCCGTTTTTTTTGCTCGGCGGCAATTCCGGTTGCCCATGCAATTTGTTTGCGGGTCGGCAACAAGGCGGCGCGGTTCTGAAAGGCCCAGCCATAGTATTGCGCGTTGGCCAGTTCAAGGCGTTCGGCTTCCAAACCTTCGGCCAAGGATATAATGCGCTCCAGTTGGTCAATGTTGAGACGGTGCAAAACCACGTTCACCGTCAATGGAAATCCCAGCTCCCGCACCATTTTCGCGGCCTCGATTTTTGTCGCATGGGCGGAAGCCCCTGCTATTTGGTTGGCCAACGGTTCCTGATCGGACTGAAAACTGATCTGGACACTATCCAGCCCGGCTTCGCGCATTTGCAAAGCGCGGTTCTTCCGGAGGCCAACGGCACTGGTGATCAGGTTGGTGTAAAGCCCTGCGGCATGGGCGGCAGCAACCAACTCCGGCAGGTCCGGTCGGAGCAGCGGTTCGCCTCCCGAGAAGCCTACATGCAGGACGCCCAGCTTGGAAGCTTCCGCAAACACCCGGCCCCATTCCCTTGTGGACAGCTCCCTTCCGTCCGGATATTGGACGGGGTTGGAACAATAAGGGCAATGTAGCGGGCAACCGTAGGTCAATTCGGCCAGCAACATGTAAGGCCGGTCTTTCATTTGAAAAGGGCAATCAGCATCTGTTCACGCAGTTGGGTCAAACATTCGCACACATCCTGGCGCACAGTCTGGGGATCAATGTCATATTCTTCGGCAAGCTCTCGAATGATGGATGTAAGCGTCAAATCACCGTTGCACCTGCGGAGGATGGCATACATGGTTTCATCCACCGGGAGGACACCTTCGGGGAAAAGTAAAACCGGCTCGCCGGTGAGAGGATCGTTCCTGAGCCGAACCCCCCGTGCGAGTTCCGGACGGCTTTGTTCATCCATCTGCATCATGTTCGCGAGTGTTTGACAGTTTCAGACACCGATTCTGAATGGCGTCCAGCATTGCCCAAAGCAATTCACACTTAAACCGTAATGCGTTCACGGCGGCCTGTTGCATTTCAAAAGTGGTGCAGAAATCCAAGGTCAGATTCAAGGCTTCCCCGGAGTCGCGGGGCGCCTGTTTAAGGCGGCGGGCGAAATAATCAAGACCATAAGCCTTAACCCATGGATAAAACCGTTGAAAGGCTTCCATCCGTTTGGCCATCAGGTCGGGAGCGAATAACTCCGTCAACGAAGATGCCACCGCCCTCGGCCACGGCTGAGTCCGAGCGAAATTCACGTAAGCATCCACCGCGAATCGAACACCGGGGACAACCTGGGTGTGGGCCAACAGCGCCTTGCGCGACAACCCGCATGCTTCTCCCAAACACAACCAAGCCCCGATCCCGCCTTCGTCTCCCTCGGCGCCATCGTGGTCGCAAATCCGATGCAACCACTGGCGGCGGACTTCGCGGATGGGACAATTTGAAATAATAGCTGCGTCTTTGACGGGAATGTTGGCTTGATAATAAAACCGGTTAGCCACCCAAATCCTGATGTCTTGGCGCGTGAGTTTCCCGGAGTTCATCCGAATGTGAAATGGATGCTGGTGATGATATGACGATGTGCCTACGTTTCGCAATTGTGCGGCAAATTTCTTTCGGGGCCAGGGTTTGACGCTCATAAATCAAATTCCAACCCGTCGTAGCCCACCGCGACGCCCGCTGCCGCAACCGCGGCCTGTTCGGGTGACCCCGGCGACAACATAGGGTTGGTGTTGTTGATATGAATGTAAATCTTGCGTCTTGCCGGAAGCGTTTTCAAGAGTGTCAGACTGTGGTCCTTGACGGTTACGTGGCCCATCTCTTCGGCCGTCCTTCCCTTGGCCTTGACCTGCAGCAGTTCATCAGCAGACCAGAAAGTGCCGTCGAAAAGCACGGCATCCGCTTCCCGCATCGCTTCACTCAAGGCGTCGTTGAAACCGGCTACATCCGGCGCCACCAGCAATCGCCCGCCGGTCTTGCGATCGACAATGTAGCAGGCGGTGTTGCAAGCACCTTCCCGGTGCATTTCACCAGCGAATAAAGGCGGCCCGCCCGGCAGTCTGATGGCGCGATAACTCAGAGAGCCTGGTTCTTCAATGGCTCCCGTTAGCAGCGCACAATCAGTCTCCGGGGGTTCATGCCAGACAACACCGCAAAAAGCGTTCATGACTTCGGTCAGGCCAAGGCATTCATCCAAAATTTCGCGTATGGCGTGTGTGGTGTGAATATGGAGCCTGCCGCCTTCACGCAACGAAAATAATCCCAACACGTGATCGAGATCGGCATTGGTCAGAAATACTCCCGAAATGGGACTATCCCGCAATCCCCCACTCCTGGGCTGAAGATCTGAATAGGTTCGGATTTGCACGGGCAAATCCGGTGAGGCGTTTATCAAAAACCACTTGCCCTGATCATCGCAAACCGCAACGGAAGACTGAGTCAAAGGCTGGATTTTCCCCTTCCGCGCATCACAACAATTATTACATCCACAGTTCCACTGCGGCAAACCTCCGCCTGCAGCGGCACCTAGCAATCGAACTCGAATAACACCTCCAGCAATCGGTCACCGGTTTAGCGACTCGGCAAATAGGCCGTGCACTCACAGCAAATGCGCATCACCTTGAATTTCGGTTTTTTCCATTGTTTTTTGACCTTAGTTTTTTCCATAAACTTGAATTGAATCAATTCCGGTAATATTTACATCAAATTCACTTAAAGTCAAGCAGTTGGCGGATTTTTGGTAGTGGTGCGTTTTGGATTTATTGAGACATTGCGCCTACTTTCGTGACCGATTTTTCATGTCTGACCATCGCCTTGATACATTGCTTCCGGGCCAAAGAATGGAGCGCCAAGCGGCTGCCACTCTGCGGGTTTTGCACCGTTGTATTGGACGGTGTCGACGGCGCCATAAGGATATCGGCAACCGCGATATTACCACGTTAAAACCTAGAGATAATACCATCTAATACAGTTTACTGCAGTTCGTTGCAATCCCGGTTCCACCACAATGGCATTGTGGTGGTCAGGGGTTCGAATCCCCTCGGCTCCACCATCCGTCGCTTGCAGGCCCTCTCGGCGGGCCGTTTTGGCTTGGAACTTCCTGATTCAAACTTTATAACGCCGGGCGCCATGAACGACGAGTTGCCGCTGGTCAGCGTGCTTATTCCGGTCCATCCGCATGTGGCGGAAGTTAAATCCGCCGAAGCGGCAAGGCGATTCGATTATCCGCGCGAAAAACTGGAAATCGTTATCGTGCGCACCACGGACTTGTCCATCGGACCGGGTATCAAGCGCAATGCCGGACTGAAGGCGATTCGCGGCGAACTGGTTTATTTTCTGGACGACGATTCGGTCGCCGAGCCGGGCAACGTCAAACGGGCCGTCCGCCTTTTTTCCGATCCGCAGGTGAAGATCGTTGGCGGCCCGAATGTCTGTCCTGACGATGCGCCGCTGTTCGAGCGGGTTCTGGGATTGGTAATGGGCAGTTGGCTGGCCTTTGGTCCCAGTCGCACGCGGTATCACCCCGTCGGCAAACTCCGTGAGTGTGGCGAGAAGCAATTGATCTCCAGCCATCTCATTGCCCGGCGGGACGCGGTGATGGAAGTAGGTTTCGATACCAAATTGTGGCCAAACGAAGAAAACGCCATGATGAACGGTGTCAAACAACGAGGCGGCAAATTGCTTTACGATCCTGAATTCCTTTCCCGCCGTCGCCCGCGCCGCACGCTCCGCGCCTACGCGAAAATGCTGCTCTTCTATGGCGGCGGGCGGGCGCAGCAATTTCGCCTGTATCCGAGCCTCGACATGTTGTCCAATTTCATTCCACCGTTGTTCTGTCTCTACCTGCTGGCGTTGCCATTTTTGATTGCCGCCTTCGTTTTCTTGAAAACCGCGCTGCTCCTCTTTTTGCTTCCGCTGCTGCTATATATGCTGGTGTTGCTCGGCCAGACGATTGGGGTGGCCGCCCGGAGCAATTTGGGATTGGCCGTGCTGGCCATGCCGTTGATGGTTTTGACCAACCTGCTTTACGGCTTGGGTTTCTGGCGCGGTTTGTTTATAAAAATTCCACCGCCACCGGCCGCAGCCGAGCAGGACATCCGGTTCGAAACCGTGCCGGTGTGAGTTTAGCAACCGTTAAAGAGTAGCAGCCGACGTAAGTCGGCTCTGACTTCAAAGAAGTTGCGAAGACATTTGGGCAGACTTACGTCTGCTGTTACGAACACCGCATTTCGACAATTGAAATAATGAAAACAGCCATCCTATGTGGCGGACAAGGCACTCGCTTTCGTGAAGTCAGTGAAGTCATTCCCAAACCGATGGCGCCCATCGGCCCGCGCCCGATCCTCTGGCACATCATGAATATTTACGCGGCACACGGCTGCCACGACTTCGTTTTGCTATTGGGTTACAAGGGCGAAGTTATCCGTGAATTTTTTCTGAACGGTACCGGTGGCACCAGGGCGGAATTGAGCGGTGACGATTCCAACTGTCTGATTTTTCATCAGGAAAACTCCGAGCCCTGGCGGGTGACGCTGGTGGACACCGGCGAGAAGGCCATGACCGGCGCGCGGCTCTGGCGCGCCCGGCGTTACCTGGAATCGAACGGCGTTTTCGGCCTGACCTACGGCGACGGCGTCGGCAACATTGACATCGGCGCGCTTAAAAAGTTTCATCAGTCCCACGGCAAGAAGGCCACGCTGACCGGTGTTCATCCCCCGGGAAGATTTGGAGAATTGGTCGTCAAGGATTCCCGCATCGTCAAGTTTCAGGAGAAGCCGCAGACCACACAATACATCAATGGCGGCTTTTTCATTTTCAACGCCGCCGTCTTCGACCGCTATCTGAACGATCGCGAGGATTTGGTGCTGGAGCGCGAACCACTGCAACGCATGGCCGAGGCGGGCGAGTTGATGATGTACGCCCACGAAGGCTTCTGGCAGCACATGGATACGCCGCACGAATTCGAGTTGTTGAACAACCTCTGGAAATCCGGCAAAGCCCCTTGGAAGATTTGGAAATAAAATTTGCCAACTGCCATCGGACTGATTGGTATGTCCTATCGTGAAAAATCCGCTTTGGACAAAGGCGCTGAAAACCTCCGCCGACCCGGAGCGCTCCCGGCATTTACTTGAGTCGCTCACTTCCGCGGGCGCGCGGTCGCAACTGGAAAAGTTCTCCGCTGATTCCATACGTGTATTCTCCGCGCTGTCCGGCGGGTCGCAGGCGCTCGGCGACTTGTTGCTGGCGCATCTGGACTGGTTGGCACTGCTCGACCTCGAGCGCCTTAAATTTCCCCGCCGCGCACAGGGTTTTCAGCAGGAACTGGGACGACTGCTTGGTGCGGCATTGAAGGCGCAGAATTATGCCGCTGCCTTGACCGAGCTGCGCCGGTTCAAACAACGCGAGCTGTTCCGCATCGCTGCGCGTGACCTGGCCCGCCTGAGCAATGTCGTTGAAATCACCCGCGAACTCTCCGACGTGGCCGATGTATGCCTGGAGGCGGTTTTTCAGATTATCCGGCTGCAATTCACGACACGGTTTGGCCGGCCGTTTCACCAGGACGCCGATGGCCATTGGCAACCCACGGCGTTCGCCGTCCTTGGCCTCGGCAAACTCGGCGGGCAGGAACTTAATTACAGCTCGGACGTGGACCTGATGTTTGTCTATGACGACGAAGGCGAAGTGTTCAAGGAACCGCCTGGGGGAAAGGAATCGCCGCGCGCTGTCATGTCCAGCCACCAGTTCTTCAGCAAACTGGCCGAGGCGTTCAACGCCGAGGTTTCCCGCACGACCGAGGACGGTTTTTTGTTCCGCGTGGATTTGCGGCTGCGCCCCGAAGGCGACGCCGGGCCGCTGGTTCGGTCCCTGGAAAGTTACGAGAATTATTACGCGCAGTGGGGCCAGACGTGGGAGCGCATGATGCTCATCAAGACGCGCCACGTCGCCGGTGACAAGGTCCTGGCGGCGGAATTTATTGAAACGATCCAGCCATTTCGCTTTCCCCATTTCATCAACGAGCGGGTTCTGAATGAGGTCACGGCGGTCAAAGACCGCATCGAGCGGGAAGTGGTCGGCGCGGACGAACTGGCGCACAACGTAAAGCTCGGTCGCGGTGGCATCCGCGAAATCGAGTTTGTGGTCCAGTCGTTGCAGGTTTTGCACGCGGGCCGTTCGCCGTTTCTGCAGATCCCCCAAACGTTGCCGTGCCTGGATAAACTGGCGCAATACCATTTACTCGCCGACGACGAGGCGCAACAACTTGGTGCCGCCTACCGCTTTCTGCGCGACGTGGAACACCGCCTGCAGATGGAAAACAATCTGCAAACGCACACCCTTCCGGCCGAGGAGCGGTTGCGGTTGCGGCTCGCGCGGCTGATGGATTTCCAGTCGTTGGAAAAATTCGAAACGGCATTACAGACGCACACCGGCAACGTGCGCCGGATTTACGACCGGTTGTTGAAAAGCGAGTCGGCCGGGGCGGAAACCGGATTGCCGCCGGAATTTGACAGCGCTGAATCCGAATGGGAAGCCTTGTTGGCGGCCCATTCCTTCCGCGAGCCGGCCACCGCGTTCCGGGTGTTCAAGGAATTTGCCGAAGGCCCCGGCGATGTGCACGTTTCGCCGCGCACGGCTGAACTGGCGCGGGAATTGATTCCGAAATTTCTGGCGTTATGCCCAAGACGGAAGCCGGAAGATAGAAGACAGAAGACGGGAGCCAGGAAAACTGTTTCCGACCTTCGGCCTCCGGCTTCCGGCCTCCGGCTATCCGATCCCGACCGCGTGCTGACGCGGTTGGCCAGTTTCATCAGCGCGTATGCCGCGCGGGTGCCGTTGCTGGAATTGTGGACCAGCAACCCGGCGCTGTTTGAGCTGATGCTGAGGCTGTTCGATCGTTCGGAATTTCTGGCGGAAATCGCCATCCGCACGCCGGACTTGATTGATGACGTGGTGGCGGGCGAGCGCCTCCGCCAGCGCAAAACCGCCGGGCAGATTTTGGAGGAATTGCGCTATGGCCGGGAGGATGCCGACCAATTTCTTTGGTTGAGACGTTACCACGAGACCGAATTGATGCGGCTCGGCCTGCGCGATATTCTGGGTGTGGCTGACATCGAGCAGAACCTGGCGGAACTGTCCGCGCTCGCCGACGCCTGCCTGCAATATGCGCTCGAAGTGGTGATGCGCAAAAATAAAATCAAGAAACCCCCGCTGGTCATCATCGGCCTGGGCAAACTCGGTGGATGCGAAATTGATTACGGGTCCGACCTTGACCTTTTGTTCGTGACCGACGGAAAGGCCAGGGACCTGCCCCAATTGCAGCGGCTGGCGGTCGAGGTCATGGAATTAATGTCGCGCCGGACAGAGCAGGGGATTGTCTTTCACACCGACGCGCGCTTGCGGCCCGACGGCGAAAAAGGACTGCTGGTCAACATGCTCGACGCATACGCGGAATACTATCGCCAGCGTGCGCAGCTTTGGGAAATTCAGGCGCTCACCCGCACGCGGCCCGTGGCTGGCAATTTGAAATTGGGCGCGCAATTTCAAAACCTGGCGGTGGTGTTGACGGATTTTTCCAACGTAGGGCGGGCTTCCAGCCTGCCACCCTCTCGATTGAACCATAAAAAAAAGGGCAGGCTGGAAGCCTCTCCTGCGTTACCGGCCTGTTACACCCCGGATTGGAAAACACAAATCCATCAAATGCGGCTGCGCATCGAAAAGGAACGCACGCCGCGCGGCCAGGATGATTTGGCCATCAAGACCGGCAAGGGTGGTTTGATGGATGCGGAGTTCATTGCGCAAACCTTATGTCTGGAGAATGGCTGGCACGAGCCGAACACGCTCCGGGCGCTGGAACGCGGACGCGAAGCAGGGCTTCTGCCGGACGCGGACAGACTGCTCGACGCTTACCGCCACTTGCGTTTGGTCGAGGGCATTTTGCGCCGGTGGAGTTATGAAGGCGAAATCGTTCTCCCGGACGATCCGGCGCCGTATTACCGCGTCTCGGTGCGCTGCGGATTTGCCGCGCCCGACGACTTCAGAAGCGCATTGGCGAAATGGCGCAAAGCGATCCGGGAAGTTCACGAAAAAGTCTTTAACGCAGAGACGCCAAGACGCAGAGGGAAATGAAATCGTCGCGCCTTTGCATCTTTGCGCCTTGGCGTTAGGTTTTTTTACGCTGGCGTGCGACTTCGTAAAGAAACACGGCGGCGGCGGCACCCACGTTCAACGAATCCACTGTCGGCGGCATGGGAATCGCCACCGCCTCGTCACAGGCCGCCAAAACCGCCGGGGAAATCCCATCCCCTTCGCTGCCGAAAACGAGGCAGCAATCGCCGGATAAATCTGCCTGCGACAAAAACTTTTTGTCCGTGTGCGGGTGCGCCGCGATGCAGCGGATCCCATGGGCGCGTAACTCCTTCAAACATTCAGCCAGGGTCAATTGGGTCGTGTGCGGTTTGGTCTTGAACCGGTGCCGCAGGCCGAGCTTGGCCATTTCAATGACCGGCAATTGAAAAATCGTGCCCATCGAATTGCGGACGGCCCGGCGCAGAAACGGGCTGCTGGAAGTCTCGCCGACAATCAGCGCCTGAACACCGAACGCGACGCAATTGCGCACCAGCGCGCCAAGATTCTCTGCGTTGGTGAGTGCATCCACCGCTACCAGCAACAGCGGCTTTTGATTTTTCGACAGAATTTCGTCCAGCGAAGCGGGCGGGGGAATTTTTCCGACGGCGAGCACGCCTTGAAACATCGAAAAACCGGTCAGCGTCTCGAGTAATTTCTTATCGGCGAGATAAACAGTGATGGGTTCCGTCCGCGCTTCGAGCAAAGGACGAAAATCATCCAGCCATTTATCCGGCAGCACGACCGAAACCACGGGATAACGGCTTTCCAGCAGCCGTTGAACGACCTTTGTCCCCTCGGCCACGAAAATGCCCTGCCGCTCGTGTTCCGCCGGACGCCGCATCGTGGCGTACGGCTGGAGTTCGGGCGAATCGAACGTGGAAATTTTTTCTACGCGAAGCATGGACTGACCTATGCCGAAAGCTTGAGCACTTTCCGCGGTTTCAATTTGGATAACTGCGAAACGACTTTTGGCATGAGCGGACTGGTGTCTGCCAGACGGTTTGACGGAGCGCGCAATACAACGATCGCAATTTGAAACTTCGATAAATTCTGCTGACTGACCATCAGGTTATCCATCGTGATGAACACGTCAAAATGTTCCTGCGCGCGGGCGAGCAACACGCCATTTTTCAATCCCGCCCAGCCGAGACCCGGAACGGATTTGACTTCGTGACCTGGAAGAAACCGCTCCAACCGCCAATCCAAGTTTTCGTCCAGAAGGATTCTCACGTCAGGCGTGGGCGAGAACTTCCGTTTCCATTTCCTTAAGGACAGCCAGCACTTGCAACCGTTTTACACTGGGGAAACCTTCCAAAAAATCTTCGATGGAATCACCGGCTTTCAGATGATCAAATAGACTCTGCACTGGCACACGCGTGCCTTTGAACACCAACGTGCCACCGAGAATTTCCGGGTTGGAATGGTAAACACGTTCTTTGTTCATGAGTGAAGAATACGCCCGTTTGGCGTTTTGGGCAAGGTTAAGAACGCAACTCTGGTTTCAATTGGCGCAATCAGAATCATTTTCAATTTACAACTCCAACGTTTTACACGGCACCTCTTGGGCGGCGGTTTGCAGTTGAACGTGGGTTGCGCCGATATGGTGGAGTTGTTCAGCCATGACGTAATGCGCCAGTTCGGGGCGATTGCATTCGCGGCTTAAATGGGCGAGATAGAGATGGCGCAAATCGGCAGACATGATTTGTGCAACGGCTTCGGCGGCGGCTTCGTTGGAAAGATGCCCGTGGCGTCCGAGGATGCGTTGCTTGAGGCTCCAGGACCGGCGCGGACATTCCCGCAGCATCTTTACGTCGTGGTTGGACTCCAGCACGAGCACGTTTGCGGCGCGTGTGCGTTCGACGACCAGTTTGGTCATGTGGCCGAGGTCGGTGACGAACCCGATGTTGCCAGCGGCGGTGTGAATCAGAAACCCGACCGGATCCTGCGCGTCGTGCGGAATGGTGAACGTGTCCACGAGCAGGTCGGCAATTTCGAAGCTCGCGCCGGTTTCAAACAGGTTGCAGTTGAATTTGGTCTGGAGTTGAAATTCAAACGCTTCCTGGGTGGCATGGTTGCAGTAAATCGGGATGTTCAGCTTTTGCGCGATGCCGGTCAGGCCATATACGTGGTCGCTGTGTTCGTGGGTGATGAGAATGGCGGTGAGATTTTCCGGCGCACGCCCGAGGCCGGCGAGGCGCTGGCGGATCTGGCGCGGGCTGAACCCGGCGTCCACGAGTACGCGGGCCTCGTCGGTTTCGATATAGGCGCAATTGCCCCCGGAACCACTGCCGAGAATGGTGAATTTGACGGCCACGAACGGACGTTAATCGCCCGGAAGTGGGGTGGCAAATTTTTTCATCGCCTTGGCAGAGGGCTAATTCCGCGGAGCCGTCAGGTTTCCGCAATCTTGCTTGAATCCCGCCATGAAGTAGCATGATGCCGTGACCGATTTGCTCCAACGCGTCGAACAAAATATCCTCAGCCGGCATTTGCTGAAAGAGGGTCAAATGGTTCTGGTCGCGGTTTCTGGCGGATTGGATTCCATGACGTTGCTGCAAATGCTTCAGAAGCTTGCGATGCGGCATAAGTGGAAATTGACAGTTGCGCATTTCAACCATCAATTGCGCGGACGGAGCAGCAACGCCGATGAAGGACTGGTCCGCAGAACTGCCGCAACTTTAAGTCTGCCGTTTGCGGTTGGCCGGGCCGATGTTCGAAAATTCGCCAAAACCTCAAAGCTCTCGATTGAAATGGCCGCCCGAAAGTTGCGACACGAGTTTTATGTGCGCGCCGCCCGGGAGCGGAACATTTCCGTGGTGGCGCTGGCGCATCACGCCGATGATCAGGTCGAACTCTTCTTTTTGCGCCTCCTGCGCGGCGCAGGCAGTGAAGGGTTGGCCGGGATGAAATGGCGTTCATCGTCACCGGCTGACATTAAAATCGCTTTGGTTCGTCCGATGCTCGACGCCGCCAAGGCTGATCTGCGTGACTTCGCGCGTGAGAACAAAGTTCGCTTTCGCGAGGATGCTACGAATGCGAATCTTGACCTGCCGCGCAATCGGGTCCGCAACGAATTGCTGCCACTGCTCCGACGACGTTATCAGCCGGCGCTGACTCGGACGATTTTGCGGCTGATGGAACTCGTTGGCGCGGAGGCGGAAGTTGTTGGTGAAATGGCGCGGCACTGGCTGAAAATGGATAGTAGGAGTCGAGGTGACGAGCCTCAAATCAAAATCGGAAGGCGGCAGGCGAAACGAGGAAGATCAGAGACTCCTGACGTCGTCTCCCCCTTTGAAAAATTGCCGGTCGCAGGCCAGCGGCGGGTGTTACAATTGCAACTGGCGGAGCATGGCGTTGCGACGGACTTTGAATTGGTCGAGCGGCTTCGGTGTTCACCAAATGTTTCCATCAGCGTCAGCCCGGGTTTCTCTGTGACACGCGATTCAGTCGGCAGAGTAAGTTTGCGGGCGCAGGCGCCAGTCGAATTCAAAGTCGGTGAACTCATGGTAAATCTGGCGGACAGGGCAGGGCGGGTGGTTTTCAATGGCGTCCAATTCCATTGGAAATTCGAGAGTACGAAAAAGAAACTGAATTTGGCCGGAAAACGCGGCTGTGAATATTTCGACGCGGACAAGGTGGGCGGACAAATCACCTTGCGTCATTGGCGGGCAGGTGACCGGTTTCAACCCATCGGCCTGAAATCGGCGGTGAAGCTCCAGGATTTGTTCACGAACCAGAAAATCCCGCGCACGCGCCGGCACGATTTGGCCGTAGCCGAGGCCGCCAACGGCAGGATTTTCTGGGTGCAAAATCTACGGATGGCGGAACCATTCAAGCTGACAACGGAAACAACGCGCCGCCTGGTCTGGCGCTGGCGATGTGACTTGCGTTGAACAGGTTGGCGGCGAAAGGAGTGAATCCCGCGGGCACCCCATTCTTAATGCCTCCGGAAATGAGCTTTACACCGGGAAGATCGCCGGTTACACTCCGCCCCTCTTATTGATTTTGGATATTATGGAAGCGAAGGCTAAGACGATTGAACAATTTAAATTGCACGCCCAGGACACGGGCTCGGCGGACGTGCAAATTGCGCTGTTGACCGAGCGGATTAACCATTTGACCGAACATTTGCAGGGCAACAAAAAGGACCACAGCTCGCGCCGCGGGCTGCTGATGATGGTCGGCCAGCGCCGCCGACTTCTGGATTATTTGCAGAGCAAAGACCGGAAGCGTTACCAGACTGTTACGAAGAAATTGAAACTGCGCCACTAATTTGCGGCGGCGCGGGTCTGGCTTTTTTCAGCTGGCCGCCTTCCGCTTTCGGATTTGAGCCGGACACGTGAACGGCCCGATTCCTCAACCAAACACATCGCGTATGAAAAATTCGTTACCTCCGGGAAATTTCATTCAGTCCCGCCCTTCCGTGGAAGAGCGGGGTTCACTGAAGTTCCTCCGGCGGTGGCGTGGAAAGTTAGAACATGTCAGAAAAAATCACCGCCCGGGTGGGCGACAAACAAGTCATAATTGAAACCGGTAAACTGGCCAAACAGGCCGACGGCGCCGTCACCGTTCAACTCGGGGAAACCATCGTCGTCGTGGCCGCGGTGGCTGCGACCAAGGCCAAGGAAGGCCAGGAATTCTTCCCGTTGACCGTGGATTATCGCGAGAAGGCAGCCGCGGCGGGCAAATTTCCCGGCGGTTACTTCAAGCGCGAAGGGCGTCCGACCGAAAAGGAAATTCTCACCTCCCGTCTCACCGACCGTCCGATTCGTCCGCTTTTCCCCAAGGGCATGTACAACGAAGTCCAGGTTCAGAGCATCGTGCTGAGCGCGGACGGCGAAAACGACCCGGACATTTTGAGCATCGTCGGCGCTTCCACCGCGCTGATGGTCAGTGACATTCCCTGGGCCGGCCCGCTCGGCGCGGTGCGCGTCGGCCGCGTCAAGGGGCAGTTCATCGCCAATCCGACGCATTCCGAGATGAAGGAAAGCGATCTCGACCTCGTTTACGTCGGCAATGAAACCGACATCGTGATGTACGAAGGTTCAGCGAAGGAAATCAGCGAGGCCGATTTCAACGCCGCCCTGAAATTCGGCCAGGAATGCTGCCAGCCGTTGATTGCCGCCCAGAAGGAACTGGTCGCGAAGGCCGGCAAAAAGAAACGGGAGATTGCGCTGACCATTGTTCCCGATGAGATTTTGGAGGAGGCGAAAAAGCTGGCCGGCGACCGTTTTGTGCCCGCGCTGCTCACGCCCGGCAAGCTGGCGCGCGAAGCGGCCTGCAAAGCGATTCAGGACGAAGTCGGCGCGAAGCTCGTCGAAAAGTTTGGCGAGGAAAAAGTGACGGATTTCGTCGTCAAGGACGCCTTTTATTACATTCAAAAAGAGGCTGTTCGCAGTTTGATTCTGGACAGCGGCAAACGCCTGGACGGCCGCGCCTTTGACGTCGTGCGCCCGATTTCCAGCGAGGTGGGCATCCTGCCGCGTGCGCATGGTTCGGCGATTTTCTCCCGCGGCGAAACCCAGGCCGTCACACTCGTCACGCTTGGCACCGGCGACGACGTTCAGGAATTTGACTCCTACACCGGGGGTGAGAATGAAAAGAAATTCATTCTGCACTACAACTTCCCGAATTTTTCCGTCGGCGAGACCGGCCGCATCGCCGGCCCGGGCCGCCGCGAAATCGGCCACGGCGCGCTGGCGGAACGCTCCATTGAACCGATGCTGCCGCTCGAAAATTATCCCTATACCGTCCGCGTCACGAGCGAGATCATGGAATCGAACGGCTCGACCTCGATGGCGACGGTTTGCGGCGGCACCCTGGCGTTGATGGATGCCGGCGTGCCGTTGATTCGCCCGGTTGCGGGCATCAGCATCGGCATTTGCACCGGCTACGGCGCCGACAACAAGATCGCGAAATACAAGCTCCTCACCGATATCATCGGCTGGGAAGACCATTACTGCGACATGGATTGCAAGATTGCCGGCACGGAAAAGGGCATCACTGGTTTCCAGCTTGACCTCAAGTTAAAAGGCCTGCCGCACGCGATGATGGCCGAGGCCATTGAGAACGCGCGCGTCGCCCGGATGCACATCCTCGCGGAAATGACCAAAACGCTGGCCGAGCCGCGCAAGGAAATCAGCAAGTACGCGCCGCGCATCGAGACCATCAAAATCAATCCGGAAAAGATCGGCGCGCTCATCGGGCCGGGCGGCAAGAATATCAAGAAGCTCGTCGAGGAATCCGGCTGCGAAATTGACATCGAAGACGACGGCACGGTGAACATCTTCTCGGTGACGCCCGAAGGCATGAAGATTGCCCGCGACGCCATCATGGGGATGACCGCCGAAGCCGAGGTCGGCAAGATTTATCGCGGCAAGGTCGTCACGATCAAGGAATTCGGCGCGTTTGTGGAATTCCTGCCCGGCAAGGACGGCCTCGTACACATCAGCGAACTGGCCAATTTCCGCGTTAAGAAGACCGAGGACATCGTCAAGATGGGCGACGAAATCTGGGTCAAATGCCTCGGCGTGGACGAAAAAGGCCGCGTGAGATTGTCACGCAAGGCCGCCATGGAAGAGCGCGACCAGGAAATGGCGGAGAAAAACTGACGAATTTTCGCTATACGATTTGCGATATACGAACCTATTGGGGCTTTCGAAGTGCCTCGTAAAACGTATATCGTAAATCGAAAATGTTCAGAGTCTTTTCGCCAATTCGGCCTGACTCCGGGCAAAGATTTCTTTGTGCAGGGAATTGCCATGCGCGTCAATCGTGACCACCGCCGGGAAATCTTCCACTTCGAATTCCCAGATGGCCTCCGGCGCGCCGAATTCTTCGTAGAAATATACGTTACGCACTTTTTTGATGCAATCGGCCAGCACCTGCGCCGCGCCGCCGACGGCGTGCAGATAAACGCAACCATAATCCCTGCACGCTGCCAGCGTCTTGTCGCCCATGCCGCCTTTGCCGATGACGCCGCGGATGCCGAAGTCCTTGATGATTTGCGCCTGATACGGCTCTTCGCGAATCGAAGTTGTCGGGCCGGCGGCGGTCGCCTTCCAGGAACCGTCATCCTGCTTCATCACGACCGGGCCGCAATGGTAGAGAATGCCATCGCGTAGGTTCACGCCGGGCGGCAGCTTGCCGCCGTCGTGCAGATACTTGTGGACCGCATCGCGTCCGGTGAACACAACGCCGGAAATCAGCACCTCGTCGCCGACCTTCAGCGCCCGGATTTTGTCTTCGGTGAAGGGGAAGGAAAGTTTGATCATAGATTCAATAAAGCCACTTTTGAATTTTCTCCTGCGCATCCAGCGTCACACCCTGACGGCGGTAGGCCCAGCACATGTAGCTGATGCTGACGAAATAGGACGCCGGCAAACGGTTCGCTGCGCAAATCTTCACGCCCAGCAACGTCGTTTTACCGCCAAAACCCATCGGGCCGATGCCGAGTTCGTTCGCCGTTTTCAAAATGTCCTGCTCCAGCTTGTCCAGTTCCGGATTTGGGTTCCGGTCGGGAATCAGCCGCAGGAACTGTGTCTTGCTCATTTCATAGCCGGTGGCGCGGTCGCCGCCGATGCACACACCCAGAATGCCCGGCCCGCAGCCTTTGCCCTGCGCCTGTAAGACCGCGTCCAAAATCGCCTTGCGGCAGCCGTCGAGGTCGCGGTTGGCCTGAAGTTTCTCGTTAGGCAGCGAGTATTGTGCTCCGACGTTTTCGCAGCCACCGCCCTTGAGCACCAGTCGCACGCCGACTTCGGGCGAGCGATGTTGATGAAAATGGAAAGTGGGCGCCCCCGGCCCGACGTTCGTGCCGTCATTCTTGCCCGTGAGCGAATCCACAGAATTCTGGCGGAGATAGCCTTTCTTCGTAGCCAATTTAACCGCTTCTTTGGCCGTTTCCTCGAACGTGATCTGGTCAAAGCCAACCGGGCAATCCACAAAGAAAAGAATGCTGCCGGTATCCTGGCAGATGGGTTGTGACTTGCGTTTGGCGAGCTGGATATTTTGGTCGATGATTTTCAACGCACTCTCGGCGATGGTGCCCTTCTTTTCCTGTTCGAGCGAAGCGAGGATGGATTGGTTGACGTCATCGGGAATTTCCGCCGAAGTACGCCGGATCAATTCCAGCAGGGAATTTTGCAATTCACTCATAAAACTTCGACAGCGTAAGGCTTCGGCAAGTCAGCGTCAATTTTGGCATGAGAGGAATTCCGGCTGGAGGGCGCTGCTTCGTCAGTGCCCCATTACAAAATCTGGGGAAGCGACTAAGCGCTTCCCTCCAGGTACAATTACGGCGCATCAATCAACTCAATCCGGTGTTGATGCCGTCCACCTTCGAACGGCGTGTCCAGCCAGACACGGACGATTTCGAACGCCGTTTCGAGACTGACCATCCGTTCGCCGATGGAAATGATGTTGGCATTGTTATGTTGTCGTCCGAGCCGGGCGGACTCTACGTTCCAGCACAAGGCGCAACGAACGCCTTTGACGCGGTTGGCAACGATGGCTTCGCCATTACCGGAGCCGCCCAGCACCACGCCGCGTTCAAATTTACCCTGGGCGACAGCTTCCGCCACGGGCCGGATGAACAGGGGATAATCCACCAGTTCCTCCGAATGCGTGCCGAAATCCGTGACGTCATGTCCCAGGCTTGGCAGCAGTTCCTTGATTTTTTCCTTGTACCGGAATCCGGCGTGGTCGGAGCCAATGGCGATTTTCACCGTAGTTGATGGTTGAAGGTTGATGGTTGATAATCCTAAAAGCGATAGCGCATTTTGTTTGAACCATGAACCATCAACCGCCAACTATCAACTGAAGATGCGCGCAATGCTTCTCGAAACACCGCGGCAACTACTGCGACTTGCCGAGTTGCCTGTGCCGAAACCCGACGCGGCGCAGGTTTTGGTAAAGGTCTCCGCGTGTGCCGTCTGCCGAACGGACTTGCACGTCGTGGATGGCGAATTGCCGGATCCGAAACTGCCGCTCGTGCCCGGTCATGAGATCGTCGGCACAATTGTTGAAAAGGGCAGGGGAGTGCAACGCTTCAAAACCGGCGACCGGGTTGGCATTCCGTGGCTGGGCTGGACATGCGGTGAGTGCGAATTTTGCGGCAGCGGCCGCGAGAATCTTTGCGACCGTGCGCGGTTTACCGGCTACACGTTGGACGGGGGTTACGCTGAATTTACTGTCGCCGACGAACGGTTTTGTTTTCCGATTCCGGATGTCTATTCCGATCTCGAGGCTGCTCCGTTATTGTGCGCCGGATTGATTGGCTACCGTTCGCTCGTTAAAACCGGGGATGCGAGACGGCTCGGCATTTATGGTTTTGGCGCCGCAGCGCACATTGTAACCCAGGTGGCAAAGTTTCAAGGCCGCGAGGTTTTTGCTTTCACGCGGCCCGGCGATTCCGAAGCACAGGCGTTTGCCAAATCGCTGGGTACGGTTTGGGCCGGTGATTCCGAGACAATGCCGCCGCTACAATTGGATGCCGCAATCATTTTCGCGCCGGTTGGCGAACTGGTTCCGCTCGCGTTGAAAGCCGTAGCCAGGGGCGGCACGGTTGTTTGTGGCGGCATTCATATGAGTGACATTCCGTCGTTTCCGTATGATTTACTTTGGGAAGAGCGAAGTGTTTGCTCCGTTGCCAACTTAACGCGCCGCGACGGCGAGGAATTCTTCGCCTTGGCGCCCAGGGTACCGGTGCGGACGACGGTTCTGACGTTTCCACTGGCCGAAGCCAATGAAGCGATCGCGCGTTTGCGCGCCGGCAACTTGCATGGCGCTGCGGTGCTGGTGCCGTGAATTGTAGTGTCGGCGCTGTGCACCGTTTCAATCGAGCCACAGGCTCGACGCTACACCGAAACCGGTTTAACGTCGAATCATGCACAGCGGCACCCGTGTCGCCACGCCGCCGCCGAAACCATTGATGGTTTACGACGGCGACTGCAATTTCTGCATGCTCTGGATTCGGCGCTGGCGGCAAACGACCGGTGACAGCGTGGATTATCTGCCGGCCCAGGACCCGCGCATTCCGGCGCAATTTCCCGAAATTCCGCGCGAGCAGTACGACACCGCCGTTCAACTCATCGAAAGCGATGGCGCAGTTTATTCGGGCGCGGAAGCGGTTTTTCGGACACTGGCGCACAGTTCGAACTATCAATGGTCGTTGCGCACTTACGAAAATTCGCCGGCCTTTGCCGACATCACGGAATGGGCTTACGGCCTGGTTGCCCGGAACCGGACTTTTTTCTCGCGGCTGACGCGCTGGTTTTGGGGACGGCATGTCGAGCCGCCGGCGTATTTTCTCACGCGCCGGGTTTTTCTACGCGCGCTGGGCCTGATTTATCTCATCGCGTTCGTTTCGTTGTGGACGCAAATCAGCGGCCTGATTGGCCACAACGGCATTCTGCCAACCGACAAGTTCATGTCGGCGACGCGGCAGCAATGCGACCTGCAAGGCATCGGTTTGGACCGATTTCACCTGTTGCCGACACTGTGCTGGCTTGATTCTTCTGACGGCTTTCTCAATTTCCAATGCGCAGCGGGTGCGGTGCTGGCCGTCCTTTTGATAGCCGGCATTGCACCCGTGCCGTGCCTCGCTTTGCTGTGGCTGTTGTATCTCTCGCTTGTAGCGGTCGGGCGTGATTTTCTCGGATTTCAATGGGACAACCTGCTGCTCGAAGCCGGTTTTTTGGCCATCTTCTTTGCGCCAATACAGTTCCTGCCCCGAAAGTTGTCGGGAGAGGCACCGCCATCGCGAATCGCGCTGTGGCTGCTGCGGTTGTTGCTGTTCAAACTCATGTTTTCGTCCGGCTGCGTGAAGCTGTTCAGCGGTGATCCCAACTGGCGCAACCTTACCGCACTTGCCTTCCATTACCAGACCCAACCGCTGCCGACGTGGATTGGCTGGTACGCAGGCCAGTTGCCGCTGTGGTTTCAAAAATTATCGTGCGCCGGAATGTTCGGCATCGAACTGGGCGCGCCGTGGCTGATTTTTGCGCCGCGGCGAATTCGTTTTTTCGGCGGAGCCGCCATTGCGTTTCTCCAAATCCTGATTTTGCTCACGGGCAATTATACCTTCTTCAACTGGCTCACACTTGCTCTGTGTTTGCTGTTGCTGGACGGCTTCCTGCTGATGAAATTTATTCCCACCAGGTCTCGCCATCCATTTTTCCTCAACCCTCAACCCTCAACTCTGAACCGGCCCTGGCGCTGGCCTCGCTTCATCACCGTTCCGCTCGCAGTGGTCGTGGTCGCGATGTATCTGTTTCAGGTTTCGCTCCTGTTTGGCGCACGACCGGCCTGGTTCTATCCGGCCGCCGTGGCCGACGCCTGGCTCGAGCCGTTTCGCACGTTCAGCGGCTACGGTTTGTTTGCCGTGATGACCACTGAACGCCGCGAAATCATCGTGGAAGGCAGCGACGACGGCGTGAACTGGCTGCCTTATGAGTTCAAATACAAACCCGGCGATGTCCACCGGCGACCCGCCTTCGTCGCGCCGGATCAACCGAGGCTGGACTGGCAGATGTGGTTCGCCGCGCTGGGCGATTACCGGCAGAACCAGTGGTTTGTGAATTTCTGCCTGCGCCTGTTGCAAGGTTCGCCGGAGGTTTCGGCGCTGTTGGCGAAAAATCCGTTTCCGGATCATCCGCCGCGTTACCTTCGCGCCGAGGTTTACGATTATCAATTTACCAATTTTGCCGAGCGACGAGCGACCGGGGCCTGGTGGAAACGGGCAGCGGCAGGCGAATATCTGCCACCCGTTTCACTTTCTGATTTTTAAAAAAACTAGAAGTTGCGCTCGACAGCGGGCGGCACATTGCTAGTTTCACAGCGGCGATGGCACGAACGAAACGCATCGGCATCCTGACTTCGGGCGGCGACAGCCCTGGTTTGAACGCCGTCATCCGCGGCGTCGGCAAAACGACGCTCGGTTTTTACGGCATGGAAATCATCGGCTTCCGCGACGGCTTCCGCGGACTGGTGGAAGATCGCCGCCTGAAACTCGATAAATCCACCCTCTCCGGCATTCTCACTGTTGGCGGCACCATTCTGGGCACGAGCCGCGACAAACCGCACCGCATGTTGATTGACGGGCGTACGCGCGATATGACCCAGGTCATCAAGGAGAATTACAAGAAATGGGGACTCGATTGCCTCGTCTGCCTCGGCGGCGGCGGCACGCAGAAAAACGCGCTGCGTCTGCAGCAGGCCGGGTTGAATGTGGTCACGCTGCCCAAGACGATTGACAACGACGTGGCGATGACCGACGCGACGGTCGGTTTTGCCACTGCGCTCGACATTGCCACGGAAACCATTGACCGTTTGCACAGCACCGCGCACAGCCATCATCGCATCATCGTCGCTGAAATCATGGGCCATCGCGCAGGCTGGCTCACGTTGGGTGCGGGCATCGCCGGCGGCGCGGACGTGATTCTCATTCCGGAAATTCCTTATGACGTGGCGAAGATCGCCGAAGCCATTCGCCGCCGCAGCCGGCATGGGACCAATTTCAGCATCGTCGCCGTCGCGGAAGGCGCGATGAGCCACGAAGACGCGCGCGCCTTTTCCCTCGCCGAGGGGAAGATTGAGCGTGCCAGGTCACAGGAGCAGAAGCGGGACGCCAAGCGCGAATTCGCCGCGTTGGACGCCCGGCACCAGGGCAACACGTTGCGACTGGCCAAGCAGCTGGAGGAACTCACACATCTTGAATCGCGCGTAACCATCCTCGGCTACGTGCAACGCGGCGGCATACCGTCGCCGGCGGACCGGTTGCTGGCCACGCGGCTGGGGAGCGCTTGTGGAGATTTGATCCACGAAAACGTTTTTGGCGTGATGGTGGCGGCGCGCGGCGACGGCACCGAACCGGTGCCGCTGGAGAAAGTTGCCGGCAAACGGAAAGTTGTGCCGCCGAATCATTCGTGGATTGAAACCGCCCGGCGTGTGGGAACGTGTCTGGGGGATTAAGATTCGGAGGGACGAGTTATAAGAGTCCCTGAACCAAAGATTTTTGGGACTCGCGCAGCTCGTCCCTCCGAGTTTTGCCGTGGCGCGGGCGAAAAGTTTTAACCCTTCAGGATGGTCGCGCCCGCCGCGGGGCGCGAACTGAAAATGGCGGCGTCAATGTCGGTCTTCTTTTTGTATTCGGTGGCAATCTTTTTTGAAATCGCTTCTACGGCTTCGGCTTTCACCAACGCAACCGTACAACCGCCGAAACCGCCGCCAGTCATGCGGCAGCCGAAAACGCCGCCTTTAATGCCGATGCCCTCGGCAATTGCCACGAGGGCGTCGAGTTCCGCGCAACTGACTTCGTAATCGTCGCGCAGCGAGGCGTGGCTGGCGTACATCAAGTTGCCGACGGTCGGCCAGTTGGAGGCGCGAATGCCTTCGGCGGCATGCACCGTGCGCTCATTTTCGCCGATGACGTGGCGGGCGCGGCGGTAAACCACGGTGTCCATCTTATTTTTTGCGCCTTCCAGTGCCTCAGCGCTGGCGTCGCGCAGGGACGGCACGCCGAGGATTTTGGCGGCGGCTTCGCATTGGGCACGGCGTTTGGCGTATTCGCCGCTGCCAAGTTCGTGTTTGACGTTGGTATTAACGATGAGCAGCGCCACGGAAGGATCGTTCATCGGCACCAGCTCGGTCTGGCGCGAGCGGCAATCGAGCAACAACAGATGGTTTTCCCGGCCCATCACGGAGATGAACTGGTCCATAATGCCGCACGGCACGCCGGCAAATTCATGTTCGGCCTGCTGGCAAAGCAACGCTTTTTCCACCGAGTCAATGGTTTTGCCGGTGACGGCTTCGAGCAAGGTCGCGGTGCAAACTTCGAGCGCGGCACTGCTGGAAAGTCCACTGCCCAGCGGCACGGTGGACGAGAAGGCGACATCGAGCGCCGGAATCTTCATGCCGCGCTGCTGGAATCCGGCCATGACGCCGCGGATATAATTTGACCACTTCGGCGGGCCTTTCGCCACGGGCACGGAAACGTCAATCGTGGCGTGTTCCTTGAAATGCGTGTCGAAGACCGAGGACGAGGACGAGGACGAGGAGAAATCGGCGGCCATGACGGCGTAACGTTCGATGGCCATGGGCAGGACGAAGCCGTCGTTGTAATCAGTGTGTTCGCCGATGATATTGACGCGGCCGGGCGCGGCGGCGATCCAGCGCGGCGGCCGTCCGCAGGTTTTTATGAATTGTTGGGTAACGTGGGCGGTGAGTTCCGAAAGTGTCATGAATAAATAAAAATCGCCGGACAGTTTAAGCTGCCGGCGAAATGAAAATCAAATGGTTTCAGGCTGACGGCGGGGTTTTCTTTCCCCTTATGGCGCCCAGGAGCATCAGCACGCCGAAAATGAGCAACACCACTCCCCAGATGAGGTTGATGTTTTTGCCGAGCGAGTGCTGATACATTTCGGTATTGGCGCCGGTGGCCGCGCCGTAAATGACCAGCAGCGCGCCGATGAGCGTGAACATCAAACCAATGGGCCAGCGTAGATCGAGCATAAATTTCCTTTACCAAAATATGATATTTAAAATGATACAGGCAATGATCAAAATGACGCCCAGCACCGCGGGACGCTGGAGAAAGTGTTGTTCGTGGTCTTTCAGTTTTGGCGTCAGCGAATAAACCAGTCCCTTGAGATCCGCGTCGGATTTGGTTTGCGCCGTCGCGAGTGAAATGATCACCGTCAAAACCAGGCACGCGGTAAAGGCAAAACTGGCCAGCCAGAAATTTTGCGCCATTTCACTGGGAAACCATTTCATAACTTCAACATAGCCGCCTTTGATGCCGGGCAGGTCTCCGCTGGCAAGGGTCAGCGAATGGAAAATCGCCGAAGTCCCAATACCGCCGAGCAAACCGTAAAAGGCGCCGGTGCCGGTCGTCCGTTTCCAAAACATTCCCAGCAGGAAGGTCGCGAAGACCGGCGCGTTGACGAAGCCAAAGACAAGTTGCACAACGTTCATCGCGTTTGAGTAATGGTTTGCAAAATAGGCGCAGGCAATGCTCAACAAGGTGCCGACCACGGTGATGACTTTGGCCATCCACAGATAGTGCTCGTCGCCGAGGTCTTTGAGCGCGACCGTGACGTCCTCGTGTTTTCCATCGGCGCGGAGAATCGTCGCCGGACGCGGGCGGTCCAGAACGAGGCGCCGATAACTTTGGTAAATGTCGTAAGTCCAGACGGTGTTGAACGCGGTGATGTTGCCCGCCATGCCGGACATGAATGACGCCAGCAGCGCCGTCAGCGCCAGCGCCAGCAGTCCCGGCGGACAATACTTTTTCACCAGCGAAGGAATGACACTGTCGTAATCGTTCTCGGCGATGCTGTTGTAAAGGCCTTCCTTGATTTGGGCGTCGGATAATTTACTGGTTGCATTGGCGGAAATCAGTGCGGCGACCTTGTCCGCATACACTTTTTTGCCGAGAGCCTCGCTGACGGACTTGACGCCGGAGTCGGCAACGGAGGGTTGCGTGTTTTTGACGGTGTCAATGGCCTTGGCGTAGTTGGCTTCCGAGATAATCGGCGGCGGGATGCGGTAGTCCTTGTCCGGCAAGGTGGCAAGCGCGACGGCGATCATGCCCGGCAAAATGACGATGGCCGGGAACAGCATTTTGGGAATCGCAGCCACGAGCGGCGTGTTGCGTGCGGCGGTCATGTTTTTGGCCGCCATCGCTCGCTGAACCACGAGGAAATTGGTGCACCAATAGCCAAAGCTCAATACAAAGCCCAGCCCAAAGAGCATAGCAAAGAGATCCACGCCCATCGGATTATTGGCGGAACCGCCCAACAGCGGCTTCCAGGCGCTGCTCCAGGCGTCAGGCGCAAACGTTTTGTCATTGAGTGCAAGTGCCGCCGGATGTTGGGCGACCACGGCGAGCTGGCTTTTCAAATGTGTCCAGCCGCCAACGTCCTGGAGGCCAAGATAAACGACCGGCGCGAAGCCGAGTACAATCATGAAAAATTGCAGCACCTCGGTGTAAATGGCCGAAGTAAGCCCACCTTTTAAAACGTACAGAAGCACTACCACTGAGCAAATCCACAAGCTCCAGTTGTAGTCCCAGTTCAGCAGCAGGTGCAGCAATTTGGCCAGCAGGTTCATGGAAATGCCGGACATGAATACCGTCATCACGGCCCAAGCGCCGGCATTCAGCAAACGCACTCGTTCATCAAAACGCATTTTCAGATATTCCGGCGCGGAGCGCGCCTTGGAACCGTAGTAAAATGGCATCATGAAGACGGCCAGGAACACCATCGCCGGAATCGCGCCGACCCAGTAAAAGTGGGCAGTTGCGATGCCGTATTGCGCGCCGTTGGCGGCCATTCCGGCCAGTTCCAAGGCGCCGAGATTTGCGGAAATGAACGCCAGTCCGGTCACCCACGTCGGAATCGAACGCGCCGATGTGAGGAAGGCTGACGAGCTTTTCATGTAACGCGCCAACGCCCACCCGATTCCCAGAACAAAGGCGACGTAAGCCAGCAGAATTGTGTAATCAATCCAGTGAAGTTGAATTGGTTGCATAAGGATTGGCCGCCTTTTAGCGGCTTCCGGCGGCCCTGTCAACCCTATATCATTGTTTTGTCCAGCCCCGTGTTGACTCAGGATAAATGTTACCGGGGCGGGGAGCTGGACGAGGGGTTTGGCTCTTCGTTGACTCAAGATCGTGGTTACCCAAACAACGAACATGAGTCTGCCCAGCAAACGGGAGTATTTAGCCAAAATCCACGG
>DATNHM010000077.1:0-57021 GCA_035604955.1 Candidatus Limnocylindrales bacterium | reverse complement strand
AACCTTCCTGCGCGGCGTCCAGGCCAGAACCCAGGCGGCCTTGATTGAGGCCATCGGGCTGGCCCTCCAAACCGTCACCCCTCAGGACGCCAGGAACTGGTTTGCCTCGTGTGGCTATAGTTTTATTTAAAATGCTCTAGCAACGATCCTAACTATGAACAGAAGGTGAAAAAGATCACCTCCATTTTGGCCAAATTGAAAACCGACGAGAAATTCTTCTCTTTTGATGAGTTCGGACCGTTTGCCGTGAAGATGCAAGGAGGACAAAGCTACATGAAGGCAGGTCAGGTGAGAGTTGTGCCGCAGTTCCAGAAAAGCAAAGGCGTCCTGATCGTGACAGCAGCCTTAGAATTGTCAGAAAACCAGGTCACTCATTTCTACTCGGCACGCAAAAACACTGACGAAATGGTCAAGCTCTTGCATCTGTTGCTTGAGAAGCACGCAGACCAGTCGCGCATCTACCTTTCGTGGGATGCTGCATCGTGGCACGCATCCAAGAAGTTTTACGCGCGTGTCAAAGAGATCAATTCCTCAAAATACCGAGCGATCCACAATTGTCCGCGCGTGAAGCTAGCGCCTCTTCCTTCCCGCGCTCAGTTTCTGAATGTCATCGAGTCAGTTTTCAGTGGTATGGCCAAGGCAGTCATTCACAACAGCGATTATCAGTCAATAGCCGAGGCTATGGCCGCGATTAACCGATATTTCGCCGAGCGAAACCAAGTGTTCAAAGAACATCCGAAAAGAGCTGGCGGAAAAATCTGGGGCGATGAAATTGTTGCGCCGAAGTTCAGCGAGGCAAACAACTGCAAAAATCGGCGCTACATGAACGCCAGGTAGTCAGCAAGACGGTTGCCGGCCGAAAAGTTTCTCCACCTTCGCCTTCACGCTTGCATCCATCTTCCGCCTTCGCGTTTGCTTCGGCGCGACAAGTGATTTCGTTTTTATTTTTTCTTCGCCCGGCGTTTTATTGATTGCGTGGCGGCGAGTGCATCGCGCAAAACAGGAATCGTCAACTTATCCTTGGGCCGGTTGGCGGCAATTTTGCTGACGAGAATCCGTTCGAGCGAGAGCACTTTGAGTTTCTGGCGGCCCAGCGGGATTTCAACACAGTTTTTAATTTCATAGGCAAACGCTCCCAAACCGTCCATGCGAATCACGATGTCGAAGAGTTCCGCGCCCGTGCCGGCGAGCATTGGCGGATTGATGGCTGAGGGCGGCACGTACGCCGCGCCGACTTCCTGTAATGCGCGGGAAATTTTTTACTCACCGAGATTTTCAAACCAGAGGTCAACGTCCTGCGTAACGACCGGCGCGCCCTGCAACGTGGCAGCGGAAAGCCCTACGACCATGAACCGCACCTTGCGCTTCAGCAACACGCCCAGCAGGCGGCACTCACTTTCGGAGAATGGCAGTGGCGCGGCCACGGATTAAACTCCTTTGCAGACGTTCGAGCGGCGGTTGTTCCAGCAAAATCAGGGTGTGGCGGACATTATCGGGATCGGCCCCGGGATGCGCCGCGACAATTTCTTTGACGCGCATTGACAAACGCCGCGCCCAGCGCCGGGCTTTGGCGGCATTGTTGGATTGAATGCGTCGTTTCATGCAGACAATGCTAGTTTAAGCCTTTTCTCAAATCTTGTCACCGGCATTTCCGAATAGAGAATCAACTTTCTTTCGTGTGGTCCCATCTATCCGAATCACCGGTAGCCAGCCACACTTGTGGCCTTCGCCGGGGTCCTGCGGAAGCGGTATCTTTGTGGTTGAGAAATGAAAATGAGTTCGAATTCCGTATGCAAACCTAATCGGTTTTTGGCCCGGCTGCCAATGCTGGAATATCCATCGCCGAGCCGTCTAAATTCAGTTTGATAACCGTTGCCAGCGGATCGCGTTTCTCCGGAAGATGGAGAATAAATTTCCCATCAGCCATTTCCGTTTTAATTTTGCCGCCGCCGAGCACAGAAGCCGATTTAATTTTGCGCGGCAGGGCGGGCAGTTCAATCCGGTCACCGTCCGCTTTCAAGACGTGAACATAAACCAAATTGCCTTTGCGCGTGCTGGTCAGGGCGGGCGTTGGCTTCCACGGACCGCCGCGCGTGCCGTAGATGCTTTCGCCGTTCACTTCCATCCACGCGCCGACCTGTTTGAGCACTTCGATCTGGCGCGGTTCGATGCGGCCGTCGGGCATCGGGCCGATGTTGAGCAGCAGGTTGCCGTCACCACCCACGACCCGGCAAAGGATGCTTACGACTTCAGCCGGTGATTTCAGCTTGTCGTTTGGTTTCCACGCCCATTGCTGGCAAATCGTCATGCACGTTTCCCACGGACGCTGGTCATCGTAAGTGCCGATTTGCTGCTCGGGCGTGTAATAGTCCGCGTTCGGACTCAGGATGCGCCGGTTGCTTTGATTCACGCCGAGATCGAGCCGGTTATCAATGATGATTTCCGGCTGCAATTTTTTGACGAGGGCGTAAGTACTGGTCTGGTCATAAACCGCCTCGCGTCCGTCGAAGTCAAACCACATCATGTCAATCCTGCCGTAATTGGAAAGCAATTCGCGGATTTCGCCCTGCATCCGCTTGACAAAGTCCCCGTTCCGCTCCGTGCGAAAATCCGGGTCGCGCCAGTCCATCGGCGAAAAATACCATCCGATCCGCAGTCCGTCCTGGCGCGCGGCTTGTGACAATTCCGCGCAGAGGTCGCGCTTGAACGGCGTGGCGGTGATGTTGTAACCGTCCACTTTGGAATCCCACAGCAGAAAGCCGTCGCAGTGTTTTGCGGTCAGCACGATGTATTTCATGCCGGCCATTCTGGCGACACCGGCCCAGTCAGCGGCGTTGAAATTCGTCGGGTTGAATTCCTTGTAAAGATTGTCGTAGACCGCGACCGGCGTCGGGCCATGGTTGGGACACTTCGGATTCGAGTTGGCGCGCGACCAACTGATTTCCTTTCCGGTCAACGTCACCGGACCATAGTGGATGAACATCCCGAACCGCGCCTCGCGCCACCAGCGGATGCGCGCGGCGGCATTCGTGTCGGCAGTGACAACGGCCGTTTGTGCCAGGGCGAAATTGGCAACGACCAGCAGGGCAGCGAGCAGCAGGAATATTTTCACGGGAACTAACCGAGTAATTTTTCCACCTGCGTCTTTATAGTTTCCTTTTTCGTTTCTCATGGTTTTATGCCAGGCCAGAGGTGGAGCACTCGAAGCATTCCTTCGTTAAGCACCAACGGTAACGGCACGAAAACCACCAGCCACACGAATGTCATTATCAAGCGCGGATGACCTTTCAGAACATAGTGTTCCCATAAAATACCAACAGCTTGAAGAAGGAAATAGATCACCATGGAACCGAAGAGAACTCTGCCGGTGAGGTAGTAAAGTGGAACGTTAATCACCCATTCATGCATCAGCCCGGAAGCAGCAAAGACAAGAATGAGCGCAAACACCGGCCAGCGTCGCAAGGGCCGGAAAACGACGTAGCGGAACCAATCGCTGAACCAAAGATTCCAGCGCTTGCCCCAAAACTCTGCAATGCTCCGGGCCGCCCACGGCCGGCGATGCAGCGCGGGAAGCAACCGGCCGCCGGGGAGGAGGATCAACCTCAACGTCGTGACCAGAAACTCCATCAACAGCAGCAGGATTGGCACGGCCAGATAACTCAGGAGAATTCCACGGATTTGGAAAGCGCTGACCAGCCACCAGTAGATCCAAAAACTCAAACAGGCGGCGCCCAACAGCATCAATACCTGCAGAAGGACTCGTTGAATGCTTGCCACCGATTGCGAACGCACAAAGGTCTCTGGCGAGACAAGCAACCAGGATACAAATGGCCCGACGGCTTGCGGGGTGACGGGCAGAAGTATTACGATCAGTTTCATCACGAAGCACAACAGGGCAAGCGCGAGCAGAAACAGCACGGTCATTAGCCAGTTGGGGTTGTCAGACCACATTATCGGCCAAAAAGCTTTTCCACTTTCGCCTTCACACCTTCATCCATCCTGATCAGCGGCGGCCACGAACGTTTGAACCCCTCACCTGCTAATTTTTTCGTTGCATCAATGCCCAACTTGCTTCCGATAGCCATCTCGGTCGTTGCATGGTCCAAAACATCGGCCGGGCCTTTCGTAAAAATGCTGTCGCGCTGCGGGTCGGTGTTGGCGCAGAGACGGAACAGGACGTCGCGGGTGTTGTGCACGTCCACGTCGTCGTCCACCACCACAATGTACTTGGTAAACATCATCTGGCCCATGCCCCACAAGCCGTGCATGATTTTGTAGGCTTGCATCGGGTATGTCTTTTTGATGCTCACGAAAACGAGGTTGTGAAACACGCCTTCCGCCGGCAGCGCAATATCCACGATTTCCGGGAAGTTCATCTTGAACACCGGCAAGAACAGTTTCACGCTCGCGCTGCCGATGTAAAAATCCTCCATCGGCGGCATGCCGACAATCGTCGCCGGATACACCGCGTCCTTGCGATGCGTGATAGCGGTGATGTGAAACACCGGATACGGCTCTGGCAGCGTGTAATAGCCGGTATGGTCGCCAAACGGCCCTTCCTCGCGCAACGGTTCCTTCGGATCCACATAACCTTCGATGACAAAATCGGCATTAGCGGGCACTTCGAGGTCGTTGGTCTCGCATTTGACCAGTTCAACGGATTTTTTGCGGAGATAACCGGCGAGCAGGAATTCGTCGAGACCGTCCGGCAGCGGCGCTGTAGCGGCGAAGCTGAACACCGGGTCGCCGCCGATAAAAATGCTGACGGGCATGCGCGTGCCGGTTTCGTAATAACGGCGTCCGTGGCGCGCGCCGACCTTTTGCAATTGCCAATGCATGCCGGTAGTGCGGTCATCGTAAATCTGGATGCGATACATGCCCACGTTGCGTTCGCCGGTGTCGGGGTCTTTGGTGACGACGCAGGGCAGCGTGATGAAACGTCCGCCGTCGAGCGGCCAGCATTTTTGAATGGGCAAGTTCAAAAGGGTCGAAGGTCGAGGGTCGAGGGTCGAGGGATTGCGCCAGTCCGGCGCTTTGGGCCAGCTCTCGACCCTCGTCTCTCGTCTCTCGTCAAATCTGTGCACGACTTCTTTGCACGGCCCGTCCTTCACCAGCTTCGGCTTGGCATGGCGCAAATCGAGGGCCTGGCCGAGCAGTTTGATGGCTTCGCGAAAGCTGGTCGGCGGCTTGGCTTTCATCAGCGAGCCCAGTTCGGCGGCGACTTCATCCACGGAATTCGCGCCCAGGCTCATGGCCATGCGTTTCCATGAACCCATCGTGTTAATGGCGAGCGGGAATGGCGAGACTTCGCCGTTGACGATAGGCTTTTCGAAGAGCAACGCCTTGCCGCCGCCGGGTGATTTCATTTCACGGTCGGCGATTTCGGTAATTTCCAGTTCGGTAGCGACGGGTTGGGCCATGCGCTTGAGTTCGCCGGCGCGGTCGAGTTGCCCGATAAAATCGCGGAAGGAATCAAAGGCCATACGCAGGCGAAGCTAACTGAAAACCTCGCGCCGGGCAATGCGGAGGAATGGTCAGTCATCCGCTTGCGGGGAACAAAACTGAAACCTCTTTACAACAAGTCTGGTTAAGCTAAAACTCGGCTCGTGCTTTTGCGCGCATTCGGACTTGGCATCGCTTGCCTCCTTTTTCTCCAGACCGGCCTGGAAGCGGCCGGCCTCTCTGATCAACAGCAGGAATGGCTGCGCGCAGCGGAGCGGCATGAGCGGGCCGGCTGGATTTACCTTCATGTCGAGGGCGGGCCGCGTGAGCGCGGTTTCCAACACGGTTATCTACTGGCCAAGGAAATCGCGGAATGCCTCCGGGTGGCCCGGGCGGACTGGAAGCATCAAAGTAGCATGGAGTGGTCCTGGCTCATCGCCAGCACCAAGCGATTCGTCGAGGCGGGTATCGACCCGGAGAACCGCGCTGAGTTGCAGGGCATCGCGGACGGGATGACTGCGGCCGGTGTGCCGACGACTTACGACGAGATAGTCACCTACAACGCCGAGATTGAACTCGAATGGTACTGGTGGCCGCTAGCGTCCAAAAAAATTACCGCCGGAGCCGACGTGGTGAAGAAGCCGAAGGAATCCTGCTCCTCATTCATCGCCACAGGCCGCATGACCAAAGACGGCGGGATCGTTCTCGGCCATAACACGATGGACGACTATGTCGAAGCTCTGGCCAACGTGGTAATTGACATCAAGCCCGCCACAGGCCATCGCATTCTCATGCAGACGCAGCCGGGATGGATCCACAGCGGGACCGATTTCTTCATCACCGACGCCGGTCTCGTTGGCTCGGAAACCACCATTGGAGATTTTCAGCATTTTTCGGAGAAAGGCATTCCGGAATTCGTCCGGATGCGCCGGGCGACGCAGGATGCCACCAACATTGACCAGTGGTGTGCCATCATGAAAAAAGGCAACAACGGCGGCTATGCCAACGCTTGGCTCATCGGTGATGTCAACAGCGGAGAGATTGCCCGTTTGGAACTGGGGCTTAAATACGCTGGTTTTGAGCGGACCAAGGATGGTTACTTCACTGGGTCCAACATCGCAGAGGATCCGCATATCCTGCGGCTTGAAACCACCTCGAATGATTCGGATATTCGCAGTTCTATAGTGGCCCGCCGGGTGCGTTGGAAGCAACTGATGAGTGAAAACGCCGGTAAGATTGATTTGGAATTGGGTGAAAAAATGGAAGGTGACGGCTACGACACCTGCCTCAACAAGGAAAACCCGGACAGCCGGACCCTGGCGGGACACTGTGAACTGGATCCCCAATTAACAGCCTCGAGCGGTGAGGTTCCGTTTCACCCGCTTGGATCGTTTGACGCCAAGGTGGTTGATTCGCGTATGGCCAAAAACATGAGTTTCGCCGCGCGCTGGGGCTCGGCCGACGGGACTTCGTTCGACGCGCCGGCGTTTCTGGCCGCGCACCCGCAATTCGATTGGCAGGAGGGATATCTTAAAAGCCGCCCTGCCGAGCCGTGGGTCGAATTCAAGTCCGGCGAAGGCCGTTAGTTTCTGTTGCGAACAGCTGCTCAATTACTCTGTGCCTCGGCGTTTGCCCTAATTTTTCCTTCACGCGACGGCTGAGACTTTCCGTGCGGATGACGGTGTGTTTGTGCAGGCTACGCACGACTTCACTTTGGCAACAAATCGGCGACGAGAGAGCGTTCTTCCTTCAATTCATTTTCCGTCGCGGCGATCTTCACCTTGCCGAAGTCGTTGATGGCGACGCCCTGGACAATTTCCAGCTTCTGGCCGTTGCTGAGGACCGGGAAGGAACAGATCAAATTTTTCTCGATGCCATAACTGCCGTCGGAGCAAACACACACGCTGTGCCAGTCGCCGGCCGGTGTCGGCGTGATGATGGAACGGACGCTGTCCACAACGGCATTGGCCGCGCTGGCGGCGCTGGACGAACCACGCGCCTTGATGATGGCCGCACCACGTTGTTGCACGGTCGAGATGAAGTCGCCCTTGAGCCAGGCCTCGTCGGTAATAACGCCGGTAGCAGGCTTGCCGTTGATTTTGGCGTTGTAAAAATCAGGGTATTGCGTGGCCGAATGATTGCCCCAGATGGCAACGTTGCTGACGGCGGTGATGTCCACACCAGCCTTTTTCGCGAGCTGGGCTTTGGCGCGGTTTTCGTCGAGGCGCGTCATGGCAAAGAACCGGTCGCGCGAAATATCCGGGGCATTGTGCATGGCGATGAGGCAATTGGTGTTGCACGGATTGCCGACGACATGGATACGCACGTCGGCCGCGGCGTTGTTCTGAATCGCCTTCCCTTGCCCGATGAAAATCTTGCCGTTGATGCCGAGCAAATCCTTGCGTTCCATGCCGGCCTTGCGCGGCACGCTCCCAACCAGCAACGCCCAGTTCACGCCGCGAAAACCTTCGTCGAGGTTCGCCGTCGCGACGATGCCTTTGAGCAACGGGAAGGCACAGTCGTCGAGTTCCATCACCACACCGCCGAGCGCAGGCAGCGCGGGTTCGATTTCCACCAAATGCAGAATGACCGGCTGGTCCGGCCCGAACATGGCGCCGGAGGCGATGCGGAACAGGAGGGAGTAACCGATTTGGCCGGCGGCGCCGGTGACTGCGACTCGAATGGGTGTCTGGCTCATAATCAAAAAAATGGGGCGCGATTATAGATGTCACCGTCCACGCGGCGCAAGCGCGGAACCGTTTTTCCCTCCTCGTCCTCGTCCTCGAACTTTCCTTTCGATTACGAGGACGAGGAGGAGGAGGAGGGCGATTCATTCTTCAACTTGCGTTTTCCTCCGCCACATTAAATCGCTCGAACAGTTTGCCGAGCAACATCACGCCGAAACCCGCCTCCACCGCCAGGACAACCGTCCCCGCGAGCGATGCCGGCAGTATGGCGGTGGCAGCACCGACCGTGAAATTCAGCACAAAAAAGACAGCCGTGAACGCGGCTCCGGCGGGCAGAAGCGCCAGCGTCAAAACAAGCAATTGGCCCAACATAAAAATCAGCCGCTGGCCGGTGGCTTCAACGCCCCGCGGGCTGTCCTTGCCGGTTGGAATCCAGGACGGAAACAGCAGCACGGCGGCGTTCGGAATCAGCAACAAGAGCAAATCCAGCACCGGCAGCAGAACCGCCGCGCCGAGAGCGATGGCCAGGAACAGAGCTTCCCGTTTGCCGGGCAGATAATAAACGAGTCCGGCGCCAACCACCAACAGCAGCCATTGAAACGCCGCCAGTACGGCCACCGGCGCGAGAATTTCGCCCAGGGCAATCTGCCAGCCGCGCAAGGGAAAGGTCTTGAGCACGTCTGCCAGCGGCAGGTCGTGCCGGAAATCCAGCCGCAGTAATTGCGGTCCGAGCAACAGCGAATACGCCAGGGCGATGGCAATAAAAATCCCCACGACCCAGGAAACATGTTGATGGAATCCGGCGTTACCCAGACTGAAACACAACACCACGACAACGACAATGAGCGCAATCCACAGGCGTGGCGAAAAAGCCTGGCCGACGCCGATGAGATTTTTCCAGAGGAACGCCGTGGCGGGTGGGCCGGAGGACGCCAGATTGAACCATGGCCGTTTGGCCTTTCGATTTTTCTTCGCGCCCTGCCAGTTACCGGCCCGGGCGGCGGCGACACGCGCTGCCAGCTTTTGCGAGGCTTCCACCGACGCTTCTTCGAACGCCACGTCCGAATAGAAGACCCACAGGTAGTGAAGCAAAAAAAGCAACAGCGCCGGGACCAGCGCACCCAAAAACGCCGTGGCATCGAGTGCGAGGAATGGCCGCACCATCAGCCGGAACGGGTACAGGAAATACAGCGCGGGCCCGGCGGTCAAAACGCGCTGCAAATAATCCAGCGCTGAACCGAGATCGGTAATGCTGGCGGAATTCAATCCCGGCATGGTCTGCTTTGCCCAAATCCAGACGCCCGCCACCATCGCCACTGCCAGTCCAAGGACCAGGAGCCGACGCAGCCGGTTGGAGATGCCGCGATCCAGCAATATCGTCCGGGCAAACGAAGAACCCAGGAAATGAAGGTTCAGCGTCGAAAGGATCAGCCACCAGCCGAGCGCGTGAATCCAGGCGTTGCCGCCGAACCGCCGGGAAAACAGTGTCAACAGAAGCACGCTAAAAAAAATCCGCAACTGGGAACGCAGGAGCTTGAAGTGAATCAGCATGCGCCGGGTGACGGGCGCGGGGAACAGGAACGCCACCTCCGCCTCGGTGAAGGTCAACGCCGCGCGTTCATGCGGGATAATCCACGCCAGCAATACGATGATGAAAAGCACGAGCGCGCCGAGCAATTCCAGCAACTGCAGATGCTCCGTGGGAAAGGTCAGGTGAGCCCCCGGTTGCCGGCCATTCGTGAAGCCTCCAAACAGGTACCGGAAGAAATACCAATAGAAATAGAGTCCGCCGACGATGGCGCCGATGAGATATTTCGGCTGTTTCAACCGCTTGAACCGGCTGACCAGCCGGTTGCGGAACGTGTGGTATTGCAGATAGAGCAGCGCGAAGACCATGGCTCATTTCAGTGTGGCAACGGAGGAGGAGCCGCTCCGGCATTGGTTTCACTGGTGGCCCGGAAGAAAATTTCCTCGAGATTGGCGTCACCGGGTTGTTCGGAAAATTTTTGCGTAATTTCCGCCAGCGTGCCGTCGGCGATTTTTTGTCCGTTTTTCAAAATCAGGATGCGCGAGCAGATTTCCTGGACCAGATGCAGCAGGTGCGAACTGATGATGATGGCCGCGCCGTCGCGCGCCCGTTTCAGGATGGAATCCTTCATCCGCCGGATGCCGAGGGGATCCAGCCCGGTCAACGGTTCGTCAAAGTAAATCACCCGGGGCGAATGCAGCAGGCCGCAGGCGATGGCGAGTTTCTGCTTCATGCCGCGGGACAATTCGCCGGGCAGCGCGTCCCGTTTGTTCGCGATTTCAAGTTCTTCCAACAAAGCGGCGCCAATCCGCTCGTAATCAGCCACCTGATAAATCCGGGCGATGAAATTCAGGTGCTGCCAGACCGTGAGATAATCGAACAGGCGCGGTTCATCGGTGAAAAACGCAAGTTGTTTCTTGGCCGCAATTGCGTCGCGGACGATGTCATGGCCGCCGACCTGCACGGTACCGCGAGTGGGCGGAATGATGCCGGCGAGGCACCGCAGGGTGGTGGTCTTGCCCGCGCCGTTCGGACCGACGAGGCCCAGCACTTCGCCGGATTGGAGGGAAAACGTGAGCTCACTTACGGCGGTGAATTCACCGTAAAGTTTGTTGAGGCCTTCGACCTGAACCATGCGTTTGAGCCCGGTTGCGGTTATTGCTTCAACCCCAGCGTATCAGCCGGCCAGCCGGGGCGTAAAGTCCGCAGATTCGCCGGTCAGGCCTTGTTTTCGAAGGGACGAGCTCTGCGAGTCTCAAAACTTAAAGGGAAACCGGGGCTCGGGTAACTCGTCCCTCCAAGTTGGAACGCCACAATTTTGTTTCGAGCGTGCCTGAAAAATGTCACAAGTTTTCTCTTGGCAGATTTCTGTTTCAGGCGTACAAACGAATTGTTCTTTGAAACAACGCAGTCAAATGTCTGGGAACCCGGTGAGAATCCGGGACGGTTGCGCCACTGTAACGGCTACAAATTCCCAAAGCCACTGGTCCGCGGTGCGGAACGGGAAGGCGGAATGAGGTTTGAGGCCGAAGTCAGGATACCGGTTTGGCTGTGCTCGTCTGGTTGAAGAAATTGAGAGTTGAAAGTTGAGTGTTGAGAGTTGGAATCGCAATAGCGCATTTCCCTCAACCCTCAACCCATAACCCTCAACCAATCAATCACTTCTCCGTCAAAGAGAAGGATGAGGCCAGCCTGTTGAATGGTTTTCGACAGGATTCGTTGGATGCCTTCATTCTCCGTTTTGCCGGGGTCTGAAGGTTTTTTATTTTCAGGCTCCGCGCTGGTCTCTCAACCGTAAAAATGTTCTCCGAAGACTTTCGGAGAGCCAAATTGAAAGATCGGCACATGAAAATGAAGTTGTTCGTTTCGCTGGCCTTGGCCGGCACCTTGTTCATTCCCGCAATCACCCGCGCGCAGTTTGCCAGCAGCGTGGCTTCCTACTCGCAGGGCAATGTCAATAACAACGCTTATTACGAGACTTTTAACGACCCAACGTCTGCCTTGGGTGCTCCTTCGACCGAGACGGTGGACCCGATTTACGGCAATTCTCCCGTTGACCCGTTTGAAGCGCCTTATTTGCCCAACCAGATCGTAGGCATAGGCGGAGGCGGTTCCCTGACGCTGCAATTCAACACGCCAATTCTAAATAATCCAAACAACCCATTGGGACTGGACTTCATCATCTTCGGACACGCTGGTTTTAACGAAGACTTCAGCACCGGCACCGCGGTGGATGGTTCGCTTTACACCGGCGGCACCAGCGACGTGCGTGTGTCAGTGAGCAGTGATGGCTCGACATTTTACGAGTTAAATCCCGCGCTGGCGCCACAGGTGGACGGTTTGTATCCAACCGATGGAAGCGGCAATCCATTTCTGCCGGTGAATCCTGCCCTGACAGCGGCCAATTTTGCCGGCCAGGATTTGAACGGAATCCGGGCGCTTTACAACGGGTCAGCCGGCGGCGCAGGTTTTAGCCTTGCCTGGGCGATAGACTCAAATGGCAACAGCGTGTCGCTCTCCTCGGTCAATTATGTTCGTCTCGATGGAGTGAGTGGTGTGGCTTTCATTGACGCGATGTCAGTTGTGGTGCCCGAGCCGGCGACCTGGGCGCTGGTCCTGACTGGCGTCGGGTTACTTTTCCTCCGACGGCGCGTTTGATTATGCGCATCCTTCTGCCCATTTTGTGGGGCTTGGTTGCCGTCTCGGTCAGCGGGGCGGCAACCATTCAACAAGATTTCTCCAGCGACCCGTTGCAGAACGGCTGGAAAATCTTCGGCGACACCAACCTGTTCCAGTGGGATGCCACCAATCAAAACCTCGAGGTCACCTGGGATTCGTCGCAAACCAACAGTTACTTCTATTATGCATTGGGAACCATTCTCGCCGGTGACGACAACTTTCATCTGAGTTTTGACCTGATGTTTCAGGATTATGCCAGTGGCACCACACCGGGCAAGCCGTACGACTTCGAGGCGGCGATTGGTTTTCTAAATCCCGCTAATGCCATGCAAACGAACTTCTCGCGTGGCGCCGGCATCAACAAAACGTACGGCCCGGATAATCTGGTCGAGTTCGATTTCTTTCCGGCCTTTGCCAGCTACCAGCCCACCATCAGCCAGGTCATCGTCTCCACCAACAACGCCTGGTTGTACAACAACAATAATCTTCTCGACCTGACTCCCGGGCAATGGTTCCACGTGGACATGGATTACAACGGCTCAGTCCGCATGCTCACCACCATCGTAACCAACAATGGCGTCCAATACGGCATGACCCAGACAATTCTGGTGCCAACTAATTTTGATTTCCGTGTCACCGCCGTCTCCGTGAGCAGTTATAGCGATCAAAATGCCACCGGCTCGATCCTGGCGCACGGTGTGTTGGAAAACTTTGTTGTTATCATTCCGCCGCCGCCAGCACAGAATCTCACCGGCATCTTCACCCACGGCGTCTGGCAAACCCAATTCCTCAGCCAAAGCAACTGGCTTTATACCCTGCAACGTTCGCCAGACTTCCAATCGTGGACGAATGTTTCGTCCACGATGCCGGGCAACGCGACAAATCTTTTCCTGCAAGACGCCAGCCCGCCACCGGGCGAGGCGTTTTACCGAATCAGCGCTCAAAGACCATGATGAGTGACAAGTGGCAAGTGACGAGTGACGAGAAGGACACGGTGTGCGAGACGCATTCGCGTCACGTGTCACGTGTCACGTGTCACTCACGAGCGTTCACGCTCGTGGAACTGCTGGTCAGCATGGCGGTGATCGCGATTCTGGCGGCGATGATTCTGCCGGCGCTGAGCCAGAGCAAACAGTCCGCCTGGCGCGCTCAATGCACAAGCAATCTGCGCCAACTGGGAATGGCCACGGAAATGTACTGGGACGATAACAAAGGAAATTGCTTCCGATACATTTTTGGCGCCACGAACTACGGACAAATTTACTGGTTCGGCTGGATTGGGCCGGGACCGGAAGGCCAGCGCCCGTACGATTTATCTTTGGGCGCGTTGCATCCCTATCTCAGCGACAGCCATGTGAGAATTTGTCCCTCGCTGGACTACGCGTTGGCACAGTTCAAATTGAAGGCCGAAGGCGAGGTGTACAGCTATGGATATAATCTTTTCCTCTCCACGGCCACGACCAAACCTCCTCTCGCCACGGGAAAAATTCCGCATCCGACGGGAACCGCGCTTTTCGCCGACGCCGCCCAGGTCAATGATTTTCAGGCGCCGGCTTCACCTGCGAACCCCATGCTGGAGGAATGGTATTACCTGGACACCAACACGAGTTATCCCAATGGCCATTTCCGTCATAATCAAAAGGCCAACGTGGTTTTCTGCGATGGTCATGTGGGTTTGGAGAATCCTGTGCCCGGCTCGATGGATCTGCGGTTGCCGGGCCAATTCGTTGGGCGGTTGCGATCGGAGATTTTGGTGATCCCGTAACTCAACGGCACAAATTCAATTGGGTGGTTGAACGGGAAATGGTAGCATCCGGCCGATGATGCGTTTGCGCCTGCTTTCCCTGAGTGTTGCCGGCTTAAGCTGGTTGATTCCGAACCCGGTGGCGCGAACACAAAATGATGTGATGCCAAACCATTTCACCGAGTCATTTGTTTATACCAACGACGACCTGGGGGCGGTTTATCATCCGGAAGCGACGTCGGTCAAGTTGTGGGCGCCAACCGCCAAGCAGGTTCGCTTGCTGCTGTTCAACGATGTGACCAACGAATCTTTTCAGGCCATTCCCCTGTCGCGCGATCCGAACGGCATTTGGTCGGCTGACCTGGCGGGCGACATGGATGGCAGATATTATTTGTACGAGGTTACATTTTTGCCGGCCGGATCCGCGAAGCCGACGGTTTATCGTGTCAACGATCCTTACGCCCGCGGCTGTTCGGCCAACTCCGGCCGGACGTTGATTTATGACCCCCAGAAAACCAATCCCAAAGATTGGAACCAGGATCATTTCGTCATTTTGAAAAACAACACGGATGCCGTGCTGTACGAGGCGCATATCCGCGACTTCTCCATCAATAAACATTCCGGCGTCGCCGACGGCAACCGCGGAAAATATTCCGGCATGGTGCAGTCGGGCACGAAGACACCGGGCGGCAATGCGAGTTGCCTGGATCATTTGAAAGAGCTGGGCGTGACCCATGTTCACCTGCTGCCGGTATTTGATTATGCGGGCGGCGATGAACGGCAGAAGGCGGATGCATACACCTGGTATGACTGGGGCTACGATCCGGTTCTCTTTAACACGCCGGCTGGTTCCTACACCACAAATCCCGATGGCACTGCCCGCCAGAAGGAATTCAAGGAAATGGTTCAGGCCTTTCACCGAAACCACATCGGCGTGGTGATGGACGTGGTGTTCAATCACACGGCGGCCACCGGTTCGCGTCCGGCGTCCATTTTTGACAAGGTGTTTCCGGGTTATTTCTACCGGATGGACAAGTCCGGCCGTTACGCGAACGGGACCGGTTGCGGCAATGAATTCGCCTCGGAAAAACCAATGGCGCGAAAATTCATCGTGGATTCTATCAGATACTGGATGAGGGAATATCACGTGGACGGGTTCCGGTTTGATCTGATGGGGATTCTGGACCGGGACACCATGCTGGAAGTGTATCGTGAAGCGAAGAAGATCAATCCCGGCGCCATCGTTTATGGCGAGGGCTGGCAGATGGAACAGGTGCTGCCGGCCGATCAAATGATGACGCAAGCCAACGTCCAAGGCACAGGCATCGCCGCCTTTAACGACGGTATCCGCGACAACATCAAGGGAAACTACGCCAATGCGTCGGACAGCGGCTTCGTTCAGGGCGCCGGACCGCCCTTCGGCGGCATGACGAGATTTCACCTGGAAATCAAAGGCCAAAGCACCGGCAGGGGAAAAGAAAGCATCGAAGTCTTTTCTCCGAACGAAACCATCAATTACGATTCCGTTCATGACGACCTTTGTCTCTGGGACAAATTGAAGGTGTCCGCGCCAAACGCGCCGGAGAGCTTGCGCATCAACATGGACAAACTGGCCGCCGGCATTGTGCTGACCGCCCAGGGAGTTCCCTTCATCCACGCCGGCGACGAATTCCTGCGCTCCAAGAACCTCAATCCCAACAGCTATAAAGACAACGACCCGCGCGTAAATCCGATAGACTGGTCGCTCAAGGACCGCCACCAGGACGTTTTTAATTTCTACCGGGGCCTGATCGCCTTGCGGCGCGCGCATCCCGCCTTCCGCATGACGGACCGGGCGCGCGTTGACGAGGCTTTGGAATTCACGACTACCGCGCCGGCGAACATCGTCGAGTATGTGCTCAAGAACCACGCGAAGGGAGACAATTGGAAGACCATCCTGGTGATTTACAACGGCAACCCGGAGCCAAAAGATTTAACCGTGACCGGCGATTGGGCCATCGTGGCCAACGACCAGGCAGCAGGCACGGATACGTTAGCGACGGCGAGGAACAAAATCCGCGTCGCGCCGTTCTCACTTGTCGTGGCGCACACCGATGGTGCGTATCAGCTGGACGCGAATCATTAATCGTCCGTTACCACGCTTATGCGCCGATTTGTTTCTGGATGGCACCGCAAATTTTTTGGGACCATTTCTGCAAAACCTTGGCGTCACGGCCCTCGAGCAGCAGCCGCGCCTTCGGTTCCGTGCCGGAATAGCGCAGAAATACCCGCCCGCCCTGCTCTTTTAGTTCCGCCTCGGCTTCACCCACCAGTTTCATGACGCCGTCCAGTTGTTCAAACGGCATCTTCTCGCGCACGCGGACGTTGGTGATCAGTTGCGGAAAGCGCGTCCAGCATTTCGCCAGTTTTGAAAGCGGCGCTTTTTTCGCGCGCATGATGTGCAACACCTGCAAAGCGGCCACGAGACCGTCGCCCGTCGTGCCGAAATCGCGGAAAATCAAATGACCGCTCTGCTCGCCGCCGAAGTTGAAGCCGTGGCGCAGCATTTCATCAATTACATTTTTGTCGCCGACGGCAGTACGGATTATTTTGCCACCGGCGGGCTTGATCGCGGCTTCCAGACCAGCGTTGCTCATCACGGTGGTGACCAGCGTCTTCTCCGCCAGTGTTTTCTGCGCGAGCATGTCGAGCGCCGCAATGGCCATGATGTCATCGCCGTCAATCAACTGGCCGGCCTCATCACATAGCAGGACGCGGTCGGCATCGCCGTCGTGGGCAATACCCACATGCGCCTGGTGTTTGACCACATTGCGGCAGAGATTTTCCGGGTGCATCGAACCGCAATCCTGGTTGATGTTCATGCCGTCGGGTTGGTGGCCATAGACGATGGTCTCGGCGCCCAGTTCGCGCAGGACGCAGGGCGTGGATTTGTAGGCCGCGCCGTGGCCGCAATCCACAACGACGCGGAGGCCTTCCAGCGTCATGCCGCGAGGAAATGAGGCCTTGGCGAATTCGATGTAACGCCCCAGCGCATCGTCAATTCGCACCGCCTTGCCAATCTCATCGGCGGTCGGACGGATGTTTTCGATTTTGCCGCTGAAAACCAGGTATTCGATTTCATCCTCGATTTTGTCGTCAAGCTTGTAGCCGTCGGCGCGGAAGAATTTGATGCCGTTGTCGGCGTAGGGATTATGCGAGGCAGTGATGACGATGCCGGCGTCGGCGCGCAGACTGCGGGTGATGTACGCCACGCCGGGGGTCGGCAGCGGCCCGATGAACAGCACGTCCACGCCCATGGAAAGGATGCCGGAGGAAATCGCGTTTTCAAGCAGGTAGCCGGAAAGCCGCGTGTCCTTGCCGATGACAATTTTGTGTTTGCCCCGGTTGCCCTGCCGCGGCTGACGTTCGAGATTTTTGAAAACGTGCGCGGCGGCGCGACCGAGCTTAAGCGCGGTCTCGGCGGTGACCGGTTCGACATTGGCCGTGCCGCGGACACCGTCCGTTCCAAAAATTTTTTTGGGGTTGCTCATGGCATTTATTCTGTCGGCGGCCTGATGGTCACACTGACTTTGGGAGGATCAACGGTGTCGAGCGCCACACCAGGTGGCGCTGAAACATCCACGGGCAGGCGCGAACCGCTCGCGGTATCAATGCCGGTCAGATTGACAATCGCGTGAACCTTGTTGGACTGCAAGTCCGCAATGGCGTCGGAGGACCCGCTCAATTTGACGGTCACGACGTTGGGGACGACCTGGGCGCTGTGGACGTCTGCGTTGACAGAAACCGCGAGCACCGGCAGGTTCGTGAATGTTACGGCATGGACGGTGGCAAAAGGATTACCATCCACGACTTCGGGCGTCTCGCGGAGGTTGTGGATGGTTATCCAAAGCCCGGCAGCCAGAATCAGGGAAAACAATTTCCAGGTCAGATCCTTTGCAATCCAGTCACGCTTCGGCATAAATTCAATTGCCCGTCTGTTTGAGCTCCGGGCGGGGTTCGTTTTTGGTAATGACCGCCGAGTTAGGCTTGTTCCGTTCACTTAAGTGAGAACGGAGCCAATCAATCACGCTGTGTGATTTTGCCGGCTGGACAAGGAGCGAGGTCAGAAACGCGCGCAATTCCTCCAGGGTGACACCGCGCACCAGCTGGCCTTTGTAGGCATGTGAAATCTTGCCGTTTTCCTCGGATACCACGACGACCACTGCATCGGTTTCCTCGGTCAGACCGATGGCCGCGCGATGGCGTGTGCCGAGTGATTTGTTCAAATCCTGCCGTTGCGTCAGCGGGAAAATGCACGCCGCGTAAGCAATGCGGTCGCCCTTGATGATGACCCCGCCATCGTGAATGGCGTTGTTGGGGAAGAAAATCGTTTCCAGCATTTCCGGCGTGGCTTCGCAATCCACCGGGACGCCGGATTCAACGGCTTCGAAAAGCTGGATGGATCGTTCGATGGCAATGAGCGCGCCGATGCGGACGTCCGCCAGGCGTTCGACGGTTTGAATGATGACTTCGATGTTTTCGCGCTGTTCCCGCGCGCTGGCAAACAGCGGCAGGTTGCCGAGTTCGGCCAGCATGCGTCGCAATTCCGGCTGAAAGATGATTAACACGGCAATGGCAAAAAAGGCGGAGAACGTGCCCAGCAACCAACTCAAGACCTTTAACTTCAGCAGCGTCGTGGCGAAGGCCAGCACCAGCAACACGACGACAAACCCGACCACCACGGGCCAGCCGCGCGTGCCGCGCAGAAAACGCGAGGCATAATAAATCATCACCGCGAGGATCAAAACTTCCAACGCGGGCCGCCAGCCTTCCTGGAGGTAGAGCCACATTATTTTCTTTTCCGAGCCAGCACGGCTTCCGTCATCCGCACGGCCTGAACGGTTTCCGCCACGTCATGGGCGCGAATGATTTGGGCGCCGGACTCAATGGCCAAACATGCGCACGCCAGCGAACCCGGCAATCGTTTGTCCAAATCCGTGCCCAGCAGTTTTCCGATAAACGACTTGCGCGAAACCCCAATCAGCAGCGGACGTGCCATCGTTGTAAAACTCCGCAAGTTCGCGAGCAACTGCAAATTGTGCTCCATGGTTTTGCCGAAACCGATGCCAACGTCGAGCATTACTTGGTCAGCAGCCACGCCCATGGCGTTCAATCGTTTCAGCCGGTCCTGAAAAAATTCACCGACCTCGCGAACGACATCCCGGTAAACCGGATTTTCCTGCATGGTCCGTGGCGTGCCGCGGGCGTGCATGCAAACATACCCCGCCTTGAACTCCGCCACAACCTCCCACATCAATCCGTCTTCGCGATTGGCGGCCACATCATTGATGATGCTCGCACCGGCTGCAAGCGCGGCGCGCGCCACGGCGGGTTTCATGGTGTCAACGGAAATGGGGATGTGCACGCGACCGGCCAGATGTCCGATGACCGGCAAAACCCGGCGCAACTCTTCCGTTTCGCTGACCGGTTCGGCGCCGGGGCGGGTGGATTCGCCGCCGATGTCGAGGATTTCCGCTCCCTGGGCGGCGAGTTCCAACGCTTGAGCCACGGCGGCATTAACATCCCAAAATTTCCCACCATCGGAAAACGAGTCGGGTGTGACATTGACCACGCCCATGACCAGCGCCGGGCGCGGAAAAACGAATTTAAACTGGCGGGCGCGGAAGATCATCTACCGGCAATTTAATTTGTAGGAGTCGAGGTAACGAGACTCAAATTTGCAAAAGTTAGAGACTCCTTGCGTCGTCTCCTGCTTTTCAGACCTTTGTTCGGAAATAGGCGATGGTGTCGGTGAGACCTTGTTCCAGCGGCACCCTGGGCGCCCAGCGGAGGATTTTGTTCGCGCGGGCGATGTCAGGCTGGCGCTGTTTTGGATCGTCCTGGGGTAATGGCTTGAATACAATTTTGCTGCGTGAACCGGTGGCGCGGATGATTTTCCTGGCGAATTCGAGCACGGTCAATTCGCTGGGATTGCCGATGTTCATGGGCTGGTCATAACGGCTCATCATCAGCCGATAAATGCCTTCAATCAAGTCAGACACAAAGCAAAAGCTACGGGTTTGCCGGCCTTTGCCGAAAACGGTGACGGGTTTGTTTTTGAGGGCCTGGCTGGTGAAGGAGGGAACGACACGGCCGTCATTCAATCTCATCCGCGGGCCGTAGGTGTTGAAGATGCGAACAATGCGCGTCTCGACTCCGTGTTCGCGGTGGTAAGCCATCGTCATGGCTTCGGCAAACCGTTTGGCTTCGTCGTAACAACCGCGCGGGCCGATGGGATTAACGTTGCCCCAATAATCCTCGGTTTGCGGGTGCACCAGCGGGTCGCCATAAATCTCCGAAGTGGAGGCGAGCAGAAACCGCGCCCGTTTGTTTTTGGCCAGGCCCAGGGCCTTGTGCGTGCCGAGCGAACCGACCTTGAGCGTCTGGATTGGCAGTTCCAGATAATCCACGGGGCTGGCGGGCGACGCGAAGTGCCACACGTAATCCACCGGTTCGTTGAGGAAAATGAATTCGGAGACATCCTGCTGGATGAATTTGAAATGGGGATTGCCGCCGAGATGAGAAATGTTGTCCACCGTGCCGGTGACAAAATTGTCAATGCCGATGACTTTATGGCCGCGCGCCAGGAGCAAATCGGTCAAATGCGAGCCGAGAAAACCGGCAGCACCGGTGACAACGGAGACGGGTGGCTTCTTTTTCATCAAAGGCAAATGTTCGACAGTTCCACGGCCGGATGAAGGAAGCGTAGTGGAACGGACACAGGATTCAACGCTTAAACGACGATGCCCTCTTTACCTGGCGCCAGTGGCGGCGAACACGGCGGGAATAGTGCGCAGCAAAATCGACAAATCGAGCCACAATGACCAGTTGTCGATGTATTCGAGGTTGAGCCGCACCCAATCCTTGAAGTCCTTGATCTGGTTTCGTCCGCTGATTTGCCAGAGGCAAGTGATGCCGGGTTTCACGCTGAGACGGCGGCGGTGGGCCAGGTCGCTGAAGCGTTTGACTTCATCCACCGGCAACGGACGCGGGCCCACCAGACTCATCTCGCCGCGCAGAACATTGAACAACTGGGGCAATTCGTCGAGGCTGTAACGGCGAAGCCACTTGCCGATGCGGGTGATCCGCGGGTCGTTGGTTACTTTGAACACCGGGCCGCTCATTTCGTTCAAGGCCTCCAGTTCGTGTTTGAGTTGTTCGGCGTTGGTAATCATCGTGCGAAACTTGTAAAGGGTGAAAGGCGCGCCGTTTTGTCCGGAACGTTGCTGTTGAAAGAAGACCGGGCCGGGCGTGGTGAGCTTGATGGCAATGGCAATCAACAGAAACAGCGGTGAAAGCACGATCAAGAGGATAAACGCGCCCACCAGGTCCATGACGTGCTTGATGACGCTTTGCCAGGAGGCCTCGGGCGTGGTGCGGAAGACGAGTAACGGGCGGTCGAGTAATTCGTCAAAACTCGTGCGGGAGATTTGCGTCGCAAAAAAATCGGCGATCAACCACACCTCCACACCTTCCAGTTCACAAGCCCGAATGACGTATTCGACCTGTTCGAAATAGGTATGTTTGGCGCTGAGAATCACACCGTACACGGAATAATGATGGAGCATGGATACGATTTGTTGTACGGGCGTCTCCAGCAGATTAAGGTCAGCCACGATTTCGACGCTTTGGTCGGTTTGGTCCTTCAGTTCCTTCCTCATCCTGGCGATTTCCCGTTCGGTGCCGACCAGGATAAAGCGGCGTTTGTATTGCAACTGGGCCAGCTTGCTTTTGAGCAATAAGCGAATCAGCTCCTCTTTTGAATACACCATGCAAAAACCGATGCATCCAAATAAAATAAAAATTCCGCGCGCCACAATCAAGTGGAAGACATAGACTGTCAGCATCAACCCCACCGTAATCAGCACACAACCTTTGAACAGCGGCCACAAAATGGCCCTGCGGGAGCACAACGGCAGATGATCATAAAACCCCTGCGATTCAAGAACGAGCGGCGAGGCGGGAATCAACACCAGATAAAGCCACGCGAAATTCGCGAACGGGCTGGCCGGCTCCAGCTTCAACCACGCGATGACGTCGGGATTGGCGCGCAACGCATAAGCCACCCCAAAGGCGATCGCAAACAGCGTGGCGTCCAGCAGTTGATGAATCACCGTCCGAATCTGACGATCGCGTCTCAGCATGACTTTGAAGTGTTTATCAGAATAATCAGTCGGCGCATTAAATCAACAGTTTAACATTTCAACGCCGGACCTGTTTTGAGTCCGGCGGCAACTGAAATTCCGGCACGGAGGCGGCAATCAATTTCTCAATTCTTGCGAACGCGGCATCTTCCTGGCCCGGCGGGCAAATGGCGAAATAGGAAATGTAGGCCCAGCGTTGCAAAGTGCCTCTCGTCAACAAATCCCGCGTCAGCCACCAGATGCGCTGCCAATGGCTGTCCGTCTCTTCATTTTTTGCGACAAACCAAAAAACATAAAGGCCGCTCACTTTTTGCTTCTGGCCGTCCTGGTTCTGCATAAAATTCGTGATCGTCCACTTGGCGACCTGCAAACGATAAGGACGTGAGCCTTGAATCGGAATGCTGACCGTCTCTTTTTTTTCAATGTTCCAGCCCTGGCCCGGCAGGCAAAAATCCGGTTTGTGAATGCTGGTCCGGTCCATGCCCATCAAAATGACGTTTGCGTTCACCCAGAATCCGTTCGTGTCCATGTAGAGCCGTTGCGCGTAACTGGTGTCCTTGGGAAGCGTGTCCAAGACCGTCTGGCTCTGCGCCTCGTTCGTGGAAGTGTAATCGAGAACCTGCGCGGGCAGATCAAAACTCATCATGATGCTGCCAGAGAGAGGCGTCGCCTTGATGCCGGGCGTGCCAAGCCTTTGGTTTTTCTTGAGCCACTTCAAGGCTCCGGCGCCACCCGCAATCAACGCCAGCACACAGACAAAAACGATGATTTTCCGGCTATTCATATTTGTTGGTTTCCGGGAGTATCGGTTTTTTCCTCCAACCACCGTACGACGAGCAATAATCCCAGGAAAACGGGAAGGTAAGGCACCAGGCTGATGAGGGTGCTTTCGTGAACATAATTGCCCCATTCCTGGCCGCCCATCACCGCGGCAATGATGATCAGGAGCATCCGGAGGAGATTGCCCAAAATGGCGAAAGGAACCGCCAGCGACATCATGAGCAACCGCTTCCCTGGCGAACGAAACATGACAAACCCACAAACCGTGGCGAATAAAAAAATCGCCGTCAGGCTGCGGATGCCGCTGCACGCCGCTGCGACGTCATATTGGTAGGTGCCGAGAGGATCGAAGAGTTGCGTACCCATGCGCAGCACTCCGATCCCCAGGATGTAATGCGCGATCCACTCCACCAGGGTGGAAACCAGAATGCGCAGGGGAAAGGTGATGGGTTCGAGAACGACAGCCGTCGGCACACAAAAAATGAAAAGGAAAAACGGAAAGGAGCTGTGGCGCAACCAGGCAGGCCCCCAAGCTAACCCCGTTAATCCATAAATGCCGATGAACATGGCGACAATGGAAAAACGCGGTTCCTGGATGACATAGCTCGCAATATGCATCAACAATCCAAAACCGACGATCAGCAAGGCGGGCGGCCACATTTTCAGCGGCAGGGCCAGCAATTCGTTGCGTTTCCACCAGAACAAACCAGCCACCAGAAACGGAATCAGATTTCCATAAGCGTCATCGCCGGAAACACCCTGGCCATTATAGGCCATCAGCATCCATCCAAAGAGCGATGAACCGTGGCTGTAACCAAACGTTGAATTGCCTAAAAATTGGAAGAGCGCCAGCCATGCGATCAGCAGCGTAAAAAAAAATATTTTATTGGGTAATTGTTGCCAGCAGGAATAAAATTCCTGCCCTGGATTAGACTTAGGCGTCGAGATAGCGTTCTTTTCATTCATTTTTCAAAATTCGTTCTAACTATAACATCAGAAATATTACTCTGTTCAATAAAAATCAATGGAGTCTTTGGTATCGGGCCGACCAGGCTGCTTTCAAAATACTCAGCGTAAACAGCAGATTTCCTATTAGATAGCGTCGCCAAAGCTGATGTGGTTCACATATAAGCCGGTGAAGCCATTGCAGGCCGAGTCGCCGCCATATGGGAGGGGCTTCATGCATTGTGCCGGCGAGAATACGTATCGTGCCGCCGCCAACCCCCCACACGATTGCTCTGGGGCATATTTTTGCGGCAAGTTCGGCTACTTGTTCTGTTCGCGGGGTACCCATGCCCAGGAAAAGAAAATCAACAGCGGGATATTGCTCGCATATTTCACGATACTCGGAATCCTTTAGGAACCCCGAAAACACTTTCAGAACCCGGCAGTGTCGCGATAGCCGATGAATTTCCACCGAAGCGGTTTCAGCTTCAGCAGGCGTACACCCAATCAACAACGCGGTGTTCTGGGGCATATATGGCGCTTTAAGAAATGCGCGAAAAGCTTCAGTCATGTTACATCGTTCGGCCATTCGGACTCCGAAAAGTCGCGCCGCCCAGACGATGGCCATGCCATCGGCAGTTACCACACGCGCTTCGTTCAAACGTTGCCTCAACAAGGCATTTTTTCTGGCAAGGTTGTAAACATGCGCATTCAAGCAAAGCATAGTTCTGGGTTGCAAGGCTTTATCCTGCAATAATAATTGCAATTCGGCGAGGAACTGTGAAATCGTGTGAGTAGAACAAAACACTTCTGCGAACTTAAACCGCCGCGGGGAGGAATTTATTTCAATGCCAGAAGACATTTCACTTATTTTGGTTGATACTCATAGAACATAAGCTGAAAACTTTCAAGATGAATTCTCTTTGTTCCGAACACTCCATTTAAGCCATTCAATATTCGACCGATTGCAGCATAAATTTTGATTACAGACCCAAGGCATGAGTCAGTTGGGTGCCGAGCAGGCTGACGACCCGGCTCCAAGGACTGAACGTGCGGGCGTGTGGTCTTCGACACCGGTGTCGCGCGCCAGTTTAGAAACCAGGTGAGTGGGAATGACATTGCAAAGCTGGCGACGAATGGAGAACTTGCTGGTGGTTGGCTTGCAGCTGGTTTTCTTTTTTATGCCTTGCCTTGTGGCAAGGTCCAAACCCGCAAGCCAACCTTTTCTATCCCTCAACCTTCAACCCGATGGGATGGTAATGTCTCCATTTCATTGGCTACCCTGCTAACAAACCCTGCGGGCTTAAGCGCTCTTGCGTCGCAACGCTTCGTCGATAATCGCCTCGATTTTGCCGGTCATTTCCGCGATGGAGAAATGTTCCCGGACCCGGTTTGCCGCTGCTTCACCCATTTGCCGCCGCAACTCGGAACTCGACATCAGTTTTTCAATGGCGTCAGCCAACGCCATCGGATCACCGGGCGTAACGAGCAAGCCTGTGACCCCATCCACAACTTGATCCAGTGAACCGCCAATATTCGTCGCAATGACCGGCAGTCCTAAAGACATGGCTTCACTGGTAACGCCGCCAAAAGGCTCGGGCTGGATTGACGTCATCGCCAGCACATCCATCGCCGCATAGGCCGGTCGCATATCGGTTAACTCACCGGCGAAGACAACCAGGTCTTCAACGCCGAGTTCCTTAACCAAATTCTGTAGCCGCTTCAGATGATCTTCGTTGCCGGGAAACGGCGTGCCGACGATCAATGCTTTAACGGAGCGCCCACGCTGTTTCAAGACGGCCGTGGCCTGCACCAAGACTTCTTGTCCCTTGCGCACAAACTTGATTCGTCCCACGCATCCCACCACAAAATCTTCGCCCAACCCAAGTCGCGAGCGAAATTCACCCCGCAAGCGGTCGGACGGCAGCGGCTCATCCGCGAGCGAAAAGGCATCATGAATCAAGACGACTTTATTGCGGGATTGGAACTGCACAGCCACAGCATTGGAAATGGCGATGATTTTCCAGGAAAACATCCGGATATACCAGGAAAACGCCGGCCATATCTTTTGAAATTCTTGAAACCACTCCCGAATGTGCCAAACATGCGGCACTCCCGCCAGCCACGCCGCTAAAGCGGGTGAGATTATCACTCCCGTGTTGGTATAGACGAGAACAACATTTTTCCGTCGGATGAGCCGCCATAAATAAAACACCGAGACCGGACAGTTCAGAAAAAACGGGATAATCTTCCACGAGCGGAATTCCAGGCGGGAGATAATACTCAGCCGCGGATGCAGGATGACTTCGATGCCTTCCGCTTCGATGAGGTTTTTCAGCAGCCCATCGCCTGGCAGAACCACCAGCGGATCAAACCGTCGCCGGTCCAAATTCTTGAGCCATCGCAGCAACATCCGGCCGGAGCCATAAATATCCGTGCCATTGTGAACATGTAGAATCCGCTTGGGAGAGGTTGCAGTTTGTGGTTTGCTCATTTGGCAATCAATTTGCGATCGGACGTAAAGTCATTTTGAAATAACAAATAACACTCCGCGCCGCCAGCTTTTTTGCCGCGAGCAAACGATTGCGAACTTGTTCACATCCATTATCCTGACTGCGTTGAAAATCGGATTGCTCCAACTTAATTCGACCATTGGCGATTTCGCGGCCAATCGGCAAAAGCTTCTGGTTGCTTATGAAGACGCCTGCGCCCGCGGCGCCGAGTTTGTCCTCGCCCCGGAATTGTTTCTTTGCGGCTACCCGCCGCGCGATTTGCTTCTGCGCGCGGATTTTGTTGACTCCAATCTGGCCGCCCTGGCGGAAACAGCCAGAAGCATTGGCACCATTCCGCTTTGCGTCGGTTACGTGGATCAAAACCCGGAGCGGCCCGGCCGGGCGCTTCGTAATTCCGCCGCCGTTCTGCAAAATGGAAAGATCGTGTGGCGTGCTCATAAATGTCTGTTGCCGACTTACGACGTTTTTGATGAAGACCGCTATTTTGAGCCGGCGAAAACGATTACGCCTTTCGAGTTCAACGGCCACAAGCTCGGCATTACGATTTGCGAGGATATTTGGAACGACCAGGATTTCTGGCCGGAACGGCTGTATCGCCGCGATCCCATCAAGGAGCTCATCGCCCAGGGCGCCGAAGCCATTATTAATATTTCCTCGTCACCCTGGCACGAGGGCAAGGAACGTGTCCGGCAGGAAATGCTCCAGCGTGTGGCGCAGGACGAAGGCGTGCCGTTGGCGTATGTGAACCTCGTCGGCGCCAATGATGAATTGATCTTCGACGGCCACAGCGTTGCGCTGGATGCGCAGGGCGAAATTGTCGCATCCGGCAAGGGTTTCGACGAGGATGTTTTTGTCGCGGATCTGGAAACTGGCAGGAGCCGAGGTAAGGAGGCTCAAACTAAAGAAAATTCAGAGACTCCTCACGTCGGCTCCCACGGCGTTGATTTTCCAGCGCGCGAGCAACAATTGTTCGCCGCGCTGTCCATCGGCATCCGGGATTACGTCCACAAGTGCGGCTTTAAATCAGCCATTGTCGGGTTGTCCGGCGGCATTGATTCGGCCCTGGTCGCCGTGCTGGCGGCGGACGCGCTCGGACCGGACAAAGTCATGGGTATCTCCATGCCGGCGCGTTATTCGAGCGAAGGCAGCAAGAGCGACGCCGAGGCGTTGGCGAAAAATCTGGGCATCCGCTACGAAGTTTTGCCGATTGAAACGGTTTTCCAGTCGGTCGAAAAACAACTGGCCAGGGTTTTTGCCGGAACCAAACCCAATGAAGCCGAGGAAAATGTCCAGTCGCGCCTGCGTGGCATGACCTTGATGGCGTTGTCCAACAAGTTCGGCGCACTGGTGCTGACCACCGGCAACAAATCGGAGATGGCCGTCGGTTATTGCACGCTGTACGGTGACATGTGCGGCGCGCTGGCACCGCTCGCGGATGTTTTTAAGATGGATGTTTACAGAATTTCGCGTTGGGTGAACCGCGAGCGTGAAATCATCCCGGCTGCTTCCATCGCCAAACCGCCGAGCGCGGAGTTGCGTCCGAACCAAAAGGACCAGGATTCGTTGCCACCCTACGAAATCCTGGACCAGATCCTGGACGCTTATGTCGTGCAAAATCTGAGCAAGCCGGAAATCATCGCGCGCGGCTTTGAAGCCGCGGTCGTGAACGACGTCATCAATAAAATCACGTTCAGCGAATACAAACGCCGGCAAGCCGCGCCGGGATTAAAAGTGTCGCCGCGTGCGTTCGGCATTGGACGGCGAATCCCCATTGCGCAAAAATTCAGGGCAACTCTTTAAGTTTGATGGTTCAAACTCCTGCCTCCATTATCTGACCAATGAAGTTCTCCATTATCACGCCGAGCTTTCGCAGTTCAAATTGGCTAAAACTTTGCATTGCATCGGTGGCTGATCAAGAAGGTGTTGAAGTGGAGCACATTGTACAGGACTCCTGTTCGGACGATGAAACGCGGAATTGGCTGCCGCGCGACCGGCGGGTCCGCGCTTTCATAGAAAAAGACAATGGCATGTATGACGCGATCAACCGTGGCTACCGCCGCGCGCAGGGCGACATACTGGCCTATCTGAATTGCGACGAACAGTACCTGCCGGGTGCGCTCAAGGCGGTTCAGGGCTTCTTTGACTCGCATCCCGAAATCGAGGTTGCACTGGCGGGGGCGGTGGTAGTAGACGAGAACAGCCATTACCTGTGCCATCGGCAAGCGCTGGCTCCCAACCTGCGACACATTTGGTTTCGTTTTTCCGCGCTCACCTGTTCGGTGTTCCTGCGGCGGAGCGTGATCGAGCAGCGCGGCATTTACTTCGACCCGCGTTGGCGCGCATCGGGAGATTGTCACTGGTTTATCGCATTGCTGAAAAGCAGGGTGCGGATGGCCGTGTTTGACGAATACACGTCGGCCTTCACCGACAATGGCGAAAACCTCGGACTCCAGCCCGAGGCCATTCGCGAGATGTCGGAAACGCTCGCTTCGGCGCCGCGCTGGGTGCTGAGGTTGAAACCGGTTTGGATTCTGCAGCATCGTCTCAAGCGTCTGGCGCTTGGCCATTTTTGGCTGAAACCCACCAGCTACTCCATTTACACTCTGCAAAGCCCGGACCGGCGTGTCCGCTTCGATGTGCCCAAGCCGACTGCGGTTTGGTGGAACCGCCTCCAGGTCAATAAGCCGATCGCCCTGCCTCGGTGAACTTCTGGTCATGCCCGGAGGGTCATCGTGGCGAATTATCATTTGTCTTTGCATGCGATAGCGACTTATTATTCATAATGCTGATGGACGAAAATTCGCGCATTTATGTGGCCGGCCATCGTGGCCTGGTGGGCAGCGCCATCTGGCGTGAACTTCAGCGGCAGGGGTTTAAAAATCTCATCGGACGAACCCGGCTGGAAGTCAATTTGCTGGACGCTGCCGCAGTTCAAAAGTTTTTCGCCGGGTCAAAACCGGAGTTTGTATTCATTGCGGCGGCCAAGGTTGGCGGCATTCAGGCGAATGACACGCAGCCGGGGGCGTTTTTGTATGAGAATCTGCAAATCCAAATCAATCTCATCAATGCGGCGTGGCAAACCGGCGTCAGAAAACTTTTGTTTCTGGGCAGTTCCTGCATTTATCCCAGGCTCGCCCCGCAGCCGCTCAAGGAGGAATATCTGCTCACCGGCCCGCTCGAACCGACGAATCAGTGGTATGCCGTTGCCAAAATCGCCGGCATCAAACTGTGCCAGGCGTATCGCCGACAATATGGCTGCGATTTCATCAGCGCCATGCCGACCAACATGTATGGGCCGAACGACAACTACGATTTGCAAACGTCGCACGTGCTGCCGGCGCTGATCCGGAAATTCCACGAGGCCAAAGTCAACGCCGCCGCGACCGTTACCTGCTGGGGGACCGGCACACCGTTGCGGGAATTTTTGTACGCCGACGATCTGGCGGGCGCGTGCTTGTTCCTGATGCAGAATTATAGCGAAGAACAATTCATCAACGTCGGCAGCGGCGGTGAAATCACCATCCGCGAATTGTCGGAACTGGTCAAACGCATCGTCGGTTTTCCCGGCGGCATCGTCTGGGACGAATCAAAACCAGACGGCACGCCCCGAAAATTGATGGACAGTTCGCGCCTGTTCGCGCTGGGCTGGAAACCCAGGGTGGATTTGGAAACGGGCATCCGGCTGGCCTACGAAGATTTTCTGGCCACCCGGCAACCGCGCGGAAACTGATTCAGCTTGCGACGCGACCTCGGCCGGCCAGATGGTCCTGCACGAGTTTCATGTCGGCGTCCACCATCAACCTGGCGAGCGCGTTGAAGGTGGTCTTCGGCTCCCAGCCAAGTTTTTGCTTCGCCTTGGAGTAATCGCCGATCAACAAGTCCACTTCGGTCGGGCGAAAATAATTCGGGTCAATTTCTACGTGCTTCTGCCAGGGCAAACCGGCATGGGCAAAGGCCGCTTCCAAAAATTCCCGGACGCTGTGGGTCTCGTTGGTGGCGATGACATAATCGTCCGGCTGGTCCTGCTGCAACATCAGCCACATCGCCTCGACGTATTCCTTCGCGTAACCCCAGTCGCGCTTCGCGTCGAGATTGCCCAGATACAGTTTTTGTTGCAACCCCGCCTTGATGTGCGCGGCGGCGCGCGTGATTTTGCGGGTGACAAACGTCTCACCCCGGCGCGGCGATTCGTGGTTGAACAAGATGCCGCTGCACGCAAAGAGGTCATACGATTCGCGGTAATTTACGGTGATCCAGTGGGCATAGACCTTGGCGCAGCCATACGGACTGCGCGGATAAAACGGCGTCGTCTCCCGTTGCGGAATGTCCTGCGCCTTGCCGAACATCTCGCTCGACGAGGCCTGGTAAAAGCGCGGTTTGATGCCCGTCTCGCGGATGGCTTCCAACAACCGCACCGCGCCCGTGGCCGTGATGTCCGTCGTATATTCCGGGCTGTCGAAGCTCACGCGCACATGGCTTTGGGCGGCGAGATTGTAGATTTCTTCGGGCGCAATTTTTCCGATCAAACGCGACAATGCGCTCGCGTCGCTCAAGTCGCCGTAGTGCAACTTCAACGAGGACTTCTGAACGTGGGGATCGGCGTAAATTTGTTCGAGCCGGGAGGTGTTGAATGTGCTGGCACGGCGGATCACACCGTGAACCTCGTAGCCTTTCGACAAAAGCAGTTCCGCCAAATAAGAGCCATCCTGACCGGTGATGCCGGTGATCAGTGCGCGTTTGGCCATAAATTGAATTCAATAATTAATGAGCCGACCGGGCATTGCAAGCGAAACTGGCCTTCCTTTGATTTCGTTGCCACCCACAAGCTGTTTAATTTATTCACTCCACAGCCCGGAACAGCGCGTCCGTTTCGACAGCGTCCTGCGCCTGGCAGAGGCGCCGCGCGGTGTGGCCGGTCGCAACAGCGACAATACGTTCATCAGGAAGGTTCTCTACCGGGAACCGGACACGCCGTTGGACAAAGGCCTGGCCGTGACCTGCCAGTGGATTAAAGAGCAGCACCATAACCGCAAAAAGGCCGGCGCGTCGTGGAATAATTGCCCGCCCGCCGCCCGTACGTGTCACCGGTCACGTGTTACTAGTTACTCGTCACCGGTATTTTGCCAACGCCTCACGTTCGCACGCCGCGTATTTTTCGATGAGCCGGTCATAAACACGCGCGGCCTTGGCCTCCGGGCGGACTTCGCTGCCGGGAATTGGATCGGTGAACCCGGCTACCACGTCCTCCCATGCCGGTTTTTGTCCGGCCTGGACCAGCCAGCCGCGCGCGGCCAGCAAGGCGGCGCCCAGCGCGGCGCTCTTGGAAATCTCGATGCGCAACACGCGGCAGTTCATCACATCGGCCATCACGCGCAGCAACGCCGGATCATTCGACGCGCCGCCCGTGGCATAAATCCGGTCGGGCACCACCTTCATCCATTGCGCGTGCAGCCGCTTGGACAACATCTGCGCCTCCACGATGGCGCGGCAATTGGCGGCGGCGTCTTTTTCATCAAGATCGAACCGATGAATGCCCGGCCGGTTGACACGCGGGACAATCTCCGCCTCGAACCACGGCAACAGGATGCCACCGTTGTTTCCCGGCGGTTTGGCAGCCATCAATTCGCCGAACTTTTTCCAATCTTTAATGCCATAAACGTCCCGGATTTTTTCACGCGCGAGCGAACCATTCTTAAAACAAATCAACGACATGTAACCGCCCGCCGGCGAACCGAACACGTGGCCTTCGCCATGTTCATCCGTGCAGCAATTCTTCATCGGGCCGAAATAGGTGTCGCTCGTGCCCAGGCTGATGGCCACCCGGCCCTCCCTGATAAGCCCCAGGCCGACGACGCTGCACGGATTGTCTCCCGACCAGACCAGCGCCTGCGCGGCGGGATTCAGACCGTATTTCTTCACAAAATAGGCGCTGACCGGTCCGACGATTCTTGACGAATCGGCCAGTGGCGGAAGTCTGTGCCGCAAGCCCGGGGCGGTGGCTTTGAGCGCGCCGGGGTGCCAGACCTTTTTATGAATGTCCATCAGGTTCATCCCCGCGCCGTCGCCGTAATCAATCGGCGCAATCTGCCCGGCGACCAACGACGCCATAAACGAGCTGACCAGGGCGATGCTCTCGGTTTGGGCATAAGCCTCCGGGTCGGTCCGGTAAAACTTGCGGATTTGCGGCCCGGTGAACCGTTCAAAAGTGTCCGACCCGGTTTGCTCTGCCATCGCCTTGATGCCGCCCAGTTTCTTCCGAATCTCGGCGCACTCCCTGGCCGTGGAGGAATCCATCCAAATTGGCGAAGTCCGGCGCGCAAACATTCCCTTCAAATTTTCCGCCAGACTTCTCCTGAAATCCAAATCACCGAGCGCAGCGGCAGCGCGGTCGTTGAGATAAACCGAGCCATGTTGCTGGCCGCTGCCGCTGACGGCCAGGACATCGCCCAAGGCCACCCCGTCCTTTTTCATCACGGTAAACAGTAAATCCAGCGCCTCGACCCACATCAACGGCGGGCTGTGTTTGACCAGTGGATCACGATTGGGCAGCACCCCGTTTTGGGTTTTATATTGGGGCAACGCCTGGTCGAAATTCAACGACCGCTCATACACTACCTTGCGCCCGTCGTAATCAATCACCACCGCGCTCAGGCTTTGGGTGCTGGAATCCAGTCCGAGAAATAATTTTGCCATGCGATTTCAGCCGACAGTAAAAACCGCAACCGCCCCATCGTCAAGCAAAGGTAATCGCCGACAACCAATCCAGCCCGGCAAGACTCTGTTCAGACTCAGCTGACTTCAAATGTCTATACTTCGATATAAGTATCCACTGGCAGGATTTCTCTACACATAATCAACTCTGAACACCCCCACTTTTATGCAGCCATCTATCGTACCCGGATACCTATACAAAAATCATCGTATCCTCCATTCCACCCCGTAAATTTTTTGCGATAGTAAGTTGTAAGATCCTAATGTGTCGAAAATTTAAAGAGAAAGGTAGTTGTTTGCCTGGCGCCGCCGGGTTGATTGAATTGCCCGTTGTGATTATCATGATCGCATCCCGGCAGCCAGGTTGCTTCCGGCGCTGGCGGTGGTAAAACTGACCGAATCCTCGGCCGATAAGAAGAGGGAGCCAGTTGCAGCAAATTGTGTCTTACCAATCCATGAAAAAATCCATAATGCAGTTTATACCCGGTGTTTTATTGCCCGCGTTGCTCGCAATATCCGGTGTGTCGGGCCAGGCGCAAACCACCAACTTCCTGACGAATCCCGGCTTTGAGACAGGCAATACGACGGGCTGGCTTGCATTTGGTTCGCCGACGCTTACGGTTGAGAGCACCCAGGTGCATTCAGGCAACTATGCTTGCGCGGTGACAGGCCGCACGGCCACCTATATGGGCATCGCCCAGTCGCTTGTGGGCGTGCTTACGTCGGGACAGACCTACAATGTCTCGGCCTGGGTCAGGTTGGTCAGTGGCGGGAACCAGAATATGCAGTTGACCGTGCAAAAAACCGATGGAAGCGGAACGGGTTATACGCTGATTATTTCGAATTCTGTATCTTCAAGCAGTTGGACGCAGCTTTCCGGAACCTATACGTACAATCCTTCGGGTACGGTCAGCGCGCTGAATTTTTATGCGGAGGTGCCCACCAGCTCGAACGCCTCATATTATATTGATGACGTCCAGTTTAACGGAACCATTGTCACGGTCACCAACTCATCAACCAATGGCGTGTCCACTGTGGATTGGAATAATGTGCATCAGCGCATTGACGGCTTTGGCGCTTCGTCGGCATGGAATGGCAGTTGGAACACAGCCGAAGCCGACCTGCTTTTTTCCACCAATAACAACATCTCTTATCAGTCTGGAACCTATAATGGTGCCGGGCTTTCTTTGCTGCGCAACCACATCGCTTATGCCGGCACGACTTTAGCAAGTGACACTCCGACCACGGTAGAAACAAGCATTATGCAAATGGCGCAAGCCCGTGGAGCCAGGGTTTGGAGCACCCCATGGACCCCGGCAGCCGGGTTCAAAGGCCCCAACGACATTTATGATTCCGGCGTGGCGACGGCCGGTGGCATTGACGGCGGCAGCTTCCTGGGTGGCGATGCCACCAATCAGGCCTACGCCAGCCAGCTCGCCAACTATGTCGCCAGCATGAAGACTAATTACAATGTGAACATTTACGCCATTTCCATTCAAAACGAGCCGGACGCGGATGTGACCAGCTATGAAGCGTGCCAATGGACCGGCGCGCAGTTTCACGATTTTGTTACCAACCTTTACAGCGCGCTGGCAACCCAAGGTTTGAGTTCCACCAAAATTATGCTTCCCGAAAGCGAGAACTGGAGTGACCCGCACAATTTGGCGGCGACCGTTATGGGTGATCCCAATGTGGCGGCGGAGGTGGGAATTATTGCCGATCATAATTACGTCGCCAATAATGCCGTGGGCGACCAGACGGTTCCGGCGGCGATGCCTTCTTATGGAAAAGCATTATGGGAAACGGAAGTGGCGCTGCTTTCGGGCAGTGACAGCAGCATTGCGAACGGCGTTTATTACGCGCAACGGATTTATCTTTACATGACCCAGGCCCAGGCCAACGCCTACCATTATTGGTGGCTCGTCGCCACAGGCAACCAGGGGTTGTTGGATACCAGTGCCGGACCGGCCAAACGCCTGTTCACCTTTGGCCAATACAGCCGGTTCGTCCGACCCAACAACTACCGCATTGATGCCACCTCATCCCAATCGTCGGTTTTAGTCAGCGCTTACAAAGACACAAACTCTGCCGGCTTTGCGATTGTGGTGGTCAATACCAATCCCTCGACCGATGTATTTCAGACGTTCAACCTGACCAATTTCACCGCCGCGGCGGTGACGCCGTGGATTACTTCCGCGTCACAGTCACTGGCGCCGTTACCATCGGTGACGGTGACCAATGGCTCATTTACCTACGATGTGCCGGCCATGAGCGTCGTGACATTTGTGGGACAGGGCGTGGTGGGGCAGATCAGCACGCCGCCGACGTTGGCGCCAGTGGCGGATCAGACCATCAACGTCGGCCAGACCTTGTTGGTGACCAACGTGGCCACGGATGCCGCTGTCCCGCCGAACACGCTGACCTTTAATTTGCTGAACAATCCGGCCGGAGCCACGCTGACCAGCTTGAACCCCACCAACGCCCTCTTCACCTGGCGCGCGCCGGTGAGCCAGGCCAGCACGAGCAATCTGGTGACGGTTGCGGTAACGGATAACGTAACCAGCTTGAGCGCCACCAACCGCTTCAACGTATTCGTCAACGCAGTGACCAATCCCGTGATCGGTTCGGTCAATTTCTCTCCGGGACAAGTCAGCCTGACCGTCAATGGACCGCAGGGACCCGATTACACCTTGTGGACTTCGACCGACCTGCTGAATTGGCAGTCGTTATTCACTACCAATTCGCCGCCGGTTCCGTTCACGGTAACAGACACCAACTCCACGGATCCGCAGCGATTCTATAAATTCCAGATTGGCCCGTGACCTTGACAGGCGGCATCAGATTGCATTCGTGATCCCGCAGAGCGAGACGCCGGCCCCCCCGTCTTTTGTCTCGTCGAAGTCCAATGCAGGCGGAGGGAACGACTGGCGCAATGGGGGAGAATTTTGAGGTCGCCGTGCATTTAATTCACGGTTAAAAGTTTTGCCCGACGGTTTCACTTTTGCAAAGCTGAGGTCATGTTCGAAAACATCATCCGCCGGATGCCGCGTCCGCAGGATGTGGCAACCCTGACCACCCAACAACTCCGCGATACTTTTGCCGTCACCCGCCTTTTCGCACCGGGCGAACTGCGCGGTCTGTTCACTGATCTCGACCGCCTGGTCGTCGGCGGTGTCATGCCGTTGGAGCCCGTTGACTTGCCGAACCACAAGGAGACCGGCCGCGCCTTTTTCCTCGAACGCCGCGAATTGGGCGCCATCAACGTCGGCGGACCGGGCACAGTCCTTGCCGACGGCAAGGTGTTTTCGCTCGACCGGCTGGATTGCGTTTATCTGCCGATGGGCACGAAAACGGTCACGTTCGAAAGCCAAGACGCCAAAAATCCGGCGAAATTTTATTTTCTGAGCTGCCCGGCGCACGCGTCCCATCCTGCCGCGACCATGAAGCCAAAGGAGGCGTCGCCCGTGCCGCTGGGTTCGCAGTCAGCAGCCAACCAGCGGACGATTTACAAATACATCCACCCTGGTGGCATTCAAAGCTGCCAGCTCGTAATGGGATTTACCGGATTGGAAGAAGGCAATGTGTGGAATTCGTTTCCGCCGCACACGCATTGGCGGCGTACGGAGATTTATTTTTATTTCGACCTGGGCGACAACGTGCTGACGCATTTCCTGGGCGAACCGCAGCAGACCCGGCACCTGTTTTTGCACAACGAAGATGCCGTGCTGTCGCCGAACTGGTCAATCCATTGCGGCTGCGGCACCGGCAATTACAAGTTCATTTGGGGCATGGCCGGCGAAAACCAGACGTTTGATGACATGGATGGCGTGAAGCCGCTGGATTTGCGGTAAAATCGGAGCGCCGGGTAAGGCCCCGGCGTGATCAAATGAATCATCGAACATTCAACATTCAACTCCCGACACTCGACGCCGGGGAACTCCGTTAGATATTCGATGTTGAATGTTGAAAGTTGAATGTTTTTTTAAGTCATAAAAATCTATGAGTACAAAACGTTTTGCTAATAAGGTCGCCGTTGTCACCGGGGCCAGCCGGGGCATCGGCCAGGCCGTTGCCATTGCGTTCGCCCGCGAAGGCGCTCACGCCGTCAGCGTGGATGTCGACGACCAGTCCGAGACCGGCGCCCGAGTGAAAGCGCAAGGCGCCAGGTTCAACTCTTATACCGAAGATTTGCGCAAGCTCACCCAAAAGGGTGCCGCCACGCTCATTGCCAAAATCGTCGCTGACGCCGGGCGCATGGACATTCTCGTGAACAACGCCGGCATCATCCGCCGCGCGCCGGTGGTGGACCATCCGGAAGAAGATTGGAACGCCACTATTCAAATCAACCTGACAGCGCCATTTCTCCTGAGCCAGGCGGTGGCCAAATGGTGGGTGACAGGCGGGCGCGAAAAATCGCCGGCAGATGCGCGCCTTAAGGTGGTAAACATCGCTTCGATGCTGTCATTTCAGGGCGGCATTCTGGTACCGGGTTATACCGCCAGCAAGAGCGGTATCGCGGGTATTACCAAGGCGTTTGCCAACGAGCTGGCGAGGGAACGCGCGAATTTCAACGCTGTGGCGCCCGGTTACATCGCCACGGAAAATACCCGGCCCATCCGCGAGGACGCCAAGCGAAACCAGGCTATTCTCGACCGCATCCCCGAGGCACGCTGGGGTTCGCCCGAAGACATCGCCGGGGCAATATTGTTCCTGGCCTCGAAAGACGCGGATTATCTGAATGGCACGATCATGAACGTTGATGGCGGCTGGCTGGGGCGTTGAAAATCCGTTCGCGTGATTGGCGTTTGACAAGCCGGCATGAAATCACGGTTTATTGTCCAATGAAAAAGATTTTCAATCGGTTATTTTGTCTGCTGGGTCTTACTGGTCTTTGCCTTTCATCCGTTTCATGCACAACGGAAAGGATGCCATCCGCGAAATTTTCCGGCGCTTCGCAATTGGCATGGTCGCAGCGCCTGGCCGATTCGGAAATGGCACGCCGGGGTGACAGTCTGGCATGGAAACCGGGCGGCAAGGCCAAATGGGATTACACCACTGGCTTGTTTACGTTCGCGTTGCTCAAATTGAATGAACCGACGAACGACCCGCGGTACCTCAAATTCGCCGAGGACACGATTGGTTCGTTCATCAGGCCGGATGGGGAAATCAACGGATACAAGCCACAAGACGGGAGCCTGGACAACATCGCGCCGGGCCGGACTGTGCTGGCGCTGTGGGAAATCACCCGTGACGAACGCTATCGCAACGCCGCCATCCTTCTGCGAAAACAACTCGACACCCAGCCACGCACCCGCGATGGCGGGTTCTGGCACAAGCAGCGGTATCCTCATCAGATGTGGCTCGATGGACTTTACATGACGGAGCCGTTTTACGCCGCGTACTCAAAGTCGTTCGATGAACCGGCAGATTTCAACGACGTTGCCAGACAGATTCGTCTGGCCGACGAGCACACTTACAATCCCCGAACCGGATTGTTTTATCATGGCTGGGATGAAAGCCAATCGCAGCCGTGGGCGGACAGAATCACCGGCACGTCGTCCAATTTCTGGGGACGCGCGATGGGCTGGTATGCCATGGCCATGGTGGATGTGCTCGATTATTTCCCGACGAATCATCCGGCGCGGCCACAAATCATCGCCACGTTCCAAAAATTATGCGGGGGCGTGGTGAAATACCAGGATCCGCAGACCTGCCTTTGGTGGCAGGTGGTTGACCAGGGCCATCGCAAGGGCAATTACCTTGAAGCGACCGCATCGAGCATGTTCGTCTATGCAATGGCCAAAGGCATCAACCACGGTTATCTCCCCCGCGATTATGAACCGGCGGTGTTGAAAGGTTATCGCGGCATCATTGAGCATTTCATCCGGGACGACGGCAACGGGAGATCGTCGTTGACCCATTGTTGTTCGGTGGCCGGGCTGGGCTACGGCCGGGACGGCTCGTTCGAATATTACATCGGCGAACCGGTGGTGGACAACGACCTGAAAGGCGTCGGCCCGTTCATTCTCGCCGGGATAGAAGTGCAGCAATTAACCGGCCGATCCACCAACACAGCTCGATAAAATTCCTGACGCCAGCTCGAATGTCTGTTAATCATATCCGTGGTGTATGAAAACGATTCTTGCCCACAGGACTCCAAATCACCTGGCCGGGTTCCTCGCCGGATTGACTTTTCTCATCGAACCTTCGCCGCTGCGAGCACAGCCGATCCCAACTCCCATGCCGCGGCCGATCACACTGACCGCAAGCCTTTCTTCGGCGGTGAAACCTTATGCCGTACTCACGGCGATGCAGCGCGTGGCCGATTGGCAACTGGCGCATTCTGACACGAACCGGCCTACCGGCTGGGTTGAGGCTGCCGGGGATGCGGGCATGATGGCTTTGGCCGGTATTTCCGGCGACCCGAAATACCGCGAGGCGATGCTCGCAAAAGGTAATGCGAACAATTGGAATTTGGCAGCGTATCAAGGGCGAAAATATCACGCCGACGATCAGTGCGAAGGACAGATCTGGACGGAACTTTATTTTCTTTACCGCGAAAACAGAATGATCTCACCGCTGCGGGAAAGGTTTGATTTTATCCTGGCCCATCCATCGGACGCGCCCGGCCTTGATTTCACACAACCGCATGGAAAGGCGCAGGAACTTTGGTCCTGGTGTGATTCGCTGTTCATGGCGCCGCCGACGTGGCTGCGACTTTACACGGTGACCGGTGACGAACGGTATCTGGATTTTGCCGTCACCAACTGGTGGCGCACGACGGATTATCTTTGCGACAAGAATGAACACCTTTTTTACCGCGACAGCACCTACTTCGACAAACGCGAGGCCAACGGCCAAAAAATCTTCTGGAGCCGCGGCAATGGCTGGGTGATGGCCGGGCTGGTCCGGGCGCTCCAATATCTGCCGGCGAACCATCCCGACCGGCCGCGCTTTGAGCAGTTGTTCAAGGACATGGCTGCGAAAATTGTGACGCTCCAGCAACCCGACGGCCTCTGGCGGTCGAGCCTGCTCGACCCGGAAGATTATCCGGCCAGGGAAACCAGTGGCTCCGGCTTTTTCACCTACGCACTCGCCTGGGGCGTGAATCAGGGTCTGCTCGACCGTGCAAGATTTGAGCCGGCGGTTCGCAAAGGCTGGGCCGCGCTCGTGGAATGCGTGGGCGCCAACGGCAAACTCATGCACATCCAACCCGTCGGCAGCGACCCGCGAAAATTTGCGGAAGATTCAACCGCGCCTTATGGCGTCGGCGCTTTTTTGCTCGCGGGCAGCGAGGTTTACCGGATGGCGGTTTTATACGGCGCCACCATGAAGCTTGGCGCGACCATTCCGCTAATCAAAATGGAGAACGTCCCGCTGTTCTTTGCCATCCAAAATCTCGCCCATCAAGCGCATATCGATTTTATCCTAGACCCCAACACGGGTTACCAACCCACTACATATGATCTTGGAGACGGGCGTTCGCTGGCCACTGCGAGCCAACCCACCGTTTCCTGTCGATGGACCAACTCTACCGCCGATCACGCTCTGCGAGAACTTTTACAACAACACGACTTGCGAATGGAGCAGGATACCAATAGCGGAGTTTTTCTCATTTCCGCAAAGGAAGCCGGAAGCCGTCGTGGTACTCGGCACGAGTCGGGCGCGATTTCCACTAATAAGATATCCAGTCATGATCTCGGTGTTCCGAGACAAGGCGTTATTTTTATTGAGCAGGTTTCGTGTCCCATCAAAGTCACAAACCCTGCGGGTTTCTCAAGGCATTGTGAAACTGTAGACATCAATTTGAACAATGTACAAGCCGACCGTCCTTGGAGTACTACCGCCAGATTTGCCGTCATGGATGGCGTTTCCTCCCGCATTCTGGATTCACAAATTTACACACCGGAGACAAACGAGGACAAATTACTTTTCCAAGTTGACCTGGCACCAAACGAGACGCGGACTTATTACATTCTGGATGCTTCGGCTCTGGCCGCCGTGCCGCCGCCGATCGTGAAAACGTTTGCGCGATTTGTGCCGGAACGCTACGACGATTTTGCGTGGGAAAGCGACCGCATTGCACATCGCGCCTACGGTCTCGCGCTCATTCCCGCGGAAGGCACCATCAGCAGCGCGCCGGACGTATGGATCAAAAAGGACCGCGGCCTCATCGTGGATATCATGTACAAAACCGGACATTATCATGAAGACAACGGCTCATTCATGGACGATTACCGCGTCGGCCACAGCCGCGGCTGCGGCGGGCTGGGCATCTGGGACGGCAAGAAACTTTACACGTCCAGCAATTACCATAACTGGAAACTCATCACCACCGGCCCGATCCGCTCGGAGTTTGAACTGACCTACGACGCCTGGGACGCCGGCAACGGCCGTAAAGTTTCCGAGACGAAGCGATACACGATTGATGCCGGGTCGTGGCTGACGAGGGCGCAAAGCACCTTCAGCAGCGACGACAAATCACCATTAACCATCGGCGTTGGCCTCGCCGAACGCGCATGCCCTACCAACCGCGTAGAATTCATTGCCGACGACCAAAGCGAAGGCTGGATGAGCTATTGGCAGCCGGAGGACAAGCCCAAGGGCATCATCGGCGTCGCGATGGTGTTGCCCAAGGACAGCGTGGCAGCATTCACGAACGACGCGCCGGACATGCCGGAGTCCAAACTTCACGCGGCGGTGCCGCAGCCGACGCATGAAGGTTATCCGCCCATTCGCAATTTGCTAGCCATCACGCAGGTCAATGTGGGCCAGCCGTTTACGTATTACTTCGGCGCCTGCTGGGACCGCAGCGGTGATTTCACCAATCACATCCAGTGGGAGGATTACGTCAAGCGCTTCGCCGAACGTCGCGACCAGCCATTGCAAGTGACGGTGGGTAATTAAATCGATTCGTAGCAGCGGACGTGAGTCCGCTCTAACTTCGAAATTTTGAGCCGACTCACCTCCGCTGCTACGGTTTTTGAGATTGGGCAACCACCTTCAACGCTTCGACTGTAATCGCAGTGATTTTGCTCCAGGTTTTTTCCGCGACAAGTTTGCGTTCGGCCATCCACGAGCCGCCAACGGCGGCAACTTGCGGCAAGGCGAGGTAATTCGCCAAGGTGGCGGCGTTGATGCCGCCGGTGGGCAGGAATTTCACGCCGGTATGCGCAAACGGTCCGGCCAGCGACTTGAGCATGGCCACCCCGCCGGCGGGCTCTGCCGGGAAAAATTTCAGCCGTTGGAAACCAAGGTTTAGTGCGCGGTCCACTTCCGTAGGCGTCATGACGCCGGGAAAAAACGGCATTTGAATTTTGTTCGCCGCCGCCAGCACCGTTTCATTCAGGCCCGGCGAAACGCCAAATTGCGCTTCGACCGCCGCCGCCTGTTGCACCTGTTCGGCCGTCAATAATGTGCCCGCGCCGATAGCCATCTGCGGAACCTCCTGCCGGATGCGCCGGATGGACTCGGCCGCCGCAGTGGTGCGGAAGGTGATTTCCATGACATTCAATCCGCCGGCCAGGAGGGCTCTGGCCAAGGGCACGGCGTCTTCGGCTTTGTCAATGGTGGTGATACACATCAACCGCTGTTGCAGGAAAGCTTCTGCGTTCATAAAATTCCCATAAGGCTACAAGAATACGAGCGCAAGTGAACTGAAATCCGGACAAGGTTGAACGACTCCGCGCCCCTTCCGCCTTCGCCTTGCCACGACACCACCAGTCACCTAATCTGCATTAATGAACATTGCCATCGAACACGTTGCCATTCCCTCTCCAGATCCGGCCGCCTTGAAAAGCTGGTATGAACAGGTCCTGGGCACGCACGAAATTTTCAACAACGGCCAGAGTCCGCCGACATGCCTGATTGCCCTGCCCGGCGGCGGCTGGTTTGAAATTTATGCCGCCGAGGGTGCGCCGGAAAACCGCGGTAACAACAAACTCGCCGGGTTCCGCCACATTGCACTCCGCGTGGATTCGATGGAGGCAGCCAGGGTCGAACTGGAAAAACGCGGTGTGAAGTTTGGTGAAGAGATTCGGCCGGCCGCGGGCGGTGGCCGGGTTTTGTTCTTCGAGGACTGCGAAGGGAATTTGCTGCACCTGGTCGAGCGCCCAAGCAATCTTAAACTGTAACATACAGCGCAGGCACGACGCTGACACCGCATTTATTTCGCGCGCAGCAAAAGGACCGGCACGCTAATACGGTGCCGTACACGTCGTGAGGCGCTGCCGAGAAACAGATCGGCGAGAAAACCGTGGCCGTGAGTGCTCATCGCCACCAGGTCACAGCCTTTTTTCTCGACCCATTTGACAATCTCCGCGCCCGGTTCGCCGTAAGCCAGTTCCGCCTCGGCGGGAATGCCGGCGGACTGGAATTCCGACCGAACCCGATTCAAATACGCGGTGTCTTCGGTAATCTCGGGGCTGACCGCGTCCGGTCCAAAAGTGCGCGCCGCCCAACCGTCAGCCACGTGAAGCAGCACGACGCGACTTTGCGCGAGTTTCGCCAGCGGTTTGATGTGTTCGATAATGGCGCGGTCGGTTGGCGTGCCGTCCAACGTCAGGAGAATGGTTTTATACATGGGCCGGCTTATTTATGATTTGCGATTCACGATTTACGATTTTTTCACCGCATTGGCAATCGTCAATGACCGGCAATGACCTGCCAGGCTTGTTTCACCGCGTCGGGCAGGCCGTAAAAATCAAAAGTGGTGATTAAAATTGCCGATCCCCAACCGGCGGTGAGCAGAAGCCAGCCCAGCCGCCATTGCCCCATCCGCTTGCGGGAACTGGCGAAATGCAACAGGGGAAACATGGCAAACGGAAGCTGCAGCGCCAACACCACCTGGCTCAGGACAATCAGATCGTTGACATTGTTGGCCCCGCGGATGCCAACAAAGACAGCCGTGGGAATAATGGCCAGCGAACGGGTAATGAGCCTTCGCACCCAGGGCTTGATTCTCCAGTGCATGAAGCCTTCCATCACCACTTGGCCAGCCAGCGTGCCGACAATGGTGGCGCTCTGCCCGCTGGCCAGCAGGGCAATCGCGAACAGCACGCTCGCGGTCGTCGTGCCCAGCAACGGCGCCAAAGTCAAGTTAGCCGCTTGAATCCAGTCCGTGGAATCGTTGAACTGGACCACCTGTCCGCCGGCGGCGGTAACGCTGGTCTTGCCGAAAAAGACAATGGCTGCCAGTACCAGGATGGAAGCATTGATCAGGAAAGCAACCGACAGGTTGGCGATGACGTCAATGGTGTTGAAACGGATTGCTTTTCGGATAGATTCGTCGTCCTTCTGGAATCTGCGGCTCTGCACCAGGGCCGGGTGTAGATACAGCACATGCGGCATGACTGTCGCGCCGATGATTCCGATGGCCACATAAACCATGGCGGCCGAACCCAAACCGGGCGCGATCATCGCCCGGCCCATTTCCAGAAAGCTGGGCTGCGTCTGAGGGATGACAAAAATCTCGATGAAGTAGCAGGCCCCGATGGTTGCCACCAGCAGCAACACCACCGCTTCAATCATCCTCATGCCCAGCCCCTGCAAGGCCAGCAGCAGCAGCACATCAATGCCTGTGATAATGACTCCCCAAAAAATCGGGATATGGAACAGCATGTTCAGCGCCACCGCGCCGCCCAGGACTTCCGCCAAGTCGCACGCTATGATCGCAATCTCCGCCATGAGCCAGTTCGGCACGCGCGTCCACCTCGGATACCAATCATAGCAGCATTGGGCCAGGTCGCGCCTAGTCGCTATGCCGACCCGCGCGGCGATAATCTGCAGAAAGATCGCCATCAGGCTGGCCAGGCCAACCGTCCATAGCAGCCCGTATTTGAACTCGGCGCCAGCCTGAAGATCCGTTCCCCAGTTGCCCGGATCCATGTAGGCCACGCTGACCAGAATCGCCGGGCCGAAGTAGGCGGCCATTTGCCGCCAGAAGCCGGCCTTACGATCAGGCACATTTACGCTGCCATGCAATCCTTCCAGCGACATGGCACCGGGACGCGAAACTACAACGATTCCGTCCTTCGCCGGTTCACCCAGGTCCGCAGGTGTGTCGCTGTCTTTGCTCATCGAGTCTCGTTCATTTTGAATAATTCACATTGCCGGCTAATAACGCCACGTCATGCCTATCCACGGATGCCAGTCGTCCGCCGCCGGGGTGATACCGAGGTAAATGCCGCCGTCGAAAATCAGATTTTTATTAACTTGATAGGTGAGCCAGGTGTCAACCGTGCCGACCCAATTGGAGTTCCGCTCCGTGCTCACGCTGCCATAAAATTCCACATGATATTCCAGAGGGCCGATGACGGCGTGGCCGACGCTGACGGAATTGGCAATTTCGGCATGATAAGCATTCCCGGCGTTGTCGTGGTCGTAGCTGACCGTGGTTTGCAAGCCTACGTCCCAATTCGGCACGTCAAAAGCATAGGGAATACCGACGCCACCTTCCACCCCGCCGGCGCCGAGGTTATCCTCCGCGGTGGGCAGGGTTACGTAGGGGATCAGCGCCAGCGCAAAAAAGCCACCGTCGTTGCCAATCAGATTTACTTTGGTGCGCAGCGTGGTGTCACCAAAGCCGGAATCCGTTTCAACCACGCCGGTCGTTTCATTTTTATTGCGCTGCCAGGTCCACGGCTCAAACACCAATTGAACATCCACGTTGTTGAGCACGCCGACTTTGATATTTATCGGAGCACTCTGATATGCGTCCGTCTTAACATTGCCATGTGCCGCGGTGGGCGCGTCATCGGTGAAATTCACATAATCCATTTCCAGTTGGAAATGCCCGGCGTCCACCGTGAACGGGCTGTCGGTTTTATCCGGCCGATCCGGGCTCATTTCGCGCAGGTATTTATCCGGTGTCGGCTCGAACAGGGTGTAACCGTTTTTGTCCGGCAGCACCTCCTCCGCGCGGGCGACGGGCGCCACCATACCCCAAACAATTGAGGCCATGGCAACGTTTTTTATCATAAACCAAAATATGTAGCACTAGATACAATCTAATCACCAGCCTGTCAACTTGAAATGTAGCCTGGGTTACAAATTAAAACCTCGACTAATAAAGTGAACGGGGTTTTACTTTCGAGGTTATGCCACGTGCCACCCGCAAAGCATCCGGCGCCACCCGCGCCGCGCGCCCGCTTCCGCCGACGCAGCAAGCCGAGACGCTGCGCCGGTCCCGCCTGGATCGTGCCACAGAGGTCACGCAGGATTATGTCGAGGCCATTGCCGATTTGACGGCTGACCTGGGCGAAGCGCGCGTGGTGGATCTCGCGCGCCGTCTGGGCGTGACGCATGTCACCGTCAATCGAACATTATCCCGGTTGCAACGCGCCGGGTACGTGAACACCAGGCCTTACCGTTCCATTTTTCTGACCCAAGCCGGGCATCGACTGGCCAGGGAAAGCAAACGGCGCCATGAAACGGTAGCAGCCTTTTTGCGGTCGCTGGGCGTCCCGGAAAAGGCTTCCGAAATGGACGCCGAAGGGATCGAGCATCACGTCAGCCCGGAATCCCTGGCGGCCTTTGAGCGGTGGCTGAAAAAGCACTGATGCGGCCGCTCGACGTTCAGCAAATCGGCAATGAACTGGCCATCAAATGGGACGATGGTAACGAAAGTTTCATTCCGCTGGAAACATTGCGGCGATGTTGTCCCTGCGCCGGCTGTAAGGGCGAAGTGGACGTGTTGGGGAACGTTTATAAAAATTCAGAACGGCCATGGACGCCGTCGGCATTCCAGTTGGTCCGGTTTTCCAAAGTGGGTGGCTATGCCATTCAGCCAGTTTGGGCGGATGGGCATGCCACGGGGATATATTCGTTTGATTACTTGAAGAAGGTGGCTGCCGAGAATTCATCCTGCTAAAACGCAAAACGGCGCGCTCTTTTGAGCGCGCCGTCAAGGACCAGTTTCCGATTATGGACTGACTGTTGAATTCGGCGTCGAAGGCTCGGCCGCCTTGCTGGGCGTCTGCCAGTCGGTTGCGGATTGATTGGCTACATCGTAATAGGGGTCCGTATTTTTCGGATTGCTCCAGTCATAAGGTTTGGCGCTATTCCATGGGGTCTTGGGATTCATCGGCGATTTTGGCCCCAAGGGACTGGATTGCAGGAATCCTGTTGACGTCGGCTGATAGTCAGTGTCTTTGACAATGGTCGGAGTGATGAAAATCAGCAGATTATCTTTTGTCATGCCTTTATTTTCAGACCGAAAAGCGTACCCAAGGACTGGAATATCACCTAAGAAGGGCACCTTTGTGTAAATATTTTGGGTGTTGTCCTTGATGAAGCCGCCCATGACGAGCGTATTCGCATTGGGAATTAACACCTGGGTCATAACTCTGCGCACATCATATTCGTCCGCCTGGTTTTCCACACCGGCAACAATTTTTGTGACGGTGTCGAATTTACTGGAAACCTCCGGCTGAACTTTGAGCCAGATGTAATCGTTGGCGGAAATGCGCGGGGTGACATCCAGGATGGTTCCCAGGTTCGTATAGGACACTTGCGAACCACCGGGTGAACCCTGAGTGCCGGCCGTCGTAGCGAAGATTGGCGAAGCACGCGTGACTTCAATATGCGCAGTTTCATTATCCAACGTCACCACGCGAGGAGTGGCAATGGTTTGGGCGTCGGAGTCGTTGTTCAAGAAAGAAAGCACAGCCTTGACTCCATCCGCATTGAGAAATCCTGCCGCGCCAAAGAAACCAGGTCCTATGGTTGATCCAACAACGGCAGGATTTTGGAGAATTCCACTGAGCACATTCGTTCCGAAACCAAGGGGCGAATTGAAGCCCGGTGCCGTGCTTGGCGGATTTGCGATGTTGATCAAATTGTTCCCAAACGAAACGTTCTGCCCCGACAAAGTGCCCGACCAATCAATGCCCTTGGAAGTTTGCGGCGAGCTGGAAACCTCCATGAGGCGGGTTTCGATCAATACCTGGCGGGTGGGTTTGTCCAACTGCTCCACCAGTGTGTCCACCCCATCCTGCTCGCTCTCGGTGGCGACCACAACCAACTGACTGGTGCGCGAGTCAGGCACCACCCGGCTGCGTTTGTCGGTCAGCGCGCTTTCCACCGAAACTTGTATGTTCGAAACACTGGCATATCTGAGTTGGATGACCCGGGTAATAAGTGGCGGCGGCGCATTGGGGTTTTTTATGCTGATGCGGCCGATTTTGGTTTTCGGGTCTTCCGTCAGCTGGAGGTTGTAATTATCCAACACCGCCAAAAGCGCCTGGCGGGCGGAGACATTTTCCCAGCGGACAGAAATTGTCGGTTCCGGTTTGACCTGGCCATTTTGATCCGGCTGGTTGTAGCCAATCTTCGGGTCGAGCAGGTAATTAATGCCCGCCAGGCGGGCCAAATTTTCGATGGCCGTGGTAATCGGCACATCCTGGAATTGGATCGGCAACACATTGACCGGCGCGTTGGTGGAGGTGCCAGCAGTTTCATTGGTGCTCTCCGCAGTGGAAGGCTCTGTGTTTGTCGCCGTCATGGCGGGTGCGTTGGTTTCGGCAACGGGAGCCATGGCGGGTTGAGCAGCCGGGGCTGACTCACTCATCGCGGGTTGATTTGTCGCGACACTGTTGGTATCAGTTTGAGACACAGCCCACCATTGCGAGACAAATCCCGCACACAGCGTGGCAATTAGCAGTTTCGATTTCATATTTATAGTTTTATTGGTTTTTAGTCCAATGGTGGAAGTACTTAGCAGATACCGAGCCAACCCTGAAGCAGCCCGGGATTTTTATTTTAACGAGCAGCACCTGTGTTCCGCGCCAGCCGGAAAACGAGATTTTGCTCAAGCCAACTCAAGGCAAAAAAACCGCCTTCCCGAATAAAAAAATTCGGAGTGAACGCGTGCTTAAATTTTACGGTTCTGATGGTTTCCGACCTTAAGGTTTGTCGGAATAAAATAATTCGTGGCGTTGGCCGCCGACTTCAATCACCACGGAACTGGTTTTGATTTCGATGCAGCTCAGATGGATGCGGCCATCACGAGTAATCACGTCGCCTTCATCGCCGGCGGCAAAAGTGTGATTGTTGATGATGACAAATCGGCGGTCCATCGAGCCGGAAAATCCTTTCACAACCAGCGATGTGAAATCGGCCGCCCGGGGATTGACGGCGGCGACGAGTTTATAGGGCCGGGTGGAGTCGGGAAAAAATGGGTCGCGACCTTCCCCGGGACTTGCCGGAAGAATGAAAACTGAGCGGCTCGCCTGGGTCGGGTTGGATTGAGACGCCGGCGCGGCGACCGTCGCCACGGCCATCGTGCAGCCGGTCGCAAGCAAAACCGTCATTATTTGTTCGCTAAAATTCTTCATGGCCGCTTCACAGGGGTTTGGTTGGTTAAGAGGTGGATTTTACCAAAGCGATGATATCCATTCTAAAGGAAAGCTTTTCAGCGCCGTCAGCGGCATCCGCCGGCTGGATTTGCAAATTGACCACTCGAATATGCGGATAGGTATTTTCAAAATCGGCAATGAATTTGCCCAGGTCATGGTAATAGGCCGTTCCGGTGACGGTGAATCTAACCTGCTTGAAGGGAAAAGACGGAAATAAATCCACCGGCCCGACATCCGGATGGCCTATTTCCGGAATCTCCACCTGATACGGGGTTTTAAAATGCCGAATGGTGTTATAGGTCCAGGAGTAAAGGTCCCCATAGGCCATGTCATTCTCGGCGGCAGAAAGGATTTGCGTCTCATTGGTCAATTCGATGGCGGTGGTGTTGGCATGCTTGATGGCGGTTTGAATCCCGTCGAGTTTTTTTTCAGCCGCACCCTGACTCGCGACCACCTGGGCCAGCGCCGCGTACCGGGGCTGAATCAACTCGGACCACAACAAGGCGATTACCCCCAAGGTGCAAACAAGCACGAGGACGAACTGATTGCGTTTGTCTTTGGACAATTTCATCGGGTTTGATCGGGATAGGCGCACTGCAGGGTAAACAGGACTGACGGTTTGCCGCTCGGATCAGCTTGCGGTGCCGACAGGTTTGTCAGGCGGACAACGTTGGTTTTGCCCAGTTCGCTTTCAAAGTATGACTCGCGACTGATGGCATCTTTAAATCGGTTGACTTGATCACCCGGGTTGCTGCTGAAGTCCTCCGCATCCAATGACAGGACAATTTTTTCCGTAATGGTGACGTTGGTCTGAAGCCCGATTCCCTGATTGACCTGATACGATTGGTCCACCCGCAACCGGACCAGTTGTACGCCGGGAACTGTGGCATACTGCAGGGCGTTCAACAGGTTGCCTTGAAGGAAACGGTCGTCGGTTAATTTTTGCAGGGCTGCCAGATTCGCCTTCGTTTCGGCGATCTTTTTTTCACTGACCAGGACAACTTGATAGGCGTTGGTGTGCGATTGGATCTGCGCTTCGACCTGGGACAGGTTTGAGTTGGCCACCATGACCCGGAGTTGGAGCCAACTCCACCACGCAAAGATCAGTGCCACGACCAGCACCCCTCCGAAAATCACGCGCTTGATCGGATCCCGGCGCCGTAATTCTTCCGCGGCTTGGGCTTCGGCGAGCAGATTGAGGCGTATTGGCATAACTCAAAAGGCGGCCACCGCCGCACCGATAGCGACCGTCAATTGCGGGGCGATGTGTTCGATATCGACAGCCTGCTGCCCCGGCAATGCTAATTGCAGGAAGGTCGTCGGATCCCAAGCCTTGCAATCCACAACCAGTTCGCTATGCAACATTTGCAGGATGAGTTCTGATTGGGCGGAGCCGCCACTGACATAAACATGCGATAGCGGCCGGTCCTGCTGATGTTCAAAAAAATCAAGCGATGCCCGCAACTCGCGACCGAGTGGCAACACCTGTGCTTCCAGGGTGGACTGAATTTCTGGAGCCATGCCTATTTTAATGCCTTCCGCCTCGGCGTAACTGATGTTCATCGCCTCCGCCAGACCAGCGGTCAATTTGTCGCCGCCGATGCCGACCAGCCGGTTCAGCACCAATTCACCCTGATGCAGGATACAAATCGAAGAATTTTTGAAACCGATGTCCACGAGCGCGACCGAGTCGTTGGCAAACACTTCCGGCATGGCCATTTCAAAAGCGTTCACGGGACCAATCAGACCGGGCACGATGTGGTCTGCCACCAGGCCGGCGCCCCTGATAGCGGTTTGCAAGTCGTCCATCAAATCCGTTTTGGCGCCCGCTACCAACACCTTCAATTTGGGCACGGTGGCAGTTTTGCCGGCCTCCGCAGGTTTGGGGAGCGCCTTGGGCGGAATAATATGACAATCGAAGACGCGATTCGGCAAATCCTGTTGCAGATAACCGCGGGTGTTGTTTTTCAACACCAGGCGCATCTCGTCCACCGGTATTTGCGGCAACTCCACCGGCCGCACGATGGCGTCATTTCCACCGATGGCCAGCGTAACAAATTTGGTTTTAGCTTCCAATGCTCCACTCACTGCTTTCAGATGTTCCGCCAGCAATTCCGGGGGAAGAGTTTTTTCGAAAATTGGGGCGTCCAGCAATGCATAACGGTTTAAGGCAAAATTCTCGCCCCGCCGCTCCAAAAGCACGGCCTTGGTCGTGCGACCCCCCAAATCAACAGAGATCATTTGGTTCCGTCTTTTTCCCACGACACCGTTCAGAAATGGCAAGCCCATTTGCATTGTTTAATCGTCCAGCTTTTTGTAACCTGATTGCACGCAGCTCTCAAACAGATTCTTCGCAACTTTAGCAATCGCCGCGCCAGATTCCCATGCCGGGAGAAATTACTTTAAATCGGCATTGATTTGTCCCGACCCAAGGCGCGCTGTCTTGGAAATAGCCTAAATGGCCAAAAAAGCTTTGAACCTTCCGATTAAAAAAACCCGTTAAGATCTTCGCCGTTTTTTGAGAAATGGCGTCAGTGGCGCCATCTCCTGAACAAAACGGAAAAAGAGTTCTGGTGGATTATTTTGAGGCGGCCGGTGCTTTCAATGAGTTTGAGCCGGTCGAAGATGCTGGTGACTGCGCAAGATTCGGATCCAGTTCGCGCTCCAGTTGGTATTGCACCAGCGCGTCTTTAGTCCGTCCGATTTTGGAGAAATACACCCCGAGATCGTCGTGAGCAACGTAGTTGTCCGGGTCAATTTTCAAGGCATGTTCCATCAATGTTTCGGTGTTTTGCCAGAAGGTGAGTTGATGACTGGACAGCATCGCGCATCCGACCAGAACTGCCGTGGCGGCAATACATGGCAACAGTTTCCGCACTGCCGGCGGGGACAAAATTTCAGCCGCTTCGGCCGCTGCCCAAACACACATGATGAAGAATCCGATGGAAGGCAAATAGGTATAACGGTCGGCAATGGATTGGAGACCGAATTGAACCAGGCCACTTACCGGCAACAACATTCCCAGAAACCAGAGCCAGCCCATCATCAGGTACGGCCGCCGGCGGAGGTTCACCACCGCCAGGAAGGTAATTCCGACCAGGACCAAGACGGCCAGCAGCAGTCCGCCGGCGTTGACCTGCGCCGGGCGCAGATAGAGACAGGTAAGGTTCTGCGGCCAGGCTATTTTTTCCAGATAACTCAGATATCCGACGATGGCATCGCCCATTCGTAAAAAAAAACCCAACGGCGGGCCGGAGGTGGTTGCCCCGCCCTCCCGTTGCGCAAAGAACGTGACCACGCCGATGGCGATTGAAAGCACGAAGAACGGCAGTTTTTCCGCTAACAACTCCATGGCAATTCGTGACACCGTTTTATCCCGGCTCCGGGCGGCAAAACGATTCAATGGCCAGAAATCAATCAGCAACAAAACCAGCGGCACCGTCACGAGCATCGGTTTTGACAGCAACCCCAAAACAAAAAATCCCAGTGAAAGTTTGTAAAAAAACGAATGCCGCGACGCCGGGATAAATTTTGACCGGAGATTTTCCTCAGTATTTTCCGGGCAGGGAACGACTTCCCGTTTTATGTGGAGCACATACATCCAAAGCGTCAGCATGAAGAAAAAACCGCTCAACACGTCCTTGCGTTCGGATATCCATGCGACCGATTCCACATGCAACGGGTGCCAGGCGAACAAAGCCGTGACCAAGGCACTCCGCCAAAAAGCGCCTGTCATGGAATTCACCAGGAGCAGCAACAAAACCGCGTTGGCGCAGTGGAACAAGACGTTGACCAGGTGAGCCGGTCCGGCATTCAACCCGAACAACCGGCAATCAAGCATGTGCGAAAGCCAGGTCAGCGGATGCCAGTTGCTCGCATGTTGATCCACGAACGACCACACCAATCCCCACCAACTCAAGCCGGCGCGGACCGTTGGGTTGTTGAACACGTAATCATTGTCGTCGTAATCAACAAAACCATAATGGCGCGCCGGCCAGTAAATGGCCAAAGTTCCGAGGACCAGCGCCAAACAAACAAGGCCGGTTCGCCAACGGCTGGTTCGGAAATCAATCACTCTCTTATACTGCAAGGTAAAGGATGTTTTCCAAGATTTTTTCCCGGCGCCGGGAGCAGTATGAAAAAATTCCCATTGCGCCTTAATGCCGGGAAACAGCCCGCATGGGAAAAGTCACAAGTCCAGGTCTTCCCCGGCCTGCAGCCGACGCGCCGTGGCCTGGACAATTTTGAGAAAGGCATCGAGCAGGGGATTTTTTCCGCCCTGCCAGAGGACGCCAAACTTGACCGGCTCGAATCCGTCGAGCGGCAGTACCCGCACCTGCGGGTGGAATTTCATCATGGGCACGCCTACGGTCACGCCAATGCCGTAGCCGTTGGCAACATACGTTTGCACGATTTCTACGGAATTGACCTCAATCCGGCTGAACCAATCCACTCCGAGTTTCGCCAGCCCCGCCTGAAACGCGCGGCTGATGAATTCGTTGCTCGGCACCGTGATGAGCGATTCCCCGATCGGATCACGTTCCCAGAGTTCCTGGGCGGATTTCAGTTTGCTCTTTTTCGGAACGAGCAATACCAGCGGCAATTTGAACAAGGGCAAGGCGTTCACACCGGGGGGCGGCTTGCTGCCAACCAGCCCGAGCGACACGTCAATTTCCCGCTGTTGCAGCCAGGTGACGACCTCCGGGTGATAGCCTTCGCGCAACGTCACCTTCAATTTCGGAAACGGCCGCCGCAGTTCCTGCAGCATCACGGGCAAATGTTCGCGCAAGACGGTTTCGGACGCGGCAATGCGCAGATGCTGGGAAATACCGCCACGGATTTTTTCAGCCATTGAATCCAGGTTGTCAAAAAACGGCTTGACGTAATCGTAAAGCTCCTGGCCTGCCGGCGTCAGCGCAAACGGCCGGCGCTGAAACAGCGTCGCGCCAAGAAATTCCTCCAGTTGGGCAATCTGGGAACTGATTGCCGGTTGTTGGATGCCGTAGGGGATGTTGTGCACCGCCGGCATGATGCCGCCGTGCCGGGCGACATAATAAAATAACTCAAGGTGATGGATGTTCATTGACCCAGCCGATATCGGTCTAAATTTTATCAATTAACACCCGCAAGGCAAGTGGAGTTACATGACAGGTAGCAACATCAATTGTCAGACAAAATCGTGAACATAACCAAAAACTCAAACCGTTGAACCTATGAAAACAACCCGAATTAAAACCTTCGTCGGGGTGATCGGACTTGCCCTTGCAAGTTCAATGCCGCACCTCCAGGGACAACCTCCGGCCCCTGGCTACTGCGATGCACCTTACTCCGGCGCCCCAATCAACACGGTACCGGGCCGCTATTATGCAACGCCTTTGAGCGGCAAAGTGTATTTGAGTTTCGACGCCGGCGTCGCCCTGCAACAGGACATCACCATGAGCGATACCATTGGCGACAGCGAAACGATCACGTTCGACCCGGGAGCCCGGCTGGATTGTCAATTGGGATACAACTTCACAAAAAATTGGGCTGCTGAACTGGAAATCGGCCTCGCCGCCAATCAGGTCAAAAACTCGGTCTTCCTCGGAACCGATTTCATGGAAGTTGATTGGGTCGAGCTTCCCATCATGGTCAACGTGATCTACACCCAGCCGCTGGGCCGCCATTTCTCAGCTTATGTCGGCGGTGGTTTGGGTGGGGTCTTCAGCGATTATAGTAATGAATTTGGCGGGACCACTGAAAGTGATTCGACATTTGGTTTTCAAGCCTTGGCGGGCATCAAATTCGCAATCAATGAGCGTTGGGATATTGGTGTTGGCTACATATTCCTCGGCACAACCGATCACGATGTCGGGCCGGGCTGGGATTCTAACGGCAACCCGACGGAATTCAAATCAGACGGGACCATGACCCACTCGGTTCTGTTGGCTTTGACCTGCAAATTCTAGCCATGAAGCTAAAAGAACGGTCCAAATGAAGACACCGATTGATCCAGCCGATGTTGTGCGAAGTTTTATCAATTAACACAGCGCACGCCAGCCGCGGTATAAAGCCGGCATGAAAAGTCCGGATGACAGAAACATTAACCCATTGTGACCATGCAATCGATTGACCGTCTCGCCCAACTCGTTGTCAGCGCGTTTCTCATTGTAGGCGTTTACCAGTTTTACTTCTGGTGCCAACGGAATTACATGGCATCGCCGCGTGAATTCCGGCTGCCGATTGACGACCGCATTCCGTATCGCCCGCGCTGGGTGTGGATTTATAGCTTCCTCTACTATCCTGTTATCGTGGCCATCAATTGGACCGTCACCTCGCCGCGCCAATTTCTTTACGTGGCCATCAGCTACATGCTGCTTCTCGCATCTCAAATGATTTTCTTTATTTTTCTTCCCGTCACAACACCGGCAGAATGGCGCGCGGCGGTAACGGGACGGGGACGGTCCGAACGGTTCCTCGCATTCGTTCAGAGCTTTGACGGGCGCTCAAACAGCTTTCCCAGCATGCACACCTCGGTCGCCACGCTGACCGCGCTGCATTTGTATCCGTCGTTCGGCCCGGTGGTGATTGCGTTTCCGGTGTTGATTGCGTTGAGTTGCTTGTTCACCAAACAACATTACGTCGTGGACCTGCCCGCCGGCGCACTGCTGGGCTGGGTTGCGTTTGGGCTCTATCAAATCATTTATTGAACTCTGATTTCAAAAATGAAAAACAAATTCAATCAGCGACAGTACACCATGAATGATGGCACATTCAAACCAACCGGGCCCTTCTCCCCCGGCCAGAGAAACGTGCCGGCGATAACGCAAACCGGCTTAACTTTTGGCTTCCTTTTTCAAAGACCAGTAGCACTCCGCCATCAGGACGAAGAAGACCGCGTCCGCCACGCCGAACAGTGCGGCAAAGGCGACATGCGGCAGGTCGCCGGCCGCCCAGTAATAAAATGCCGTCGCCGCGTAGGCCAGTTTGTAAAGCGTGCCAACGAGGATCAAATCCGCGTTGCATCGCAGGTCGCCACGCGAAATCAACGCGTAGGCGATGCCAATTACCAGCACGAAGGCACCAAGCAGTGTGACATAGCAGCCGACCGCCTGCAGCTTTTCGCTGATGCCCAATGCGGCAAAGGCCCGCGCCGGGAAGAACGTGAACGTGACGCCAAGCAGAAGGTCATACAAGGCGGCGATGGTGAACAGACCCCGATAATACTTTTCTTTGGCGGGTTTCATGACATAAGTTTGTAGCAATCACTTCCAAAGAATCAAATGAAATTTAATCCAAATCTTTTCCTCGCCTGGCTGTGGATTTTGCTCGGGTTTGTGACCGGCATGGCGCTTGGCTTGTTCTTCCACCACGAAAACTGGCTGGGCGGCTACGGCAGCTTCAAACGCCGGATGTACCGGCTCGGCCACATTTCTTTCTTCGGCCTCGGCGCGGTGAATCTGCTGTTCTGGCTG
>DATNHM010000076.1:0-9769 GCA_035604955.1 Candidatus Limnocylindrales bacterium | reverse complement strand
AACCTTCCTGCGCGGCGTCCAGGCCAGAACCCAGGCGGCCTTGATTGAGGCCATCGGGCTGGCCCTCCAAACCGTCACCCCTCAGGACGCCAGGAACTGGTTTGCCTCGTGTGGCTATAGTTTTATTTAAAATGCTCTAATGCCTGGATAGGCTGCAAATTTCTTCGCCGCCTTCGCGTTCTTCGCGCAACCATTTTTCACTTCGCCAACTGCGCCGCTGTTTCCTTCACCTTCCGCAAATCCAGCTTGCCGGTGCCCGGCAACGGGAAATTGTTCACGCGGCAAACTTGACCAATCGCGGGCGACAGCGGCGGTGAACGCGCCGCAGTCCAGACGCTCCGCGTAATTCGAGGGCACCTAAAACCCGCGCCAGCGTTTGGACTGCGCGTGTCTTCAGCACCGCTTTTTCACGCCAGGATTTCAAATCTGTGTTTATCCGTGTCCATCTGTGGTTGAAAGTTTCTGTGCTGTTTCCTTCACCTTTCGCAAGTCCAGCTTGCCCGTGCCGAGCAACGGGAAATTGTCCACGCGGAAAAACTGGTCGGCGCGCGGCTTCCAAAGATTCGGCAGATCGCATTGCACGAGTTTTTCCAGGCAGGCTTGCAGTGGGCCGTCCGGCAGCTTGTGCAATACGACGAGGCGTTCGCCTTTCTTTTCATCCGGCACACTGGCCACGACAAAGGTTTGTTCGGTCGAACCAGCCAGTTCGTGTAATTTTTCCTCCACCTTGATGTGTGGCACCATTTCACCGCCGATTTTGCTGAATCGGCTCAGGCGATCGGTGATTTGCAGGAAACCATCCTCGTCAATCGCCGCAATGTCGCCGGTGACGTACCACTTTGCGGCTTGGTAGGGCACGTCACTCCGTGCGCGCCGCTCATCTTCTTTCGGTGCGGCGGCGGACAGGGGACTACCCGCCCTACCTGGATCATCAATCATCACCTCCGCCGTTTTCTCCGGCTTGCCTAGGTAGCCGAGCATCACGTTTGGGCCGTTCACAAGCATCAAACCGGGCTGGCCGATGCCGAGCGGCGCTCGCGTTTCCGGATCAACAATTTTGACACTCACGCCCGGTAGCGGATGTCCAATTTTTCCGCGTTTGGCGCCGATTTGCCGGAAGCCCGCGGCGCGGAAGTCGTGGGTGTTGACCGCCACAGCCGGCGCGCATTCGGTGCAACCGTAACCTTCCAGCGGGCGGATGCCGAAGCGTTCGTCGAAGGCCGATGCCAGCCGGTCGGGCAATTTTTCCGCCGCCGTCATCACCACCCGCAGGCTGCCGAAATCTTCCGCCGAACAACCGCGCAGGTAGAGTTGCAGGAAGGTGGGTGTGGCGAGCAGGAAGGTAATCTGATGCTGGCGGACCAGCGGCCCGATGCTTTTGGCATCGAGTGGACTCGGATGATAAACCACGCCCACGCCCAGCATGGCCGGCAGACAGAGCGTGCCGGTGAACCCAAACGAATGGAAGAACGGCAGGATGCCCAGGAAACCATCACGGCGGTCCAATCCGAAAACCTGTTCGAGTTGCTCGATGTTGGAACCGATATTGTAATGGCTCAACATCACGCCTTTCGGCTCACCGGTGCTGCCGCTGGAAAAAATAACCGTAGCCAGATCGTCGAGTTGCGATTTTCTTTCCGCGCCGAGCAGTTGCTGCAACCAGCGATCGGGCACGAACCACGCGATGAAAAAGGCGGCAAGCTTTTCGCCCAGTTTCGGCGGGCGGAGCTCTGCGTCGCCCGGTTCTCCTGGTTGATGGGGACTCGCGGAGCTCGCCCCTCCGACCAAGTCCTCCAGCAAAACAATTTCGCAAGGCGGTTTGAGCTTTACCTTGTCGAGAAACACTTTCGAGGTAACAACAGTTTTGATTTTGCACTGGTGGATGCACGAAGCGAGTGTTCCCTCCGACACAGTATAATTCAAATTTACCGGCACCTTGCCGAGCAACAGTGCAGCGTAATTAACGAGTGCGCCCGGCACCGACGGCGGCAACAGCAAGCCTACCATTTTTTGATTCGACCAGATTTTTCGCAATCGCCGCGCAAGGAAAACGGACCGCACCAGCGCCGCGCCGAAACTCACGCGGACATGTTGCGCGTCGGCCATGGCAATACGAAACGGATGATTGCGCACCGTGTTGACGAAAGCGATGGGCAGGGGACGCATTCGCGCCTTGCGGGTTTGCCATGCTTCGGCGAGAAGTTCCTGCACGGTTGAACGAACCTGGAATGGCGTGGCGGTGGGCGGCAGCGGTTTGCCGTAATTGATGGTGATGGGGTAAGGAAAGCGCCGCGGTAGTTTCCACAGGAATCGGCCTTTGTGAAAACTGAAAATGCTGCCCCAGACACCGTCCATGCCGATGGGAATGATCGGCGCGTCCACGTCCTTCATGATGCGCTCGAAGCCGCGGCGGAACGGCAGCAGATGGCCGATGCGCGTGATTTGTCCTTCGGCGAAAATACAGACGACCTCGCCGGCGCGAATGGCGTCGCTGGCGGTCTGCAACGATTTGATCATTTCGCGCGGTCGTTGCTCGGAAGAGATGGGAATGACCCCAAGAATTTTGGCCAGGGGTTTCATGTAGCGCCGTTCGTAGATGCCTTTGTACATCATGATACGCACCTGCCGGTCGGTGGACGCCAGCAGCAGCACCGCGTCCACAAAGGAAACGTGATTGCAGACAAAGAGCGCGCCGCCTTTTTCGGGAATGTTATCCCTCCCGAGAACGCGGATGCGATACAGCGAATGCGTCGCGCACCAGAGGAGAAACCGCAGGAGCGAGTCAGGCATCAGCCAGACGCAATAAACGGTTCCGGCCAGTGACAGTACCGCGCCAAAGAGAAAAATTTGCGGTGGACTCAGGTGGCATAAAGCCGTGAGGAGGCCATAGACCCCTGAGCCGAGCGAAATCCCAATCCAGCTCAACAACGCGCCGGCGGCAATAATCTTGCCCTTGTTGGCGGCGTCGGGCCGGTGCTGGATAATGGCATTGACCGGCACGTTGTAAAAGCCGCCGAAGAAACCGAGCAGGCCGAGGCCCAACGAGAAAGCAAGCACACCAAAACCGGCATGGGCGAGCAGTCCGGAGAAAATCGTCAGACCCGCCATCCCCAGTGGTATTAAGCCATATTCGATTTTTCCCCCGGACAGAAATCCAGCCACCAGACTGCCGGCGCCGACGCCGACGAGCAGCCCGCCCTGCAAATAGCTGCTGTGCCGGTCGTCAAAATGAAAAATGTCCTTGCCGTAGAATACCACGGTCAATTGCAGCAGCATGGCGAGAAAGGAAAGAAACGTGTTGCCAACGATGCCAAGGAACAAAACGCGGTCGCGGCGGATGGCCTTGAGTTGCGACCAGAAATCGCCGAGGAAATTCACGCGGAATATTTTGTGCGGATCCGCGGCAGGCAGCCGCCGGACACCGAGGCAAAGGGACAGGCCGACCACCGCCAGGGCGATGAGGATGGCACCGGACCAGATTTGTCTTCTGCCAAATGTGTCAGAGAGGCAGCCGGCAAGAATGGTTCCGGTGATGGCGGCGGAAAAGGTGCCGAGGCCAAAGATGCCGTTGCCCCAGGACAATTTTTTCTCCGGCAACAGCTCCGGCAACATGCCGTATTTGGTCGGGCCGAAAATCGCACTGTGCGTGCTCATCAGGAAAATGCCCGTCAACATCAGCGGAATATTGACAAGCCACAGGCCGAGCGTGACGACGGACATGATGCCCAGTTCGGCGCATTTGACAGCAATGGCGACGTTGCGCTTGCTGAAGCGGTCGGCGAAAAAGCCGCCGGCCATTGAAAATAACACGAACGGCAGCGCGAACACGTCGCCGACCAGCGGCACGAGGCTGTCACGCTTCTCCAGTGAGAAACCCATGCCGATAATCATGAACGAGACCAGCCAGCGAAGAACGTTGTCGCTGAAGGCATTTTGGAATTCGACGACGAACATGAGCCAGAAGCTGCGAAGATTGGAAATCGGAGGCCGGAGGTCAGAAGGCGTGTTTCCACCGGCTGGCTTCAGTTTTCCGGATTCCGGAGTCTGGCTTTCGGTCACGCTGGCAAGACTACCTCTTTGCGCGCCAGAGTGTGAATTGAAAAACTTTTACCGGGCATCGGTTGCGGCAATGTTGTTCTGCCACCGTGGGTTCCAGCGACATCCCGGGCGGACGGGAAATTCCTTGAACTTTCTTCGCGGGCGGGCATGATGGCGTAGGATGCGAGTCCATCGCTAAAACGCCCCAGCGGCTTATGGCATTTCATTTCAAAAAAAAGGAATCGCCGACCAAAGCGGTGCGGCGCTTGAGCCGTGAGCGGATCGGAAAGGCGATGGACCACTTGCGACGCTGCGACCGGCTGGAGGCCATTCACAGCGTGCGCAAAGAGATCAAAAAGGTGCGCGCGACCCTCGGGCTGGTCCGCGGAAAAATAGGGGAAAACACCTACCGCAAACGCATCAAAACATTGCGCGCGGCGGCAAAACGCTTGCAGGATCCGCGCGACGCACGCGTCCGGCCCCAGGCACTCGAACGATTGGTCGAACATTTCAAAAACCGGTTGCCCGCGCGACCGTTTGCCGGAATCAAAAAAGTTCTGAAGCAAAATTGTCGCGCGGAAGTCCGCGAGTTCAGGAAGGACAAATCCGTGGCGGTGGTTGGCCGTCTATTGCGGAAGATAAACCGGCGGGCAAGCGATTTGGAAGTCAAGGCGGACGGCTGGACAGCGATTCAACCGGGATTGCAGGAAAGTTACCGCCAGGGACGGAGGGCGTACGAAACAGCGTTTAAAGGAACGTCGCCGGAAAATCTTCACCAATGGCGGAAACACGTGCAGGACCTCTGGCATCAACTCCGCTTGCTTCAATCAATCCAGCCGGAAAAACTGCGCGCCGCGGCCGGCGAAATGAAAGTGCTGAGCCAATATCTTGGCGACGACCATGATTTGGTCATGTTGAGGCGGTTCGTCGTCCGTCACTGTGCCCGCCGGCACGCCGGGGAGGTCAAGGTGCTGGACAAACTGATTGATTTGCGCCAAAAGGAATTGCAATCCGCCGCCTTCACTCTCGGCTCGCGTTTTTACGCGGAGAAACCTCCCTCGTTTTGTCGGCGACTTGAGAATTACTGGCGTGTCTGGCATGCCGGGAGGAAGTCCAAAGGCTAAGCCGTATCCATGCAGCAAAAAATATTTTAACCACGGATGGACATAGATGAGAGAAGACTTCCGGTCAGGCAAACGGGCCGCACCCATCAGTGAAGGATTTCGGAATTGCTGAACCGGCCTTTTGCCAGGTCTTAATCCGTGTCCATCCGTGGTTTGATTGAATCGTTACGGCCAAACGCACTTCCAAACCGCGAAACGTTCGCCATCAAATCATCCTGGTTTTAACCGGCGGGCCAACTGCGCCACGGCATCGGCTTTGAACCAGGACTGGTCAAATCGGAGCTCAACAGAACAAGTTTTGGTTCAATGACTTGTGGGATAAGCAGACGAACTTAATACCGCCAATGCTTCTTTAGATTGGCACACCCAGTGCTGTTTCAGCCAGCGGGCCAAAGCCTCCTTAAAATCATACGAACCGGCGTTGGCGTTAAATGCAATAAACGATGAAAGTTGAATCTGCAAAGAAAAAGACCATTGTTTTCGTTGAAGACAATCCCACGGTGCTGATGGCGTACCGGAACTGTCTCGAACGGCAGGGGTTTCACGTCGAACCGGCCAGGGACGGACTGGAAGCGATGAAGATTTTCGCGCGACTGGCGCCTGATTTGGTGGTGCTCGACCTGATGTTGCCCAAGTTCAGCGGTGCGGATGTGCTCAAGTTCACCCAATCCAATCCACGACTCAAAGACGTTCCCGTCATTATTCTTTCCGCCAGTTCCATTTCCGACCCGACGGAAGAATATATCCTGGAACGCGCCCATAAGCGGTTGCTCAAGGACTCCTGCACCCCGGCCATATTGCTCCGGGCCGTACAGGAGTTACTCGGTATTCTTCCGGCTGGAAACAATATTTCTTCTGCTGCTCCCTCACCCGGCGCCACACCCGCAAAAGCCCGAACCGTCGTTTATGTAGAAGACAATCCGGTGGTATTGATGGCTTACCGGAATCGTCTGGAACGGGACGGATTTCACGTGGAGCCGGTTCCAGATGGGCTGGAGGCGATCAAGCTGCTTACCCGGCAGCAGGCGCCGGACGTGGTGATCTTGGATCTGATGCTGCCAAAATTCAGCGGTGTAGAGGTGCTTAAATTCATCCGCTCGCATTCGCACCTCGACGCGGTTTCTGTCATCATTCTCTCTACCAATTCCATCATCGACGCGGCGGACGAATATGTATTGGAACGCGCCAACAAGCGGCTGCTTAAAGGTTCCTGCACCCCCGCTCTCATGGTCCAGGCCATCCATGAATTGTTGGGTGATCCTTCGGGTTCCTCTGTCCATCAATCGGATGGTTCGCAACCGACCGAATCGAAGACTGACGACGTTCTCGCCGGCATAAAAGTTGCCGGTTGAGAAACCCGGACCAGCTCGCACGAGCAAGTCGGCGGAGGTGCAAGGTTGCACAAGGTGAAAATCTGAAGGCCTGGTCACTGCTGGCGAACGTTTCCCCGAAACTCGTTTTATCCGGATCCATTCACCGGTGGGATATCGGGGATATCGGCGACAAATCCGCCAGTGTTCCCGCCACGGTGAATTTCGACCGGCGTTTGCAGTCAGGATTTCGATCAACTCCGGTGCTTCCACCGCGTGGGTTCCTTCCAGGCATTGGTATTGCTGACGTATTTGAGTATGAACCGCTGCAACTCCTTCGTGTCAGCAGTCAAAATAATCCGTCCACCCTGATCGTCTCCCGGTTTTTCGCGCAACACCATGTGCCGAATCGCGTTGGGGTGATTCTCCACCAATTTGGCGAGCCAGTCGTAATTCAGGTCGGCCGTTTCCAACACCGGCCCGATTTGCGTGACTTTGGACACCTGATGAACCGGCACAAAGTCCAACGAACGGTTGGTGGGGAACGAGTCCACAAACAATTGTTCTTTCAATCGGAACAGGAATACATCGATGCTGTTGGTTTCGTCGGTTCCGAAGAATGTGGCCCGGTAGCCTTTTTCACCGACCTGTTCGAACCGCAGGTATTCGGAGGTTTCGTTGGTCTTGCTGGCGTCCACCCATTCGCCGACCAGCGCCGGGTCGGAGACCAAATCTTTGTCCGTGTAATACGGGTAGATGGAGGTGACGACGCAGCCGGCGAGGAACAACATGACCGCAGATAACATCGTTACCGCGGTGGTGATGCGGCCTGATGGCCGGGTCATGATTCGTATTTTCATCATTTACCTTTCATTGGTTGGTTTCGGGACGTGGGCGGTGCCACTGTCTCCGAAAGTGATTGAGTGTTTCTACGCAGCGAGCATTTGCTCCCTTCGCACCGCGTGCCGGCCAAAATGCGGCGATGTTTTCAACATGCGTTTGAATGTCGCGCGGCGTTCATGAGTTTCCCCGGCAGAGTAAAGCTGTTTTACAAGTTTCAAGAAACCGCTTTGCAATTCGGCAACGCTCATGTGCTTCGGCTGAAAGTTGATGTCAAAGAGCGTGCAAAGCTCCCACGCGTTGTCGCGGAGAATACGGCCTTCGCGTTTCAGCCGCGCGTACAGCGGCGTGCCGGGAAACGCCGTCTGAAACGTCACTTGCACTTCATAAAGGCCAGCGTCACGCACAAAATCCAGCACGTCATCGAAGGTTTCCGCCGTATCGCCGTCGAGACCAAGGATGAAACAGCCATTGACGGTGATGCCGTAGGATTGGATTTTAGCTATCGCGGCCTGGTAATGGTCCTGTTGGCGGGCCTTCCAGTTGTTTTTCAGTTCGACGCCATTGAGGTTGGCGCGGCGGGGGCTTTCCAGACCGATGAGCACTTGCTGACAGCCGGAATCGCGCATGAGGCCGAGCAGTTCGCCGTCTCCGGCTACACTGACGTCGGCTTCGGTGAACCAGCGGACTTTTTCTTTCGCCAGTTCGCGTAGCAATTTCTTGTAATGCTCGTGGTGGACAAAGCTGTTGTCGTCGGCAAACTCGATGAACGGTTTGGGCCAGATTTTTTTGATGTCGCGGATTTCGGCGATGACTTTTTCCACCGGTTTCACCTTGTAACGCGGCGTCAACAGGATCGAACTGGCGCAGAATTCGCAGCGGTGCGGACAACCGCGGCTGGTCTGCACGGTCAGGCGGTTGTATTTTTGCGGCGCCAACAAATCAAAGCGCGGCATCGGGGCGTCGGCAAAATTAAATTCGTATTTCGTGGAATAAAACGGCTTCAGCTCGCCGCGCTCGAAATCGGCGAGCACTTCCGGCCAGAGCGATTCGCCTTCGCCGATGACGACACTGGTGCAATGTTGCTTTGTCTGCTCGCGTAACGACGACACCGTGATGCCGCCCATGACGACGGGAATCCCGCGCGCCCGGTAAAAATCTGCGACGTCGCACGCCTCATAAAATTGCGCCGTGAAAGTGCTGATGGCGACGAGGTCGAAGTCAGTCGGCAGCGCCGGCAACTTGTTTAGTTCGGCAATTTCGTGATAGGCGATTTCAAATTTGTCCGGCGTCAATCCGGCAAGGGTCAGCAGACCCAGGCTGGGGAGCGACGCGATGATTTTGTTGCGGTCCACAAAGCCGGGCAGGGTGAGGCCGAGCCGGGTGAGTTCTTCGTTATGGGCGCGCACGCCGCTCATGGCGATGAAGCCGATGCGTTTCATGGTCGGTTGAGGGTTGGAAGTTGAGGGTTGAGGGTAAAAGGGCTTTCGCTGCTGCATACAAGAATCAGTGTCAGCACCCCGCCGGCAATCAGGCATAAAACCGGCACGGCGAAAACCAGGTGCGCCTTCGGGAAATGCGCCATGATCACGCAGCAAATCGGCATGGTGACGGCGCCGAGGATGAACGCCCCGGACGCGATGCTGGCAAGCTGACCGGTCGGTGAAATATTTTGCATCGTCAGCCAGAACAGCAGGTTTACCGCGCCGAGGCCGAACAGGGAAATGTGCGCGAGCCGGTACATCCGGCGTTTGAGGCTGCCGTAACCGCCCAGCCAGTTTTCGTGGTGGAAGAATAAGCCCAGCACCATGCCGGTCACAAACCCGAGCAAAATCCACAGCCAGGCCAGGAAAAGATTTGGATTAGATTTCATTTGATTTCCTGGAATTGATTGCTACAAAGTTATGGCATGAAACCCGCCAAAGAAAGGTATTATCGAGGTTTGTTCACCATCGCCGCACTTTACGACCTTCTGCTCGGCGTCACGTTCACCTGCTTCCCGGCGCGGGCCTTCGCCGCATTGGGCATCAGCGAAAAGCTGCAGGCGGTCGGCTGCTATGTCACACTGCTGGGTGCCTTCGTGCTGGTGATTGGCATCGCCTACGCGTTGATTTCGCGCGGTGACCTGCGGGGCAACGCGGATTTGATCCTCGTCGGCACGCTTTACAAACTGGCTTACGCGGCGACGGCGTTTTATTACTGGGCGGCGGGCGGTTTGCCGCAGGTCGCCTTTGGCGCGCTGTTCGGCGTGGCCGACGCGGTCTTTTTCGTTTTGATGGCCGAATGCTGGCTTTGCCTGAAACGGGAAAGCAAAAGCTGAAGCCGTTTGTTCTCCCGCTCCCACAGCCCGCGCAGCCCCGTGCCATTTTTGAATTTCGCAACGATTCATTTTAACCTCCAGGAACACCGACGCTGGAACTGGATTAAATTTCGCCCTTACGAATCAGTTCGTTGCAC
>DATNHM010000075.1:0-18152 GCA_035604955.1 Candidatus Limnocylindrales bacterium | reverse complement strand
AGCGCCACCGCCACCCTGAGCATGTCGCCGAGCATCACAACACCTTACGTTGGGGGCACGGTGGTTTGGGGTTATGGCGCCAGTCTTTCGGTGGGGGCCATCGGATCGGGACTGCTGAGCTATCAATGGTTCCTGAACGGGGTGGCCATCGCGGACGCCACTAATCCGGATTTCAATTTGTCGAGCGTCCAGTTTACGAACGGCGGATCATACTCGGTGGTGGTGAGCAGTGACTTGGGCAGCGTGACCAACACGGCCCTGCTGGTGGTCAGCCCGGCGGGTACGGTGATGGGCATGTGTGCCTCCATTACCATCACAGGGTTCCCCGGCAACACTTACGTCATTCAGTACACAAGCGACCTGGCGGACACCAACTCCTGGATTACGTTGACCAATCTGACTTTGGAACAACCCATAGAGCTGTGGGTGGACACCAGCACCAATGCGCTGGCCGTTCCTCATCGTTTCTACCGGTTGTTGCCGGGGCAGTGAGGGGTGGACGCAGCCACAACGGAAGGCATGTCAAAGGCTGTCGCCGGTATCGGGCAAAGTCCGCTCGGTGCGAGTTTCCCAAATTGGATTTGCCGCCGTCCTGACAACTGAATCCGCATCCGGGCACTGTCCTGATTTCCAGACGACGAGGTGACGAGTTGGCCGAACAAACACTCCTGACGTCGTGCCCTACTGCCGAATTAGGACGCTGCCCGCATTCAGGTAACGGCAATCCTGGCACCATCATTGCCCGTGGTTTACGTTCAGCCGCCGGAGGTGTAGCTTTACTTGCATGAAACGGATTTTCCTGGCTTTGCTGGCGTCGCTCCTGTTCACGGGGTGCGTCACGCAGACGGTGGATTGGCAGGCCCGCGTCGGCCAGTACACGCCGGACCAGGCCATCCTGGATTTGGGGCCGCCGGACAAGTCCGCGAAGCTCTCCGACGGCACGGTTGTGGACGAATGGCTCACGCAACGCAGCCACGTCATCGTTGCGCCGGAGCCGTATTTTCTGGGGCCGGGCGGTTATTTCGGCCCGGACACTCCCAGTTACACCGAGACCTGGGTGCCGGATTATTTTCTGCGGCTGACCTTCGGCCCCGACGGCAAGCTCCGCTCGTGGAAAACCTTTGCCAGATAAATCTGCTTCCGCCCGCCGGAAGCTCGTGATTAACTCGCGGCGTGAATGTAAACCTCGGCATTTGGAGTGTTTTAACAAAAGTGGCTGCGGGCCTGGTCATCGTGGCCCTGTTGCTGCTGATCGGCATGAAATTTCTGCCGTTGCTGCAGCAAAATGAGCGGATGCGCGCAGACATTATGCGGCTGCAAACCCAGTTACAGATTGAAGAGGCCAAGTCCAAACAGCTCCAGGCCCAGATTGACGAATTGCGGAACGATCCCAACGCGGTCGAACGCCTGGCGCGTGAAAAACTCGGCTACGCCAAGCCCGGTGAAACCGTGATTCATTTTGAACCCGCCACCAACGCACCGCCGCGGTGACCATTTACGATTTGCGATTTATGATTTTAAAAACGCCAGTGTATCGTCGCTTTCGAAATCAATCATAAATCATCAATCGTAAATCTTAAATTCCTAGACCGTCATGATTTCCTTTTCCTTGCTCGTGACGTGCTGGTCAATCCTCGCGCTGTACTGGTCGGTCAGCTTCTGCAAATCCTTTTCCGCCTGTTTTTCCTGGTCCTCGCTGATGCCGCTGTCGTGCCCATGCTTCTTCAACTGCTCCATCGCGTCGCGGCGCACGTGCCGGATGGCCACGCGCCCGTCTTCGGCCATCTTCTTGATGAGCTTGACGAATTCCTGCCGCCGTTCCTGGCTCAATTCCGGAAACGCCAGCCGGATGATTTTGCCCTGGATCGTCGGGTTCAAACCGATGTTCGCCTTTTGAATCGCCTTCTCAACCGGATGCAACGAGTTCACGTCCCACGGCTGGACCACCAGCATGCGCGGTTCCGGCGTGGTGATGCTGGCCAGTTCGCGAATGCGCATCTGCGCGCCATAGACTTCGACCATGATATTTTCGACCAGCGTGGCGGACGCCTTGCCGGTGCGCACGCCGGCGAATTCGTTCACAATCACCTGCTCGGTCTTGATCATCTTGTCCTCCGCTTCCAGCAGAATATCGTCGGGTGTCATAGAGGCTCCCTTTTTGCCTTTTTTTCTGCTTGCGGTCTAGCGCAAAACAAAGTTGCAAAAAGACGGGTTACCTTTTTTCCCGGTTCAAGCGAAGAATGAGCGATGAAACGGATGAAAAAAGGCAGGTTTCCTTTTTGCCCGTTTTTTAGCCTGCTGTATAGCGTAAAAACGGATGAAAAAAGGCTGGCTTCCTTTTAGCCGCCCAGCTCCTTGCCCACAATGGCTGGGCTGGTGCGAAAAGGCTCCCGTCGGAGTAACAGGGCCCAGGCACCCGGTCGAATGAAAATTGGGGCGCCGGTTTTTAGCCGCGGATGAACGCGTAATACATCCACGCCGCATTCGATCTGCGTTATCTGCCGGCCAATCCAGGCGAGCTGCGGCCCTCGTCCGCGTTTCATCGTCCCGGCAGGGACAACCGGAAATTAGCCCGGCACAACGTGCCGGGTTCACATCCCCATTACAAAATCCATCCCGGCGGGACGGCGGAAGTATCCGCTCATATTCCATCGTCGCGCCGCGATGCAACATTTTTTCACCTTGCCCGGGAACGTTATCCCCGGCTGATTTCCGACACCGCTTCGCGGCTATGCGTTGCGTCGCGGTTTGGTCATTGCTAAACTGCCAACGTGGCGGACATTTTTTTAACCATGCTCAACGCGAAACGGCCGTGCCAATGAAATTCATCGCTTTCGCTGCCGTTACAGTGTCACTGGTGGCAATTGTCACCCCGAACCTCCACGCCGGCTGGCCAGCCCGGGTTTTTGCGCCTTACATGTTTGTGGGCGCCGGCGACAACTTCAAGCTTACCGATTGTGAGGACCAATGTGGCCAGAAGTTTTACACGCTTGCTTTCATCATTGCGCGACAGAACGGTGATGGCAATAAAACCGTCTATCACGGGGAGCCATCGTGGGATGGCCGTATTCCCATCGGGCTGAACTTTTACCACGACCAGATTGATGCCATCCGCCGGCGAGGCGGCGACGTAATCATGTCGTTCGGCGGCGAGGCCGGCAAGGAACTCGCCAATGTGATTGATGACCCTGTCCAGTTGGAAGCCGCCTACCAGAAGGTTATCGACCAATATAAGCTCACCTGGCTGGATTTCGATATTGAAGGCCACAACCTTGACCGGGGCCGGCAGGACAGTGAACGCCGTAACACTGTCCTCGCCAGCCTGCAAAAGAAAACCCCCGGCTTGATTGTTTCCTATACTTTGCCCGTTGATCCCGACGGCCTTTCCCAAGCCTCACGGTCGTTGCTCGCCGACGCCGTCAAAAAAGGCGTCAAGGTCCATTCCGCCAATCTAATGGTGATGTTCTTCGGCAAGGAGTTCATCAACCGGGGAAAATCCGAGGGCCAGCTCGGCGTTGATTCAGCTATCGCCGCTTACGCTCAGCTCCAGAAAATTGATCCCGCCATTCAGGTCGGCCTTTGCCCGTGCCTCGGTAAAAACGGCTCTCGGGATGAAGTATTCACCCTCGACGACGCCAAAGTTCTCAAGGCCTTCGCCGACAAAGCGCCGTGGATCTGCTCGCTACACTACTGGTCCATCAATGACGACGCGGCCCGGCCCCGCAAAAAAAGCGCTGTCTCCGGCACCAACAGCTTCTCCGTCTCCAACTCTCCCCAACCCTGGGCCTTCGCCAGGATTTTCCAGGCCTTTACCACGCACTGACCGCCGGAGGAATCGTCCACTCCGCTCATTGCGCCGGGGTTTGTCCGTTGCTAGACTGGGAACGTGGCTGCCTTTTTATATCCGCAACTGCGCTCGCAGGCTCGCTTGTTCCGGGCAAAAAGGGAACCTGACATTGTTTTAACCACGCTCAACGCGAAGTATATCCATGCCGCGTTCGGCCTCCGTTATCTGCTGGCCAATCTGGGTGAGCTCCAGCCGCGTGCCTGCCTTGCCGAGTTCGACATCAACCAGCGCCCGCTCGACATCGCGGAAATCCTGCTTGCGCGAAATCCGAAAATCATCGGCTTCGGCATTTACATCTGGAACGTCGAGCCGGCCACCGAAGTCATCGCCGCCATCAAGCGCGTCCGGCCGGACATCAAAATCATCCTCGGCGGCCCGGAAGTCAGTTACGAGACCGAAGCTCAGGCCATTGTTCAGCTCGCCGACCATGTCATCACCGGCGAAGCGGACTTGAAATTTGCCGAGGTATGCCGGGTTTTGCTTGGTAGGGCCGCGCTGCCGCTTGAACAGGACGCGCAGCAGCGCGTCCCCACCAATCCCCCAAAAGCCATCTCCACCGACTCCAGCGAGCAATCTGAAACTCGGCACCCCCTCGCCCCGTCCCTCTCCCCCATTGACAATGGAGGAGAGGGTGTCCGAAGGACGGAAGAGGAGGTGCAACTGCCCAAAATCATTCCTGCCGAATTACCGGAATTTTCTCAACTCGCCCTGCCCTACGACCTGTACACCGACGACGACATTGCGCATCGCATCATTTACGTCGAGGCGTCGCGCGGCTGCCCGTTCACCTGCGAATTTTGCCTGTCGTCGCTCGATATTCCGGTGCGGCAGGTTCCGTTGCCCGCCTTGCTCGAACAATTACAACGGCTGCTCGACCGCGGTGTGAAACAGTTCAAGTTCGTTGACCGCACGTTCAACCTGAACGTCAGCTTCAGCAAACCGATTCTGGAATTCTTTCTGACACGCTACCAGCCCGGCCATTTCTTCCATTTCGAAATGATTCCCGACCGGCTGCCCGAATCGTTGCGCGAAATCATTGCCAGGTTCCCACCCGGCGCGCTGCAATTCGAGGTCGGCATCCAGACGTTCAATGAGGAAGTCAGCCATCGCATCAGCCGGCGGCAGAATTACGAAAAACTCGCCGACAATTTCCATTTCCTGCGCGGTGAAACCGGTGTCCACCTCCACGCCGATTTGATTGCGGGCTTGCCCGGTGAAACGCTGGAAAGTTTTGCCGCCGGATTCGACCGGCTCATCGCGCTCGGTCCGCAGGAAATCCAGGTCGGCATTTTGAAGCGGCTGCGTGGCACGCCAATTTTCCGGCATGACGTTGAATGGCAGATGGTCTATCATCCGCACCCGCCGTACGAAATTTTACAGAACAAGCTGATTGATTTCGCCACGATGCAGAAGCTGCGGCGTTTCGCGCGCTATTGGGATCTGGTCGGTAACAGCGGCAACTTCATCGAAACCACGCCGTTGATTTGGTGTAGGTTGGGAGTTCCGCCTTCAGGCGGTCCAGCCGGGGCATCGGCGAACGGCCAGCCGGCTAAAGCCGAAACTCCAAACCCGTCCCCTTTTCGCGCCTTCCTCCATTTCAGCGAATGTCTGTACGGAAGAACGGGACGAACGGACAGCATTGCGCTGGTGCGGCTGATGGAGTTGCTCTTTGAATTTCTCACGGGTGAACTCCGGCTTGACTCGAAACCAGTTGCCGAAACGCTTTGGCGCGATTACCAGCGCGGCGGCCGTCATGACAAACCGGTTTTCCTGAAAGATTTTCTGGCGGTGGAAGATCCGCTGGTTCCGCTGCCAAAAACCAGGGCCGCTTTCCCCAAGCGCCAGGCCCGGCGTCTGATGTAAGTCAAAGCCTGTCGAAAAGGGTGTGAACAACTTTCTTCCTTATTTCTTTTATCCTGCCGGAACATTTGTTAGAGGTTGTTCTCATAACTGACTATGTTGTTGCGGGACAGAAATCAAGTCGTCAACGTGGTTACTGCCATTGTGGCGGGCCTTGTCCTTTGCGCGGTTCTGTTACTGACGCTTTTTCTGTTTCTATCACCAACCCTGCGATAGCCGCGCCATTTTTCATTTCCCTCGGCCGGCGCCCGAAACAGCTTCCCGGCAGACTGGTTCTAACACCTTGTATTCCAACAGTTTCAAATTAGCTTGCCAGCGGTTTGGAGATTGGCTACTATTCTTCCGTCTGTTGGATAACTTGTCTCTAACGGTCATGGAAAATCCTCAAGTGAACCTGGTTCAGTGATGATTTGAAACCCGGCAGTCGGGAACGGTCCGCGATAGGCATGCTAGTTTGAACAGTAAATCATCAAATGAGTACGAAATTGTTTGTAGGAAATCTTTCCTTCAACACGACCGAAAATGACCTGCAGGAGGCGTTTGCCGCCCACGGCACGGTCGTCGAAGCCAACCTCATGATGGACCGGATGAGCGGCCGCTCACGCGGTTTCGCCTTCGTTACCATGTCCACGCCCGAGGAAGCGCAGAAAGCGATTGCGGCCATGAATGGCGCAACGCTGGGTGACCGCGCGCTCACGGTGAACATTGCGCGCCCCAAAGAGGAGCGTCCGCGGGGCGACCGCGGCCCGCGCCGTGACTTTCGCGGCGGCGGCGGCGGTGGTGGCGGCGGCGGCGGCGGCCACCGGGAGCGTTACTAATCACAGACAATCCATTTGTCCGGGGCGACGTTTGAACTGAGCGTCGCCCTGAATTGTTCTCTCTCCAGAATTCATTTTTCATGGAAGAACACATACAGGTCGAAGGGCGCATTACCACGGTGCTGGCCGGGACGATGTTCCGCGTTGAACTGGACAACAAGCATCAGGTGCTCGCAACCATTTCCGGCAAGATGCGCAAGCGATTCGTCCGCCTCACCGTCGGCGACCGCGTGAAAATGGAAATGTCGCAATACGACTTGAACAAGGCGCGCATCGTCTGGCGGCTGGGCTAGTCGGGGCAACCAACGCCTGTTTCCTGGAACATTAAGGCTTAATAAACGCGCCCCTCGCCCCGAACTTCCCCTCGGACGAGGAGAGGGCGGCTTCCGATTTCTTCCGCCCGCTTTCCTTTTCACCATGGGAACCCCGGCGCCCGGCACGCCCGGTTTGAACTGGTCGCTGATTCTTAGTTGGAAATGCTTCCGATCGTTTGCCCGCTCACGGTGTGATTTAATGAAATTGTCAACGGGCGGTCACGGCGATAGCTTGTGGGCCGTTACTATGATGCCCGCCCAGCAGATGGCCACATTGAATGCGGCGAATTGTGAAGTCGCCTTCGATAATCTGACGCGGCAACTCTATGCCACCGACGCGTCGCCTTACCAGATTGTGCCGCTGGCCGTGGCCTTTCCGAAAAACGCGACCCAAGCCAGTTCCATCATCCAGGCGGCGGCGCAGGCGGGCGTCTCGGTGATTCCGCGCGGCGCGGGCACCGGACTGGCCGGCGGGGCAGTGGGCGAAGGCCTGGTCATTGATTTCGCGCGGTACAACCGGCTGATCAGCAAGTTCAACCCGGAAAACCGCAGCATCCGCGTTGGCGCGGGCGTCGTACTGGACCAGTTGAACGATTTCCTCCGGCCGCAGGGTTTTTGTTTTGGTCCGGACGTGGCGACCAGTTCGCGCGCGACCCTGGGCGGTATGATTGCCAGTGATTCATCGGGCGCGCATGCGCCGTTTTACGGCACCACGGGAATGCACGTTAACGAGTTGAGGATCGTCATGGCCGATGGAGAGGTCCTGAAAATCGGTCCTGGCTCCGACAACCTGCCCCGGCAGCGGAATTTAATCGAGGACCTGCTGGCGCTGAATGCGCTGCAAGTTGCGGAGCGTTTTCCGCCCGGTCTGTTGAAACGCTGGCCCGGCTATGCGCTGGCGCGGGCCGCGAACGAGCCCGGCAATCTGGTCCATATCCTTTCCGGCAGCGAAGGCACGCTCGCCGCCGTGGTTTCCGCCGATTTGAAAATTGTCCCGCTGCCCCCCGAGCGCGGCGTCGGCCTGATCTTTTTTGGCTCCGTCACCGAAGCGATGCAGGCCACCACGGAATTGCTCGACTTGATGCCGGCCGCCATCGAGCACATTGACAGCCTGTTGTTTGAACAAACCCGGGGTCAGCGCGAGTTTCAGGCGGTGCGTGATTTGCTGGAACTCGACGTCAATCCCTGCGAGGCGATCTTGATTGTCGAGTTTTTCGAGGATGCCGGTGACCGGCTTGCGCAACTGAAAAAGCGCCGGTTGGGTCTGCGCAAATTGATTTTGCGGACCCAGGCCGAAGCCGACCTGGTGTGGGCGATGCGCAAGGCGGGATTGTCATTGCTGACCGGCTGCAAAGGCGCCGCGAAACCCGCCTGTTTCGTTGAAGACACGGCGGTGCGGCCGCGGGATTTGCCGGCTTACTTTGCCGGCTTGCAGCGGTTGATGGCGCGGGTGCGCGTCCCGGCTTCCTATTACGGCCACGCGGCGGCGGGGCTGTTGCACGTGCGGCCGGTGCTGGATTTGCACAGCGCAGAGGATTTGAAAAAATATCGGCAGATCGCCGATGAAGTGGCGGCGCTGATCTCGCAGTTCAAAGGCTCGCTGGCCGGTGAGCACGGCGTCGGCATCGCCCGCACGGAATACCTTAAAGACCAGGTCGGCGAAGAGCTTTACCAGCTCATGCGGGAAATCAAGCAGGCCTTCGACCCGGACAATCTGTTCAACCCGGGCAAAATCATTTCGGATGGCCGCTACAAAATTGACGGGCATTTGCGGATGGGCGCGGGTTATTCGTTAAAACTGCCGTTTGAACCGCAGCTCGCTTTTGCGGCCAAGGACGGTTCCTTCACCGCCAATCTGGAACAGTGCAATGGCTGCGGCGGTTGCCTGAAACAAACGCCTAGCATGTGCCCCACTTTCATCGCCACCGGCACGGAAATCATGTCCACCCGTGGGCGGGCGAACGCGATCCGCGCAGCGTTGGAATTGCGGGAAATCAAAGGCGACCCGTTGCGCTCGCAGGAAATGGAGGCGGCCTTGAGCAATTGTCTGTCCTGCAAAGCCTGCACCACGGAATGCCCCTCCAACGTGAACCTGGCGCTGTTGAAGGCGGAACTGCTCAACGCGCGCATCCGCCGCGATGGTTTGAAGTTGCGCGAACGGTTGTTCAGTTCGGTGGACCAGTTGGGTCGCTGGGGCTGCACAATGCCGCGGCTGGCCAATGCGCTGATGGAATTCTTTCCGATGCGCTTGATCAGAAATCGCATCTGGGGCATCACCACCCGGCGCCCGATGCCGCGTTTCGCGCCGATACGATTCGACCATTGGTTTGCCAAACATCAACCCGCCGCGCCACCGACCCGCGGCCGGGTCATCCTTTGGGACGACACGTTCATGCGCTATTACGAGCCGCAGGTCGGCACCGCCGCCGTGGCGGTGCTCGAAGCGGCGGGTTTTGAGGTCACAGTGCTGGCACAGCGCCAATGCTGCGGGCGGCCCGCCTTCAGCCAGGGCAATCTTGACGAAGTCACCAGGTTGGGCCGGCACAATCTCGCGTTATTGAATGCGGATGCCGGCGGCACACCGATTATTTTTCTCGAACCGTCCTGTTTTTCAATGTTCGCGGAGGATTACCGGGAGTTGAAGCTGCCGGATGTGGAGAACGTCGCGCGGCGTTGTTTCCTGTTTGAGGATTTCATTGAAAATTTCCTGAGCTGGGAACCGGGCGGACTTACCTTCAACAACCGGGCCGGGCGGTTGATTATTCACCCGCATTGCCATGCCCGGGCGCTGTCCAATCCCAACCTCATGCGGCAACTGGCCGAGCGGCTGCCGGAAAAGACCGTGACCCTCCTGGACTCGGGTTGCTGCGGCATGGCGGGCGCCTTCGGGATGCTCGAATCGAAATACGAACTTTCGATCAAGGTTGCGGAACCGCTGATTCAGAAGGTCATGAACCAGCCGTTTGGAACCACCGTCGTGGCCTCCGGCGCCAGTTGCCGACAGCAAATCCAGCACCTGGCCACCGTCCGGCTGCGTCACATGGCCGAAGTGCTGGCCGAATCGCTGGCCTGATTAAAGCCTGTAGTAGCCGGGGTGACGAGGCTCCAGTTAAATCCGCCATCCGCCATCCGCCATCGGTTGGCGCATCCTCACGTCGGCTTCTGCGAACGAATGGAGATTACCCGTAAATGTCGGCCAACGCGCCGGGCAATTCCGGGAACTGGAATTTAAAGCCGATTCCGAGAAAATGCCTGGGCGTGCAACGCCGCCCGGTGAGTGCCAGCGACGGTTCGGTTTGCATCAATCGCGAGCCAAACCGCACCGCCCAAACCGGCGCGGGCGGACACCACGGGCGGTGCATGGCCCGGCGCAGTTCGCGCATGAATTCGGCGTTCGTGACCGGGTTGGGTGCGGTGGCGTTAAATACGCCAATCGCATCATCCCGCTCGATGGAGTCCAGGAACATTTGATTCATGTCCGCCCGGTGAATCCAACTGACGTATTGCCGGCCGTTCCCCGCCGCACCGCCCAGAAACCATCGGGTCAATTTGCCCAACACGGAAAGCGCGCCGCGATTGCGGGCCAGCACCAGGCCAATCCGCAGCAGTACCCGGCGCGTGTTGGCCAGGGGAACGATCTTGAATGTACTTTCCCAAAGCCGACAGGTCTCCACCGCTTCACCCTGGCCGGAGGGAGTGTTCTCCTCACACCATTGATCCTCCAGGTCGCCGTAAAAGGCGAGCGACCCGGCCTGCACCCACACGCCCGGCGGATGCGCTACGTTGTGAATCGCCGCCGCGACGGTGTTCACAGAGTTGATGCGTGATTCTTTGATCTCGCGAACATTCTCCGGCGTATGCGGGCAGTTCACGCTGCGACCGGTCAGATTGACAATGGCATGAGCACCGTCCACATATTGCACCCAGTCCCCGAGCGACTTTCCGTTCCACACCATTTCCACAATCCCGTCCGTGCGTTCGTGTGGGGAACGCGTCAGCACCACCACTTCGTAATTCTTTTGGAGCAGTTTTCTGGCGAGCGTCCGGCCCAGAAAACCGCTGCCGCCCGCGAGCACAACACGCCTTTGTCCCATACCATTTACTTTCAATTTCTCAACGTTTATCTCCGGGAACGCCGGCATCCCGCCGGTGAGAATCCATGTTTTGCGTCACTACCGGCCGGGATGATGCCGGCGCTCCCGGCAAGCTTCGCATTACTCTTGCCTTTCATGCTTTTATTTCCAATTCCAGTTTCGGCGCCGTCTGGCTTGTCAACGGATTAACGCCAAACCGGCCCCGTTCCAGCTCTTCCAGCCATTTCCGGGCCAATTGACACGTCATTTCCAGGTTCAAATGTTCATGAATGCGCGGATATTTATTTAAATTGGCGAGGGCGAGTTTAAACAACGCGGCGGCGGGCTGCGGATGGTTTCTCTGCAAATGGACGAATGCGCCGGTCAGTTGAATCAGCCCCTTGTAAAAGGGGCCATTCGGGCCGTGCTTGTCACCAAGCCAAAGATGTTCCAATACCTCGTGGGCTTCGTAAAAAAGCTGCTGGTTGAAACAATGGAAATAGCCGAGATAATGCGGGTCCAGTTTCTGCCCGTGATGATCGGAAACCATTTCGGCGACGCGTTTGCTCTTGCGGCTCACGGATTCAAGGTAAAGTCCAATACCCAAAGTCTAAAGTCCAAAGTCGTCCGGATTTGACGCCCGCCCTCAACCTGACCTTCTCCCCCGGAAGAAGGAACAGCTGTAGTCCGTCCTTGGTTTTAGGGATGACCACCTGGCAAATCCTGCCACTCGATTTGCCAGAAAGACGGCGAACGTTCCTCCCTCTCCTTGGAGGAGAGGGCCGGGGTGAGGACGGTCGTTGAACCTAACTTTTTACCACAGGTTCTATCGGCCTCGTGTATTCCGGCAACGGATGTGGCGCACGAGATTGTAGCTCGTTGAAGATCATGTCGCGGATGCTTTGCGTGTTACGTCGCAAATGGAAATTCCAGAACCGCACCGTCTTGATACCACGCGATTTTAGAAACGCCTCACGTTCCATGTCGTGCTTCCGCCGGTCGGGAAAGCCATGCTGGCTGCCGTCCAGTTCGACATTTAACTGCGCCTCCTCACAATAAAAATCCAAAACATAATCCCCGACGGGATGCTGGCGGCGGAATTTGTAGCCGCTGAATCGCCGGTCGCGCAACCAGCGCCACATCAATTTTTCCGCCCAAGTTTCCTTTTTGCGGAGTTGACGAGCGAGTTCCACGCCAGCCATGCCTGGAGTGTAATAGGGCGGGTGGGAAAAGGAAGTTTGTTTTGACGCCCGCCCTCAACCTGGCCTTCTCCCCCGGGAGAAGGAACAGCTCTAGTCCGTCCTTGGTTTTATGGATGACCACCTGGCAAATCCTGCCACTCGATTTGCCAGAAAGACGGCGAACGTTCCTCCCTCTCCTCGGAGGAGAGGGCCGGGGTGAGGACGGTCGTTGAATCTAACTTTTTACCACAGGTTCTATGCGTGACAAAGCCGACCCGGAAGTCGGCGCCACAGTTCGGTGGATTTGGAACTTTGGACATTAGACTTGAGGCGTTGGACTTGATTTGACATTCTGAGCGCATGGCAAGACCTGCTTTGGGACGCGGCCTCGGCGCGTTGCTGGGCGGCAGTCCGGTTCTGACCCAACCTGCCCCGGCGCCGGGTGCTCCGTCCCCTGCTCCAACCCCGGTGCCTGCTCCCGCGCCCGACACGCACGAGCACGTCCAGCGCGTCCCGCTGGACCGGCTTCGCCCCTGCCCGCTCCAGCCGCGCAAGGATTTTTCCGCCGAGGCGCTGCGCGAACTGGCCGATTCCATCCGGGAACAAGGCATCGTGCAGCCGCTCATCGTGCGCGAGCGCGACGGTTATTTTGAATTGATTGCGGGTGAACGCCGCTGGCGCGCCGCCCAACTGCTGCAACTGTCGGAAGTGCCCGTCATCGTCCGACAGGCCGACGACCGTGCGGTGCTCGAACTGGCGCTCATCGAAAATCTCCAGCGCGAAAATCTCAACGCCATCGAAGAAGCCCACGGCTACGCGCAACTCGCCGAGCAATTCCAGCTCACCCAGGAGGAAATCGCCGGCAAGGTCGGCAAGAGCCGCGCCGTGGTGGCCAATGCCCTCCGCCTGTTGAAACTGCCCTTGCCCGTTCAAGGTTTCATTCGCGACGGCCGGCTGTCGGTCGGTCATGCCAAAGTCATTCTCGGACTGACCAGTGAGAAAGATCAAAAACTGGCTGCCGAGCGCGTCGTCAAGGAAGGCCTGAATGTCCGCCAGACCGAAGGGCTGCTGGCCAGGTTGCTGCGACGTGGTTCACGTCAGGTGGCAGCCAAACCGGAAACGGTGGCCGCGCCCGCGGGTGACCCGCACGTGGCCGACCTGGAAGACCGCCTGCGCGAAGTGTTCGCCACCCGGGTGCAACTCCATTACGCGGCCGGCAAAGGCACGGTGGAAATTTCCTTCTTCAGCGACAAGGAACTGGAACGGATTCTGCAAATTCTCGGCGTCAACCCGGATTAAAAATTGCGCGCGCCAGCCGGTTTTCGCAAAATCTCCGGACGCATGAACACACCCGAATTGCGCGAACAGTGCGCTCAGCGATTACTGGCCGGCGCCGCCACCGCCGGGCGCCTGACGGTTTTCGTGGGCCTGGACGGTTTTGTGGATGAAATCCTGCACGTCGTGGACAAGCGCGACAGCGAGAATTCATTCCAACGGGTGACGACGATTTCAAAACTGGCCGAGCGCCTGGCGGCGGCGGCGGGCAAAAGTACCAACATCGAAATCGTCAACCGCGTCACCAAGCTCGGCGGCAACGGCCCCATCATGGCCAATGCCCTCGCCAGTTTCGGCCTCAAGGTCACCTACCTCGGCACTCTCGGCTGGCCCCATTTGCACCCGGTCTTCGCCGACTTCGCCAAACGCGCCGATGTGCATTCCATCGCCGAACCCGGCCACACCGATGCGCTGGAATTCGACGACGGCAAGGTCATGATTGGCAAAATTTCGTCCCTCAATGAGGTGAACTGGCCGAACATTCAATCGCGCTTTGGCCGCGACCACTTCACCGCCCGGTTCACCAGCGCCGATCTGGTGGGTTTCGTGAACTGGACCATGTTGACCCACATGGGTCAAATCTGGGAGGCGACGCTCAAGGAAATCTGTCCCGGTATGAAAGGCAAACGGCGCGTGCTGTTTTTCGACCTGGCCGATCCGGAAAAGCGCAAACCCGACGACATCCGACAGGCGCTCAAAACCATCGCGGAATTTGAAAAATACTTCGACGTGATTCTGGGGTTGAACGAGAAAGAGGCGCACGAAATCGGCGAGGTTCTTGGATTGCAGGCGTCCGGCAAATCTCTCGACGCCCTTTCTGTGCTGGCGCTGGAAATCAACCGGCTCGTGCCGGTGAACACGCTGGTGATTCATCCCGTCAGCTATGCGCTGGCCGCCAGCAACGGCGCCGTCTCGCTGGTGCAAGGCCCGTTCACCCCCAGGCCCGTGATTACCACCGGCGCCGGCGACCATTTCAATTCGGGGTTTTGCCTCGGCAAATTACTGGGCCTGGACAACGCCCAATCCGTCCTGACCGGCGTCACCACCAGCGGCCATTACGTCCGCACCGCGCAAAGTCCCGGCATCCCGGACCTCGCAGAAATGCTCCGTGCCTGGCCAAAAGAAAGTGACAGTTCTCACCTGGTATGATCCTCCCGGTTATCAAATACGGCCATCCGGTGCTCCGCCAAAAAGGCGCGCGCGTTGAAACCATCACGCGGGAAATCAAAACGCTGGCTGCGGACATGCTGGAAACCATGCACGCCAGCAGAGGCGTCGGCCTCGCGGCCCAGCAAATCGGCCGCGCCGTGCAATTGACCGTCATTGACGTGCGCGACGTGAAAGACCGCCCCTCCTCGCTCGAACTCGACGGCAAACCCGCCGACGTGAATGCCTTCATGCCGCTGGTTTTAATCAATCCGGAAATCACACCGCTCGGCCAGTTCGTTTCCGGCGGCGAAGGTTGCCTGAGTTTTCCGGAAATTTTCGGCGAGATTGCGCGGCCAGAATCTGTGGACGTGAAGGCGTTGAATGAAAAAGGCAAGCCGGTGGCATTTCGCGGCGGCGGACTGCTCGCGCGCGTCGTTCAGCATGAAGTGGATCATCTCAACGGCATTCTGTTCATTGACCGCATGGACAAGGCGACCAAGGAAGAACTGCGTCCGCAACTGGACGCCCTTCAGGCCGCCACCAAGGCCGCGTTGCCGAAGAAATGATTTTGCATTCTCCCTCTCCACCACCAAGTGGGAGAATTCCTTCGCCCGCGGGAGCGGGAGAAGGTGCCCGCAGGGCGGTTGAGGGACGTGGGGATGAAAACAAATCCGGTGGCCGGGGACAGGTGGCGCCTTTCAGCCTCCTGTAGCGGCGTGTCCATGACCGCCACCATTCCAGGCAAATTCCTTCGCCCGCGGGAGCGGGAGAAGGTGCCCGCAGGGCGGTTGAGGGACGTGGGGATGAAAACAAATTCCAAACTGCCATCTTCCAACTCCTAAATTCCATCCAACGGACTCCTGACCCCGATTCCCGGTCGCTGCATGACATGCGTATAGATTTGGGTGGTACTCACGTCCTTGTGTCCCCGCGTAAAACCGCGTCGCCATGTAACGAAGTTTTAGACGGCTTTACGCGGTCACGCGGCTACCGGTAATGGATGTTTTGCAAGATAATGCCGCAATTGATTCCTTAATAGCTTTCGCCCACCACCGCTTTTGAGATACTGCTCCCGCCGCAACGCATCTTCCTCTTCCAGATAAGCCTCGTAATAAATCAACCGCCACGGTCCGCGATACGAAGTCGCAAATGCTTTTCCTCCTTCATGTTCCCTCATTCGCCGTCGCAAATCGGTTGAAAAACCAATGTACAGTCCCTTGTCCGATTCAGATTGCAGAATATAAACGTAGAACATATTTCTACCACCCTTCTAAGAACCGCGTGGCGAAGCTTTACGCGGCCAGATCCAGTCCCGTTCCGCGCTCGGATACTTTACCCGCAACGCCCCTGGCAACCAAACCCGCCCCAAGCCGACTTTCAAATCCTGCTGATGCAATCCTTCGACGCGCTTCAAGTGCGCCGTCAGAGGTTCGCGTAGCGAATCGGGTAACACGGTCACCCGATCTTTAAATCCCTTGCCGTCGTGTACGACAATCTGCCTGCGATCAAAGTCAATATCTTTGACGCGTAGCCGTAACCCTTCCATTAGACGCATGCCGCTGCCGTAAAGTAGCCGTGCGATAAGTACAAATGTGCCGTCCATTGCCGCAAGCAAACGGTTCACTTCTGCTCGGCTCATCACCGTCGGCACTTTGGGTCGCCGCAGCGGACGTTCAAATGGCCCTAATTGCTCAAAGGCTTGGTGCAGCACCTCCCGGTAGAGAAAAACCAGTGCGTTGAGCGCCTGATTTTGGGTGGAGACTGAGACGTTTCTGGCCTTGGCCAAATGGGTTAAAAACGCCTCCACTTCGGGCTTGCCCATCTCTCGCGGGTGGCGTTTATTGTGGAAAAAAATGAATTGCCGTATGAAATTCCAGTATGCCGATTCGGTGCGTGGGGAAAACTGCTTAAAACGCATGACCTCATGGACTTGCTCCCGCAATCGGGCTTTGGGATTGGGGATGAGGCGGTCAGGCGGACGGAATGTTGTTTTTGCCGCTTCCATATCGGAATGGCTCATTATCCAATTGACTGTGGACGCGCAAGTTAAAATGTGATACTAATAATCCTATGAACCGTGTTATGCAACAATTCCGTTGCATACCTATATGTTAGGCCACATGAGAGCGCACTTCATAATTTGTTTGGTTGTTGTTCTTGCATTGGCCACCGGTTGCAAGCCCACCAAAACGGAGGTTATTGACATGATTCAGAAAGCCGGAGGCGTGGAGGTGGTGAGCCAAGAGTCCGCACAGTTATTTCAGCGATTTGGCACCAACGACTCAAGAGTGATTTACGGTTTAGAGTTGACCAATTATCCCCGACTTTCTTCCGTTGGCAGGCCGTTGTTTTTACAGATGAGCACATCCAATTCTTCTTCGCACATTGAAATCCCGATTGGTTCGCATTGGGGAAGGACATTCATTTTCATTTTTGACCCAAACAGACCATTCCGATTTCAGTATCAAGCGGAGTGTTTTGAGATTGCGTCCAACATTTTCTTGGGACCATGATGATGTGGCCTAACACCGCGCGAGGCTGTGTAAAAAGTCTGGCGGAATGAGCGGGAAAAGTTTGGCCGGCGGTCCGACGATGCGGGTCGCCGGTTTTTTAGTTTCAAAGAAAGGATCGGTACCGATAACCGCCGGGGACGATGTGGGGAGCTGGCCGGAGAAAAAAGGCGTTGCCCGCCGGTTCAGGCCCGCTGCGCGACTTTCACCCCCACCACCGCCATCAATTTCTCGAAGTTCACCAGGTTGAGCACGCGCTTGAGGTTGTAAACCAGCGTCGTCAAACTCCACTCCGTTCGCACTTTCTCCAGGCCCTTGAGCAGAAAGTGCGTGTACCCAAACCACCGCTTGATCGTTCCAAAGGGATGCTCGGCCAGCGTCTTCCTCAATTTAAACTTCCCGGGCTCCGCTTTCATCCGGCGTGCCATCGCTTCCATCAACCCTTCGTTCGCCTCCCGTGTAATCGTCCGGTTGGCTTTGTTCCGCGTGCATTGTTTCTTCAACGCACATTCCTTGCACCCGCTGGCACGGTAGTATCGCAGCTCCCGCCCCAGCTCATACGTCGCAAACCGATACGTCAGTTCCGTTCCCGCCGGACACACATACACGTCCTTCTTTGCATCGTACACAAACCGGCTCTTGCCGTATAATCCCCGCGCCGTGTTCGCGCTCGTGTCCGCCTTGGGCACATAAGCAGTTATCCCCTGCTCGGCACACCGGCTCACTTCCGCCGCGTTGTAGTACCCCGCGTCGGCCACCACTTCCGCCGCTTTCAATTCCAGATTCGTCTTGGCGGCAATCGCCACATTGGCCAGTTGTTTGAGGTCCGTCACCTCATTGGTCACATCTTGGGCTGCGATCAGCTTGTGTTTGGCGTCCACCGCCACTTGCGCGTTGTAACCCACCACCATGCCTTGGGCTGTAGGCATCTTCCGACTCTCCGGGTCCGTCACGCTGATTTGCTTCTGTTCCTCATTCAGTTGCGCCAGCAGTTCGGCGTGCCACTCCTGCTTCTCCCGTAACGCCGCAATCTTCTCGGCCAACTGAGCTTTGTCCATGACCCCG
>DATNHM010000074.1:0-33840 GCA_035604955.1 Candidatus Limnocylindrales bacterium | reverse complement strand
AGACGAACAGCCTTGCCGTGGGCCTCAGCACCAACTGGGTCAATGTCGCCGGTTCGACACAGACGAATCTGTTATTGTTGCCATTGGACACGGTGGATGGCACGGTCTTCTTCCGGTTGGTGCGGCCTTATTAGCCAATGGCGCGGCGCTTGTGCGCCACCGGCCGAAGCAGTTCTGGCTCGCCCGGTGGCTGCCATAAGTAGTGTCTGGCCGGAAACGCGCGTTTTCGGTTCGTCCTCGTTCTCGTCCTCGGATTTGCGTCGGTTTTCGAGAACGAAGACGAGGAGGATTGGAATTCGGCGGTTTCCGGCCAGACACCAAGTAGCTGGATCCGGACGGGCTCCAGTCGAAAAAATGACAATGAATCGAACCAAATTGACTCTATTTACACTGACCTGTTCCCTCGCGACGGCGGTGGCGCAAACCAATTCATTCCAATTCCAACTGCTGATTGCCAGCCTCTAAACATATGGTAAAAACTCTTTTTGTCGTGTGCATCGTTTTTCCACTCCTCTTTATCTCATTCGCGCGTGCGGAGGTGTCTGACGCCACCAATCTGGACCAGGGATGGCGACTTTGGCTGGACCCAAAAGCGGCATGGCAGGACGATGACCTCTATCTTCCGGAAGACGTGAACCTCACGAACCTGCCGGTGAATCCGCCGACAGGCCGATGGGCGGTGCTCAACGACCAGGCCGGCATGGGCGTGTCGCTGCCGGCGACCGTTGAGGAATACTACTTCAACCAGGCGCCGGCGCGCACGGCCGCTTCGACCTCGCCATCGGACATCGTCGCGGCTGACGGATACTATCAGGGTGTGTCGTGGTGGTATCGGCCATTCACGCCACCGGCCCTGCGACCCGGCGAGCGGTTGGTTTTTTATTTCCCTGGCGCTCGGCTGCGTGCTGAGGTCTATGTCAATGGCAAGCTGGTAGGCTACAATATTATTTCTGAGGCACCGTTTACCGCGGATGCAACAAGTGCGATCAAACCCGGCAAAAAGAACCTGTTGGCTGTGCGGATTACCAACCCGGGAGGCAGGCTGGATTGGATGGACTTCCTCACGATGACCTGGGGCAAATATACGCTGCCGGCGACCCATGCCTTCGGTGGTCTGGCCGGGGGCGTGGAGATGCAGGTGCGCGCGCCGGTCAGCGTGAGCGATCTGGCGGTTTTTAATAAACCCGACCCTCGCTCGGTTCGCGTCCAGGCCGAAATCTCATCCACTGGGCAGGCGTACGACGGGCCGGTCAATTTTTCCATCGCCCGGGATCGCAACGTTGTCTTCAAACAAAGCATAAACGTTGATATTCCGCCCGGTGGAACCATCACCACTTCGATCGATGCGACCGTCACCAACTCCCGGCTCTGGGACATTGACCAGCCGAATCTTTACCAAGCCTCCGCAACTCTGCCGGCCGTCGCGCATTCCGATCGCAGCACGACCTTTGGCTTCCGCTGGCTGGAAGTCAAAGGTCTCAGAACCGACGCAAAACTTTATCTGAACGGCCGTCGGATCGTGCCGCGCTCCTCTATTTCTTGGGGCTTCTGGGCGCCGAACGGTATTTTCCCGGACGAGGCCGCGGCGGGACGCGAAATCGCGGCGATGAAGGCGCTCGGTCTGGACTCGCTACAAAACCATCGTCATATGCCAAAAGCCGTGGTGCTCGATGCTTTTGACCGCGTCGGATTTCTGCGCTACTGCGAGGCTGGTGGCGGTGTGCATACCTTCCAAGACGCACAATCAGAACCACCGCACACGAGCGTTCAGGTCACCTACGATGGCAAGCCCGTCGAGCTGGATTTCCTCAATCGCTACCAGCTCGACAAGGAACTGGGCATGATTCGCGCCTTCCGATCGCACCCTTGCGTAAGCCTGTGGACGCTCCAGAACGAGACCGATCCCGATGTGAACAATCCGCGAATGCGCTACGCGCTCGAGGAGATGCGCGAAGCTGATCCTTCGCGCATCGTCCTCCTCAAATCCGGCGTAAGCCCCGGAGGGCAGGTATGGTCGCTTCCATATAGCCACACTTGGATGAAAGATGACGGAAATGATTACTCCGGCTGGTGGGATGAGCACACGGCTATGGATTCGCCCGGCGTATGGGTTGACGCGATGTATAAATCACCTGACGATTACAAGTATTATACCGACAACAGGAAGGAAATTGTCACGTGGGGCGAGATGGCCACGGGTGCCTCGCCTGACGACCACGCCGCGATTGTCGGATGGTACAAGGCACACCACCAAACCGGTTACGACCTATCTGCCCACGAGACAATCCTCGCGGCTTACAATAAATTCCTGGACGACCATCAATTCCGCCCGGCATTTCCGACCGCTGAAACGCTCTTCCGTGAGGCGGGAGCGAAGCATTACTTCTCCGCCGCGCATCTGCTGGAAAACGCGCGCATGTGCAACGCCGTGGATTACATCGTCCTGTCCGGCTGGGAATCTACCACGATTGACGATCACAGTGGGCTGGTGGATTCATTACGCCAGCTCAAGGCGGACCCCACGCTCATCCATCAAGCCGCGCAACCGGAACTCCTGGTCATCAGACCGCGCCATTACGTCATTGCCACGGGCGATACGGCTGTGGTGGATGTTCATCAGATTAACGAGAAAAATCTGACCGGCTCCTGGCTGTTGAGGGTCACGGCTTCCATGGCCGGTCGCGAGCCGCTGTTTCACGCGGATTACCCGGTCGAACTGATCGGCGGCGAAACTTTCGGCCAACTGCTGAAACAGGATATCCAATTCAAGGTCGACCAGCCCGGTCTCGTCACGATCCACGCCGCATTGAGCACCAAAGCCGGCGGCCCGCCCGTGCTCGAGCGCGATGAACCGTTGCTCGTGATTGATCCGCAGCCAACGGCGCTGAAAGGCACAATCGCCTGCTGTGGCGAATCCGAAGAGATGATCGCCGCAATCAAGCGCCAATTCAACGCCCATGCCGTGGCCCTTTCGACCAACCTTGGAAAAGTGGCGACCATTCTCCTGGCGACAAGCGCCGGAGGCCCGGAAGGCTGGCAGTCAAGCTATACCGACGCGGCCGTTGCCAACACGGATGACCAGGAACTCTACAAGCATCAGTTGTGGGGCGAGGCCGGACTGATCCACACCTGGCACGGCCTGACGCCTGGCAAGGCTACCGTCAAACTCTACTTGGACGACGGCTACATGGGCGGTCCCGGACAGCGGGTCTTTGATGTTGCAATCAACGACACGATTGTTGCCAAAGACCTGGACATCTTCGCCGAGGCGGGCGGAAAAGATCGGGCGCTCGTGGAAACGTTCGTGGTGGATGCGCCCGCGGGAACAATTCGCCTTTCGGTGCCGCACGTCACTTCCGACCATGCGACGCTGGCGGCTGTGGAATTGAGGGACTCGTCGGGCAAGGTGGTGCGGGCAGCGTTCCGGGACGAGCCGTACACCGATCCGGCCGGCAACGTGTGGACGCCGATTTCCCAACAAAATGACGACTACTGGAAGCCGGCCCTGAGTGCCGCCATCGAACGGGCGCAACACGATGGCACGCGCGTCGTCCTGCTCACCACCGGCGGCGGGGACGCCAAACAAATGGCCGCCTTTCTGGCCGCGCAGGGGCTCGTCACCTATTCCGGGCCCGTTGGCTCCTCTGGACCGTCCTGGATGGGATTCTGGTTCTTCGGGCGCCAGCACTGGCTGCTCGCCGGGCTGCCGTCGGATTGTGTGCTGGACTGGCCGTACCAGATTGCCAGCGGCAACGGCCTGATGCTTTCCGGTTCCGGCGTCGAGTCCGTCATCGGTTACGGCAAGAATCACGATCCAAACGTCGGCGTCGCCGCGGCTGTTGTCCCGTGTGGCGAAGGCAAAATCGTGTTCCTGGCGCTGCCCGGCCTCATGGATTCTTTCGCAAGTGGCGCTTCCGGCAAATTTCAACCGGTGACTGCGAAACGGCTGATGTTTAATGCGCTCAACCAATAAAATGCCATTTGCACAAAACGCCGCGATCATTAAAACGTTGACGGCAGGTTTTCTCATGTTTTTGGCATTGGTCCGCGTGCAGGCGCTCGCGCAGGAAAACCCCGAACAGGTTTCGTCGGAGCGCGCGCGGGCCAACTTTGGCCGGCCCGTCGTGCTTGCAGCGGATGATGTGCGCGTGTTTCTCGATGCGCCCGCTGGTTTCAACACGCCCCGTGCTGGCGGAATGCAGGGCCGCGTCGAGGTGTTCAAATACGATTCCGCCGTCACCGGCGCACAACGCAAAGCCGTCGTTTATCTTCCGCCGCATTACTCATCCGACCGGAAGTATCCCGTGCTCTATCTGTTGCATGGCATTGGCGGCAACGAGTGGGAGTGGAGCGGTTACGTCCATGCCGACACGATCATTGACAATCTCATTGCCGATGGAAAAGCGACACCTATGATCGTTGTAATGCCCAATGGTCGCGCGCTTGCAGACGACCGTCCGCCCGCGCCGGACCGGATCTACACGCCGCAAAACGCCGAAGGCTTTGCCAAGTTCGAGCGCGACCTGCTCGACTGTCTGATTCCCGCCATTCAGTCGAAATATTCGGCCAGCACGAATCGCGAGCAACGCGCGCTCGCCGGTCTCTCGATGGGCGGCGGCCAGGCCCTCAACTTCGGACTGAAGCATCTCGACACGTTTGCGTGGATCGGCGGGTTTTCGTCGGCGCCCAACACCAAACCGCCCGCCGAACTTGTGCCGAACCCCACTGCCGCACGCGAGCGGTTGAAGCTGCTCTATCTTTCCTGCGGCAACAGGGACGGCCTGATCAACGTTTCCCAAGGCGTTCACGTGTATCTGAAGCAGCAGAACGTCCCCCACATTTGGAACGTGGACGACCACGGTCACGACGCCGAGACATGGGGCAGCAATCTCTATTACTTTGCGCAGCGGCTTTTCATTACCGACAAACAAAAATGACATCATTACCCAACAACACGGCACGGTGCGTTTCGTTGGCTGGAATTCTTCTCCTGAATCTTGCTTCCGCGCACGGCCAAACGCCCGCAAACTCCACGAATCAGAATCCTGCTTCGATCCCTTATTCCACGATGCAGATCATTTCCAACGGCGATTCCGATGCCGTCATCGCCGAAAAGACGGCGAAGGTATTGCCGCGCGCCAATCAAACGGATTGGATGCGGCTGGAGCGGACGTTCTTTCTCCACTTCGGCGTGAACACGTTCAATCACGTCGAATGGGGCAGCGGTCGTGAAGACCCTTCGATTTTCAATCCCACGGAACTGGACGCCAACCAATGGTGCAGCGCGATGCAAAACTTCGGCGGCAAGATGATCGTGCTCGTCTGCAAGCACCACGATGGATTTTGCTATTGGCCCACGCGCTACACGCCACACTCGGTCGCGGCCAGTCCGTGGCGTGATGGCAAGGGCGACGAGGTGCGGGAAGTGGCCAACGCCGCCAGCGCCCACGGCCTCAAGCTGGGCATTTATCTGTCGCCCGCGGATCTTTATCAGTTGCGGACCAATCCGAAAAATCCCGGCGGTTATTACGGCGACGGCAGCAGCAATGTGCTCTCGGTCATTCCCACCGATCCGGCCAGTTTCAAGAGCGACCCCAGGAAGGGTCGCGCGCCGACGCCGGGTTTTGGGAGCTATTCCTATGTGGTGGACGACTACAATCGCTATTTCCTAAACCAGCTTTACGAGTTGCTGACCGAATACGGATCGATTCAGGAAGTCTGGTTCGACGGCGCCAACCCGGATCCGAGCGTCCAGGAGACCTACGACTATAACGCGTGGTATGACCTGATCCGCCATTTGCAACCCGGAGCGGTCATCATGGGCAAAGGGCCGGACGTGCGCTGGGTGGGCAATGAAGGTGGCGTTGGCCGCACCACGGAATGGAGCGTTATTCCCTTGCCGATGCCGCCCGAGGCGTGCCGATGGCCCGACTTGCAGGCTTGGGACCTTGGCAGCCGCGCCAAACTGGTTCCCGGTTCCCATCTCTGGTGGTATCCGGCGGAAATCAACGTCACCATTCTCGCCAACGGCGCCTGGTTTTGGGCGCCTCAGAAACATCCCCGGAGTTTGTCGGAGTTGGCGGACATTTATTACCGGTCCATCGGCCGCAACGGAAATCTCATCCTGAACCTCTCACCGGACACGCGCGGCCTGATTCCCGACGACCAGATCGAGGCGTTGAGCAGGATGGCGCAGGTGGTCAAGGATACGTTTGCCACCAACCTCGCCGCCGGCGGCAAATTGACTGCCGACAACTCCAACGACTCTCATGGTCCGTCACTGGCGTTGGACGGAAATCTCGACACCTGGTGGGAAGCCGCGCCGGGGCAAAACACCGGCACAGTGACCTTGACGCTGCCGCACGCTGTGACCTTTGACGTCGTCTCGTTGCAGGAAGCGGTGGATCATCGCGGTCAAAGAATTGAATCCTTTGTCATCGAAGTCTGGAACGGATCGGCGTGGGCCGCAGCGGAAAAAATTTCGTCGGACGACCTCACCACCGTCGGACATCGCCGGCTCATCCGGTTGAAGTCGCCCGTGACCACGACCCAGGTGCGGATCCGCATCACCGGTTCGCGCCTGGAACCGACGCTGGCCGAAATCGGACTCTTCAAGCAATCCATTTACGGCCTGTCTCCCGCCATCTCGGATCGTGACACCGACAATCTGGTGACGATCAGCAACACCGGCGGCTGCAAAATAGTTTACACGGTGGATGGAACCGAGCCGGCAACCAGCTCGCCGGTTTACAGGTCGCCGATCCAACTGCCGTTGACCGGCACCGTTAAAGCCGCCTGCGTGATGCCGAACGGCAAGCTTGGCATCGTGGCTTCAAAAACCTTCGCCGGTCTGCCGCCCGCGGGTTGGAAAGTGGTCGCTGTGGACAGCCAGGAAATGGCCGGGGAAAACAACGGCGCCGCCAATGCGATTGACGGCAACTCGTCCACGATCTGGCACACCCGTTGGAACGAGGATTTGAAGCTGCCGCATTCCATCACGGTTGACATGGGAACTTTGCATCACATTGGCGGGTTTACCTATCTCCCGCGGCAGGACGGAAACCCCAACGGCACCGTCGAACGTTACCGCTTTGAAACGAGCACCGATGGAGCCAACTGGACAACCAACGTTGCCTCGGGCACGTTCGCCAACATTCGGAACAATCCGTCGCTTCAGCAAGTCAACTTTGCTCCGGTCAACGCCCGGTTTTTCCGCTTCACGGCCTTGCGGGAGATCAATGCGAACGGCTGGACGAGCGCGGCTGAAATCTCCGTTTTGCCCGCAGATGGGAATGGTGAGTGACGATGTAATTTCACGTTTACCGTGCCCACAACTGCCTCCTATAATATCTGACAATATGAAACGTTTCCTTGGCGCCCTGCTTGCTGGCGTCTTCTGCTTTTCGTCACCACGAACCTTTGCCGCGCCCGTCGCCGTGGCGGATGTCAGGAAAGATTCCAACGGCGTCACCCTGCAAATGAATCCCGGCGTGATGCGGCTGGAAGTTTATTCGCCGCGCATTATCCGCGTGACTTACGTGGCGCAGGATCAACTGCCGGAAACCGCCAGCCTGGCCGTCATTGCCAAGCCGGAGCGCGTGAATTGGAAATTGAGCGACACCCAAAGCGAAATCATTCTGCGCACGGACGAAATTCAGGCGCGTGTCAATCGCGCGACCGGCGCGGTTTCATTTTTCGACAAAGACGGAACGCCGTTTCTCGCCGAGAATCCCGAAGGCGGAAAATCCCTGATGCCTAACCAGATTAACGGAATGAACACTCTGCGGAGCCGGCAGGAATTTATGCTGGCGCCGAAGGAGGCGATTTACGGCCTGGGCCAGCACCAGAATGGTTGGATGAATTATTGCGGCGCCACGGTTCACTTGCAGCAGCGAAATCCGACCGAAAGCGCCGTGCCGGTTTTGGTTTCGAGCCGTGGTTACGGAATCCTTTGGGACAATCCGGCCATCACCAGCGTAAACGTCGGCGCCGGCGTCGAACAGGTGATTTCCGCCGCTCAACTATGCACCGAGACCGGCGAGGCCGGCGGTCTCACGGCCCGATATTACCGGGGAGAGAATTTTGACACGCTGGTCGCCAACCGCACGGATGGACAGGTGGATTTCGACTGGAGCGACACTCCGCCGTCGGGATTGCCACACGACCATTACAGCGTCCGTTGGGACGGATTTGTCGAAACCCGCGAAGGCGGGCCCTATACCTTCATCACTTCCGGCGATGACGGGGTGCGGCTCTGGATTGATGACCGGCAGGTGATTGACGACTGGGGAGTTCATCCGGTGCAGACGGACACCGCCACGGTCACTTTCGCCGCCAACAGCCGGCACCGCATCCGCATGGAATATTTTCAGGCCGGGGGGCAGGCAGTTGCGCGCCTGGCCTGGCAGTTACCCGCCAAAAACTCGCGCGTGACGTGGACCTCCGAGGCGGCGGAGGCGATTGACTATTACTTCATGGGCGGTCCGGCGTTGGACCAGGTGATCGCCGATTATCGCGAGTTGACGGGGGCGGCGCCGATGTTCGGAAAATGGGCGTGGGGCTTCTGGCAATGCAAGGAGCATTACGCCACGCGGCAGGAACTGCTCGACGTGGCGCAGCGGTATCGCGCCATGCACGTGCCGTTGGATTGCGTCATTCAGGATTGGTATTATTGGTCTCCGCATCCGTGGGGCTCGCACCAGTTCGACACGAACCGTTATCCCAATTTTACTGAATTGATGCGGGAACTTCACGCGGACAATGCGCATTTAATCATCTCGGTCTGGGGGCGTTTTGACGAGGGCAACTCGAACTGGCTGGAATTGAAAAACGCCGGCGGCCTTTACCCGGAAGAATTCAACAATTGGTTGGTGCCGGGCAAGTTTCAATACTATGACGCGTTCAACTCAACGGCCCGCCGGATTTACTGGCAGCAAATGTCCCGGGAATTGTTCGCCGACGGCATGGACGGCTGGTGGCTTGACGCCAGCGAACCGGAATTGAGCAGCACCTGGGGTGAGTTCCGGAATTTCCCAACCGCGGCGGGACCGGGATTCAGAGTATTCAACGCCTATCCCTTGATGCACACAACCGGGGTTTATCAGGGGCAACGCGCCGAAACTTCCAGCAAGCGCGTCTTTATTCTCACCCGTTCCGCCTACGCGGGGCAACAACGCAACGCCGCGGTGACGTGGAGCGGCGACATCCAGGGCACATGGCAGGAACTGCGTCGGCAAATTCCCGCAGGCTTGAATTTTTCCGTCAGCGGCATTCCTTATTGGAACACTGACATCGGCGGCTTTTTCGGCGGCGACCCGACGGATCCCAAATACGCCGAGCTATTCACGCGCTGGTTCCAATTCGGCGCGTTTTGCCCCATGTTTCGGGTGCATGGCACCGGGCATCCCAAGGAGATGTGGCGCTTCGATACCAACACAGAGAACATCCTGATCCGCTACGACAGACTGCGGTATCATCTCATCCCCTACATATATTCGCTCTCTTGGATGGTGACCCACGAAAGCTACACCATGATGCGGCCGCTGGTGATGGATTTCCGCGACGACCCCAATGTTTATGACATCGACAACCAGTACATGTTCGGCCCGGCGCTGATGGTTTGTCCTGTGACCCAGCCCGGTGCCACCAGCCGCGGTATCTATCTACCCACCGGATCAAGCTGGACGGATTTCTGGACCGGCAAATCGTACCCGGGCGGTCAAACGATTGACGCCTCCGCTCCAATTGAGACCGAGCCGCTGTTCGTGCGCGCCGGTTCCATCATCCCTTACGGCCCGGCGATTCAATACGCGATGCAGACGAACAATCCGATTGAATTGCGTGTTTATCGTGGCGAGGACGGGGCGTTTACCCTCTACGAGGATGAAGGCGACAATTATGATTACGAAAATGGTGAATATGCCACGATTCCGATTTCCTGGAACGAAGCCACGCGCACGCTGGACATCGGGAAACGCCGCGGAAAATTCCCTGGCATGTTGAAAGACCGCATTTTCAACGTTGTCTGGGTTTCGGAAAATCACGGCACCGGCATTTCTTCCATGGGAAAACCGGATATGGTGCTTCATTACACAGGCGCGGCGGTGAAAATCTCGTGGCCGCAATGACTCCAATGAAATTGTACAAACCGATTTGGACTCATGGAGTTTGACAAATAGAACTGAAAAACTCCATCAATAGAAACAGTCGCTATGAAACAAATCAATTCACACATCATCCTGTTGACCCCGTGAGGTCAAAATATAAATCCGAACGAAATCAGCGCGTGGGTGGGGGCCGTTGGCTGGGGATCGTCGGACCAAAAGTGACAAAGGTCAGGGGATGTGTAAAGTGAAAGACACAAACCGTCGGCACGTGGGACACGCGGCGACAGGAGAGCTATCGAAGAAAGCAGGAGATCAGGCGGCGCGATGGTAGAAGTTGAGCAGTCCACCCAGCCGTTCGGATTTTCGAATGGTGCCGTCCTGACAAACTGACCGCTGGTCGGGGAAGGGGATGACATTATCGAGTCCCTGATGATTGCGTTCGTGCTGAGGGTGGGCAAGATACTCATTGAGCGCGTGGCGCAGGGAGCGCTCGCCGAAGAGAATCAATTGATCGAGACATTCATCCTTGATGAAACGCACCCAGCGTTCGGCGAAGGCGTTGAGATTGGGCGACTGTGGGGGAAGTTTGAGCGGTTGAATGCCTGCGGTGCGGAGAACGGCATCAAAGCCCTCAGAGAATTTGGCTTCGCGGTCGTGAAGTAGAAAGCGGCCTTTGGCCATGAACCTTCATCGACGGTCAGGTTACGGGCAATTTGTTTTAACCAAGCCTCGTTGGGAAATGGGTGATGCCAGCGAGGATGACTCTGCGAGTTTGCAGGTGCAGGAAGAACGAGACGTAGAAGGTAGTCAGGCCGGTGGAGGTCCAGACTTCTGCGGTGAAAAAGTCGGTGGCCCAGGGCACTGCCTTGTGCCAGCGAATGAACTCAGACCACGAGGTGTGGCGTTTGCGCTCTGGTGCCGGCCCCAAGCCGTGTCGCTGCAGAATATTGCCGACGGTCTGGTCGGAAACGTGATGACCCAGATTGGCCAGGGCACCGACGATGCGATCATAACCCCAGCCGGGATTCTCGCGGGCAAATTGCACCGCCAACCTTTCGATCTGGACCGAGACCGATGGCCGTCCCGGTTTGGCCTTCCGTCGGCGGGAAAAATCTCATTTGCTGGCAACCAAGCGGCGATGCCATTTGAGCAGGGTTTCGGGCTGCACAAGGGTGATGACGTCCTCCAACAACTTGCCGAGGGGTTTGCCTTGCTCGGCGAGCACTTTGCGCTCCGCATCCTGAAGCCGCCGGTGAGGTGAATGCCGTTCGAGCAGCGCGCGGCAGACACGGTTTTCGTCCAGCACGAATTCCAGTTTCTGGCGCAGGGCTTCGTCAATTTGTCCGGTGGCCCAAGCCAGCAGCTTTTTCCAAGGCATGGTAAGAGATTAATCCCGCGAATAGATTAAAACAAAGGCAGAATGGCAGCACCAAAATCCGACGGATGATTTTATTGACCATACGGGAAACGATGGGCAATCGGTTTCAATCTGGTCAAACCGCACTCGACCGTGTATAGTTGATTTGTTCCATAAGCATGAGCGCAATAACCCTGATGCTACAGGCCGTGGGACGTGGTGAAAGCCAGGCGTCCGAGGACCTGTTGCCGTTGGTGTACGATGAATTACGCCATCTGGCGGAGGCACGTATGGCTCAGGAATCCGCCGGACAGACCCTGCAACCCACGGCGTTGGTACATGAAGCCTGGCTCAGGCTGACTGTCGATGGGGAACAGACCTGGCAAGATCGGGCGCATTTCTTTCGGGCCGCCGCCTTGGCCATGCGGCGTATTCTGGTGGATCGGGCCCGCCAGAAATCCAGCCTCAAACGCGGTGGCGACCGGGAGCGGTTGAATATTGAGAACATAGACCTTACCGCCGCGACACCTGACGACAAGGTGCTCCTGGTGGACGAGGCGCTCAACCGGCTGGAAACACAAGACCCGGAAAGCGCCAAGGTCGTCAGCCTCAAGTTCTTTGGCGGACTGACCAATCTGGAAGTGGCCAAAACCCTGGGCGTGACCGAGCGGACCGTGGAGCGCCAATGGGCCTACGCCAAGTCTTGTCTTTACAAAATCATTCAGGAGGAAATTTGAAATCCAATTCTCTGGCGTCTTCCTGGATGTCGGTTTTTGCGCCGGGAATACGCTTAATCAATTGCAGGTCTGTGACCTGGAACTCATGACACATTTGCAGGACATTGAAAAGGCATTGTTCGATGCGGCGCGAAACGTGACAGACCCCGCCGTCCGCCAGGCTTTGTTGGATCAGACCTGCAACGGTAACCCCGACTTGCGAACACGTATTGAAACCCTGCTGACGGTTCAAGAGTCAGCCGAAGAATTCTTTGCGGTTCATGAATTGAAAGATGAGGCGGTAGAAACCTCAAAAGCCGAGGCAACCGTCAGAGATGACCTGACGAATATTTCAACAGCCGAACCAAACGCAGTGGAAGGTCCCAACGCGCGCATCGGCCGCTATCGGCTGCTGCAACGCATGGGCGAAGGCGGGTGCGGGGTGGTTTACCTGGCCGAACAGGAAGAGCCGGTCCGACGGCGGGTCGCGCTTAAAATCATCCGGCTGGGCATGGACACCGAGAATGTCATCGCCCGATTCGAGGCGGAACGGCAGGCGCTGGCGTTGATGGACCATCCGAATATTGCGCACGTGCTGGATGCGGGTGCGACAAAGCTGGGCCGGCCCTATTTCGTGATGGAGCTGGTGCGCGGAGTCAAAATTACGGACTATTGCAATCAGCATCATTTGGACCTCCGCCAACGCCTTTATTTATTCATTCAAGTTTGTCGCGCCATCCAACATGCTCATCAAAAAGGGGTCATTCACCGCGACATCAAGCCCTCGAACATTCTGGTTTCACTGCATGATGGCGTGGCGGTGCCGAAGGTGATTGATTTCGGCATTGCCAAAGCTACGGCGGGTCGGCTCGCTGACAATCCGGCGGTCACTGCCTACGGCCAGTTCATCGGCACTCCGGCCTATATGAGTCCCGAACAGTCCGAGCTGGGCGGGGTGGACGTAGATACGCGCAGTGACATCTACAGCCTGGGAGCACTGCTGTATGAACTGCTGACGGGCCGGACGCCTTTTGATAACAAGCAGCTGTTGGATTCAGGGTGGGATGAAATGCGCCGAACCTTGCAGGAGAAGGAGCCGTTGCGCCCTTCGAACCTGGTTGCCACTTTCCCGTCTGACGAGCTCCGGGCCATTGCCGGAAAGCGGGGCCTTGAACCATCCCGGATGATCTCGCTTTTAAAGGGGGACCTGGACTGGATTGTCATGAAGGCGATGGAAAAGGACCGGTCACGACGGTATGAAACCGCCAATGGGCTGGGAATGGACGTGACACGATATCTGAACAACGAGCCGGTCGTGGCCCGTCCTCCCAGCCGAAGGTACCGGCTGCAAAAATTAGTACGCCGGAACCGCGCGGTCTTTGTTTCCATTGCGGCTGTGGCCGCGACACTGGTCCTTGGCCTGGGCGCTTCAACCTGGCTTATGTTTCGGGAACGGGAAGCCCGCCACGAAGCCGAGCGTGGCCGTGCGAGCGAGGCCTTGTTGCGGCAGCAAGCCGAGGCACGAGCGGCCATTGGCCAGGCGGCGGCGTTGGTGGGCGAGAACCAGTTTGGCGCCGCGGACCAGTTGATGGCAAAAGTCACTTTTCCGGAAAACGGGCTGGGCGGCGAAGCGGTGTTCCGGCCCTTGGGCGATTGGGCAGCGGTCCAGGGCCGCTGGCAACGGGCGGCCGAATATTTCAAATTGCTCGTGCGGGTGGACCAAATGGAAACGCCGGATGTCGCTACCTTGGACAGCACTCGCTGCGCCGTTGCCCTGATTGAAGCGGGCGACACGCCGGGCTACGAGCGTTTCCGCCGGGAGATCATCGAGCGTTTTGCCAACACCCGCTATCCGGTGGAGGCCGAACGGACGTTGAAAAACAGCCTGCTGTTGCCGGCGGACAGCACAATCACGGCGGCCCTGGCGCCCTTGGCCGACTTGGCCGCCAAGGCGGTGCCGATAGGCACTCCCACGACGTTGGAGGAACCGTGGCCGGGCGCCATCGCCTGGCGCTGTGATTCTCTGGCCCTGTGGAGTTATCGCCGGGCAGACTATGCTGTTGCGGTCGGTTGGTGCCAGCGATGCCTGTCCTACGGAAGCGACAATCCGGCCCGAGTCGCCACCGCCAATGCCATTCTGGCCATGTCCTATTCCCAGCTCGGCCAAGTCCAGAATGCGCGCAACGCCTTGGCCGTCAGCCGTAATCTTGTTGACAGCAACAGCGGGCAGGGATACTGGTTTGACTGGAGGCTCGACCAAATTCTCATGGACGAAGCCGCAACGCTGATCGAGCAGCCTCGTTCTAATCCAACCCTTGGGGATATTCCCAGTCCAAAGTGACCGCTCAATTCCATTACAACACCAGGCGTCTTTGGGGAGGCGAAGCACGCTTCCGGCAAGTTTTGTTCCTGGTTCGGGAGATCAGGCATTTGGCGCACGATGGAGAAAAACTCTGTCGCTATCAAGTTGTGTTACAGCCTTCTCCAGTCGCGCTGGACGGGCAAAACGGTTCAACGACGCACCGCCAGACGCGTCGCCCCTACCCATCGCCGTTTATTATCCTCTAAAATTCCTGTCGGGTTCTGAATGCGGAATCCGCTTTTCCATATAGAATCCTATGCTGTCGACCCTTGTTTTTGAACAGACTAAAGTTTCGGGAGGACGGAATGCCTCTTCGCCGGACCGTGTGACGGTCAACTCCGGCGCTTCGAATCCGCTCGGATTCACCCTGATCGAATTGCTGGTGGTCATCGCCATCATCGCGATTTTGGCTGCGATTCTCCTCCCGGCGTTGGCGGCAGCCAAGGAGAAAGCCATTCGCACCCAATGCATGAACAACCTGCATGAAATTGGCATCGCCCTGTTTGTGTATGCTGGCGATCAGGCCAACAGCAAACTGCCCGTGTATGATACTGCTACCCGCGCGAGTTGGGCTTGGGACATGCCTTGGGATGTCGGCAATCAAATGCTTCAGAGCGTGGGTGCAAACCCAAAAGTTTTTTACGATCCCGGAACCGCAACGCGGTTTACCGACACAGACGACTTCTCCGGCTCCAACAGCCTTTGGAATTTCAACCTTGGCAATTTTCACGTTCTTGGTTATGTTTTCGCCTTTTCGGGCCAGGCCTGTGACCTCAAGCTGGCCGCTCAAAATACAACTTTACTGCCGGAATCCACCGCGAACCCGCAAAACAGCCTCTTGCCGCCAGTAAGGATTCCCGTTTCGCAGCGGGAATTGTTCATGTGCGCGACGATATCCAGTCCGTCCTATGGCACCTACGCCAACCGCTACACTTACAACTATACGGACGTTACCGGTGGTTTTTACAAACATCATACCAGTCCGCATCTGAACGGGCACTTCCCCTCCGGGGGCAATATTGGGTTCAAGGATGGGCATGTGTCCTGGCGCAAATTTGACGATATGAATCAGTGGAGTTTTAAAGCCCCCCTCAGTCGTGGGGATCCTCCGAGTTTCTGGTGGTAACATTTAAAATTTAATTTGAACACCCTTAACCGAACGCAACTGAAAACAACAGCGAACAACCACGTAGTACCATGAAAACTCAAAACTCAACCATCAAGAGACAAACCAAGCTCATTCTGGCCATCAGTGCAACCCTCGCCGGCCTGGGCATGGCGGCCCAGGCACAATCCTTGGGCATTTATTACAACTTGCAGACGTACGGCGCCGTCGCCAACGGCAACTCGATCCTTGACGCACTGGGGAACACGACGGCCACCGTGAATAACGACGCGAATACGTCTCTGACGAGCAGCGGTCTGACAATCCACTCTGCCAGCGGGAACTCCGCCAGCACCGGTTTGACTTTGGCTTCCGGCGCTCTCAATGGCTTTACGGGAAGCTTCTCGATTGAGGATTGGGTCACGATCGCGAACCCCAACAACGGGGTGGTCCTGTGGGGAGCCAACAACGGTCCCGCCAATACTTATATCGGCGATGGCTATACCGGCGTCAGCACCTTGATCGGTTTTACCTGGGGCAGTCTTGCGGGTGGCGGCGGTGCGGGCAACCCTTTGGGCCAACCCTACAACCGGTATGGAAACACGATCGCAGGTTATTCGCTTGCTGCCAGTCAGTCTTACGATCTCTTATTGACCTACAATGCCTCCACCTACACCTTCAACCAGTATTTAAACGGTTCCTGGGTTGGTTCATTGCAGGAGGCATTCAGCAGCACCAGTCTGGCCGGTACCCAGCTTCTGGCCATTGGCGGCTGCCCGAATGAACCCTGGTCTCCTTGGGGTGACGCCTCCGCTGACGCGACGACGACAGACTTCCTCCTTTACAACGGAGAGTTGACCGCTGCTCAAGTCTCCGCGTTAGACGTCGCCGGCGCCGGTGCGTCGGTTTCCATGATTAACGCCGCCATTGTTCCCGAACCCGGCTCCCTGGCGCTGTTGGCGCTTGCCGGCGTAACCGGCCTGTTTCTCCGGCGGTCGTCCCGTTCGTCCGCGAAATAATGACAAAAATCATCCGCCGGCGGGCGCGGACAAGTCCGCCGGCGGCATCTCGTTATCCTGAAGTTGAATGACCGATTGAACCCAGAGGCAGCAAATAAAAGGGCAAATCAAACCTCCAACCGCAAAATAAAATGAAAACAACGAATCAAATAGTGCGCCGTGCGCTCATCTGGAGTTGCATGGCAATCATCACAATGTTGATGCAATGGGTGGCTTCGGCCCAAACGCTGGTCCATGAATACAGTTTCAGCGATGCCTCCGGCAGCACTAACGTGGCCGACTCCGTGGGCGGGCCGGCGTGGAACGGAATCATTTTGACTGGCGGAACGAACGCCGCGCCTGGGCCGGGCGGCAGCGTCTTCACCGGGAGTCAACTGCTTCTTAGCGGTTCCTCTGAGGACTTTGTCCAATTGCCGCAGGGCATCCTCAGCAATTATACGGCCGTGACAATTGATACCTGGGTCACGCTGGGCACGCTGCCGGCCAATTGTTTCCTGTGGGCCTTTGGCGACACCGACCCGAATGTATTGAGCGGCGGTCTGCCGTCCGGCTATGATTGTATTTTCTGCCAGCCAGAGGCCGGACAGATTACCATTAGCGACGCAGACCCTAGTTGGCAAGGCGGCGTCTCCGCGGGACCTGGCACCAGCTTCGCCTTCGCCACCCCCGTGGAAATTCACGTGACGGCCGTTTACAATCCGCCGGCCGGTTACATGGAGATTTATACCAACGGCGTGCTGGCGGGAGAGAACAACGGTGTCACCATCCAGATGAATCAGATCAGCAACGTCGTCAATTACCTGGGCCGGTCGCTCTACTGGGCCGACGGATATTACGATTCCGAGTGGGATGAATTCCGCATCTGGAACGGCGCGCTTAACGGGCTTCAAGTGGCCGGTTGCGATGTCAACGGCCCGAACAATCCCAGCACCAATTACGGCACCGTGACCAGCGTCCAATTGCAGATCCCCTACTATCAATTGGTTCAAGGCACGCACGAGTCGGCCATTGTGATGGTTACGGCCTCTGGCGTGCCCAACCCGGTGGATATGAGCGGGTGGGCCAGCTATTCGTCGAGCAACACCAATATCCTCACGACAACCAATAACGTAATCTACGCCGTCGGCCAGGGATCGGCCAACATCGTAGCCAGTTTTGGCGGCCTTTCGTCCACCCAGGCTGTCACCGTAGTCCAACCGGCCTCGGTGCTGGCCCACCGCTACAGTTTCAGCGACGCCAACGGCAGCACGACGGTGGCTGACTCGGTGGGCGGTTCAGCCTGGAACGGCAAGGTGATGACCAATGGCCCGACACCCGCTGCTTATCCGGGTGTTTTCAGTGGCAGCCAGTTGACCATTTCCTCCAACCTTTCGGAGTACGTCCAACTGCCGTCGGGCATCATCAGCAATTACAATGCGGTGACTATTGAGGCGTGGGCCACCTTCCCTGATGCGTTGCCTGGCGCTTGTTTCTTCTTCGGCTTCGGCAACACGGACGGTGGCGGTGCGGGAGAGGATTACATCTATCTCCAGCCCAGCGGCGGCCATATTGGCATCACCGGCTTTGATCCGGGCTGGCAAGGACCGGAAAATACCGCCGGTACCTATGGCAACCTCAGTTCACACAGCAATATCCATATCGCGGCGATCTTCAATCCGCAGGCCAACTGGATTGCGGTTTACACGAACGGCGTTTTAGCGGGCAAGAACATTGCCACGACCTGGCAGTTGAACCAGGTGAGCAGCGTGCTCAACTACATCTGCCGGTCCCTGTACACTGGCGACCAATACATGGACGCCAGCCTCGACGAGTTCCGCATTTACAGCGGCGCGTTGACCTCGCAGGGAATTGCCATCAGTGATGCCGCCGGCCCGAATTCCATTCCGGCGGGAGTCACCAATGGTCCTGGATCGTTGCTGTCGTTGACGCTGCAAGCACCCGGCACCCTGGAAACGCCGGCCACCGCCCAGTTGAAATTGCTGGCGAACTACACCAGCCTGAACAATTGGGACATCATCGGCAACAGCATCTTCCCGCCAGCCGGGTTGACCATCACCTCCAGTGACACGAATGTCGTGTGGCTCGACAGCAATGATGTGCTGCATTCCCAATATCCGGGCCAGGCCACGATTGTTGTCGTGTACCAAGGGACAACGAATACTGCGACAATTACGGTCACTCAGTCAGCGGCGCGTCCGTCGCTGGTCCATCGTTATAGTTTCAGCGATGCCAATGGCAGCACCTCGGTCGCGGATTCCGTTGGCGGCCCGACTTGGAATGGCACGGTGATGTCGAATGGGACCAACGCGGTTCCCACCGGTGGTGCCTTGACCAACGGCGTGCTGTCGCTGTCCGCAGCCATCTCGAACTATGTCCAATTGCCGTCCGGTATCCTCAGCAACTACACCGCCATGACCATCGAAGGATGGGTCACAGCTCAGACGCTGCCGGCCAACTGCATGTACTACGCCTTTGGAAACACGGACACCAATGGTTTGGGTGAGAATTACATCTTCGGCTCACTGATGCGGGATTATACCGCCATCACCGCCGTGGACCCCGGTTATTTGGGTGAACAAGGCACCGCTGGCGGAAGTTCATTGCCCCTGAACGCGCCGATTCACTTCGTAGCGGTTTACGATCCTCCAGAAGGATATATCGCCCTCTATACCAATGGCGTCTTGCAGTCCATCAACACCGCAATTACGGATCCGTTAAGCGCGGTAAGTCCGGTTGAAGCCTTCATCGGCCGCTCGCTTTACCTCGGCGATCCGTATGCCAGCATCGCCTTGGATGAATTCCGCATTTACAACGGTGTCATGTCACCGGCGGATATAGCGGCCAGCCAGTTGCTCGGACCGAACCAGGTGCTCACCACAAACGTCACAATCACCGCGACGCCGTCGAGTGGCAATTTGGTATTATCCTGGCCGGCGGCAGCTTCCGGTTTCACCCTCCAGTCCAGGACGAGCCTGACTTCCGGCAGTTGGACGACGGTAACCCCGGTAGCGGTTCTGGTCGGCAGCCAGTGGCAGGCCGCCGTACCCAAAACCAGCGGAACACAATTCTTCCGGCTGGTAAGGTAAACGGACCGGGGTACTGGAGCAGTGGGTCAAGACCGCCGCGTGGTTTTGGAAGCGCTGAAACCCGCGGCGGTTTTTTCAAGCCGCGGCCGGACGCGTTGGGACGAAATTTGGACGCGTTGGGACGAAATTTGAATTGAAAATTGGAGTTTATGAAGTTTACGAAGAAAGTTCTTTGTTTCACTTTAATGGCAATGTCGCTGATGGCGCCGTCGGCGGTTTTGGCCCAGACCGCCACCGTTTCCATCCAGGCCAACGAGCCGTCGGCCAACATCAGCTCCAATCTCTTCGGCATTTTCTTCGAGGAAATCAATATGGCCGGCGACGGCGGCATTTACGCCGAACTGGTCCGCAACCGGATGTTTGCCGATTCCACGACCTCGATTCCGTGGTGGACCTTCGTCACCACCGGCACAGCGGCGGGGCAAATGAGCCTGGACAGTTCGGTGCCGCTCACCGCCACCAACCCGCAATGCCTGAAGCTCACCATGAGCAGCGGCACGGGCACCGTCGGCGCGGCCAACAATGGCTACTATGGGATTCCGCTTACCAGCGGCAAAACGTATAATCTGAGCTTTTATGCGCGGGCGACGGCCGGCTTTAGCGGCAATATCACAGTTTCATTGGAAAGCTCCAATGGCGCAACAGCTTATGCCCAAAGCACTGCCGGCGGATTGACGACAAGCTGGCAGCCGTTCGCAGTGACGCTGGTGCCGAACACCACCGACCCGTTCGCGCGGCTGGCGTTGCGGATTTCACAGGCCGGCTCGGTGTACCTGGACGTGGTTTCGTTGTTTCCGGCGCAAACCTTCAACAACCGCACCAACGGCTTGCGCCCCGACCTGGCAAATATGCTGGTGAACTTGCAGCCGTCGTTCATGCGTTTTCCCGGCGGCAGTTGGGTGGGTGGCAGCAGCCTGGCCGACGCCTACCATTGGGAGTTGACCGTCGGTCCGTTGCAGAACCGGACCGAGCGGGCGAACATCTGGGGCTACGAGGTCAGCAACGGCCTGGGCTTCCATGAGTATTTGCAAATGTGCGAGGACCTCGGCACGCTGGCGCTGCTGTGCATCAATTGCGGCATGGACGACGGCGCGGGCCAAACCGTCCCGCCCAGCCAGCTTGGCCCGTGGGTGCAGGAAGCGCTGGACGCCATCCAATACGCCGATGGTCCCACCAATACTTACTGGGGCTGGCAACGCGCCGTGAACGGCCATCCCGCGCCGTTCAACCTGCAATACATTGAAATTGGCAACGAAAACAGCGGCTCGGCTTACAACACCAACTACGCGCTCTTTTATGACGCCATCAAATCGAATTACCCGGCCGTGCACATCATCGCCAACAACCAGGGCAGCATTCCCACCGACGCGCCGGTGGACATCATGGACATGCATTTTTACAACAGCGCCTCCTGGTTCGCTCAGAATTCGACCATGTACGACGGCTACAGCCGGAGCGGGCCAAAGGTTTTTGTGGGCGAATACGCCGTGGCCTACGCCATTCCGCCGAACACCTACCCGGCGACTTTAGGAAATGCGCTCGGCGAAGCCGCCTGGATGACCGGCTTGGAGCGCAACTCCGACCTGGTGCTGATGGCCTCCTACGCCCCGCTGTTCTGCAACCTGAACAACCCGGACTGGTGGCCGGACCTGATTTATTTCAACGGCACGAACGTCTTCGGCACGCCGTCGTATTACGTCCAGCAAATGTTCAGCCTGAACCGCGGCAACTACGTTCTGCCGACGAGCGTCTCGGTGTCGGGTAACCCGCTCTATGTCTCCTCCAGCCTGGTTCAGTCCAACAACCAAATCATCGTCAAGGCCGTCAACGTCAACAACAGCGCCATGACGACCACGTTCAATTTCAACGGCGTCGCTTCGATTGTCTCCACCGCCACGGCCATCCAACTGACCGGCAACCCGAACGCCACGAATTCCCTCACCACGCCGACGGCGATTTTCCCGGTGACCAACTCAATCGCCAACGCCGGAACGAACTTCACCGTGAACCTCCCGGCTAATTCGCTGACAATTTTGCGGTTGCTGGGCAGCGGCTTCCAGAGTATCAGCAATTTGCAGATTCAGCTCAATTCCCCGCTCAAGGTCGGCCAGGAGGCGATGGCGGTGGCGTCCGGCCAGATTTCCGGCCAGCCAATCAATTTGGCGGGCAATTACGCGCTGACTTTTTCCTCGCTGAACACGAATATTGCGGTGGTCAATCCCAACGGCCTTGTAATTGGCGCCGGCGCGGGAACAACGGCTATCGTGGCCGCTTATGCCGGCATGACGGCTACGCAATCGGTGCAGGTTTTGGCCGCGCCGCCGATTCGGATGATTCACCGGTACAGCTTCAATGACGGCACGGCCAACGATTCGGTCGGCACAGCCAACGGCACGTTCTACAACGCCAGCGGCCAGGCCTCGATTTCCGGCGGGCAGTTAAACCTGGTCGGGAACTCCGGCGATTACGTGGACTTCGGCCCGGGCATCATCTCGACCACTAACATCACCAGCGGCGCCGTGACGTTCGAAGCGTGGGCCACATTCAATACGGTCAACGGCGCCTGGGCGCGCTTGTTTGACTTCGGCAATATCTCCGGTTCCTCCGGCGGGAATTACATTTTCCTGGCAGCCAACAACGCCAGCAACGGCGGCAACGCGCGGCTGGCGGTGAGTGACACCATGCCCAACTCCGACGAAACCGGTCTCAACATCAACAACCTTTTGGGCCAGACTGGTATTCAAATCGTGGCCGTGTTCAACCCGTCGCCCGGCCGCCAATTTCTGGGCCTTTACACCAATGGCGTCCTCGCCGCGTCGGTTTCCACCGGCGGCAAATACATCGCTTCGATCAACGACGTTTACAGTTTCCTGGGCCATTCCCTCTGGTCGTCCGACGCCTGGCTGAATGGCTCGATTGACGAATTCCGCATCTACGACGGCGAATTGAGCAAGTTCCAGATCGCCGCGGACTTCCAGGCCGGCCCCAACCAGACCAACGACAGCGTGGGCGCCGTCACCGGCCTGGTGCTCCAGCCCGGCCCGATGCCGCTGCCGCAGGGCAACACCACCCAGGTAGCGGTGTATTTGAACTTCACCGGCGCGGGCAGCGTGAGCGTGATTGGCGATCCCAATCTTACCCTGACTTCCGACAACCCCAACATCTTCACCATAAATTCATCCGGGATGCTGACGGCCACGGGATACGGCAAGGCAAATTTGATCAGCGTCTATGATTACGTCAACGGTAACACCAGCACCTTTTACACAAACTCGACGACCATCACGGTGTCGCTGCCGACCCCGGTGGCGCTGGTCCACCGCTACAGTTTCAACGACGCCCCCGGGAGCACGACGGTCGCCGACTCCATCGGCGGTCCGGCCTGGAACGGCAGCCTGCCTGACGGCGGCACGTTCGCCAACGGCCAGTTGACCTTGTCGTCGAACCGCCAGCAATACGTCCAATTACCGGCGAACATTCTTATGAATTATTCCGCGGTCACGATTGAAGCATGGGCGACCTTCCCCGACCTATTGCCGGTAAACTGTTTCTTCTACGGCTTCGGCAACACCGACGGCAGCGGTGCCGGTGAAGATTACATCTTTTGCGCTCCTCAAGGCGGCCGCATCGCCATCACCGCTGCCGATCCGGGTTACACCGGCGAACAAAACGCCTCTGGCGCCGGCGACCTGAGCTACAGCACCAACCTGCATTTCGTGGCCATCTACGATCCGCCCGCCGGTTATCTGGCGCTGTACACCAACGGCGTGTTGGCAGCAGTGAACACCTCAGTGACCGTGCCGATGAACTCGGTCAACGACGCGCTCAATTACATCGGGCGCTCGCTATACAACGTAGATCCCTATCCCGACATGATCCTCGACGAATTTCGCATCTACAACGGTGCATTGACCATCAATGAAATCGCCGCCACGCAGGCGCTAGGTGCGAACCAATTGTTGAGTCAGGCCAGCCCCACTACGAACGTCGGCTTGGCCGGCACTAATGTTACGTTGTTCTGGCCGCTGGCGGCAGCGGGCTTCACCGTGATGTCCTGCACCAATCTGGCCTCCGGCGTCTGGACGCCATTCACCGGCACCACGCCGCAAATTGCCGGCAACCAATGGCAGCTCGCCGTGCCCATTTCCAGCGGCACGGAGTTCTTCCGCCTGGAGGAATAGTGCAAAATAATGTATCTTTCTTTGCCCTCATGAATTCCGGTCAACGCCTCGCCGTCCGCGCAGCTTTCTTGATTCTGCTCGCGGCCTCGCAACTGGTTTCCGCGCAAACGCTGGCCCATCGTTACAGCTTTTTCAGCGAACCGAACGGCAGCACGATTGCCACCGATGTAGTTGCGTCCGCCAATGGCACGCTCCAGGGTGGCGCGGCCATCACCAGCGGCCAACTTGTCTTGAACGGCGCGAGCGGCACTTACCTCAACCTGCCGTCAGGAATGATCAATAGCGGTTACTCGGCGGTGACGATTGAAACCTGGGCCAGCTTCGGTGCGTTGCCAGTCAATTGTTTCTTCTGGGGTTTCGGCAACACCGACGGCAGCGGCGCCGGCGAGGACTACGTTTTTTGCGCGCCCAAGTCGGGGCGCGTGGCCATCACTGGCTCGGACCCGGGCTACACCGGGGAGCAAAACGCCAACAGCGGCGCCGACTGGAGCAGCTGGACCAATCTCCACATCGTGGCTATTTACAATCCACCCGCCAATCAAGTCGTTCTTTACACCAACGGCTTTTTGGCGGCCGTCAACAGCAGCGCCACCACGCCGATTTCGGCGGTCAACGACGTGTACAGTTACCTCGGCCGGTCACTTTACACGAGCGACCCCTACGCGCCGCTGAGCGTGAGTGAGTTTCGCATTTGGAACGGCGCGTTGAGCGCGCAACAAGTCGCGCTGGACGCCGCGTCCGGCCCCGCGCAAATCATGGCCAATCCCGGCGGGCTGCTCTCGGTGGATGTGGCCGCGAACAGCCAGATGAGCGCCGGCGCCACCCAGCAGGCGGCGTTAATCGGCAATTTCGCCAACGTGACGAACGTGAATCTCATCACCTACGCGCAGGCGGCTTTGACATCGGACAACACCAACGTGCTGACGGTCTCGTCCTCCGGTCTGGTGACGTCCTTCGCGCCGGGAACGGCTAATCTCATCGGGACCTACGGCGGGTTGAGCGCCACGCAAGCTGTCACCGTCGCCGGCTTTCAAACAAACGTGTTTTCGTTTAACTCTTTTGGCGATGGGTTTTGGGCGATTATCAATCAGGGCAACGGTGAGCCGCTCACCGCCAATTTCAGTCGCGCCAGCCAGGAAACTTTCACCAACGGCGCAGCCGACCAGCAGTTCGAAGTGCTTTACAATCTTCAGAACGGCACCTTCCGCCTGCGCCAACATTCCAGTTGGTACTGCCTGGGCGCCTCAAACAACACGCCCGTTCCGGGCGGAGGAGTGCCGCTGACTTTCTTTTTCAGCAACATCCCCGCGCAACAATGGTATCTGGTGAGCGTGGGAGGCGGCTATTGCCGCATCTTCAACGCCGCCAGCAATCTGGTGTTGCAGACCGACAACGGAAATCCTGCCCAAATCACCCTGGCTCCAGTGTCCGGCAGCCCGTTTCAACTCTGGCAGTTCGTGTACCAGACGCATTTCCCGAAGAAAGGCTGCGCTGGTTACGAAGGTTCGCCCTACCAGGGCGAGATGCACACCTATTGGGCGTATAACTATGACGATCACACGACGGCGAGCGAGCCTTCTTATTTCGATTTCGTGCCGATGGTTCATGACGCGAGTTGGGAACCGTTGAGCGACTTGCAATCGCGCGATCCCGGCTGGCTGGCGCAATCCCCGCCGGCGTATCTGCTGACTTACAACGAGCCGGACAATCCCAGCCAGGCAAACATGACCGTCAGCCAGACGATTGGACTGTGGCCGTCGCTTCAAGCTCTGAACGTTCCTCTGGTCGGCCCGGCGATGCAGAACGAGCAGGATTCATGGGAAAACAGTTTCTATCAGGCCATCGCGACCAACGGTTACCGCGTGGACTACACCGCCGTGCATTTGTATGTCCCTCCGAACGCCTCGTCGGTCATCAGCGACCTGCAATCGGAGTATAACGCCTATGGCCGTCCGGTCTGGCTGACGGAATTCTCGCCGGTGGATTGGAGCGGCAACCAGGGCTGGACAGAAGACGACGACTACAATTTTCTGGCGGAATTTCTGTGGCTGGCTGAAGGCCAGGAATGGTTCAAGCGTTACGCCATTTTCCCATTCAGCGGTTCGAATCCCAATCCGCCCTACGTCAGCGTCACCGCCGGTTATCGCGGAAATTTCTTCCAGTCCGACGGTTCCACGCTCACGCCTTACGGCGAACTTTACTCGGCTTGGGATGGGAACACCAATTTGCAGGCGCGCACGCCGTATTTCATCCACAACCTCGCCACAAGTTTCCGCCTGACCTCGACAAATTCCTCTTCCGCACCGGTGGCGCAGGACATATACTGGCGCGACGCCTCGGCGCAATGGGCGTTGTTGCCGGCGCCGACAACCAATCACTGGTACATCATCTCGCTGAACGACGGGCGGCGGTTGCAGGACTCATTTGGCGCGCCGACGCTGGCCGCAGTGGGAACCACCGGCTCGCTGGTTGAATGGACGTTGACCGGCCCGGACAGCGCAGGTTATTACTTCATCGCCAATCCGTTCTGGAACGAAAACCTCAACGCCTCGGGCACGCCGCCCGCCATCACGTTCGGTACGGTCAGTGCCTCCACACAAAACAACAACACCCGCTGGCGCCTGATCAAGCCTTATCAACCGGTGTCCATCGCCGCGCCGACCGTGCCCGGCGGCCCGACCGCCGCCGCCGGCAATCAGAGCGTCGCGCTGAATTGGACCGGCAGTGATCGTTTTTACAACGTTTATCGCAGTTCCACCTCGGGCGGCCCCTACACCCGGATCACCCCGAACGTTCTGACCAACACCGCGTTCACGGACTTCTCGGTTACCAATGGAGTTCCTTATTTTTACGTCGTCACGGGGTTGAACGTCCTAGGCGAGGAGTCGAGCTATTCCCCTGAGGCCGGCGCGCGGCCGGTGTCCACCAACTCCGTCCCGCTTAATTTTAGTCTCAGCAGCAATACCCTCCAGTTCAACTGGCCCGCAGACCACACCGGCTGGAAATTGCAGGTTCAGACAAACCCGCCTGAAGCCGGTTTGGGCACCAACTGGGTTTTGGTCCCTGATTCCACCGGCACAAATTGGATCGCCCTTCCAATTAATGGCAACAACGGCAGCGTTTTTTTTCGGTTAACGTATCCGTAAATTAATTTGAGGCTGATCGAACCGGCTTGAGACTGTTCTGACCCGAACCATGAACGTGCTTAAATTTATCTTTGCTTTGTTGTTGGTCGGCGGGACCGCTCTGGCCGCGAATTCACCCAGGCTGCGACAGAATTTTGATTTTGACTGGCGCTTCCATCTCGGGGATGCGACAGGAGCGCCCGCGCAAAATTTTCCTGATAACGGCTGGCGCGTGGTGCAGGTGCCGCACGACTACAGTCGCGAGGGCGACTTCTCTGAAACCAACGACAGTTGCACCGCGTTCCTGCCCGCCGGCATCGGCTGGTATCGCAAAACATTTGTTGTTCCTGCTGACTGGAGCAACCGGCTCGTCAGCGTTCAATTCGACGGCGTTTCGGAGAAAAGCAAGGTCTGGATCAATGGCCATTTCCTTGGCGAACGGCCTTATGCCTACTCGACCTTTGCTTACGATCTGACGCCCTGGCTGCATTTCGGCGACACCAATGTCATTGCCGTCCGTTGCGACCGGGATTGCGACGACTCCCGCTGGTATCCCGGTTCGGGGATTGACCGGCACGTCTGGTTGATCGTCACCGCCCAAACCCACGTCGCGCGCTACGGAATTTATATCACCACCCCCGAAGTCACGGCGCAGCAAGCACGGGTGAAAATACAGACGTGGGTTCGCAACGACAGCAATCAAGGATGCAACATCCATTTAGTCACGGAAATTTTCGACCCGAATGGCAAAAAGATTTCAACCCTGGACCACACGGACGAGATTGACGCCAACGGAGCGGGCAAAATTACGCAGGCCGCTGAAATCGCTTCACCGGAACTCTGGTCGCCCGATGCGCCGTCGCTTTACACCGCTGTTACCGAGGTTCGGGACCCCGATAAGGTCATGGACCGGTTGGACACAAAATTCGGCATCCGCTCTGTCCGCTTTGACGCCCAGCGCGGTTTACTTCTGAACGACCAACCATTCAAAATCAAGGGCGTTTGCCTGCACGACGACACCGGCGCGCTGGGAACCGCCGTGCCGGACCGGGTCCTCGAACACCGCCTGCGCCTGCTCAAGGGCATCGGTTGCAACGCCATTCGTTGCTCGCACAATCCGAAGGCGCCGGAATTTTACGACCTTTGCGACCGGCTGGGGTTGCTGGTCATGGACGAAGCCTTTGATGAGTGGACGGGGGTAAAAAGCAAATGGATTTACGGCTGGAACATTGGCGCGCCGTCGCAGCGTCCGGAATACCCTGCATTTTTCAATGAATGGTCCGATCGCGACTTGCGTGATATGGTTCAACGTGATCGCAATCATCCCTCTGTTATCTTGTGGAGCATCGGCAACGAAATTGATTATCCGGGTGATCCCTTCAGCTATCCGACGGACAAGAATTATGATTCCAACAAACCTTCCGCCACCACCCTCGTTCCCATTGCCCGGCGCCTGATCGCCGACGTGCGTGAAAACGACGACGCGCGGCCCGTGACGGCGGCGCTGGCCAATCTGCCCGCCTCCGACGCCACCGGGCTGGCCGGCCTGCTCGACGTTGTCGGTGTCAATTATCAATTCGACCCGTTCCTCACGGACCTGGCACGTTATCCGGACCGTAAATTCTTCTTCAGCGAAACCGGTTACGGATTGGATTATGCCGAACTGTGCGCGACAAACCCGCGCGTGCCCGGACAATTTCTGTGGGTGGGATTTGATTATCTCGGCGAGGCAAAAAAATGGCCGGCGCGTGGCTGGGACGACGGACTGTTCGACACCTGTGGATTTGAGAAGCCGCGAGCCTACTTCCGCGAGTCGCTCTGGTCAGAAACGCCGATGGTTTACATCGGTGTCCGTTCGCGCGCGGCCAATCACGGTGCCAAAAGCTGGCAGGGTGATTTCGGCTGGCAACCCATGCGGAGCGATTGGAATTGGACCGATGACCCCCGACAGGAACTTCCTGTCGAGGTGTACTCCAACTGCAAAACCGTCGAGTTGTTCTTGAATGGGAAGTCGCTCGGAAAGAAAAGCCTGGCTGACGCGCCAGACCGCATTCGCCGCTGGCGCGTGCATTTTGAACCCGGCGAGTTGAAGGCCGTCGGCAGCGGCTCTGGCAAAGATGTCGTTTACCGCCTAGTCACGGCGGGCAAGCCGGCGCGACTGGATTTGATTCCTGATCACGTGCGGCTGGCAGCGAATGGGGAAGACGCTTTCCAAATTGAAATCCGCTTGGTGGACGCCAAAGGTGTGCTCGTCCAGAATCATGACGCAATTTGTTCGGTAGAGGTCTCCGGTACGGGGCAGCTGCTGGCCTTGGACAACGGAAACCAGGAGGACATGACGCCGTTGACCGCACGTCAGCGCAAGTTGCACAATGGCCGTGCGCTGGCCATCGTGCAAAGCGGGCGACAGAGTGGTCCCATCGTCGTGAAAGTCACTGCGCCTGGCCTGCCAGAAGCGGAATTAAGATCGCCGGCGGACTGAGAAACACTACGTGGCAACCAACATTATTCCGTGAATACAGAGGGTCCATTTTGGACCCCGAGTCAAACCGAAATCGACTTTGTTGCATCGCGTTTCGCATCACATTACCATTCGCAACAACGCCAACGGGACACGAGGAAAAGTAGCGGACTTTAATTGCTAGTAGCGCACTTTATTTGAAAGTTGCGTACTTAATTGCACGTAGACAACAACAAGATGTAAAAGAACAATAAAGTTGGAAACTGAATATTCGATATTTCCCAGGAAAATCGCATGAGGAAGGATTCCGAACCTCACAATACGCGCGGCATCTCGTGATGAAACGCCGTGTCGAAACAGCCAATCTGCGGGAGGTCCGGAAACCGCCGATGAAACGCCTCGGTCAATAGTATCTCCTCCGGCAGATGCTCTGGGTCGAACGGACTGAGTTGGTGCAACTCCTCGACCATCGCGAGCGTAATGTGTTGCAGTTCCCAATATTTCGGTCCTCCATGTACTACACGATGCCCTACGGCGGTCTTTGCCACCAGCGACGGCAGGATTTTGGTGTCACTGGCGTCCCTTTCGTGAATCTCGACCGCAGTCACCACATTCGTTTTTACGCCGCACATCAAGTGGACTTTGACCCAGTCATGCTCTTGGCGGGTCACGCCGTATTTATGGTCATACCACGGCACAAACCGCGCTGTCGTGAAGCCCGTGGAATCCACGGCAAAATCCGATTCGACCGATTTTAGCGGCAGGCTACTTTGCGTGATGAGGTCTTTCAAAATTGGACCGAGCGCTGCATTCTCTAAATAATTGAACAGGCCACCCCAAGGAAAAGGCGAACGGTTGTCCGTTCGCCTAGGTTGTAGCCGCGCTTGTGAAAGCGCGGTTACGTCGGAATCTATGCCGGTGGTGCTCTATCAACCAGACGGTTTTCGATAAACCAACTTTCCGCGCTGCACGACAAACTTCACGGGAATTTTGGGGTTGTTGATGTCTTTGCCGCCCGATTCATGCCATTTTGATTCCCATTTTGAAAAATACGGCCTTAAACCTGCCGGTTTCATCAGGTAAATTGCTTGCAACTCGATGCCCTTATAGACGGCGAAAACCCAATCCACCTTCCGATATTTGGCGAGGATGATCGGATTCATGTGATGATGCGTTGAAAAGCTTTGCGTCAGCAGCACGTTGACCGATTTCAATTCGTATTCGAGATTTGAATTCGCTCAATACCGGTAGTGGTCCGGCTTGTACGGGCCTTCCACCGGCACACCGATGTAATCGGCCTGTTTCTTGGTGAGCTTCGTCAGCTTCACGCCGATCTTGTCCAGGTGCAGTCGGGCGACTTCCTCGTCCAATCTCTTGGACAGACGATAGACACCAACTTTGTAGGTGTCTTTGTTCTTCCACAAATCCAGTTGCGCGAGGATTTGGTTTGTGAAGGAGTTCGACATAACAAAGCTCGGATGGCCTTCGGCGCAGCCGAGGTTCACCAGCCGGCCTTCAGCCAGCAGGTAAATGGCGCGGCCATCGGGCAAATCGTAACGGTCCACCTGCGGTTTGATATTCACCTTGCTGACGCCCTTGGCGTTGTTCAGGCGGTCCACCTGAATCTCGTTGTCGAAGTGGCCAATGTTGCAGACGATGGCCTGGTCTCTCATCTTAAGGATGTGTTCGAGCGTGATGACGTCGCGGTTGCCGGTCGTCGTCACATAAATGTCCGCCTCCCCGAGCGTGTCTTCGATGGTTGTGACTTTGAATCCTTCCATCGCCGCCTGCAGCGCATTGATGGGGTCGATCTCGGTGACGATGACGCGCGCGCCGAACCCGCGCAGCGAATGCGCGCACCCTTTGCCGACGTCGCCGTAGCCGCAGACGAGGGCGGTCTTGCCGGCGATCATCACACCGAGCGCGCGCTTGAGTCCGTCCGCGAGTGATTCCCGGCAGCCGTAGAGATTGTCGAACTTCGATTTGGTGACGGAGTCATTGACGTTGATGGCGGGCACGAGCAGCTTTTTCGCTTCGAGCATCTGGTAGAGACGATGCACACCGGTCGTGGTTTCTTCGGAAACGCCTTTCCAATCCTTCACGGCCCGGGTAAACCAGCCGGGACGCTCTTTCGCGCATTTCTTCAACAGGTTTTTGACCACGGAAACCTCGTGGCTGTCGCTGGGCGTGTTCACCCAATTGTCGCCCTGCTCCATTTCGCAGCCTTTGTGCAAAAGCAGCGTGGCATCGCCGCCGTCGTCCACGACCAGTTGCGGGCCTTTGTTGCCGGGATGCGTGAGCATGTCGAGGGTGAACTGCCAGTATTCCTCGAGCGATTCGCCCTTGAAGGCAAACACCGGCACCCCGGTTTTAGCGATGGCGGCGGCGGCCTGGTCCTGCGTGCTGAAAATATTGCAGCTCGCCCAGCGCACGGAAGCGCCGAGTTCAACCAGGGTCTCGATGAGCACGGCGGTCTCGATGGTCATGTGCAACGACCCGGAAACGCGCACGCCCTTGAGCGGCTTTTGCGGGCCGTACTTGGCGCGCACAGCCATGAGGCCGGGCATTTCCTGCTCGGCAACCTCGATTTCGCGACGACCGAGGTCGGCGAGCGAAAGGTCGCGAACATAATAATCCTGTTTCGCGCCGTTGCCGTTGAGCCTGGCGGGCCTGGTGCGTGAAGGTGAAAGTTTGATGGTTGTCATGGTCAGTTGAGAGTTGAATGTTGAAAGTAGATCGTCAGGCGGACACTTGCGTTCTTGCCGCGCGCTTGGCGGAGGCGGCCTTCTTTACCGTGGCGGACGCCGCGTCAGCTTTGGCGCTGCCGGCGGCGCGTTTGAGTTCTTCAATCTTGTCCGCGCGTTCCCAGGTAATATCGGGGTCCGTTTTGCCGAAGTGACCGTAATTGGTGGTCTTGGCGTAAATCGGCCGCAGCAGGTTGAGTTGCTTGATGATGGCGGCGGGTTTGAAGCTGAATACTTCGCAGACCGCTTTTTCAATGGCTTCGTCGCTCACGACGCCCGTGCCGAAAGTATTCACGCAAACCGAAACCGGGTCGGGATAACCGATGGCGTAGGCAAACTGGATTTCCGCGCTGGTCGCCAGGCCCGCGGCCACGATGTTCTTGGCCACATAACGGCCCATGTACGCTGCGCTGCGGTCCACCTTCGACGGATCCTTGCCGCTGAAGGCGCCGCCGCCGTGCCGGCCCATACCGCCGTAGCTGTCCACGATAATTTTGCGCCCAGTCAGGCCGGTGTCGCCCTGCGGTCCACCGACCACGAACCGGCCGGTCGGGTTGATGAGGAACGTAGTATTTTTGGTGAGCAGATTTTTCGGTAAAGTCTTCTTGATGATTTCTTCGATGCAAAATTCCTTGATCGTCTCATGCTTCGCATCGTGCGCGTGTTGGGTGGAAATGACCACGTTGGTAATTTCGACGGGCTGGTCATTCACGTAGCGGACGGAAACCTGGCTCTTGGCATCGGGCCGGAGCCACTTGACCTTGCCGGTTTTGCGGATGCGGGTGAGTTCACGGCCCAGTTGATGCGCGAACATGATGGGTGCGGGCATCAACTCTGGCGTCTCCGTCGTCGCATAACCAAACATCAAACCCTGGTCGCCGGCGCCCTGCTCCGCGGTATCCTTGCCTTCAGCGGCGCGCGCGTCCACGCCCTGGGCGATGTCCGGCGACTGCGACGTGATGGCGTTCATGATCAAAACCTTGTCGGCGTGAAAAACGTCGTCATCGTGCGTGTAGCCGATTTCGCGAATGGCCTCCCGCGCGATGGCGTTGAAATCCAGCTTCGCCTTCGTCGTGATTTCGCCGCCGACGACGACGAGGTTCGACTTCGCGTAAGTTTCGCAGGCGACGCGGCTGAACTTGTCCTGCGCGAGGCAGGCGTCCAGCACGTAATCCGAAATCGTGTCGCACACCTTGTCCGGATGGCCTTCGCCGACGGACTCGGATGAAAAGATAAAGTTTTTGCTCATGGAATTTGGTTTTAATTATTTATCAACAACATATTGACGTATCAGGATTTGATGATATATAATTTTGCCACTGCGTCAAACGGTTTTTCAAAATAATTTGGCGCGCGACAAATCATGTCCTCAACCTTGAAATCATTGCGAGCGCTGTCCGACCCGACGCGGCTGCGCATCGTGGCGCTGCTGGAGCGGGATGAACTGTCCGTGAACGAACTGCAGGAAATCACGCGGCTCGGCCAGTCGCGCATTTCCACGCATCTTGGCCTGCTGCAGGATGCGGCGCTGGTGCAATCGCGGCGTGAGGGCAAACGGACGTTCTACAAGCTGGACGC
>DATNHM010000073.1:0-14725 GCA_035604955.1 Candidatus Limnocylindrales bacterium | reverse complement strand
GGAGTAAGGCGTGTCCCGTCCAAAACCGGTAGGTTGCACCCGTGCGAATGCCAGTCCACTGCAGATCAAGTGTGAACCGATTTGCCTGCTTCGCGGATGCGATTGGACAGATTGAGAGGACACTTTCCATTTCGGCAATGTGTCAGGTGCTTTTGAAATCCTGCGTGCGTGACACACCCGCCCGGTCGCTGTTTAGCGCAAAGTCTCCGGTGTATGAATGGTGAACGGAAAGATTTTTTGAGCGTCGTGCCGCCAGCCAGTGCGGACGTTCGGGACACTGGCATCCGCGCCGAACAAAACCAGACCACGGCAGGCAATGCTGGTTTCATTAACCAAAAGCAATTGCTGGCGCGGTTGCCAATCAGCCGCCGCACATTGTTCAACTGGCGCACATCGGGCAAAATTCCGTGCGTGCGGCTGGGCGGGCGTCGCATACTTTTTCATTGGCCGTCAGTCGAGGCCTCGCTGCTGCGTCACCAGCGCGGCGGGCAGTCGTGAACAACGCCACGCTGGAAAAAATCCGCGCCACAGCTATTGACAACATTCCCAAGAAACGGGAAATTGAGCTTGTGCAACAACGACAACGAGCCACGCCAAAGAAGCCCGACTACCCGGAAGAAACTCCCGGCAGCCGTCTGGCCGCCAAAGCCCGCAAGCTGGCGAACAAACTCACCCCGGAACAGCGCCGGGAACATTTCAACGGGGCAATGACGATGATCTATGGCGGCGCAAAAGAAGCAACTCTCGCTCGACGCTAATTTCGTCTTTGATCTCGCCGCCGACAAAGACTTCGCCCACGATTTTCGGGAGATTTTCCAGCGCAAAGGCTACGCGCTGGTTTTGCCGCCCACGGCGGCGCACGAATTGCATCTCATTTTCACCCACGGCGGCAGCGCAGCGGAACGGGAACTAGCGCGGACGGCATTGACCCGCCTACTGCAATGGGGCATCCGTCCCTTCGACCTGGACTCGACAGCGGAAGCCATCGGCGAGCAATTCGTGCGCGGCCTGCTCCGGCAACGTCTGCTGCCCGAAGACGAATTTAACGACGGCCTGATTCTGGCCGAAACGTCGCTGGCGAAAATTCCTCTGCTGGTGACTTCCGACAAGCATCTGCTGGACATTGACGAAGACGCCTTGCTGCTGGCCTTCAATGAAGCCGATCTTTCGCCGGTGCATCCGGTTCACCCAAAGCGTTTGTTGCGGGTGTTGCGTTAGCCGTCGCCTTTGGCCGCAGGCAAGTTTTAGTCCCCGGATGATGCCTTTCCTTCCCGGTGATGGCCGGGACGCGCTACAGGCCAGCCACGCGCCACGGCAGGCCAAAATCTTTGCACAAGTTTGCACAGATTCCGGGGCGAGTTTGGTTTGCACAAAGTTTGCACAGCCGCCTTTCTTGCACACGGTTTGCACACAGTTATCTTCCCGCCGCTTCCCAAAAATGCACATAAAGTGCTTGCAAACATTGTATGTTCGTGTATATTGAAGGGCAATGAATACACAACCAGAGGCAATCATGGGAAGTGGTGAGAACACCCTGTTAATAGGTTCAAGTCCTGTCGCGGGCACCAAAGGCCGATGCGATGCGTTTTGTTCTCCTGCAGCCGCCTTCAAATTCACCCCAAATCAATTCGACACGCCAAACAGCCCCGGTTAATCTCCATTCAAACCATGAAAGTTCTGTTTTTGAACGGGCCGAACTTGAATTTGCTGGGACAACGCGAGCCGGAGGTATATGGACGCGAGACGCTGGCTGATATTGAAGCCAAAGTCCGCAAGCGCGCCGCCGATCTTAAAGTAACGGTGGACTTCCGCCAGTCCAACCTGGAAGGTGAATTGGTAAATTGGATTCAGCATGCCAGGGGAAAATTTGACGTAATTGTCCTCAACGCCGCCGCCTATACGCACACGAGTATTGCAATACGGGATGCCATTGTGGCGGTAGGAATCCCTACCATCGAGATCCACCTTTCAAACATTCACGCACGCGAAAAATTCAGGCATAAATCGCTCATAGCCCCAGTTTGTCGTGGGCAAATCAGCGGATTTGGCCAAAAATCATATTTATTGGCACTCGAAGCATCCGTTGACGTTAACGTTTATAAAAAGTAGCGGCTAATCGGTTGATTTATGGCTGAAATCATTTTCTACTTTGCCTCTTGACGTTGGAACAGCCGAGTTATAGAATGTTTCAAATTGGTAACTGACACAAGGCAGAGTCGTAACACGGCTGCTGCTTTTTTGCTTATAGATAGAAACAGGATTTTAGACAACTTTAACGAAATCGAATCGTGGATCTTAAAGATATTAAGGCCATAATTGACCTGATGAAGAAAAACTCCATCACGGAGTTCGAGCTGGAAAGGCAGGATTCCAAGATCAGGTTGAAGCGTGGATTTAATGGTTCCACACCTTCGGCCGCTCCCTATGAGGATCCGGCGACGCTCCCTCCGATTCAGCCGGTTATTTCCGCTCCAGCCGCTGTTACGCCTGGAAATATCCCGGCGGTGGCAAGCGGCGAGGTTGAGATTAAGTCCCCGATGATTGGCACTTTTTATCGGGCGCCCTCGCCTGAAGCCACCAGTTATATTGAAGTGGGCTCGGAAGTTAATCCCGACACCGTGGTTTGCATCATTGAAGCGATGAAAGTGATGAATGAAATCAAAGCAGAGGCCAAGGGTGTTATTACGCAGGTTTTGGTCGAAAACGCCAAGCCGGTGGAATTCGGCCAGCCCTTGTTCAAGGTGCGTCCGGCTTGAAGAACGCCCGCTGAAGCATTTCCACATTCACTGAAAATCCATGTTTGAGAAGATTCTGGTCGCCAATCGCGGTGAAATCGCTGTCCGGATTATTCGGGCCTGCAAGGAGTTGAATATCCGGACCGTGGCTGTTTATTCCGAGGTGGATGCCAACTCGATGCACGTGCAAATGGCCGATGAAGCCATCTGTATCGGCGGCCCGCCGGCGGCGGAAAGTTACCTGCGCATTGACCGGATCATCAGCGCGGCCGAAATCACGGATGTGGATGCGATTCATCCGGGTTATGGTTTTCTCGCCGAGAACGCGCACTTCGCCGAGGTCTGTGACAGTTGCAACATCCGTTTCATCGGCCCCAGCCCCCGCGCCATGCAATCCTTGGCGGACAAGGCGGTCAGCCGATTGCTCGCCAAGAAGGTCGGCGTGCCCATCCCGCCGGGATCGGATGGCGCGGTGGAAAAGGAACAGGACGCCTTGGCCATCGCCAAGCGCATTGGTTATCCGGTAATGATCAAAGCGGTGGCGGGCGGCGGCGGGAGAGGCATGCGCGTGGCGCACAATGATATTTCCCTGGTGAAGGGCTATCATACGGCGCGTTCGGAAGCCGAAAAGGCGTTTGGCAACTCGGGCGCCTATATCGAGAAGTTTATCGAAAATCCGCATCACATAGAAATTCAAATCCTCGGCGATCACAAGGGACACATCATTCATTTGGGTGAACGGGATTGTTCCATTCAGCGCCGGAACCAGAAGGTGGTTGAAGAAGCGCCCTCACCGTTGTTGGAACATCGCTTTCGCAAATTGCGGGACAAAATCGGCAAGGCGGCCGTCAAGATTGCCGAAGCCGCCCACTACACCAGCGCCGGCACGGTGGAATTCATCGTCGATAATCTGGGCAATTATTACTTTCTGGAGTTCAATAAACGGATTCAGGTTGAGCACCCTGTCACCGAAGAAGTCACCGGCATTGATCTGGTGCGTTATCAGATCCTGCTGGCGATGGGAGAAACGTTGCGCCATTCGCAAGGGGACATTCAAATCAAAGGTCACGCCATTGAATGCCGCATCAACGCCGAAGATCCGTTCGATGATTTTCGCCCCAGCCCCGGCCGTATTGAGATGTATTTTCAGCCGGGCGGCCGCGGCGTGCGCGTGGACACCCACGCTTACGCCGGATACACCATTCCGCCGACGTATGATTCCATGATCGGCAAGCTCATTACCACCGGCAATGACCGGCGCGAGGCCATGGACCGCATGAACCGCGCGCTGTCGGAATATATGATTACGGGCATCAAATCCAATGTTTCCTTCCAGCAGGCCATCATGCAGGATCCGAATTTCCGGCGCGGGGTTTATTCCACCAGTTTCATCGAGCAACTGCTTGGCGGCGCCCGGCGGGAACTGATTGACGAAAAGGCTTAGGACCCGACACTTTTTGTTGACTTTATTGGCATTTATGCTAAAACAACGGCGCTCGTTCAAAGAATGAACGGTGTTGGTGTCAACCAGACAGATTGTTCGTGTAACACATTAGAAAGCGACATTCAGTGAACCTGCCGGTGCAGTCCTCCCACGTGTTTCCTTGAGCGGGCGCAGTATATTTATGAACCCCACCAGATTGTTCGTCGGCAACCTCTCATTCCAAACCGGGGAAAACGACTTGCAGGACTATTTTGCCCAGGCAGGCGCGGTGACCTCGGTCAATCTTATGCTCGACAAAACCACGGGCAAATCCCGTGGCTTTGCGTTTGCGGAATTCGCCGACGCCGAAGCCGCGCAGCGCGCCATCGATCAGCTCCACAACAAGGAATTCCAGGGCCGCCAGCTCACCATCAACGTCGCCCGCCCGCGTGAGGAGCGTCCGTCACGCTGGGGAAACGACCGTGGTGAACGCAGCGAGCGCCAGTAGTATCCGCCCGTCGCTCCCGTGAGCGGGCCGGCGGGTTCGCCCGTCCGGTTTTTTGAATAAGGGTTTGACACTCGCGGGATGACGTTTATCTTTAGCCAACATAGATTATGGCTGAGACACCTCCGAACATTCCTCCGGGCGCTGTGCTGCCGCCGAAAAAAGAAACCGGCAAAGTCCAGCCCAAGAAAGAAACTGTCCGCATTAATTTGCCGCCCAAGCCGTCGGCCGCGCCGACCATCAAACTGCCGACGCTACCGCCCGGTGGTCCGACCGGCGCGCCCAGCGCCATCCCGGCTCCCATTCCGGCGCCGCAGGCGGCGGCTCCGCGCGCAGCGGCTGCCGCACCGGTCACTCAGGCGCGTCCCGCCCCGGCGATGCAACGCCCCATGGCGGCGGCGACCCCGGCCATGAGCGGTTTGGATCAAATGCTCGTAGTCATCGCGGCCGCCGCCGGGCTGTTCGCCCTGGTCACGGTGGTCTGGATGCTGCTCATCCCGACCACTTGAGATTTTCAGAAGTTGTTCGAACCTTAAATGTTTTTTTGACGTATGGCCTCTCCTCTCATTCTTAAGCTCACGCAGGAAAACTTTGCCCAGCAGGTTTTGCAATCACCCGCGCCCGTGCTCGTGGATTTCTGGGCCGAATGGTGCGGTCCGTGCAAGATGATCGCGCCGTTGCTGGATGAACTCGCCGACGAATACGATGGCAAGGTGAAAATCGGCAAGGTCAACGTGGATGAGCAGCAATCGCTGGCCGCCGAATACGGCGTCCGGGCCATCCCCACCCTGCTGGTTTTCCAGAACGGCCAGGTGGCCGACCAGATTGTCGGCGCCCGCAGCAAGCGCGACTTCAAGGCCAGTCTCGACCGCGTGGCGGCCTGAGTCCTGGCGGGCGTATGCCGTTTATCGTCACGCCCCGGCAATTGGATCAGCGCGCCGAATTGTTTCACCAACTCGCCCAGCTAACATCCGCCGGTATCGGCATCATTGCGGCATTGGAACAAATCAAGCGCGGTCCTCCCTCCCGCTCTTATCGCGAGCCGTTACAACGACTTCTGGATGAACTGGCCCGAGGCGCGACGGTGGCTGACGCCTTGCACCGGCTCGGCTGGCTCCCCGCCTTCGATCTGGCGTTGATTGAAGCCGGCGAACGCAGCGGACGGATTGATGCCTGTTCCCATCTGCTGGCCGATTATTACAACGAACGCGCCCGGCTCATCCGCCAGACCATCGCCGATTTGATATATCCGGTATCGGTCTTTCATCTCGCTGTTTTCGTGTCCACCCTCCTCGAATTCCTCTGGTCCGGTCCCTGGCTACTGGTTTTGTTCGGTGGATTGATTCCGCTCTATGCCGCCACCGCCTTCCTGATTTATGCCGCTCAAGACCGGCACAATGAGGCCTGGCGAACAAAAGTGGAATCGGTTCTCAGGTTTATTCCCGTATTGGGAACAGCGCGGCATTATCTTGCCTTGTCCCGCCTTGCCGCGGCGCTCGAAGCGCTCATCAGTGCCGGCGTCAACATCTTTGAAGCCTGGGAGTTGGCGGCGGCGGCAAGCGGTTCACCTGCCTTGCGCCGCGCCGTGGCTGATTGGAGACCGAAAATGACTGCCGGGCAGATGCCGTCCGAGGCGGTGCGCGCCTGCCGGTTGTTTCCGGAAATGTTCGCCAATTTCTATGCCAGCGGCGAGGTCAGCGGCAAATTGGATGAATCTCTTCGTCATTTGAACCGGCTTTATAGCGAGGAAGGCCTGCGCAAACTCCATCTCGTTTCGAAATGGGTGCCCCGCTTCATTTATTTCATGGTGGTGCTTTTTGTCGGTTACATTGTGATCCGGTTTTGGACGAATTATTTCAATCAGCTCAATCAACTGAGCCACTTCTAGTTCCGCTTTGCGCGCCAGACTTCCACGCACTAATTTCGCTCCATGACATTGACTGAATTACTCGCCAACGAGGAACTGCGCCGGAATGAATTTCCGGTCGTGTGCGACAGAATTTTTCTGGCGCACGCCGGGGTCTGCCCGCTCCCCCGGCGCGTGGCGCAGGCCATTGCCGATTGTGCACTGCGCGGCACGACCAATGATCAGGAAACGCTGGTTTTCCCGCAGCGAGTGAACGAAGGACGCAAACTCGCGGCGCAGTTGCTCCACGGCCGGCCGGACGAAATTGCGTTTGTCGGTCCGACGTCGCTCGCATTGAGCTTCGTCGCCGCCGGACTGAATTTCCGCCGGGGCGACAACATTCTCATTTACCACGACGATTACCCGTCGAACGTTTATCCGTGGATTGCGCTGGCCGACCGCGGTGTCGAGGTGCGTCTGCTGAACGCGCGCGGTCTCGGCGTGATCCGGCCGCGGGACGTGGCTGGGCAGGTGGACGAAAACACGCGGCTCGTCGCCCTGGCATCCTGTCATTTTATAAGCGGTTTCCGGATTGAAATTGAGGCCATCGGGAAATATTTGCGTGAACGCGGAATTCTTTTTTGCCTCGATGCCATTCAGACGCTCGGCGCGTTTCCGACGGTGGTGGAATATGTGGATTTCTTGGCGGCCGACGCGCACAAGTGGCTGCTGGGCCCATGTGGTGCGGGCGTGCTTTACGTCCGGCATGAGGTTCAGGACCGGCTGACGCCGCCGATTTACGGCTGGCACAACGTCCAAAACCCGAATTTCGTCGCGCAGGAAAAAATCGTTTTCCGCAGTGGCGCGACCAAGTACGAAGCCGGCACGCACAATCTGGTGGGTCTGGCCGGCTTGATTGCCGCCATGGAACTGGCCCGGGAAATCGGCGTTGAAAATATTGCCGCCGAGTTGCTGCGCAAGCGCGCCTGGCTCGTGCCCGCCCTGCAGTCCAGGGGTTTCACGGTTTTGAACGCGGACGCAAAACCGGAAAATGCCACCGGCATAGTTTCGTTTCACCAGCAAGGCAAAGATCTCACCGCGCTGCACAAAAAACTGGCGGAGGCAGGTATGGTCGCGTCGTTGCGGACGGACCGCGCGGGGAATAATTACCTCCGGCTCTCGCCGCATTATTACAACACTGACGCGGAATTGCGGCGGGTGTTGGAATTATTGTAAACGCGCGAACGCCACAGGTAGTAAATAGCCGGTAGATTGCGTTTTCAATGACAGCCGCAAGTTTCACCACGTAACCCTTCAACACCCTCTTTGATGATAATTGGCAGCATGACAAGCGCGGCCACGGGGTCGGCCCACCACCAGCCAAACAGCGCGTTGAGCGCCAGGCCGCAAAGCAGAATTGCCGCCAGATAACCGCAAATTGAACTCTGTTTTGAATCGGCTTCCATCGCGCGACTGTCGAGCCGTGCTGCAATACGTCGTTTTGCGCGGGCGAGCAACGGCATGACAATCAAACAGAGAATTGAAAAGACGATGCCGAAATAACTGACGCCCGGCGGCTGATGTTTTACCAATGATTCAACGGCTTCCCAACCCACATAGACCGCGAGTAAAAGAAAACTGACGCCGACCAGCCGGAGCGCGATGCGCTCGCGCTCTTCACCAAACTCGTGATTCAGACGCCAAAGCAAAATCGCGCTTGAGCCAATCTCTATCACGGAATCCGCTCCGAATCCGATGAGGGCGATACTGCCCGCGAGCACACCCGCCGCCACCGCCGCCAATGCTTCAAACGAAGTCCATGCGAGGCTGATATATTCAATCCGCCGTCCAGCATGGATGTCGGAGGCTGACTCTTTGGCCGGGGTCACGGACTTGCAGCAGTCAGAAGTGCATTCGTCTTGCATGGTAGCATGGATTTTAACAGCCATGTCGTATTAAGGCAATCGATGCCTTGGTCATTTCACACCAGCTTCTTCGCAATCTGCTGGCCCAATTCACATCCCCGGCAAGGCTTGCTCTTCCGCTGATTTGCGTTTTGAGGTCGGGGCTTTTTTGAATGTTTCGTCCGAGGCGGCGGCGCTGGTGGGGCGTTCGATGCCTTTGCCGTCCATCAATTCCTTCACCGTGCGGAGTTGGAGGCGCGGGTATTTCTGCCGGTTCGTCTTGTGCTCGTAGAATCCGGCGCTGGCGGCTTCGGTTTCCATCGGGCCGGTGGGTGGTTGCAGGGAAATCAAAATGCCGATGGCGGCTTTCTCGCGATCCAGCACGCCGCGCAAATCGCGTACGTCTTTCACTCCGGTCTTGCCGCCTTTGACTTGGATTATGATTTGTTCCGGCTTGGCGGCTTTCGGGTCGTCGCGGAAAAGGATTTTGCCGTCAACGCCGTGGTCCGCGCCTTTCTTTTGCTCGACCGGCCGAGCGCCGACCAGTCCAAGCGCCCACCATTGGAATTGATATTTGTCCTGCTCGGCAAGAATCGAGGCTTCATTCGGCGTGGTCGGTTCGCCGATGGTGATGATTTCGATTTTGTCGCCGTAGGTGTCGCGCAGGCGATTTTTGATGAGCGAGGTGGCCAATTGCGTGATGTCTATGCCAATCCATTTGCGGCCAAGTTTCTCGGCGGCGTCAATCGTCGTGCCGCAGCCGCAGAACGGGTCGAGAACAAGATCTCCAGGATTGCTACTGGCTTGGATTATCCGCTCCAGCAACGCCACAGGCTTTTGCGTCGGGTAGCCAAGGCGTTCACTCGCATGAGCGGAAATCGCGTCAATGTCAGTGATTACGTCCTGAATCGGAACCCCGCTGTCAGGGCGCAGGTAACGTTTAGCTCGCGGCACGCCGCCAGAAGGCGGGCAGTGGATCAAGCCATTCTCGTCCAACACATCTAGCTTCTGCTGCGTCGTCATTTCCGCTGCTTGGACATCAGTAACAAATTCCTTTAGGAGCAAGCCCGGGACTGCCCAGTGGCGGCCCTTGTCGGTTGGATTAATGCCGTGCCATGGCGCTCCAGAGTCGCCGGTTCGTTTTCCGGCTCCAGTTAGATTATCAAGTTGGTAACGGCCTTTTTTGTCTGAGAGTCTGTAGAATTTTTCGACGTAATCGTCGTCGTAATCTTGAAATATCCGGTTCCACATCGTCTCGCCGCTTTTTGCGTAAAAAAGGATCACGTCGTGGATAGGACCCCAACGTTTCGCACTGCTGTGAGAACTACTACGTTTCCAAATGATTTCGTTCCGGTAGTTATCTTTCCCCATTATCGCATCGCACAGCAGCTTGAGGTAATGCGAAGCAGTCGGGTCGCAGTGGAGGTAGAGCGAGCCGGTGGGTTTGAGGACGCGGCGCAGTTCGACGAGGCGCGAGGACATCATGGTGAGGTAGGCCATCATGTCGTTGCCGCCCAGAAAGGTGTAGAACGCCTGCATCACGTCGGAGACCTTGCCGGGCTGTTCGGTGACAGCATCGTAGGCTTTCTTGGTTTCGATGTCCCAATGCCAGGTGTCTTCAAAGGCGTGAATCTGGCTGGCGGCGTCGGTGCCATCCTTTTCGTGGAAGAAGGCGTTGTAGTTCTGCGCGGAATTGAAAGGCGGGTCGAGATAAACCAGGTCCACCGTCTCGTCCTTGAGGTAACGCTGGAGGATGTCGAGGTTGTCGCCGTAGTAAAGCGTGCCCATGCGCGGACAATACCGATTTCACCGTCGGCGTTCAACAGCCGTTTGGTTGGGGGAATATTTAAGCCTCAGGTCGCATTTTGATTTTCAGGTGTCGGGCCGCAAAATAAGAACCGAGCACCAGAATGGCGGCGAACGATTGGGCAGCCAGCGTCTCCCTCGTTGGAAAGACCGAAAACCAAAGGCCCAGCCACGGAGGGATTATGTTTTCCAACCGGCCAATCGGCGTGGTCGGAATCCAATGAGCCAGTTGCATCTCCTGTGCCTGTTCACCAACCATGACCAGCAGCACAACACCCAGCATGACGCCGGTTAAAATCAGCATTTTGCGATAGGGTAAATGGCGATGCACCACAAAGGTGAGCACCGCGACGATGCCGGAGAAAAACAATCCGAGCAGTGCCCCACCCAAAATCACCTTGCCGCCCATTTTCAAATCATAACTTTGCAGGAACAGGACAACCTCGAAGCCTTCGCGATAAAGCGAGGTAAATCCCAACAGGCCCAATCCCCACATCAGCCGGACCTTTGATACGCCCGCGTCAGTTGCGCCGATGAGTAATTCTTTTTTCTTCCGATTGTGACTGGAAATCCAGCCACCCCAATAAATCCTGTGGAAAAACCAATTCATTACCACCAGCAGAACGACGACCGCCAGCAGTCCTGTGGCCGCCTGAAGGTCAAGCGCCGAAATGCTGCCCGTCAGGTCGTGGACGATTCCCACCGCAATGAACCAGGTGATTAGAGTTGCGATGAAGGCAATCCCGGCACCAACCATTACCGGCCGCCGATGTGGTTGCCGGTCGCCGATCATGCTGGCGGTGATGGCCGTGAGCACCAATATACATTCCAATCCTTCGCGGAAGACGAGCACGCCGATGTTGAGCAGCGCGGCTGTTGGACTGGTGTTCGGAGCGATGGGATTCGGGTTGCCACCCGCCGTCATTCCCTGCCAGACCAACACGCCGACCACGATGAGCGCAGCCACGAGCAGAAGAACACGGAATATTACGCGCACAGATTTGTGCAGGATAGCAGGTCAGGAAAAATCCGGCTAGCGGTGGGTTGCTAAATACCGTCGCCAGATTGCCATTGAAGCTGCTTTTGGGGCTTGAGCACGGATACCAAGCGCCGAGAGTGTTCCCAGACCATCGCGGCTGCATGATATGAACTTTGCCAGAGCCAATTCATGGTTTTAACCTCCTGGTTTCTCCGTGGAATTGTGCGGTTTGTGACGGCTCATTCCCAAAAGGATCAGCCCACCGATAACCAGGAACAGAGAATAAAACGTGCCCCGGCTCAAGCCGAACAATAACGAAGCGTCAGGTTCACGAAAAACTTCCCCGATGGCGCGGACCACCGCGTAGAGAATAAGAAATTCACCGGCCAATTGGCCCGGTCTTTCGCGAGTCACAGGGCTGCGCCAGAAACGCAGTTGAGTATAAATGGTGAGGAACAATCCTTCGAGCACGGCTTCGTAAAGTTGCGAAGGATGACGCGGCGGAATTTCTGTCACCGGCGTGCCATCGGGAGCACTCTTCGGGAAGATGACCGCCCACGGCACATAAGCCACCTTGCCCCATAGCTCACCGTTGATAAAATTTGCCACACGTCCCAAAAACAAACCGGGCGGCGCGAGCGTCACGAGTATGTCGGCGGTTGATCGCCACGCGAGCTTATGCTTTCTCACCAGCCAAACCAGTGCGAGGCAAACACCCACAAACCCACCATGGCTCGACATCCCGCCATCCCGAACGCGCAATAATGCCAGCGGTTCCCGCCACAACGTCACCGGAGAATAGAGCAAAAAGTAACCGAGCCGCCCGCCCAGCAACACACCGATGACAACACCTATCATCAAATCCGACTGAACTTTGGGATTAAGCGGCGAACGTTTCGCCCGCCAGTAGCAATGCAACAGAAATCCTGCGATGAGGAATGCAAACACATAGGCCAACCCATAGTAGCGAATGCCCAATGAATCCGTAAACCGCACTAAAAACGGATTTAAATCGTGAACCCAATACGAAGGTGTTCCATCAGATGTCATTCTTTAGTTTTAACCAACTCGCTGTTTTATTACGCGTTCACGCAGCCGCTTATTCTCACCTTCAAACTGACACTGGATCGGCCGGTCCGCCGGATTTTTTCGGGTCAACCGGCTTGAGATGTCGCGAGCGCCACAGATAATAGATGGCCGGATAAACCACCAGCACGCTGATGGTAGAGGTAATCACACCGCCCACCATCGGGGCGGCGATGCGTTTCATCACGTCCGCACCGGTGCCGTGGCTCCACAAAATCGGCGCCAGGCCGGCAATGATGACGCAGGCGGTCATGATTTTCGGGCGCAGCCGTTTCACCGCGCCGTGGTAAATCGCATCGCGCAAATCGCCCAGGCCGCGCATCAATCCCTTTTGTTTCCATTCGTCATAGGCGAGGTCGAGGTAGAGCAGCATGATGACCCCGGTCTCGGCGTCCAGCCCCGCCAGTGCAATGATGCCGACCCAGACGGCCACGCTCAAATTGTAGTGCAACAGGTACAGCGTCCAGAAGGCGCCGACGAGCGAGAACGGCACGGCCAGCAGCACGATGGCGGTCTTGAGCAACGAGCGCGTGTTCAAATAAATGATGAGCGAGATGATGAGCAGCGTAAGTGGCACGACCATCAACAGGCGTTGTTTGGCATGCAGCATGTATTCGTATTGGCCGCTCCAGAATAAATTATAGCCGGGCGGCAGTTTGATCTGGCCGGCGGCGATGGCGGCGTTCACCGCGTGCATGGCGCTCTGGACATAGGTGCCCACGTCAATGTCGCGGATGTCCACATACACCCAGTCGTTGGGCACGGCGCCCTCGGTTTTGATTTCCATCGGGGCGTCCACGACCTTGATGCTGGCGAGTTCGCCGAGTGGAATCTGCGCACCCGTCGGTGTGGGAATGACAATGTCATGTTTGAGCGCATGCAAATCGGAGCGGAAATCGCGGTCGTAGCGGAGATTCACTGTGTAGCGTTGCAAGCCTTCAACGGTCGTCGTCAGCGGCATTCCGCCTAGCGCAATGGACAGCACGTCCTGCACGTCACCGACGGTCAGACCGTAACGCGCAATGGCGTCGCGATTGATTTCAAATTCAATGTAGCGCCCGCCCGTGATGCGCTCGGCAAAGGCGCTGGCGGTGCCGGGCACCTGGCGAACGACGGCCTCAACCTCGGTGCCGATGTGTTCCAGTTCGTTCAGGTCCGGTCCGGCGATTTTGATGCCGACGGGCGTTTTGATGCCGGTGGACAACATGCTGATGCGCGTGGCGATGGGCATGGTCCAGAGATTGTTAAGGCCGGGAATCACGATGGCGGCATTCATTGCCTGCTCCAATTCGTCCGGCGTGCGGCGGCGATGCGCGATGACTTTGCCGTTGTCGTCCTGGATATCCACCACCGGCCATTGGCCTTCCGGCTTCAATTGAATGGTCGTTTCAATCATATCCATCGGCGCAGGATCGGTGGCGGTTTCGGCGCGGCCGGCTTTGCCGAAAACCGTTTGCACTTCCGGAAACGATTTGATGATGCGGTCGGTGACTTGAATCAATTGACGCGCCTTGGTGACTGAAATTCCCGGAAAGGTCGTCGGCATATAAAGCAAATCGCCTTCGTAAAGCGGCGGCATGAATTCCGAGCCGATGCTTTGATAAGGGAAAAGCGGGCCGGCCTTGAACGCCCATTCCTGCACCCGTCCCTGCGGTAGCAGCAGCGCCACCAGCGAGTTCCACGGGAAAAATACCCAGCCAACAATCAGGCCGCCGCCCACTACCACCAGCCAGCGATACTTGACGGCCAGGTCCACGACCGGTTTGTAAAGCCAGATGAGAAAGCGGTTGATGGGATTTTTTTCCTCCCGGGGAATTTTGCCTCGGATGAACCAGCCCATCAGCACCGGGGCGAGCGTGATGGACAGCAGCGCCGCCGCGGCCATCGAATACGTCTTGGTGAACGCGAGCGGCTTGAACAACCGGCCTTCCTGTTCCTGTAGAGTGAATACCGGCAGGAATGAAACCGTGATGACCAGCAGCGAATAAAACAGCGCCGGCCCCACCTCGACGGCGGCGTCGCGGATGATGTCCCAATGTGGCTTTTTGCCCTGGTTGCGCTCCAGATGCTTGTGGGCGTTCTCAATCATGATGATGACCGCGTCCACCATCGCGCCGATGGCGATGGCGATGCCGCCGAGCGACATGATGTTCGAGGTGAGCCCGAGCCGTTGCATCGGCAGGAACGAGAGCACGATGGCGATCGGCAACGTGACGATGGCCACGAGGGCCGAGCGCACGTGCCAGAGGAACACAAGACAGACCAGGGCGACGACGATACTTTCCTCGATCAGCTTTTCCCGCAGCGTGGCGATCGAATTGCGAATCAGCTCGCTGCGGTCGTAGGTCGGCACAATTTTCACGCCGGGTGGCAGTGAAGGCTCGATTTCCTTCAGTTTCTTTTTGATCCCGTCGATGACGGTCAACGCATTTTCGCCATAA
>DATNHM010000072.1:0-11683 GCA_035604955.1 Candidatus Limnocylindrales bacterium | reverse complement strand
CGGCACGGTGGCGATGAGCGGGACGGCCAATCTGGGCGTCTTCAACAACAGCCCTACCTACAAAGGCGCGATTTACAATCTGGCGGCGGCGCTGTGGGACCTGCAGACCAACGCGAGCATCCAATGTGAATACTGCGCGGGCAATGAGATTTTCAACAACGCCGGCACCTTCCGCAAGTCCGGCGGAGCGGGCGGCACCGCCACCATTTCGGTCGTCTTTGCCAATACCGGCGCGGTGGATGCGTTGGCGGGAATCCTCAGTTTCAGCGGGGCTTTTACCAACGCTGGCGGCACGTTGGCTTTTGGCGTAAGCAGCCTGGCCAGCTTTGGGCAAATCAATGTCTCAGGCAATGTGGCCCTCAACGGGACAGCCAGCGCCACCTGGCTCAATGGATTTATGCCGGCCGTCGGCAATTCGTTTGCCGTGCTTGACTACGGCTCGCACAGCGGCACCTTTGCCACCATAACGCTTCCTCCTGGATACCTTGGCGAGGGCATTTACGGCGCCACGGTTTTCAGTCTGATGATCACAAACACGACCGCGCAAACCAACCTGCCTGTCTTCCTGAACATCAAGCTTGTCAACCCAAGCAACGTCGTCGTTTCATGGCCATCTTCAGCCACCAATTACACCTTACAGACCAGCACCAACCTGACCTCCGGAAGCTGGAGCAATGTCACCAGTGGGATTACCACGGTCAGTAGCAATGATGTGCTCACCAACCAAGTGAATGGCAAGTCCGGCTTTTTCCGTCTCCAGTCCCCGTGAGTTGAAGTTTAAATCCCGGTGCCTTTCCGTACCGCTACGATCGCGCGTCCGGGGACATTGAGCCATCTCCACCCGTCAACTCACTTAACCGTATTCAACACACAAGTTATTTGGTATCATCGGCAGGAAATGCGGCGGTCAGTTTTGTATTCGGTAAGGCTTATCGCTCCTCGCCTCCGGCGGGTTTGCGGTATGGGGGTTTTGGCGGCGGCGATTCAGGGAAATGCTGCCGATCTTTCCAACGTAGGGTTTGCACCGCCCAGTGGTTGGGTAAAGCCCCAGTTTTTCAATGAGCCATCCTCGACCAGCCTCCTCGATGCCAGTGCCGATGAGCATTGGCTGCTGCTGGAACGGCAAATCAACGCCCTGCAAACCGAGACTTTCGTTCACTCCGTCCGGCAGGTGCTCACGGTGGCCGGCGTTGAAAAAGATGCAACCCTGACGATGGATTTCAACCCGGGTTACCAATCCGTGACATTACACTGGGTGCGTGTCTGGCGCGGGACCCAGCATGAGGATCGCCTCGATACCAACAATGTCAAAATTGTGCAACCGGAACGGGAGCTGGATGAATCCATTTTGAACGGCGAAAAATCCGTCGTTCTGGTATTGGACGACGTTCGCGTCGGGGACATTATTGACTACGCCTATTCGATCAAGGGCACGAATTCAGTTTTCGACGGGCATTTTTCCTGCGCCATTCCGGTGCAACTGGAGCAACCCGTTGATCGCCTGCTGACGCGGGTGCTGTGGCCGGGCCAGAAGCCGCTCTACGCCAAAACGCATGGATGCTCGGTTCAACCGGTGGCGGCCACGGGGAAAAAGACCAATGAATACCTCTGGGATTTAAGGCAAGTGCCCGGCGTTGCCCTGGAAGACTCCCTGCCGGCATGGTACGACCCCGATCCGTGGGTGCAACTGACCGATTTCAAAACCTGGGCGGAAGTGAATCAATGGGCATCGGCGCTGTTCCGGGTCACTGCACCCTGCTCGCCCGGCCTGTCCCGGAAGATTGAAGAATGGAAGCAAATTTCCAGTCAGGAGCAGCAGATTTTGACCGTCTTGCGGTTTGTTCAGGACGAGGTGCGTTATTTCGGAATTGAAATCGGGAACAGCACGGAAGAACCCGCCGACCCGTCGGTGGTCTTCACGCGGCGCTTCGGCGATTGCAAGGACAAGTCGCTGTTGTTCGTCACGATTCTGCGCGCGTTGGGCATTGAAGCCTGTCCGGTGCTGGTGAACGCCACTTCGGGGCGCGCGATCGGGGACTGGCGGCCGTCGGCCAGCGCCTTTGACCACTGCATCGCCGTGGTCCGATGCAACGGCCAGACTTACTGGCTCGATCCGACCCTGAATTATCAACGCGGGCCGCTCGCGGCGCATTATTTGCCGAACTACGGCTGCGGCCTGGTCATTTCTCCCCTGACCACGGGATTGACCGTGATCCCGCAGGCGACCGGTTTGCCGCAGACGACCACGACCGAGTATTTTCGGATACGGGGAGTAACAGAGCCGGCCGACCTGAAGGTGGTCACCCTCGCGGAAGGCCGCGATGCCGACCATCTACGGGAACTTTTTGCCACCACGAAGCGCAGCGACGTCGAAAAGAACTACACACACTTCTATTCCAGTCTGTACCCGGGCATTAAAATGTCATCGCCCATTACCATCGAGGACGACCAGCAGCAGGATAGAGTTCAAACCACCGAATCTTATTCGATTGATAAAGCGTGGACCCGGTCGGACAAGGACGGGACGTATCGCTGCGAATTTTACCCTTCGACCATCGCCGCTTTGTTGAAAAAGCCCGTGGACACCGATCGCCAGATGCCCCTGGGAATCAGTTATCCTCAGCACCAAATCTTGCGCACGGAAGTGACCCTGCCGCAAGCCTGGCCGGCTGGTGCGGAACAAAAAACCTTTTCGGATTCCGCCTTTACGTTCCGAAAAGATTATCGGTGTACGGGGGGGCAGCTCATGATGGAGTACGAATATCAGTCTCTGGCCGATTCGATTTCTCCCGAGCAGGTCAGCCAGCACATACAGCAACTCGAACAGGGTTCGCAGTCATTGGGCTATGCGTTGCTCTGGCGGTAACTCCACATTCGGCGTGCCGCGAACCCAATTTTCCGGGACGGCAACATACTGTCCCTCCCGACATAATTTTCCCCTGTGCGCTCTTTGTGTTCTTCGCGATTAAAAAAGCTGGCCGGGGCCGGCCGGCTGTTCCAAATTAAGCCGTTGAAAACTTATGCCGCACGTTCTGGAGCCTGTCACCATCCCGAAGCCGACGACCGGGAAGAAGACCCGCAACCAGGACGACCTCGCACCCACGTTTTTTGTCATTTGTTGGAATGACCCGGTGAATCTGATGGTCTATGTGACGCATGTTTTTATGAAGGTGTTTGGCTGGAACCGGCAAAAGGCGGAGAAACACATGCTGGAGGTGCATGAAAAGGGCAAGAGCGTGCTGGTCCGCGAAAGCGCGGAGCGGGCCGAGTTTTATGTCCACCAACTGCAAGGCTACAAATTGCAGGCCACGATGGAGCCGGCGGAATGAGATTGCTCAAACAGAGCGGGGCAGGGTGGAAATACGAGTTGAACCAGAATGAAGGAATACTTTTGCGCGCGCTCGTCAAGGAATTCCCGCTGGCGGCGGCCACTGTCGTCAAGATTTCCCGGACCGGCGCCGATCCCAAGTCAGCGGAACGGGAACGGTTGCTGAACGAATCCTTGGCCCAACACCGGCAGGACTTAAAACGGCAGGCGAGGAAGCTGCTGGCGGCCCGGCTAAAGCCGGGCAAGGCTGGCTGGCGACTATCGGTGAACGTGGATGAGCGGGAAGTTCTGTTGCAATTGCTGAATAATATCCGGGTGGAGAGCTGGCACGCACTGGGCGAGCCGGAAGATCTCGATACGCTCCCGCTGTTGCTGTCCGAAGCGGACCTTCGGCATCGCAATCTCATGCAACTGGCCGGATATTTTGAATATAAAATAGTTGAGGGTTGAAAGTCGAAAGTTGAGGGTGGGGGCGGCGCGTCGTCCCTGCCAATGAAAATGACTCACTGCGACACGGTTTGCCGACTTGGAATGTTGTTTGGCGCTGGCAATTTCGCGACAGCCAGACGGGCAGCTTCAAACACCCTGGCATCCGCAAGCAAATGAAACGATGCAGCCAAATCTGCATCTTTTCCCTCAGCCCGCATTCGCTCAACCGCCGAGTAAATTTCGTTACGCCTTTCCACGGCGGACTTGTGAGCCAGTTGGAAAAACCAAGTCTGCAACCTCCGGTCGTTGTGGATGACCTGAACCATGCGGGCCAGGTTGTCCAAAACCGTGTCAGAATTGATCTCCATACGCTTAAAGCGGCCAACAATTACAAGATGGCATGAGTGCCGGCGAATGCAATAATTACCAAGTGGACCAAGGGCAAGGGACGAATGACGGATCCATCTTGTTCCACGACGACGTGACAAGGAGTCGAGGGGCGGGACAGATCGCCGAGTCTTCCCGACATTGCGGCGCAGCGTCATTACCAAGCTATCCCTCTACTGCCTTTTTACCTGTTTTGCATGTTTGCTCTGTTTTTCAAGTCGCAGTGAACAAATCCGTCTCGACTGGGCGTCCATAGCCACCCAACCCGGCTGTGAACGGCATCGTTTGATGGCCGAAGTTTTTCTTTTTGCCTTGGCCCATTTGGAATTGACCTTTACATTGCTTGTGATATTATATTCTACAAATGTCCTGACGCGGCAATGTTTCAATGACGCCCACCTGTTTGAAAACAATTCCTTATCAAATATCACCAGTATTTCATGAACTGCCGGTGTCGTTCCCGATTTCATTATGTAGCAATGCTTGCTGTTTTAAATCTGGTGTGGGGCAGTTTCAACCTGCATTCCCAGACGCCGAATATTTCCACAGATTCATTGTCCACCAATCTTTTGCATTAGTTTATTGAGAATATGAACACTGCCTGGAGAATCTTAATCTTGTCGGCCTTCTGCGTTGGTCCATGCGGTTTGGTGACCCGAGCTCAAGTCATCAACTTCGACGTGCCGGGCGGTGCTGGTGCTGCCAACTATTCCGGACAAGGCGCCTGTTCTGATCCAGGCAAAAATTATTGGAACCCGGTTGTTGGTAACGGCACTACCGGCGCTACAAATCTTTTGTCTGATGGGATCACCGCCAGCCCCATAACGCTAACATCCCAGATGGGTGGCACCTATGGCACCCAGGGAACTCAAGGAACTCCGGCGGCGTTGCAACAGCCCTATCAGTACAACAATGCCGCTCTTCGGACAGATACGCTCAATAATGTTCCGGCGGGCACTTATAACCTGTTTCTTTACGGTATAAATAACGACGGTACCCGGGGAACGACCTTTACGGTCTATACTCCGGTGATGGCTCCCGTTACGCTGACCACCAGTAACACACCGGCGAGTTTAACTTCCTTTATACAAGGCGCTGACTACGTCGTCTTCAGTAACATAGTCGTGGGAGCCCTGGGAACCATTACCTTCACCTGGACGTCTAACGCCAATGTCAGTCACGTGGGAAACATCGAAGGCGACTTCAATGCCCTTCAACTTGTGTTCGTTTCGACGAATACGGTTGTTACCAATCCCGCCGGCCCATACTTCGGCCCGAATGTTTTCCTGTTCACTCCTTCCACGCCGACGGCCACGATTCAGAACACTCTCAACACTCTTTTTGCCCAGCAGAATAACGGTAGTACGAGCCAGTTCGATGCCAACCGGTACGCCGTTCTTTTCGAACCTGGAACTTATAACGTCTCCATCAATCTGGGCTACTACATGCAAGTGCTGGGCTTGGGACTGTCGCCGGACAATGTCAAAATAAATGGCACGCTGGATTGTCATGCATTTTTGGCGAATGGCAACGCCACCTGCAACTTCTGGCTGTCCGCTGAGAACCTGGCCGTGTCTTCAACCAACGGCTACACGATGTGGGCTGTGTCACAGGGTACCTCTTTTCGCCGTATGCATGTCCAAAACAACTTGTACACGTGCGAGTGGAGCGGTAGTCAGAACTGGGCAAGTGGCGGCTTCCTGGCCGATTCCAGGATTGATGGCAGTGTCAATCCCATCGGGCAGCAACAATGGCTCTCCAGAAACAACAGCTATACGGGCTGGTCCGCCGGGAATTGGAATTTTGTATTTCTTGGCGATTCAAGTCCGCCTCCGCAAACCTGGCCGGGTCCTTATCCCTCATATACAGTGCTCACCAATGTACCGTTGATCAGGCAAAAGCCCTACTTGTACGTTGACAGTAACACCAATTTCTTCGTCATGGTGCCCAATTTGAGGACTAACAGCGTTGGAACATCCTGGGCCGGCGGCCCGACTCCCGGAGTTTCAGTCCCCGTCAGCCAGTTTTACATTGCCCAAGCGGGAGCGGACAACGCAGGAAGCATCAACGCCGCCTTGAATTCCGGTCTGAATTTGATTTTGACTCCCGGAATTTATCATCTGACGAACAGCATCCTGGTGACGAATCCCGATACGATCGTCTTCGGGCTTGGGTTGCCTACCCTGGTGCCGACCAATGGAAACCCGGCCATGGTGATCTCCGATGTTAATGGGGTGAAGGTATCGGATATTATCTTCGATGCTGGAACCACAGCATCGCCATCGTTGTTGGAAGTGGGGATGGCGACCAATTCCGTGGATCATTCTGCAGACCCTATTTGCCTGTATGACGTTTACAGCCGGGTGGGTGGCCAATTTGTTGGCACCACCACGACCTGCTTCACGATCAATGCCAATAATGTCATCGGCGACAATATTTGGCTGTGGCGGGCGGATCACGGCACCGGAGTAGGCTGGACTCAGAATGCGTCTAACAACGGCCTGGTGGTGAATGGCAATAACGTGACCATTTACGGTCTTTTCGTCGAACATCATGAGCAGTATCAAACGTTGTGGAATGGCAATTGGGGGCGAGTTTATTTTTACCAGTCCGAATTGCCTTATGACGCGCCGAGTCAGAGCGCCTGGACGCATAATGGTGTGAACGGGTATGCGTCCTACAAAGTCGCAAACGGTGTCACGAGCCATCAGGCTTACGGGCTTGGCGTCTATGGTGTGTTTAATACCTCAAACGTAAAATGCTTTAATACCATCGAGACGCCAACCGGATCTCAACAGGTCAATGTGCATGATATGATAAATGTGCTTATCACCGCGCAAACCGGCAGTGAAATGACTCATATCATCAACGGCACCGGCGCAACGCTCAGCTCCGCTGTCACGACGGCCACGGCCAACAACCTGTGGCTGAATCCGACGTTTGCTCTGATCGCCGGTCTTGATGGCACCGGGACGAACTTCGCCATCACCGTGCCCACCGAGTCCTGGCATTCCTACCAGCTGCAATACAAAAACGCTGTGACCGATCCGGGCTGGTCGAATCTGGGCGGGCTCTTTGGCGGCAACGACACGCTGGAGACCATCACGGATCCCGCTTCAGCCGCCAATCGGTTTTATCGCATATTGGCTTATTAATAGTTGCCTTCAATTCGAGAAATTGACCGGTCTCAGGCCGGATTAAAGCCTCACCTTCAGCTATCGGTGCAGTATTCGTGCATGACCGGCAAGGTGACGGCAGGAACCTGGCCGAAGGAAACAAGGGGAACGGAATATATTAAGTTTTTTCGTCTCCGTGCCATCTGCGTTCGATGCGATTCAAAGAGCTGCTGACGAAATTGCTTGCCCCGGCTTTTCCACCGAGCGTACTCTATTTGGCCGGTTCCGCGGTGATTTCCGGTAATTGGCTGGGTAGCTCAGTTGGTAGAGCAGAGGACTGAAAATCCTTGTGTCGGCGGTTCAATTCCGCCCCCAGCCACCACTTCTAACTGTGAGTGCAGCAAAGGCTTGCGTGGTTGAGGGGTCAAACGGACACCAAAACGGACACCAATTTTCCCACTCCGTCAATAATCGGCGTAACGGGCGCTAACCCTCCCATTACTCTGTAACAGTGCGGAGTTGGCTCAGGCTATCTTCGCGGTTGCGTGAAAGATCGCATGAAAACACGTTACCGCTTGATCCGGCGCGGCGTCCGCAATGGAGCCTTTTATTGCGTGGACACGAGCACCGGCAAGCGCACCAGCCTGCGCACCGGCAGCGAGGATGAGGCGCGCCAGTTTGTTGAGGCCAAGAATCAGGCCCAGCGCCAACCCGAAATCAACCTGCAAATCGCTAAAGCCTATCTGGCAGCAGCGGATGAGAGTTTTGTCAATCGCACTTGGCAGGAGGTCATGGTCGAGTTCGTCAATTGCAAGACCGGCAGCAACCGCATTCGCTGCGAACGCGCCATCATAGCCAAACCGTTCGATTCAATTCGCGACCTGCAATTGATCGAAACCCGGTCGGAACATTTTCTTCGGGTTTTGGAAAACGCCAAGGTTTCGACCAATAATTATCTGCGGCGGTTTCACAATTTCGCTCTGGATATGGGTTGGCTGCCGTGGCCGGTGTTGCCCAAGCGCCGCTGGCCAGTCGTGCGCTACAAGGAAAAACGCGCGATTACCAGAGAGGAACACGAGTTGATTCTTAGCCGTGAACGCAACCCGGAAATGCGCGCCTTCCTTCGGTGCTGCTGGCATATTGGCGGTTCGCAAAGCGACGTGGCGCACCTCAAAGCAGAGGATGTTGATTGGCAGGCTCAAGTGGTGAGTTTTTTCCGCGCCAAGACCGGAACGGCGCAAATCATTCATTTCGGAAGCGCTCTGGCGGAGGTGTTGCGGGATTTGCCCGGAAGCGGTTTGTTATTTCCACGGCTTGTGGCGATGGATGAAAAACACCGTGCCGCGCTTTTTCAAAGAGGTTGTCGTCGTGAAGGAATCACAGGCATTTCATTGCACTCCTACCGCTATGCGTGGGCAGAACGGGCAAAGAAAGTTGGCTATCCAGAACGATTTGCCCAACAAGCCCTAGGCCACAACAGCAAGGCGGTGCATCGGGCGTATGCCAAGAAAGCACAATTTACTTTGCCGTCATTGGAAGAATACGAGCAACGGACAACGTGAGTATCGAACCGGCAACATAAACGTTGCGATTGCACAATTCATGAAGTCGCCGTTGGAAGAATACGAACGGAAGCGCGAGCAAAAACTGGTGCCGTTCACCGGCGCAACACAGCTTGCACCCGTCGGCGCAGAGCCAGCAGTGACGACAAAGATTTAAACTTTCACTGCCAGCGGCAAAACCGTTTGGCCGTTCTCTACGCCGTTCAGGGAATGGCCCTTTTTGTGAGCGTTCTTTTTCTGCCAAAACTGACTCACAGCGTTAGTCACTTTCACCAGCCATGCCCGGTCTGCCATCAAATCCAAAACATCCGCCGTGGCAAAGTATTTGACGCCATTGGGCAACGGATTGCCCAGCGGCTTGAGCAGCCGGGCAGCAACCAACACCGGCACGTCATGTGCCTGACAGTTGAGCATCCAGGCTGTTTGCTCTGCCGTCAGGCGCGCTGGCAGCCGCCCCAGCAATCTCAGGAACCGATGTTGCTCCTCACTCATGGTCTCTAACTGGCAAGTGTAGATCGAACCTTCACGCGGGAACCTTGCCCTGTGTCTCTTTCAGAAACCGCTCAATCTCTGAAACCGGAAAGAGCGGACGGCGCGTGGCCCGCGAGGGTTTGAGCAAGCCGCGTTCGGTCAAACGATCAATTGTGGCCGCGCTGATACCAAGCGCGCTCGCAGCTTCTTCTCGTGTCAGTGCCAGTTTCGGCACTTCGGTTGATGATATAGGATTTTCTTGCATGTCCCCACACTACTGCGGGCGACTTGAGCGATATAGTGACTTATTGCTTGAGAAGGAAAACGTTTTCGCGCTTTCGAGAGTAGCTACATTTTCTGTTTTCGAGGTTTTCCGGGCTTTTTGTAACGAAGTCTAATCTTCGTGCAAACCAACCGAATCTCGGAAGAATCAGTACGGGGCAAAATCACCTGTTGCGAAAGCAGCCATTGATGCAATTGACCCGTGTCATGGAGAACGCCGGGGACAATTTCTTTCCATCTGGCGGCAATCGCACGATAGATTTTGGTTCTCTGAGCCATTTGCCTCGCCCGCTCCGGCACGCTGCGCATGAGCTTTTCCCCATCTCTGAATCCACAAAAGAAATCAGCGGCTTTATCGGAGGGTTGCCTTGCCCAGTGCTCTTTCAAAATTGCACTGCATCCGTGTATTCCCGCCACCAATTGCATACCCTGTTCGTGAGGAGGCATGGACGCAAGCAGTTCGTCCGCTCCGTGCATGTAACCCGAATCGAAGCCAACATTGTATGGTTCGGACGCCGTGCGTTTGCGACGCCGAGGCGTCAGTGAGTCAAAAGCCATTTCCCCTGCACGCTTGGCCCATTCAGGGGCGTTATGCTCAATGTGCAGACCGAATTTGCTTTTCACCAAGTCGAACAAGGACGGCAACGGCGACGGGTCTTCCGCCTCTGGAATTTTGCCAACCGAGTCCATTGTGGCTGAGGACAGCTCGGCGATCATCTCGGCGAACTTGGCGCGCCGTTCTTCTGGCGGAATCGAGTTACATACCGGAACGTGATTGCGTAAGGGTTTTCTTTTCATGCAGTCGCCTTGAGTTTCAGCGTAATGGCCTTTTCAGGCGGTTCAACGCTAAATTGCAGCGCCGGATTTGCATGAAACTATGTTCCTGTGTCATCCCTAATTAAACGTCAGGCAAATGAAATAGTTTGTGGCGCGTCAGAAAATGATCAAGTTTATGGCTGTTATGCTACAACATTTATAAAGCGATTTTTTGGGAGACACAAAAAGTCAATGTCAAACAAGACAATCGCACTTTATAGCAAACATTTTTAACTTTGAACGGACACCAAAACGGACACCAAACGGGTTAAAAACGGTATAACTTGGTTAGGACGATTAAGCTTGATTCCTCAATAGAATCAGGCATATTTGAACTGCAAACGCGGGAAAACTTGGTCAATTCCGCCCCCAGCCACCACCTTCAAATTATCCGCGAGGAGGTTGAGTTCGCAGCGTCAAAATCCCCGGCTGGCCGATTCGCACTTCGACATAATGGCCGGGCTTGAAGCCAGCCTGTTCCAACCACCGGGCAGAGAGTCAGATTAATATGAGCGATGCTGGCGCATTAAGTGGAAGCCCGGCGCTCCACCGATTAAGAAACAGGGAAAAAGTAATCTCGTTCTCGCAGGAGACTGTCACCGCACCCTCCCCCGGCAGCACCTAAAATTTGACTGCGCTGTATGTGACACCCACCCTCACGATGGAAGCCGGGAGCACATTGCTCAAGCCGCCCGGCCCATTCCGCAGCGACCCACATTTATCGCGCCGTTATCAATAGCTGCAATCGCAATTCGACAACCCAAGACTTTCCTGCCACCATTGTACCTGTGCCCGGCCCCTCATTGCCCCGGCAACAACCGGTAGAAACGATGAGGAGCGGCCAGCGCATTGGTGCTGGTGTCCACCCACAGCTCGACCGGCTGCTGCAGGGTCAGATTGGTCAACGTCATCCAGGAGTTGGTGTCCGCCGGATTGCTTGTGTACTGAATGACGTAAGTGTTGCCGGGGAACCCCGTGATAGTAATGGAGGCACTCATGCCGATCACCGCACCCGCCGGATTGACCACCAGCAGGGCCGTGTTGGTCACGCTGCCCAAGTCACTGCTCACCACCACCGAGTATGGCCCGCCGTTCGTAAGCTGGACGCTCGACAAGTTGAAAACCGGATTGGTGGCGTCCGCGATGGCCAACCCGTTCAGGAACCATTGATAGCTCAGCAGTCCCGATCCGATGGCCCCCACCGAAAGACTGGCGCCATAACCCCAAACCACCGTGCCCCCAACGTAAGGTGTTGTGATGCTCGGCGACATGCTCAGGGTGGCGGTGGCGCT
>DATNHM010000071.1:0-18396 GCA_035604955.1 Candidatus Limnocylindrales bacterium | reverse complement strand
CGTCGCGGCGACGACGTAATAATATGTTGTGCCATTGACCACGCCGGTGTCCAAGTAGCTTGTCGCCGCCACGCCGCTCGCAATGGTCACGTAACCGCTGCCGCTGGTGGTGCTGCGTTTGACGAGGTAGCTGTCCGCGCCGGCGGCCGGAGACCACGCCAACGCAACCGCCGCGTTGGAAGAAGTCGCGGTCAGGCCCGTTGGCGCGAGCGGCGGCTGGTTGCCCGGGGTCAACACCATCACGGTGACCGAGAACGGAGCGAACGTCGCGGAAAAGCTGCCTTGCGCTCCCGTGAAGTTGGTCTGGCTGATGTCCTGCGAACCCATGCCCGTGCGGGCCGCGGTGTCCTGCGGAATGCCGTAGCTGTAAACGGTGGCATTGGTATTGGGAAGATACCCGGACAGATTGATGGCGGCGGTCAGACTGTTTGTGGAACTCTTGTTGATCACCAGCAACGTCAGCGCGCCATTGGTGCGCATGACCGAATAAACCGTCAGCAGCGGGTAATCGCTGGCTGCCGAAACCACCGTGTCACCATCCGCCGCGAAATAGGGCATCAGCTTGGCTACATAATAAGTCGGATAGGCGTGGTCCACCCCGTCCACCCCGCCAGAACCATACACAATGCCTCCGTCCGTCAAATAGGTGCCGTCGCTATTGGTGCGCCAGCCGTAAAACGCCGGATCGGGATTGCTGAGACTCGAGGTGCCATTGCGAAAATCCCACCAAACGCGCGAACGGAACTCGGTCTGCAGAATCTGCCCGATGGTATCGGCGTAAAAGAGGCCGCCCGTCAGGCTCACGCATTGCTTGTCGCCGCCCGTCCCGTTTTCGGTGGCCTCCAGCGTCACATTCGTGCCGGCGCTGCCCAGGTAATCCGACAGCATCTGGCGCAAGTTCGCCGCATCCCTGGACCAGCTTCGGGAATAAAGCAGGTCCTGGGTGTCGCCCGCCGTGGGCCCATAATTGTGCTCGATCAGGAAGTCCGGCGTGCAGTTGTTGGTGCGCAGGTAGGTCAGCATCACGGGCGTCCAGCCGTTGTGAGTCACACCCGTGCGTGGGTTGACCACGGGATGGTTGGTGTAATTGGCCGTGCCGTCCTCGGTGGTATCGGCCACCGCGCCGATCTTGATGGTCGGGTCAACGGCCTTCATCTGCGCGTAATAGTTTGTGAAGCGCATGGCATAGGTCCAGGGATCGTGCGCCATATAGGGGGGATTGGTGTTGTTGTCCACTTCCCAACTGCCGCCGACTTCGTTTCCGACCTCCCAGTATTTGAAATTGCAGTGGTTGGTGATGTTGAACATCCGCACCCCATAGGCCGCCTCGCTGGCATCGCTGGTGCCGTAATTGACGATGATGAAAGCCTGCGCGTGGGTGTTGGTGGCAAGCCACATAAAGTTGGTGGAGAACGATCCCCAGTTGCGTGGGCTGGTGTTCCCGTAGCTCCATGCCTCATTGGTCCAGTGATAACCGTCACCCCAGCTCCCGCCCGGCCAGCGCAGACACGGATTTCCCATATTATTCAGAAGCGTCACCGAAGCCGGCGTCTGTATGCCGCCATCCCAGCCGACCTGGTTAATCCCAAAGACCTTGCCGTCCACCGTCCGCAAGGCCTGGGTTGCGTTTACGTTCAGATGCACCGTGGCCGGCGCCGGCGCGGCCACCAGCCGCATGTCATCGATGAAAAACGGAGTGGTGGTGGTCCCGATTTGAAACTGCAAACCAGTCACGTTCGTGCTGTTGTTGATGCCCAGCGAAGCGAGCGAAAGTGTGATTTGCTGCCACTTGTTCGCGGGTGCGGTCACCGATACCCCGCCGAATACCGTGCCGTTCGTTTCGCCTTTGACCTGAATGGTTTGGCCTCCGGTCGCGCCACCGTTCAGCCAAAAGCTTAGATTCGTGTAAATGGTTGTGTCCAGGCTGGCACCGGACTTCAGCCACCAACCTTGGTACGTGCCGCTGGGCACCAGCGCCATCGAATTGCTGGAAACATAGACCGGATTATTCGTATAAACCGGATTATTCGTGCCGTAACGCGGCATCCAAGACCATGAGTCGCCCCAGCCGTTGTCAAACCGGCCGGAATAAATCTGCATGTCGTCCGAGGCGCGAGCCGTCAGCGCGGACAAGAGCAGCATGGCTCCAAGCAGAAAGGATGGAAATTTCATTGCATCGTGCTTATTGTATTACTTGAGCAGACTGTAAAATCGAAAAGTTGGATCAGAGATGAGTAGCGAAACCTCACACTTGCGTCCAAGCCGCCTCCAAAGTTCCGCTGGAAAATATTGTATATTTAAGCAAGGTGTTCTGAATAAGTTACCGCAAGTTAACGAATTGAACATGTCATCAATTTCCACGACATCGAAATCGTGTAGCCGCAAAACCCCTAAAAAATGCAATTTTCATGGATTTAACTGAACAACCATTTCCTTTTGATCGCGGGAAACTCCGATCTTCAAGGAACCTTCGGCGGGCAACACTGGAGCTTGCCACAGCAGCGCCGCCGTGTCCGCCGTCTTCGCGCCGTTGACGGAAAGAATGACATCGTTTTTTTGCAGCCCGGCTCTGGCCAGGGCCGACTCCGCCGGAACGTCCAGCACCAAAACCCCCGTCACATCGGGCAGGCCGAAGGCGGACATCTCGCCTTCGTCGGCAATGTTGCGCACGCTGGCGCCGAGCCACGTCACCGGCGCGGCGGCGCGCGCGGCGGAAGCGGGCGCGGTCATTTCCGGTTGCGGCAACTGCGGAACGCGCGCGATGGCTTTCAGTTCCGGCGTTTGCACGCCGAATTGGTCCATCGGGAAATTCACGAAGCCCAGGGCCAGCGCGGGCGAGCCGTCCTTCACACGGTAGTCGCCATGCGCCGGGTTCACGAATTGCGCGTCAGCCACGATGGAATGTTCATCGCGGCCGCTCTGTTGCTGCACCTGTGTCGCGGGTTGGATGGTCGTCGCGCCGTAATTCTGCACCAGGTTGAAATCCATGTCGGCGCCCCATGGCGGACGGGGCATATTCGCGGGACGATAGTCTGTCCACATGATATTACGCCGAAAAATGTCGCCGCTTTTGTCATACCAGACGTGCGGATCGTAACCGCCGTCCACCAGGATGTTGTTTTCGACCACGCGACCGAAGCCTTCGCGGTTCTTGATGCCGCCATGCAGGCAAAGATTGTTCGTGATGATGTAATTGGACGAGCCGTCGTCGAGATCAATGTCCCAGCCGTGATCGCAACGCCAGCGGTTGTTGGCGAGCACGATGGGCTTGACCACGTCGAGTTTCGGCAATTCGGGAACCTGCCGCACCCACGCGTTGACTTCGCCAATGTTTGGCCGCCAGAAACGATCGCGTCCCCACGAATTGAACGAGCCGTGGTCGCCGGTCTCCTTCACCGTGTCAAAGACGTCGCAAAATTCTATGACGTGCCCGCCCCAGCAGCCATCGCCGATGTTGATGCCGGCGCGCGGCACGTCGTAAATCGAACAGCGCCGGACGGTGATGCCCTGGGCGAGGTCAATTTCCACGCCGGCGGTTTGTTTCTCCACACGCCCGGTCAGGTGAATCAGACAATCGTCCACCAGACAGTCTGCCGGATAATTGCTGTTTTTCGGTCCGGGTGTGCGGTCAATATCGTCAAGCTGGTGCGTTTGATAATAGTTGAACAACGGACTGCGCGCGGCCTGCGGGTCGCCGACAAAACAGATTCCGCTTGCGCCGGCCTTGGCGATTTGTGTTCCGCGAATGACGATGCGGCGGTTGTAATTATTGACAAAAACGGCATTACCGCCCACCTGGTCAATGAGGCTGTCCTCCAGCGCACAATCTTCCGCGCCGTTGAAGAGAATCGCCCCGCCGCGATAAATCGCCCAATCCGAACGCAGCAGCGGTTCGCGGGTGTCCATGACCGTGCGCGCCGCCTGGCGAAACACCAGTCCGCGCAACGTGATCCGCTTCACCGGATGCTCCTCGTCGCCGTGGAATTCAACCAGCGTCCGCAGGCGCGTCGCCTCCACGACGGCGTTTTTCAAATCGAGTCCGGCGGGCGGATAGAAATACAGCGTGTGCGTTTTGGAATCCAGAAACCATTCGCCGGGCGCGTCCAATTCTTCAAAAATATTTTCCACAAACTGGATATTGGGGTTCGGTCCTCCGCCCCGGTTGTTCTGCCAGCCGCCTTCAAGCTGAAGCGTGCCGTTGGTGTTTTTGCGGGTGATGCGCCAGGTGAAGTCGCCCCACAGCGCCGGGTGCATCGCATGTAAATAGCCTCCGGCCGGATTCGCCCACCGGCTGGCGTGCTGCTTGATGTCTGCACCCGATGTAAACCCGTCGAAGTATTTCGCCTTCGGATCAAAGTTCGGGTAACGCGCCAGAATCTGCCGCTCGCCGTTGACGAAAATTTCCTCGGTCTGCAAATCCGCCGGAACTTTCGCCTGAAAAATTCCGTTCGTGTAAGGCTGCCAGTCCAGGTCTTTGAGCCTGACACCGCCGCTGACAACCGCTTTCTCGCCTTGATAATTTTGGAAAATCAACGGGGCGTCCTGCGTGCCGGAATCCTGCGCGGTGAACAGGAGTGTCGCGGGCAAATAGTAGGTTCCGCCGCGCAGAAAAACGTTGCCGCGTTTCTGACGCGCCGCCTGTTGCGCGCGTTGCAGCGTGGCGAACGGTTTTTCCAACGTGCCCGGATTCACGTCGTCGCCCACCGTCGAAACGAAATACGGTTGTGAGACGCAAACGCACGCGGAAAACACCGCCACCGCACAGACTGAAGTGGTTTTCCATTTCACGGCACTGACGGGCGCGGCAGGTCCGTTCAGGCCGGGCTTGACCTGGAAAATCCGCTTTGTTGCGTCGGCGGCTGCGCGCTGCCCTATGGCATCCATACAGCCCGATAAAACGCGGCCGACGACGATGTGTTGAAATTCAACTGGGTAGTCCCGGGACGGGGACCATTGAGCGTGTTGGTCGAGACCGGCACCCAATTCCCCGCGGCCAAGTTTGTGGACGTTTCAATCACGTACGGCACGTCGGACGAACCCTGCAACTGGCAGAAAAGCCAGCCGGGCGGCGAACCCGGAAGCGCAGTCAGCACCGGGGCCGTAGGCACGAGATCGATCACGGTCGCGGAGTAAGGCGCGAAGGTAGCGGTGAAGCTGGCGGCCGCGTTGGAAAGGCTGCCTTGGGCGATATCGCAAGAGCCAATTCCGGTTTCGGCCGCGTTGTCTTGCGGGATGCCGTAAGACCAGGTGGTGGCGCCGGACGAGGGCACGTAGTAGCCCGCCGTCAAGTTGAAGGCGACGGTCAAGTTCGCGTAGCTGCTCTTGTTGATGACCAGCAGGTTCAAGGCGCCGTCCGGCTGGAGCACGGAGTAGGTGGCGAGCAACGGGTAATCGTTCGTGGCCGCGACCACCTGATCGCCGCCACTAACAAAGTGCGGCACGAGCTTGTCGCAATAATACGTGGGGTAACAGGTGCTCGGGATGTTTCCCAAGCCGTCCACGATGCCGCCGTCGGCAAGATACTGGCCGCTGGAGTTGGTCCGCCAGCCATAGTAAGACGGGTCCGAACTGCTGAGGGCGCTTTGTCCGTTCCGGAAGTCCCACCACACACGCGAGTGGAACTCGGTCTGAAGGAATTCGCCGAGGCTGTCCAAATCGGTCAGGCCACCCGGGAGGCTGCAGGCCTGCCGGTCGCCGCCCAAACCACATTCGGTACATTCGAGCGTGACATTGCTTCCCGCGCTGCCCAGGTAATCGGACAGCATTTGGCGCAAGCTGGCGGCGTCCGACGCAATCGAGCTGAAATAAAGCAGGTCCTGGGTGTCGCCGTCGGCCGGCCCATACTTGTGTTCGATCAGGAAATCCGGAGTGATGTTGTTGCTGCGCATATACGTCAACATCACCGGCGTCCAGCCATTGTGAGTCACCCCGGTTCGCGGGTTGACCACGGGATGATTGGTGTAATTGGCCGTGCCGTCCTCGGTAATATCGGCGACCGCGCCGATCTTGATGGTCGGGTCCACCGCTTTCATTTGCGCGTAATAATTGGTGAACCGCATGGCATAGGTCCACGGGTCATGCGGTTTCCAGGGCGAATTCGTATTGTTGTCGACTTCCCAACTGCCGCCAACTTCGTTGCCGATCTCCCAGTATTTGAAATTACAATGGTTGGTGATGTTGAACATGCGCACGCCCCAAGCGGCTTCGCTGGCATCACTGCTGCCATAGTTCACAATGATAAAAGCTTGCGCCTGGGTATTGGTGGCGACCTGGATAAAGTTGGGGGAGAACGATCCCCAGTTGCGTGCGCTGGTGGCTCCGTACATCCACGCTTCGTTGGTCCAGTGATAACCATCCCCCCAGCTTCCACCCGGCCAGCGCAGACAGGGGTTGCCCACGGCGTTTAACAGACTGATTGTTGTCGGCGTGCTTATGGCGCCATCCCACGCGACCTGATTGACGCCGATCATCTTTGGATCAACTGTGTGCAGCGCTTGCCACGCCGAAACGTTCACATGCACCGTGGCCGGAGCGGGCGCCGCCACCAGCCGGACATCGGCGATGTAGAACTTGGGTTGCGCCGTGGCGCTGTTCCAAATCTCAATCGCCTGCAAGTTGGTGATGTTGTTGACGCCGAGCGCGGAGAGTGAAAACGTGAATTGCTGCCAGCTATTGGTGGGCGCGGTGACCTGGACCTGCGGCCCCCAGTTGGAACCTGCCTGCGCCTGCAGGCCGACGGTCTGCCCGCCGGTGCTGCCGCCGTTCAGCCGGAAACTGATGCTACTGTAGATGGTGGTATCAATCGGATCATGCTCGAGGTACCAGGCCTGATAACCGCCGCTGGCGGCAAACGCCATCGTATAATTGCCATTCCAGGTCGGGTTGTTGGTCAGGTAATGCGTTACCCAGCCCCAATCCTGCCAGCCATTGTTGCAGTTGATCGGGGTCACTCCGGAAAAGATTGACATGTCGTCGTTAGCGAAGCCGGGCGACGCAAGGGCCAGGAACAAGAAGGCCGGGACGGCATGGAAGGAGAGGCATTTGGGCTTCATGCTGATTTTTCAACAAGATGGATGGAATGGAAATGCGGGTTCAGGCTTGGTTTGGATCATCTCCCCATAATCTATTCCATAGGTTGAAATCAGTAAAGAAAAGTGGATGTTACCCCCTGTAGTCACTTTTAACGACACGACTGGAAAAGCGGCACTGTGGAGGACGGCTGCGGGGAAGGAAAAACTTGAATGTTCAACGAATCGTCCGCACTGGTTTGCTTCACAAACAACCAGCGACCGTCGGCGCAGGCCGTCAGTTTGAATTCGCCGGCTGCGGGCGTGGGTTGCACGAGGTTTTCGCTAAGGCGTGTTGTAAGGCGCCGGCTTCCAATCGTCCGCCGGCGCATTGATTTGAGCCGGGGCAACCAAGCCGCGCGCCGCTAAGGCAACAATCATCAGCAATTTAATTTTCATCAGATAAACCATGCTTTCCGCATTTTTTCATCCATTCACAGCAGTTCCTTGCCGGCCATCATGGCAGCGGCGGGCCGAGTTTGACACGGTAGAATCGCTGCGGCTCGGCGGAATTCGTGTCCGTCCAGACGAACGGCAGCGCGGGCGAGTTGGTGACGAAGACGGTGTTCCATTGCGTAAGATTGGTCGAGGTTTCCACCGCGTAATCCGGTCCGCTTTGTCCGCTGACCGCGAAACCGAACTGTCCACCTGCGGCTGAAACGTTGCTGACACTTGGCGCGGAAAGCGGATTCACAACAACAGAGAAACTCTGCGTGGCGCTCATGCTGGGCGTGCCGTTGTCGGAAACTTGCAGTGTGAAATTATTTGTCGAATTCGCCTGTGTTACAAGCGGGCGGAACGAGAACGAGCCGCTGCTGGAGTTGAGCGTGGCATTCGTCGCGCCGGCAAGTAATGCGAACGTCAGCGTCTGCGGCGGCAGATCGGTGTCCGTGGCACTGGCGGTAAAGGCAACGGTCTGGCCGACGTTCACGGTCTGGTTGGCGATGGGAGCCAGGGTCGGCGGCGTGTTGGGCGGTATGATCGAATTCAGCGTGAGGGCGATGGTGGTTGTGTGGCTGATCAATCCGGCAGTGGCGATGACGGTCACGTTGGTGGTGCCGGAGATGACGTTGTTCGACGCCGTGAGCGTCAGCAGGCTCGCGCCGCCGGTGCTTGGATTGTTGGTGAACGAGGCAAAGACGCCGCTCGGAAGATTGCTTGCGGACAACGTATAGCAAGCATTCAAGCCGTAAAGCGCAGTCACCGTGACCGTGCTTGTGCCGTTTGTCCCGCCATTCACGGTCAAGCTGGTTGGATTCGCCGAGAGATTGAAGTCCGGCGAAGTCGTGGCCAATGAAACGGAGTCAATGTAACAGGTACCCGTCCAGCCGGCGCTGGTGATGAATACAATACCGAGTTTTTGTAATGGCGAGACAGCGTTCGTCGGCACGGTCAGGGTAATTGTGTTCCAGGCGTTGGCAGTCAGACTTGGATACCAGCCACTAGTCCATGCCCAAGTGTTGTCCTGAAGGTAGGGCTGGAGCGTCGTCACTTGGCTGCCGCTCGGGATCCAGACATTGAAGGTAATCGTCGAGCCCGGGACAACGGCCACGCTGTTCACGGACGCCGACGAGGATCCCGATGCCGCGCCGGTAAAGTTCACGGCCAGCGACTGATTTCCGGCAAAGTGCTGCGCGGTGGAAGCCGCCACTCCGGAAATAATGCCACCGCCGCCATACCAACCTTGCGTGCCCGTTTCAAAATTGAATTGCGCCGTGTCGGCGCTGCCGGAGGTCGTCGCACAGGCTTCGGCTGAAAAACCTGACGCACCGGAGCTGTTGGTGGCGACGACCTGATAGTAATAGGTGATGCCGCTGTTGAGACCGGTATTGGTATAGGACGTGCCGGTGATGCCGGTGATGACAGGTGCTGCGTTCGAATTCTCGAGGCCGCTTGCCGTTGAGCGATAAAGATTATAGCTGGTCGCGCCGCTGCCGGCGGCCCAGGACAAGGTGACCTGACCAACGCCTCCCGTCGCAGTGAGGCCGGACGCAGCGTAGGGAGCGCCGTTCGGCGGCGGTGGCACGGCTCCGCCCGTCAACGCAGCAACCACTTGCGAGTCGTTGATCGCGCCCGTGGTATAGTCGAATGGACTGCCACCAGTGCTCCAATAAAAGGGACTTAGTCCATGCCCACGCGCCGATTCGGCGACGTATTTGTTCCAATAAAGCGTGGAATCGCGATTCCAAGTTGCCTCCGTGGCATTTGTAAGAGATGCCGGTGCCGCCTGGAATTCGCCGATCATCACCGGAATGCCCTTGCTGACATACAGGTCGGCCAACTGTTGATAGAACGAGTCTTGGGCATATTCTTCCCCCCATGTGGCGTTGCGAGTTGGGTCTCCGGAATAATGGTAGGCCGGGCCCCAAAAGTAGATCGCATTGCCCCACGATTGATCGGTATGAATGATCGTGAACAGAGAAGGCGTGTAATTATGATATTCGACCATGATCCGATTGGAAACGGTATCCGTCGGCAAGGCATTCATCCACGTCGGGTCCGCTATGCTTTGAATCACCAGCCAGCGATTGGTGTTGTTGCCGCCAACACTGCGGACCGCGTTGACGAAGGTCTGGTAATAATACATCAACGTGACCTCTTCCGCAGTATTGTTCACGTTGGGTTCATTTGCCGCGGCAAAGAGCAGATGGTTGTCGTAGCCCGCAAAGGTGGTGGCAATCTGTGTCCAATAGGCCTTCACCTTCGCGTTGATGACGGGATCCACCGTTGTTCCAATGTTTTGTTCCAGCCAGCCGTCGTCCCAGTGATCATTGATCATGACATACATGCCCGTAGCGATGGCCGCGTCCACCGTCTGTTTGACCTGCGCCATGTAAGAGGGAGCGATCACGTAGTTGGTGACGCCGCCGCTGACGTTGGTGGTGGCGCCGGACATGTCCCACGCGCACGGGATGCGAACGGCATTAAAACCGGCGAAGGCGGCCGAGTAGAAGAGCGCCGCGTTGGGCGGACCCCAGTTCAACTCCAGCTCATTTCCGACGTTCATCCCGTAGGTCGGCATCGGCCACGGCATGGAGGCCGGGATGTTGGTGAACGCGGGAGCCACCACGAGGGCAACCGGCGCACTGGTCACGGCACCGTAGCTGTTGGTCAGCACCAGTTGATACGAACCGGTGTTGGTCACGGCGGCAACGAACGAAAGTGTGTTCGTGTTGGCTCCGGACAAATTGACAAAACCGCTGCCGCTATTGAATCGCCACTGATAGTAAATCGGTGGCGCGCCAGCCACCGACGCCGTAAATGCCATTTGAATTCCCGCACGCACATTGGCCGCTGGCGATAGCGTGACTGGGCTAACACTCGGCGTGGTGGCCAGCACCAACCCCAAATCGAACACCGCGTCAAACGTGTGGCTGCTGCCGGTGGTGATCGAGCCGCCGGTGGTGGGAATCAGCGCAATTTCGCCACCGCTCAAGGCGCTGGTTGCCACCGCCATCGGCTCCCAACCGGTGGTCGAACTGGCTTTGCCGAAAGAATAGGCATAAGTGGCGTTGGCCGATAGCGGCACAGACAAGCCGGTCCATTTCAGCCAGTCACCGTCGTTGAATGTAATGTTGCCGGAAGTATAGGTCAGGAGCAACGTGGCTACGGAACCGGAGATCGAATAGATATGCAAATAATAAGGCTGAAGCGTGCTGATGCCATTGTAAGTGGAAGAGCCAAGACCACCCGTCCGGACAGCCACTGAAGTGAGCATGTAGCCAGCCGCATTGGTGCCCGTTGTGAACGTCTGGCCCGGCTCACCGGTGCCGTGACCCGTCTGGTTGTCTGTGTAATAATTCAGATTATCAGGTGCCGTCTGGTTGCCCTGGGTGGAGAATTGGTAAATGTCGTTCGGCCCCGGAGTTGGCGCGGTCGGCCCGAGGTCCGACAATGTTTGCGCGTATAAACCGCCAGCCAAGCCCGCGAGGAGAAATTGGAACAAAACGCTGCGGATGATGAGGTTCATGACTTTTTACTCAAGACGGTTATCACGAAATTGACGCCGTAAAAGCTACCTCAATTTTTACGAACACGCATGTCGTCAATAATCACGACGCCGGCAGCCGGCCTAGAGCACTTTCTATTTAAATAGAAAGTGCTCTAGTCGGTGATTATCATTGGCAACTTCAATCGGATATCGTCCGAGGCCGCACCGATGAGGAATTCATAATTTCCAGGTTCAACCACGTATTGTTTTTTCTCTGTGCTCCAGTAGCGCAGGCGCTCGGCGGGGACTTCGATGGCGATACGTTTTGATTCACCACGTTTGAGATGCACGCGGGTGAAGCTGCACAGAGCGAGTTTCGGCTGCGGAACGCTGGAATGAACATGACGGAAATAAACTTGCGCCACCTCGTCGCCATCGCGGTCGCCGGAATTTTTCATCGTGAACGATACTTTCACCGTGCCATCGGCAGGAATTTTATTTGAGTCCAGTTGGCCCCGGTGGAAATCAAACTTGGTATAGCTCAAGCCGTGGCCAAACGCGTAGAGCGGCTGGCCGTTGAAGTAGCGGTAGGTGCGGTTGCTCATCGAGTAATTCGTGAAATCGGGCAGGTCAGTAGTCGAGGCATAAAACGTGATCGGCAAATGGCCGCTCGGATTAACGTCACCGAACAGAACCTCGCCGACGGCAAGTCCGCCTTCCTCGCCCGGATACCAGGCTTGAAGAATCGCGCGCAGATTTGTGGTTTCCCACGGTAGCGCGATGGCGGAACCGCTGCAATCCACCATGACCACAGGCTTGCCGGTGGCATGAAGCGCTTCCACGAGTTTTTCCTGCACTTCGGGCAGTTCAATGGAATCACGATCAAACCCTTCGCCTTCTTGCGCCGCGGTGATGCCGCCGACATAGACGATCAAGTCCGCATCCGCCGCATTACTGAGGGCTTCGGCGTTCAGTTCCGGCACAGGCCGGGTCGTATTGTTATCCTGACTGCTCCAGGCAGCAATCCCTCGGTTGGTTACGGTGGTAATCGGACATCCTTGGGCAAAGGTGACTTCGATATTCTTCCCGGCGACCTGCTTGATGCCCTCCAGAATTGAGATTGGATGCCGGGCTGTCCCATTGTAATTGCCGTGCAACATCGACTTCGAGTTGCCATTCGGGCCGATGATGGCAATCCGCTTGATCTTCGAACGGTCGAGCGGGAGGACGCCGTCGTTCTTCAGCAGCACGATGGATTCTTCGGCAATTTTGAGCGCCAGCGCGCGGTGTTGAGGCGTGTCATTTTGGTCAATCCCGATTTTGGAATACGGGCAAGCTTGAAGCGGATCGAACAAGCCGAGTTTGAACCGCGTCCATAACGTGTAATACAAAGCCTCGTCCAATTCCTTTTCATTGATCAAGCCTTTCTGGACCGCCAGCACCAAAGCGTTGTAATCTCCACCGCAACAGAGATCACAACCGGCCTTCACCGCGTCGGCGGCCGCTTCCTCCGGCGTCTTCACGTAATGATGCTGGTTCCAAATATCACCTATGGCGCCGCAATCTGAAACGACGTAACCGTCAAATCCCCATCCCTTGCGCAACAGATCGGTGAGTAGGAACGGACTGGCGCAGTCGGGCACTTCGTAGAGCGCGCTGTAAGCGCCCATGACACCGCCCACGTGTCCTTCGCGCACCGCCATCTCGAATTGCGGCAAGTAAGTCTCATACAAGTCGCGTTCCGGCGGCATGGCATTGAACCGATGACGCTCCGCTTCCGGGCCGTTGTGGACCGCGTAATGTTTGGCGCAAGCCATCGCCAGTATGTAATTCGGGTCGTCACCTTGTATTCCTTTGATGAACTGCACGGCTATCGTACCCGTCAGGAATGGATCTTCGCCGTAGGTCTCCTGGCCGCGGCCCCAGCGCGGGTCGCGGAAAATGTTGATGTTCGGCGTCCAGAACGTCAGGCCGCTCCACCATTTGGAGTTGCCGTTATGTGTGGAAGCGTATTGGTTGAACTTCGCCCGGCCTTCAACGCCGATAACATGTCCTTCCCGATTAAGCAAAGCAGGCTCCCACGTAGCGGCCGTGCCGATAGGCTCCGGGAAAACGGTGGCAATGCCGTCGTTGGCAACACCGTGCAACGCTTCGTTCCAATAGTTGTAGGCCGGAAGTCCAAGCCGCGGAATCGCCGGCGCGTCGTTCTGCAACTGCGCGACTTTCTCGGCCAACGACATTCGGCGGATAAGATCATCTTCACGCGCTTGCAACGGTTGCGACGGATCCCTCCAGGTCGAAGGCTCGCTGATATCCGGTATCCGAGTCGCACTGGTTGAAAAAGGTTCGGCCAACTCGGAAGCGTTGAAAGAGGCGACCGATGCTCCTGAGGCATCCCTCACCTCAAACGCGTTGAATTTTGCCGCGTGCTTGACCGCAACAAACGAAACCTTCAGCGGGCCACTAATCGAGTCATCTTCATGCTCGACAGCGCCGGCTATATAACAAGCCTTACGCGTGCCCCCAGCCGCGGCAAAGATGTCGAAGTTTGTAGCCAACGCGACATCGCCGGAAGTCACATCGAACAGCCTTTCTCCCTGCGCTTCGTATAGCGTCTCCACCTCGCCAATGATGATTTTGTATTTGCCCGCGGGCAAATGCGAGACGCTGACGGTGAAATGCTCTCCGTTTATTTCTTCCCGAAACGCTGCCGCATTGTTGGTGGCGCCCTCGATGGCGACTGATGCATTGTCCTTGTGATGAGTAAAGTCGCCGCTGACGCTCACCTGCTGTCCACAAACGGCGCAGGTTTCCTCCTCGGCAAACGTATCGGGAGTAGCCAGCCATAGACCGGCGATGCACGCCAGGAGCACGCCTGCCAGAGTCCTTGTTCGAGCAAAGAGCATTCTCTTGCGTTGAGTCCTTATCTATTTATGCCCCGGACGGTCACGGCGTGCAAGGCAAAGCGCGCTCCACGGCCGTTGTCGGTTTGAGGCCGTCGGAACTGGCGGTCAATTGGAATTCTCCGGCTTCGCACGTGGATTGAACGACGATTTGCGCCAGACCGTTGAACAGGCTGCGCGACCACGGCGGCGTGCTCGTTTTGCCGATGACTTCCACACTCACATTGGGATGCAGGCCGCCCTGACCGACAACGTTGTTGACGCCCACAGCGATCGCGTTGTCACCGACATGGATAAACTTTTTGATGTCGAAAATCGGCTGCGCCTGCCAGTCGTGCGTTTCGCCGATAAATTGGCCGTTCACGAAATACCAGCCCTCGTCGTCGGCGCCGCCGAAGCTGATTTGCGCGCCGGCGTCCTTCAAGTCATCCGCCGTCAACGTGAAATGCGCGCGGTAAATCGCCGCGGTGTCCGGGGTTTTGATGGTCAGTTCGCCGCCGCTGGTTTTGGCGTCGAGCGTGTTCCAAGCCGAATCGTCAAAATCATTCGCGTATTCTGGAATGGCGCCGCGGTTGTGCGGAATTTTTGCCAGCTTCCAGCGCCACTCGTTGACGACAATGCGGCGCGTGGGCACTTCCGGAACGAACACGTCCGGTTCGTGGCAACTCGGATCGCCATTGCCCGCTCCCAGAATCCTTCCCGCGCCTTCGATGGAAAAGTGGATTTTATTCTGCGCGGTCGGCACGAAACGGCCTTGCGCGTCCAGCGCAGCAACGGTGAACACCGCCACGTCCTCGCCATCGGCGTTGATCGTTTTGCGGTCGGGCGTGAGTTGAATTTGCGCCGGTTCGCCGGTCGTTTCTTCCTTCGTTTCGGCAATGACGTTGCCGTCGGCGTCATAACCTTTTGCGCTCAAGATTCCCGGCTCGTATTTCACGTTCCACTCCAAGTGCGAATCTTTCGGCATGATTTGCTTGCCGAGGTTTCGGCCGTTCAAAAAGAGTTCCACCGCCTTGCAGTTGCTGTAAGCCCACACGGAGATTTCCTGGCTTTCCTTGCCGGGCCAGTTCCAATGCGGAACCACGTGCAGCACGGTGTTCGTCGTCCACCACGATTTGTAGTAGTAAAAGACATCCTTTGGAAAGCCACAGGTGTCGAGAATGCCGAAGTGCGAGTTGACGCACGGCCACCAATATGGCGTCGGCTCGCCGCGATAATCAAAACCTGTCCAGACAAAGGCGCCCGAAAGCCACGGGCGGTCAGCGAAGAAACTCCACCAACTCTCGGCGGTCGTGGTCCAGCCCGGCCAGAGGACATCGTAGGCGCTAACGTAACCGCGAGCGGCGTCGTTGAGGTAAATGCCGCGGTCACCGACGACGCTGGCCTGCTCAGTGCCGACATTGGGCTGGTCCGGATGCCCGGCGTGGTATTGGTCCATGTCGGGGCCGTAGTGATAATTCCAGCCGCGCACTTCGATGACCGAGTTGATGCCGCGAAACACGTCGCCCTCTGGCGAGGCGTAGGTGACCAGGCGCGTCGGGTCGAGCTTGTTGGCGTAATCCTGCATTGTGCGCGCGACGTTGGCAGCTATCGGCGTGTCCTGCACGGCGAACTGCTCGTTGGCGATGCTCCAAAACGCGACGCTCGGATGATTGCGGTCGCGGCGGATTTGGTCGTCCCACTTTTTCATGTTCTCGGAATCGCTGCCCATCAACCGGCTCTCGTCCAGGACCAACATGCCGAGCCGGTCGCAGGCGTCGAGCAACTCCGGCGTGGGCGGATTGTGCGAGGTGCGGATGGCATTGCAGCCAAATTCCTTCAACTTTTTCACGCGGAATTCCTGCAACGCATCCGGAATGGCCGCGCCGACGCCGGCGTGGTCCTGGTGATTGCACGTGCCGTAAAGTTCGTAGTGTTTGCCGTTCAGCAAAAAGCCGTTCGTCGCGTCAAAGCACACGGTGCGAATGCCGAAAGTAGTTTCTTCCTGGTCAACATCTTTGCCGTCCACCGAAACTGTCGTAATGAGCTTGTAGAGCTTTGGATTTTCGGGGGACCAAAGAATTGGAGAACGAATTCCAATTTCGCGGCTGTATTCCGTTTCCGATTTGGGAGCAACTTCAGATGTTTGGCGCGCTCCACCTTCCTCAATATTTTTTCCGTCCGGCGCAACAATGCTCCAGTTGACTTCGGCTACGCTGGCGTTCTTCTGCTTGTTTAGCAAAGTCGCTCGCATTTGAATTGTGGCGGGGCCTTCCGGCATATTGTTGCCGAATTGGGAATAAACAAAAATGCTGTCCGGCGCGATGGCCACCGGCGCGGTCTTGTCCAGCCAGACGTGGCGGTAGATGCCCGCGCCTTCGTAAAACCACCCCTCGGTTTTCGTCGCGTCCACGCGCACCGAGACTGTGTTCTTGCTGCCAAAATGCACCACGTCCGTGATGTCCTCGCGGAATGGATAGTAACCGCCCTCGTGACGTCTCACACACCAGCCGTTGACCCACACCGTCGCGTCGCGGAACACGCCGTCGAATGTCAGCCAGATGCGCTTGCCGGAATCGCTCGCCGGCAACGCGAACGTGCGGCGATACCAGGCAATGCTGTTTGACGGAAAGCTCCGGCCCAGCGCCTTGAAGCCGTGACTGCCGTCGGCGGTTTGGTCAAACGGCAGTTCAATCGCCCAATCGTGCGGCAGGTTGACGACGCGCCAGTAGGCGTCGGCGAAATTTTCCGATGCCGGCCCGGAACCGGTGCCGGAATTTTCCAGGTGCAGCGCGTCCGGCCAGTCGTCGCCGAGGTGGAATTTCCAGCCCGCGTCGAGCGAAAGGTGTTCGCGCGGCGAATCGGCGGCCGAAAGCTGCGTAACCCACAGCGCGGCACACGCGCCGGCAATAAGAGAGCGAATAACTGGAATGATTTTCATTTTCAAATTGGCGATAAATTCGGCGACACGGCAAACGTTTGCGCCGCCAATCAGTGGATAATAATGTTCCGCCAGGAATCCACTGTTTGACCAACGTAAATCATACAACCGCTTCCTGGATTAACGATGGACCGTGGTGATGCTTATCATCCAGGCGAGGTCGGAGGATTTGGGATCGTAGGGTGTAAAATTGCCAGCCTGAATTACGACCTGTTTGTCGGTCCACTTGCGGTTTTGCGCATGGCCGTCGGCAAACAGGATCATGGAAGTTTTGTTGTGATAAGACGCAGGCATGTCGGTCCATTCAGTAGGCGCGTCGGGATTTTCAACGAACCAGTCGTCGTTGATGGTTCCGGGACTTTCCTCAAGCATAATATAGATGTCCGTCGGGCGGCGGATTTGGGCCTGCTTTTTGAAAACCCAATAGGTCGCCGTCGGGTGAAGATAGCCGCTGCCCAAGGTGCTGGCCGTGGGATTCATCCAGCCGTTGACGGAATAGCTGCGGACGGTTGGCGGGCCGGAATTTATGGTTCCGCCGTTCTGAAAATTTTGGTTTCTAGGATCCGCGGGACACTTGAAAACAGCGTCCGACCTTAAGCACGAATAAAGCAAACCGAGCCTTCCATAAATCAAATTGGTGCTTTGGATGAGCGACGTAAGGTTGCCGGGATACAATTGCGCCTCGGCGCCGCCCGGCTGGATTTTGGGATCCGTCGGAGAACTTGGCGTATAATTGCTGACCGGCACAATCTGGTCGTCGTTTTCGCTCGAATATACCGCCCAGCAAAGTTGAATCTGCTTGAGATTGTTCATGCAGTATGTTTTTTGCGCCTGAACTTTGGCCTTGGCCAGCGCCGGCAGCAACATGGCCGCCAAGATGGCGATGATGGCGATGACAACCAACAATTCGATCAGCGTAAATCCCCGTCCGCGTACGGGTGGTTTTTCATAATTCCAATCTTCCGGCACATATTTCATGTGATCGACGCCAATTAATCGCGGATTACGGATTTTGTTTTCCCGCGCAGTGCTGGGCAGCCCACATGGCGTCCGCAGGCGCCGGTTGTGTGGCGGACCCAGCCGCAAATGCGGCAAAGGCACCTGGGTTCGACCATCGATGACTTTCTGCATGACCATTCAAAGGCTTTGGGTTTGGGATCTAGAACGATTCGGGTCTTATGCAAAAAATTCCGCGCTTGCCGACTAAAGCTCTGACGGCCATGTTGACAACAACCACCCCGTGACACACCAACCGGATAGTGGGAACCCGTCATAAATAAAACTATCGTCCAACCCCGCATCCCCGTCATGTCGAGTAAAGTTATGACTGCGTCGCCGGGCGATTGCTGGAATCGCCGAGCGAAAAACGGCTGAATTTGGCTACCGCCTGCGCGCGCGAACGCACTGGCTGCCTAATGGGCCCCCGCAAATGCATCCGATTCCGCAATAGCTGGACATAGTGCAGGGCGGTTGCATCCCTGGGGTCGCGCTGAAGAACGTCCTCAAATTGTTTGCGGGCCTCGTCAAGCTTTTCCTGTTCGTATAAGGCGACACCCAGGTCCGCACGCGCCTCAA
>DATNHM010000070.1:0-20193 GCA_035604955.1 Candidatus Limnocylindrales bacterium | reverse complement strand
CAATTTCCTCACGGTTTCCTTCCTTCTGGTCGTAGGAACAGAGGATTCGTTCACGCAAGTCCAAGGATATGGTTCGCATGAACGAATTCTACCAAACCCGGAACCACATGGCTACAGTTTTATTTAAAATGCTCTAGCTGTGTATAAAACTGTGTATAAAAAGTGGTGGATGCCTGGTGAAAAACACTGAGCGCCTGGTGCTTGACCAGCCGATAAAATCAGGCACAATTTTAATGTATTCGGCCTCTTAAACAACCGATTCGGACCCTCGCCTCCAAGTTTTGCCGCAATAAGCAGCAAGGGATTAGGCAAATCGGAACGGCCACTGTCAGTGAAACTGTCAGCAAAGTGGCGAGCAAAATTACAACTAGCCAGAACTTCCCTGAAACTCGCCCACTACTCGTTAACGCGAGTGAGCCGGACAGGTTCACGTTTCATGACCAAGCCGCCGACGAGAGATTTCGCGCTCTAACTTCAAGTACAAAAGCATTACCACGGCGATTTCTTTTGCTGAGACCTTGCTTAATTTTTCAGGATCAACTCTCCAGAAGCGACTTAACAGCAACAAGAACTCCCCCCGCAACAATTCGAACGTCATCAACTGGCCTTCGATCTCAGCCACGATTTGTCCTTCGGAGCAACTCTTGTCTTCCATCATCCTTTCCGCTCTGAAAATGATCTTCTGCAGAATCTCTCTTCCTTGGGGCGTGGTGCCTTGACACAAAGCCTGAATCTGCTCCTCTTCGCGCTTCTGTTCGAGCAGTTGTGCCTGCGCATCGATCCGTGGAATACGCCATTTCTTACGGGGTTGTCTGACCACAGGTATCAACCTCCGACTTCCAGCCTCGTTTTTGATAGTATCATTCTGGTGCATAATCCCTTTCATCTGGGGTAACTAATAGGCTCCGACTTGGTTGCGGGGGCTGCAGCAGCCCGGTAGCTCGCAAGGCTCATAACCTGAAGGTCCCAGGTTCAAATCCTGCCCCGCAACCAATTTAACACGCCTTGGTCAGCTCAGATTCAAGTGTGAATCTGAGCTGTTGGTTTCAGAAGAGCGGAATCAAGGCATTGAAACGTGGACCTGGTTTCACAACGAATTTGCCCGCCGTGCAGTGAGCGGTTTTCTCTGTCCGTTATTTCAGACGGCCAAATCGTGTCCGGCTGGAAACCAAGGTGGTCGGGCGAAAACGTGATTGGCAGGGAGCGGTGGTTGTTCGGTGTGCAAAACAACCCCTGGATTTTGTCTTGCGACATACTGTCAACACCGGGAAAGACACTTTGCCTTGTTCTACGACAGGCATAACTTGCCTTGGCGGAATAACCGCCAAAGGGTTCATTCTTGTCGGGATATCCATGGCATATCCGACATTATGGCGAACTCGTTTTTTATTGCGATGTCCCCTATAAAGGTAACAACTTGCCCCCAGCCAAAGTGCTCCAAGGCCGGATAAGCCCGCAAACCACCTGACGGAAAGCAATTTTCTCAACGTGCCACCAGCGTTCGCTTGTGAAAATGCGCTGGGCGAAGTGCTGGCTGGCTGGCTGAACGGATTCTGATAGGCATAAAGCGGAAAGTTCGCAGAATACTGTGCCGAATCATGATGTCGGGTAGTTGCCGCGATGAAGAGGACCATTGCGGCCAGCGAACAGGCCGAGAATAAAAACAGGGTCTGCGCAAGCTTCTTCGTTTGGGTTCCAGGATGCACCCTTTACCCAAAGCAGAAGGCATACCAGCTACGTGCTGCCGGCCATGTGCTCGATTATACAGGTATTGCCCGTTTGGAGGGGTACTTGCACGTTCCGGCACGCACGGGAATGCGGAGCGCTGTCACAAGCAGTCGGGACACCACCGTGGCCGCAAACCTTTGACATATGCGAGACAGTCCTTATTCTAGGCGCGTGCGCACCGTAAACGTACCGCTCGGCAATCGAAGTTATGAGATCACCATTGGTGGCGGTTTGCTCACAACCCTGGGCGCCAAATGTGCACGCCTGAAACTCGGTCCGCGTTGTGCCATTATTACCGATACCAACGTCGGAAAACGGTTTGCCAAACCGGCTTTCAATTCATTGGCCCGGGCCGGCTTTTTCCCTGCATTGATTGTTGTTCCACCGGGTGAAGCCGCAAAAAGTTTGAAATATGTCCAGAGTTGTTATGACCAGCTCGCCGTGCATCGGTTGGAACGAAAATCTTTCATTGTCACGCTGGGCGGCGGTGTGGTGGGTGACCTGGCAGGATTTGTTGCGGCAACCTATTTGCGGGGCATTGTGTTCGTGCAGGTGCCGACGACGTTGCTGGCGCAGGTGGACAGCTCCGTTGGCGGCAAGGTCGGCGTCAACTTGAAGGCGGGCAAAAATCTGGTGGGCGCATTTTATCAGCCACGGCTGGTATTGTGCGATCTCGACACGCTCCAGACGCTGCCGGAGCGCGAATATCGCGCCGGTCTGGCCGAGATCATCAAATATGGCATTATTTACGATGCCAGATTATTTGCGCAATTGGAACGCGACTTTCCCAAATTACAGCGCCGCGATCATCAAACCCTCGCCGCGGTGGTCGCCCGCTGTTGCGAAATCAAGGCCGAAGTCGTTGGCCAGGACGAAACCGAGAGTGGACTGCGCGCGATTCTGAATTTCGGCCACACCATCGGCCACGCCATTGAAGCCATTTGCGGCTACGGCAAGTTTTTACACGGCGAGGCCATTTCCATCGGCCAGGCGACTTCGGTGAACATTTCCTGCCGCGCCACGGGTTTGTCCAAACGTGATGCCGACCGGATCATCAATTTGTTTAAACGTGCCGGCCTGCCAACGCAAATCAGGTTGAATTCCGTACAACGCCGGAAATTGTTCAGCGCCATGCGCCTCGATAAAAAAGTGCGTGCCGGCGAAGCCCGGTTTGTGCTCGCCCAACGAATCGGCAAGGTTGTGTGGGGACGGCGGGTGCCGGAAGTCTATATCCGGGAAGCCTTGGATTCCTGATTTGCAAAGTCGGCGTAGTGAGGTAGTTTCCCCGTTCATGGTTCTGGTTATAGACAATTACGACTCGTTTACCTACAATCTCGTGCAATATCTCGGCGAGTTGAAGGTAGAGATGCAGGTGCGGCGGAACGACGAAATCACGCTCGATGCGCTTCGCGAGCTGAAGCCGGAGCGCATTCTGGTGTCGCCCGGCCCGTGCTCGCCGCGCGAGTCCGGGTTGTCGAATGAGGTCATCCGCAATTTTGGAAACCAGCGGATTCCAGTTTTTGGCGTCTGCCTCGGTCACCAGTGCATTGGCCACGTATTCGGCGCCGAGGTGGTCGTAAATTACCGCATGATGCACGGCAAGACCTCGCCGATTAAACACAACGGCAAGGATTTGTTCGCAGGCATGCCGAACCCTTTCCTCGCGACGCGCTATCACTCGCTCGTCATCAAACGTGATACCATGCCCGACTGTCTGGAAATCACCGCCGAGAGCGACGAAGGCGAAATCATGGGCGTGCGCCACAAGGAATTGCCGATTTGGGGCGTGCAATTCCATCCCGAAAGCATCCTGACCGAGAATGGCCGGCAGATTATGCGGAATTTTCTCAAGTTGAAGTAGCCGCGCCGCACGCTATAATAAGTTGCTCATGCAAGTGTTTTTGCTCAAATCGAAAATTCATCGCGCCACCGTTACCGACGGCAATGTGGATTACGAGGGCAGCCTCACCATCGCCGCCGATTTGATGAAGACCGCCGGATTGCGTCCCTACGAGCGCATCCTGTGCAGCAACACGGCCAATGGCAACCGGTTTGAAACCTACGTCATTACTGGCAAACGCGGTTCCGGCGAGATTGTGCTCAACGGCGCCGCCGCGCATCTTGGCAAGAAAGGCGATTTGCTCACCATCATGAGCTTCGCCGCCCTCAGCAAAAAGAAGGCGGAGAAGTGGAAGCCCCGTGTGGTCGTGCTTGGCAAAGGCAACAAAATTGTGGACCAACGGGGGATTTAATCCGTGAATCACGCGGATTTTCGCAAATTGAATTCGTGGTAATTCGCGAAATTCGCGGATAAACAAAATGCGCCGATTTTCATCGGCGCGTTTCGTTTTAAAATGCAGGAGACAGCGTGGGGAGTCTCCGTTTAATTTAGAGCCTCGTTACCTCGACTCCTGCGGTTGAACTAGAAATTTTTTGCAACGGCGTTCCAATCAATCACGTTCCAGACGGCCTTCAAATAATCCGCGCGTTTGTTCTGGTATTTCAGGTAGTAAGCGTGTTCCCAGACATCCACGCCGAGCAGCGGTTTGCCTTCGACGCCGGAGACAGACTTGCCCATGAGGGGATTGTCCTGGTTGGCGGTGGAGGCGATTTCCAGTTTGCCGCCATTCGAGAGGAGCCAGACCCAGCCACTGCCGAAACGGCCGATGCCGGCCGCCTCGAACTTTGCCTGAAAATCGGCAAACGAGCCAAACGTGGACTTGATGGCGTCGCCGAGTTTACCGGAAGGCGCACCGCCGGCCTTGGGCGCGAGAATCTTCCAGAAAAACGAGTGGTTCCAATGGCCGCCGCCGTTGTTACGCACCGGGCCGCGGATGTTGTCCGGCACGGACCCGAGGCCGCCGATGAGGGCGTCGAGTGATTTGCCTTCGAGCGCGGCGTTGCCGGCGATGGCCTTGTTGAGATTGTCCACGTAAGCCTTGTGATGGCGGTCGTGATGGATTTCCATTGTCAACGCGTCAATGTGCGGTTCCAAAGCTTCCTTGGGATAGGGCAGGGCCGGTAGTTCGTGTGCCATAATTTTTAATCCTTTCGTTTCGATTTGTTAATCTTGAGGCGCAAATTGCGCCACCTTTCCACTAAAAGCAAGTCCGCACCACGCTGCCGTCCACGCGCAGAGCGGCGCCGTTGGTGGCCGAGGACAGCGGGCTGCAAACGTAAACTGCCGGATTGGCAACTTCTTCCGTCGTGCCAAAACGTTTGAGGAGCGAGCTCGGCCGGAATTAATTTTGGATGTACGGCGTGCCCCAGCGCAGATCCTTGTGCACCTTGCCCTTCACCTTCACCGTGTTCATGATTTCCGACACTTGGTTCCAATCCAGTTGAAGTGTGGAATTGTCCGGCCAGCCATTTTCATTCACCCAAAACTCCAGTTGCACCTCCAAATGGTTGTTGTTGGCCACCGGCGTTGCCAGGTTGAGCAGTTGCACGGCTTTCGCAAAATCTTTTCCGGACGCCTTCGACCAGTACCATAATACTTCATCGGTAATGTCCAACGGCAGGCCGGGTGGTTGCACGGCGAACAGCCTCGGCTTCGTGCCCCGGGGATCATCCGGGTCTGATGAGACGTAGGCTTTGTCCACCACAAAAATTGCCACGTCGCCTTTCATAACCACGTCAGTTCCATACAGGGAAGGCCAGATCAAAATGGTCCTGCCGTCCAGCCCCCGATAATCGAGTGAAACCCGTGCGTCGGCGGGATCCATGGATTTGGCCGGATGGATGATCTCTTCGTAACCGCCGCTCAAGGGCTGAATCCGGGGAGGAGTTGTGCATCCGGCCAGACCGATGCAGAGCAGGGCGGGTAAAACACAGGAAACCAGTTTCTTAGTCAGTTCCATGGGCTGGTGGCTCAGCGTTCTGCCAGTTCGATAAAATTTTTCAACAGTTGCAGGCCGACGCGCTGGCTCTTTTCCGGGTGAAATTGTGTGGCAAAGACGTTGTCGCGCCAGACCGATGATGCAAACGTCTCACCATATTCCGTGCGCGTGGCGACGATGCCGGCATCGGCGGGTTGCGGATAGAAGCTGTGGACAAAATAAACGTAGCTGTCGTTGGCCACACCGCGGAACAACGGGCAATCCGGCTTTGTGATTTGAACCTGGTTCCAGCCGATCTGCGGAATTTTTAATCCATTTGATTCTGGAAAGCGGACGACACTGCCTTTAAAAACACCAAGGCCGGCGGCGCAGGAGTTGAACTCTTCGCTCTTTTCAAACAGCGCCTGGTAACCGACACAGATGCCGAGAAACGGTTTGCCGGTCTGAATAAAGTCACGCGCCGCTTCAAGCAATTCCCGTTTGCGCAGGGCGTTGATGCAATCGTCGAACGCGCCGACGCCGGGCAATACCATGGCCCGCGCATCGCCGATATCGTCCGGCGATTGCACGATGCGCACGTCCGCGCCGACCTTGAGCAGCGCCTTGTGGACGCTGCGCAGGTTGCCGGAGCCGTAGTCAAGCAAGGCAATCACGAACCTAGGTTATGCCTTGTGGCACCCGCTGGCAACCCGGAGATGGACCAGTACAATTTTGTTCACATAATTAGCATTAATTGGTTAGAAGTCATGAGCCATCTAAACCAAGAATGCTTATTGAACAACCAGATTGGCGTTTGATTGCCGGACGCATGTTGTAATGCGCAAGTTATGGAGTCCGGCAATGTAACCAGCACACTAAACTAAGGCAATTTTATGGAAGCCCTTGCCGAAACCAAATCGTATGCGTCCCTCCAAACCCTGCCCGGCGATGATGTCCGCCAGATTATGTGGCGCTTTGCCGATCGCTTTGAATTGCAGATGCTCGTGCAAGCCGCACGCAACGTCGCCCGCGGCCCGGTGGCACGGCTTGTCGCCAACGGCGGGCGTAATTCGCACGAGTGGACGCCGGATAAGGCCGCGCTGCTCCCGCACTTTGACGAGAGCGGCATCACCGCCGCTTTTCTCGATCCGGAGCAGGGCGGTTTTATTGCCGGGCCGAAAAATGTTGCGTTGGCATTGATTGCCTTTGAACTGGCCTGGGTGGACGCAGGCGCTGCGACTTGCAGCCTGGCCGGCAATCTCGGCCTGGCGCCCATCCATGAGCGCGGCACACCGGAACAGCGCGCAAAATACATTCCGGCGGCTGCGCCGGTGAAACCGGGCGAGCAGCGTAAACAAATTCGCGCAGCCTTTGCGCTTACCGAGCCGATTCCTTTTGTTGGTGTCGAGACCGGCATGTTGGCTGGCAAGGTGCGCATTGCCGACTGGAAGCAGGGTTGCGAACCCGTGTTGCAGGTGGACAAACGCGGGCGATTCATCACCAACATGGGTTTTGCCAATGTCGTCACCGCCGCCGTGGATTCAGATGACGTGCGCATCAAGGGCAGTTGCATGGTGATTCTGGAGGAAGGTGATCCCGGCGTCTGGGACCGCGGTACGCCAACTAAAAAGCTCGTTCATCAGCTTTCCTCGACCAACGATCCCGTTTTTAATCTGCGTGTTCCTGCCAGCCGCATCGTCGGCGGTTATACGGTCAAGGAAGGCGTCATCATTCCAAACTATTCGCACAGCGAAATCATCGAAGCGGTTTTCCGCCGGACGCGTGTGACGGTGGGGTTGATGACCAGCGCCAAACTGCTTTCGGCGGTCGAACCCATCATTCTTTACCAGCGCCGGCGGTTTCGCGGTGGCGAAGGCACGCCCGGCACGCCGCGGTTCGAGCTGGGCATCCAACAAAAGGAAGATGCCCTGCATCGGCTGGTGGATATTTGGGCCACCGGCGAAGCCAGCGCGTCGCTGGGCTTCACGGCCGCACGGCTGTTTGATGAACTGGATCCCCTGGAAAAGGAGAAAGACCAGTGGCTGGCACAGAAGAAATTAACGGGCCGGGCCGCCTTCAAAGAATTGTCGAAGAAGCAAAAAGAGGCATTGGAGCTTCTGCAAATTGCCTCCCGACCGGTAGGTGAGCGTGACCACAAGCGTGAAGAGGAGTTGCAGGCCGACCCACTGGTGAAGTTTTCCCTGCTCGATTCGCTGGCCAATGTTTTGTGCCCGGCATGCAAGCTTTGGAACACCGGCCATGGCGCGAACATGATGCGTGAGGCCGTCAGCCTCATGGGTGGTTACGGTATCACAGAAGATTGTCCGGGATTCCTCGGCCAGAAGTGGATGGATGCCCAGCTCGAAGCAACCTACGAGGGACCGGAAGCGGTGCAGCGGCTGCAACTTTCGATCACCATGACCAACGAGTTGTTCCTCGCGCAATTCGAGAATTGGATTGCCGAGATGCGGCGGATTGCTTCCGACCGGCCTGGCACCGGCGCCTGCACCCTCGCTACCGCCATGCAACTCTGGCTTTGGACGCTCAAGCATGTTCAGACTGCCACCGACGCCGACGGCGCAAAACTTTATCACAAATCGCGCCAGGGCGTGACGTTTCCGTTGGCCGACGCGCTCTGTTGGTTGCTCGCCGCGCGACAGTTCATTTTGGACATTGTCGAACTGGACGCCAAAGGCGCAGAATATCCCGCGCTGGCCGAAAGCCTGCCTGGAACCGTCGCATTCTTCACCGATCTTTGCCACGTGCAAACGGCGCGGGCGGCAGGCGAGGCTGGCCGCATTTGTGCCGAAATTGTCCACGGTTACAATCGACATCCGGCCTGGGACGAAACCAGTTGTCACGCCTGTTTTTGCGCCGACGAACTGGAAACCCTCGAGGGTCTCATCCCTGGCATTGACGGTTCGGCGCGCGCTTATTCCGACGTCTATGAAAGCGGTGAATCGCATCCATTGAAGGCCGGACCGTGCGTAAGATTCGCCGGGCTGGAAGCGTTCGTTCGCCTCCGCGTCAAACTGGACGGTTGTTTGACTGGCTGCCGCCTCGCCAAAGACCGCGCCGCCGAGGTGTTGACCAAGGTGATGACGCGCGAGGCATTGGATTATCCAGTTTAACTAACAATTATTGCAGTGACACGTCAGAAAGCAATCCAGGCTGTTGAACCGGTCGAAAGTTTGATTCGATCTATTCGTGGTCAGCGTGTCATTTTGGATGCTGATCTGGCAAGGGTCTATGGAATAACCACGGCGCGCCTGAACCAACAAGTCCGGCGCAATGGCGACCGCTTTCCAGAAGATTTTGTCTTTCAACTCACGGCGGATGAGTTCGCCGGTTTGATGTTGCAATTTGCAACATCAAAGAAAGGACATGGAGGACGCCGTAAGCTCCCTCTGGCTTTCACTGAACACGGGGCAATTATGGCCGCGAACGTTCTCAACAGTTCGCGTGCCGTGCAAATGAGCGTCTTTGTGGTCCGCGCGTTCGTAAAGATGCGCGAGGCGTTGGGTCAGAACCGCCAACTAGCGGAGAAACTGGCGGAACTGGAGCGGCAGTTGACCGACCGGCTGGATGTTCATGAAAAGGCCATCGTTCACATCCTCGATGAAATTAAAAAGCTGATGGAGCCGATGCCGCCTTCGCCTGAACCCAAACGACGCGAAATCGGATTCCATGTTCGGGATGAAGTTGGCTCAAAAATCCGTAGCAGCCGAGGTAGCGAGGCTCAAATTAAAACCTGTTCCAACCCGGTTAGAGCCTCCGTACGTCGGCTGCTACAGGCGTAAAAAGAACCACAGAAAACTTTTCACATGCCTGACCAGATAAATATCAACCGCCAGCGCATGGATGCGGACATCGTCTGCGTCGGGTTCGGACCGGCGACGGCGGGGTTCCTCGCCACGTTGTCAAAACAACTCGTCAAGGCCGACGGCACTCCTGCGGTCGAAAGTGCTGTCATGCCTGGAATGCCGCCGCAGGTGCTCTGCTATGAGCGCGCGGATGACATCGGTTTTGGCGTCTCCGGCATCGTCACGCGAGCGCGGGCGTTGCGCGCAAGTTTTCCGGAAATCAAATCTGCCGCCATTCCGATGGCTGCGCCAGTCAGCGAGGAAAAAGTCCTTTATCTGCTCGACCCGCACGGAGCGAGCCGGCGCTCGGCCGCGTTGCGTTGCGCGGATGCGTTGATTCGCGCCACAAAATGGGCGCTGCCGTTCGAGCATCACGCGCTGAACCTGCCTTGGACGCCGTCGTTTTTGCACAAGCACGACGGCATGATTCTCTCGATGGGCCAGTTCATGCAATGGGTCGGCGTCCAGGTGCAAAGCGCCGGCACGGTCCAGATTTGGCCCGGTACGCCGGTAGCACAAGTGTTGATTGAAAAAAACGTAGCAGCGGACGTAAGTCCGCTCCATCTGAATCAAACAAAGTCAGAGCCGACTCACGTTGGCTGCTACAGTTCAAAAGTTGTCGGCGTCCGCTTGCTCGACCAAGGCGTGGACAAAAAAGGCAATCCCTCCGACGGCTTCACGGCCGGTATGGATGTTTACGCCGCGCTCACGGTGATCGGAGATGGTCCCATTGGTCCGATTGGCCGCCAACTGGACGAACAGTTTGGAATGCCGCAAGACCACCATAAACGCGACTGGGCGGTGGGCATGAAATTCGTGGTGGACCTGCCGGAAAACACCGTACTCAAACCCGGCACTGTTCTGCACACGTTTGGCTATCCCGAGCCGGAGATTTTTGGTTTTCTTTATGTTCATCCCGACCGCGTTGCATCGCTCGGCATCTTTGTGCCGTCATGGTTCGACAGCCCGGTGCGCACGGCGTATCGCTATCTCCAGCACTGGATGCTGCATCCGTATCTCTGGCGCTATCTCAAGGGCGGCAAGCTCCGTTCGTGGGGAGCGAAGACGCTCGGCGAATCCGGCAAGCACGGCGAGCCGCATCTCACCGGCGATGGCTACGCGCGCATCGGTGAAGGCAGCGGCAGCACGAATGTCCTGACCGGCTCAGGCGTGGATGAGGCTTGGGCCACCGGCACGCAACTCGCCGAGGCCGTCATCGAATTGCTCAAAGCAAAGAAGCCGTTCACCAGGCAGAACCTCGATGAATCCTACGTCAAACGCCGCCGCGCGAGCTGGGTGGAAGCCGAGGGCCGCGTCGCCGAAAAATCCCGTAACGGTTTCCAGAAAGGCGTCGGCACCGGCATGATTGGCATGGCGCTCGCCGGTTTAACGAACGGAAAATTGTCTCTCGGCACCGCGCCGGTCCAGCCGTGGAAGCGCATTCCGACGGTGGAAGATTATTTCGCCGGAAAAATTTCCCGCGGCGAAATCGCCAAGCTCCGCACCGAGTGCAAAACAAAAAATGTTTCGCTGCACGGCGCGCTTATGGACAAAGTCGGCTGGCCCGCGATTCCGTGCGACGGCCAGTTGCTCGTGTCGCATCAAGACGCGCTGCTCATGGGCGGCAAGGTGCAGGCGCCGCACGGCTACGCCGATCACGTCGTTTTTCTGCATCCTGAACTGTGCGAAAAATGCGGCGCGCGGATTTGCATCGAAGCGTGCAGCGGACAGGCGATTTATCCGGGCGAAAACGGCGTGCCGAATTTCGACCGTGAGAAGTGCGTCCATTGCGGCGCGTGCCTGTGGAATTGTTCGCAGGCGAACCCGGAAAATCCCGAGCGCATGAACATCGCCTTCCGCGCCGGCACCGGCGGCCTGCACTCGGCGGAGAACTGATTATGAAAATAAAATTATCCATCCTCTTGGCGGCCATCCTGGCCGGAAACCTGTTGGCGCAATCCATCCAACTGCCTCCACCACAAAAAACCGGTGGCATGCCGTTGATGGAAGCGTTGGCGAAACGTTCGACCTCGCGCGCTTTCGCCACCAACGAGCTTTCTTCTCAGCAGATTTCCAGCCTGCTCTGGGCTGCCTTCGGCATCAACCGGCCAGATGGCAAACGCACTGCACCCTCCGCCCGGAATTTTCAGGAAACCGACATCTACGTGCTCCTTAAATCGGGCGCTTATGTTTATTCCGCGGTTTCCAACAAACTGGATTTGGCCGTCGCCGAAGACATCCGCGTGCTGGGCGGAACCCAGGCGTTTGTGAAAGACGCCCCGGTCACGCTGGTCTTCGTGGCAGATCTCGCCAAGACCGGTGGCAACAACGAAGGCAGCCGGAATACCGCGAACATTGATGTCGGTTACATTTCGCAAAACGTGTATTTGTTCTGCGCCTCGGAAGGACTCGCCACCGGCGCCCGAGGTTCGGTGGACCGTCCCGCACTCGGACAAAAATTGAAACTTCGTCCGGACCAGCTCATCGTGATAGCGCAATCGGTCGGGTATCCAAAATAACTTTTCATCCTCATTCCGGATATTTTCAGATCTATGAGCACAGCCTATCAAATTGTTGTTTGCGGCAGCATCGTGCCGGATCCGCTGCAAACGTTGGAACCCGTTACGACACCCACCGGCCCGGCGTTGAAAAATGAAATGATGCTGCCTGCTGTCCTCGACCCCTGGGCGGGCCACGCACTATATGAAGCGGCGAACCTGGCGAAGAATGCGCCGGGCAGCAAAGTCTGGCTCGTCAGTCTCGGGCCAAAAGCCAGGCTCCAGCAAGTGATGATGACTGTCGCACAGAAAGTGCCGTTCGAACTCGTCGCGCTCGACGGCCCGGCCAGCGGCTTCACCGAAGCCGCGGAGGTTGCCGCCGTTTTGGCCGAAGTGATTTCGGCAATTCCAAGCCTCGACAAATCCAGGCTGCTGGTTTTCGGCGGCTGGGAATCCGCCTCGCGCGGTGCGGGCGCGACGATGCAAATGGTCGGCGAACGGCTGGGCATCACGGACCAATTTCAAGGCGTGGATGAGCTGAAAATCGCTGCCGACGGTTCATTGGAAATTCTGGAGCGCATTGAAGGTGGTAAACATCAAATTTCAAAATGTGCCGGTCCACCGGCTTTGCTCGGCTGGGCGACGGGCAATTTGCCGGAACCAAAGAACAATCCGCAAGTCGGCATGGCCAACATGCGCACCGTGATGCCGGCGTTGCAAAAGGCCAGGCCGGTGAAACTCGCTGATGATGGTTTGAGTTTTGCGAACGTCTCGCTGCCGAAACAACTCCGCGAAACCAAAATCGTGAAGGACAAAACACCGGACGACATCGCGAAGGAGATCATCGAGTGGATTAAAAAGTGAGACACGGATTACACGGATTAACACGAATTTACGGAAACACATGGAAACCATTCTTCTTTTAACTCACACGGAAAATGACGGCACGCTGGCCAAATCGGCTCGTGAGGCACTGCACGTCGCGGCCTCCTTGCATAAATCGCTCGCCGATTCCAAATTTGTCGTGGGCTTAATCGGTGAAAATGTCCAGGCGGCGGCGAACTCCATCGCTGCGTGTCCTGCCACAAAGTATTTCGGCGTTGCCGGCAAGGATTTCAGTCAGTCGCGCTATGCTACCGATGCGGCTGCCGCCGAGGCCATTTCCAAGACCAGTGGCGCCACCATCGTCGTGGCTCCGGCCACTTCGCGGTGGAACCGTGTCCTGGCCGGCGTGGCACAGCGGCTCGGTGGACGCGTTGACACGCATGTTACGGGTGTTTCATCAATCCCGACACTTGGTGTCGGGGTAAACCGCTGGTATTACCGCCAACGCATGGAAGCCCTGCTGAACCGCAAGCAGCGACCGTGGTTCATGCTCATTGATCCCGGCAGCCAACCGGCGTGCCAGTGCGGAAGTGGAACGGTCCAGGTCGAACATGTCGCCGTCCAGCTTTCTGACGCCTGCAAACGTACGACGGTCATCGGCGTCCGGGAACCTGCGGCGGATGCGCAGACCATACGGCCCGATGCACAACTGTTATTTGTGACTGGCGCCGGCTGGACGAAGAAGCAGTCCGACGGCCAGGCACACGCGCCAGAGGCGGAAAAATTGATCCGCGGTTTTCTCCAACTCAGCCGCGCCTCGCTCGGCAGCAGCAAATCCCTGGTGGACCAGAGCGGAGAAGGGCAGGCGGTGCTGTCGTTTTTGTCGCACTTGAACCAGGTCGGTCAAACCGGTGCGACGCCGCGGCATCCCAAGGGACTTTCCACGTGTTGCCACGGCGAGGAGCCGCACACCGTCGGCTGGCGTTTCGTCGCCGAGCGCCGCGCCATCAATCTCGATCCGAACTGCGGCTGGGCACGTGGCAAGGCTGATGTGCTTTACGTGGCCGACGCTTTCAAGGTGATGGCGAAGGTCAACGAATTGCTGGCGGCCACCAGTCCGTAAAAGCAGGAGACAAAGTGAGGACTCTCTGATTGGCTTTTCGGGATCTCGGAAAATTGGAGACTTGTCACCTCGTCTCCTACACATCAATTTGAGGCCAGCTCGCGTTCCGTCTTGAGCCGCAACTGGCCGCACGCGGCATCAATGTCGCCGCCCTTTTCACGGCGAAGCGTGGCGGGGACCTTTTGCTTTTGCAGAATAGCCAGGAATGTTTTACAAACCTTCTCTTCCGGACGTTCCCAGGGCAGGCCTTCGACCTGGTTGTAAGGAATCAGATTAACCTTGGCGAAGAGCCTTTTGGCAAGTGCAGCCAAGGGTCTGGCTTGTTCAGCAGAATCATTCACGCCGGCGATTAAAATATATTCAAACGTCAACATCCGGCCCTTTTGGCCCTGATAATCCTCGCAGGCAGCAACGAGTTCCTTGAGCGGATACTTGCGATTGACCGGCATGATTTTGTTGCGCACTTCGTCGGTGGCCCCATGCAAGGAAATGGCGAGACGAAATTGCTCCGGCTCAGTCGCCAGTCTGCGAATCTGCGGTGCCAGGCCGCTGGTCGAAATCGTAATTTTGCGCGCGCCGATGCCGCCGCCCCAGGGCGCATTCAAAATCCGCAGCGCTTTCAAGAGATTGTCGTAATTTGCCAGCGGCTCGCCCATGCCCATCACAACAATATTGTCCACCAGTCTCGAGTCCACAGTCCTCAGTCTTGCATTAGTGCGGTCTTTTGACTCGAGACTGTGGACTGTGGACTGTGGACTCAGCCTTTCGACTGATAGCACCTGCTCGACGATTTCGTCCGGGGTCAGATGGCGTTTCCAGCCATCGAGGCCGCTGGCACAGAATTTACAGCCGTAAGCGCAGCCGACCTGCGTGGAAATGCAAAGCGTGTGCCGGTCACTGGCGTCGCCGTAAAGCGCCGGGTTGGCCGGGATTAAAACACTTTCAATCAATGCATGGTCGCGCAGGCGCCAGAGAAATTTTTGGCTGGCATCGTGGGCGCCCTGTTTGCGGACCAGTTCCGGGGTCTGAAGTGAAAACGAATCAGCGAGTTTTTCACGCAAGCCTTTGGGCAAATTAGTCATGGCGTCCCAGCTTGTGACTCGGCGGGAGTAAAGCCATTCGAGCAATTGAGTGACGCGATAAACCGGTTCGTTCCAGTTTTTGAACTGTGTCTCCAGTTCGCCGCGAGAGAGGCATTTGATGTCGGTCGGCACGGCTAATAAATCAGCAGTTCCACCGCACGCAACCCTTCGTTCCCCAATTCCCAATGTCCGCGGCGCAGGACGACGAGGTGGCGGCAGGGATTGGCCCTTTGCTCGGCCTCGTTTACGGAGAGGAGCTGGATCCGGGCGGGACTTTTGATTTCGGACGCCGCGCGCGGCATCAGGGCAAACGCCACTCCGTTGTAGTTGAGCGCGATTTCGTAGCCGGCCACGCCCTCTTTTTCGGCAACGGGATTTTTCAGGATGAGCATCGGGTAGCGGCGCAAACAGGGAAAATTGGTCGCGCGCACGAGCACGCGGCAAAGTTCCGTCTGGCCGCGGAGGAATTTCGACAGGCTGAAGGTTCCATTGGTATTGTGCTCTTGCAGGAGAATTTGGCGCACGTCCAGGCCGTTCAGATTCTGGCCATTCCATTCGCCGTGGTCATTACGCTCGCCCGGCGAGGCTCTCCGAAACCATGAGGCGAAATTGTCGTTGACCAAAACGTTCAATTCAAAATGGACGTGGGCGCGCTCCTTTAAAATCGTTTCCGCGTTGGAAGTCCGTCCCATCGTGGCAATGACGTCACCGGCTTTGACGGAGTCGCCAATTTTCAGGCCGGGCCGGATGACGCTCAGATGCGCGTAGAGCGAATAAATTTCAATGCCTTCGACGACGTGGCGGATGACGAGGTATCGGCCGTAATTCGAGAGCGCCGGTTTGGTGTTGTAATAAACCACGGTGCCGTCGGCGGTGGCCATGACGGGGTCGGTCGGCTCGCCATGCCGGTCGGTTTGCAGATGGCGAATATCAAGGCCTTCGTGCAGTCGCGTGCCGTTGTTGCGCACACAGCCGAAGCTGCCGCTGGTCCAGGGTTTGTCGGGTGCGGTGGGGGCGAAAAATTTCAATTCGCCGCCCGGCTCATATAGAAAATGATTGGCCGTCGGAAATCGAAACGGCTCCTGGGCGCAGGACACCCTTGGAATCGCCGACAGGAGACCGATGGACAGCAAACCGGTGCGACAGGCGGAGGGGAAAATCATTTGAATTGTTTATTGTAAAATCGGGCGGTGTTGCTGAGTCCCAGCGCAAATTCATCCGCTTCCGGACGCGACATGTCCGCGGTAAAGGCCAGCACGCCATTGTCGATGCGATGAGTGATGAGCGGCGCCGCCAGCCATCGGCCCTCGGCCAGTTTCTTGCCCCATTGGCCGAAGATGGCAAAATGAAGGCCGGGATTGGCGGCGGAGTATTGTTCCAGCATCCAGGTGCCGGTTTCATCAAAACGAACCTCGACGGCAAATCCACCCGGCGTGTTAATAATCCTCGCCGCCACCAGGTTGGCCTCGGTCAGAACGGGTTGTTGAATGATGGTGACCAGGACGGGATCGGCGCGCGGCAAGGAGATGGTTTGGGTCATGCCCGCAGAGTTGGGGCTGGCTTCAATGTGGACGCGCAGAGCGGCGATGGGGCCATGAGGTTTGTTAGTGAGACAGCCGGAGAGCAGAACCAAGGCTGCCGCCAGCGCCAAATAGATGTTGAATTGTCGCGACCAAGCTTCCATAGTGCCAACACAAAATCGTAATACGTGGCCGATGTAAAGACACTTGTATGAGCAAACAATCCAACAAAGTTGAAAACCGAAAACGCCGGACGCGTTATATCAAGCGAAAAAAACAGGCGGCCAAAGCTAAAAAGGCCGCATCGGCAAAGGGTGCGGCTTAGAACTTGAGGTCGTTGCCTTCCTTCGCCATTCGGAGCCGCCTTAGCGGCGGCTTTCTTTTTTGGCTGAGCCGGGACTCTGGGGACACCAAAATTTTGCTGTTTCAGAAAAACAAACTTGTTCACCGCGCCGTTGGTCGTTTCCAAAAACAGTGAATAATTCAGACCGGCGAAATTGAAAAAACATTAATTGGAGCGCAAGTCTTACGTTGTTCACGTGCTGTTCACAGGCCTATTCCTGTGAACAAGCTGTGCATATCAATTCGTTGTCGGTTTGCGAAACTCAGCTATGATGACACCAGTTCATTGAAAGAACGAAGCAGGCAGCGGCGATTGAAAAATTGCCCTGTGTGTTTCCAGGATAATCCCAGGCGACTGGGGAAAGGTCGGGTCAGGCTGGTTGGCCCGGTCCCTCTGAAGTTGGATCGAAAGGTTCGGCGGAGAGGCAGGATTCACCAGTTCCTCTGGCATGTTCGCAAATGCCAAAAGCGAATGAGGGACTTGGCGGCCAGGAACGATTGAGAAACCGTTCCGAGCCGGGTCAAGTAGTTCAGGCCGGTTTCGAGCCTGAGCGAATCGCAGTTACCCAGAGGGTAAACGGTTGTTACTGTGCACCGGCACGGTGTCGGCGACTCTGGCGGATTCAATTAAAACGATGAACCCGCCCGATGAAACCCGTCGAAAGGCGGACAAAGGGAGCGCAGGCGCCGGAAAGGACACGCTGACTGGGCAGGTCGCGTGAAAACCTTTCCAAGCTGGCGATGTTAAAAACGATGTCGCTGGGCTGTGAGCCAAAAGCAACCTGAGAGTGAAGAGGCGAGACCCGTGGCACCGGGCGAACGCGCCGCCAAAAGCGGTGGCTGACCCGGCGCTAAGCGGTCAAGACGCGAAATGTTGATCACAGGCGTGTCTTGACCTGGTTCACAGGCAGGTGGCGCAACCACCCGCCGAAGTGAGCTGAAAAGCCTCACTCGAAATCCGGCGACCGCAAGGCGCCGGACGGCCCTGCTACGAGGCCGATAACTCCGCTTGCCGTGGAGAATGGCGTCGGGAAACCGGCAGCCCCCGCGAGGGTGCGCGCCTAATGCTGGTCCGGGAAAGAGAGATTGGCGAACTCCCATCCCCCATTTGTCCCTGCCTGGCCGAAAGGTCAGGCGGGGACTTAATGTTTTTACTCCCGTTCGTTGATCAGAATTTTTTCCTTAATCTTAATCTTTCGCTTGAGCTTGATCGGGTTTTGAACCATGAGAACGCAGATTGAGATCTAAAAAAAAGTCTTGCCCGCCGGCTGGTTCCGGCACAAATTGCCTTTAATTTAACCGTCAAAATAGTTTATGGGACGCATCTACAACAATATCGTCGAAACCGTCGGGCGCACGCCACTGGTCAAATTAAACAAGGTCACCGCGGGACTGCCCGCCACCATTCTGCTCAAGTGCGAGTTTTTCAACCCGCTCAGCAGCGTCAAAGACCGCATCGGCATGTCCATGATTGAAGACGCCGAAAAGCGCGGCGTGCTCAAGAAGGACACGATGGTAATTGAGCCGACCAGCGGCAACACCGGCATCGCGCTCGCGTTTGTTTGCGCGGCCAAAGGCTACAAGCTGATTCTGACGATGCCCGAAACCATGTCCATTGAGCGCCGCACGTTGCTGGCGATGCTGGGGGCGAAGCTCGTTTTGACGCCGGGCGCGGAAGGCATGAAAGGAGCCATTGCCAAGGCCGAGCAATTGGCCAAGGAAACGCCTAATTCATGGATTCCCCAGCAGTTTGAGAATCCGGCCAACGTGGAAATTCATCGCAAGACGACGGCGGAGGAGATCTGGGCCGACACCGATGGCAAGGTGGACATCCTGGTTGCGGGGGTCGGGACGGGCGGCACCATCACCGGTTGCGTGGAGGTCATCAAGCCGCGCAAACCGTCGTTCATCGCAATAACGGTCGATCCCAAGGATTCACCGGTGATCGCCCAAATGCTGGCCGGCCAACCATTGAAGCCGGGCCCCCACAAGATCCAGGGATTAGGTGCCGGATTTATTCCAAAAAACCTTCATTTGAAGGATGCCAGCGGCAATCCGCAGATTGCTGAGTCCATTCAAGTTTCCAACGATGACGCCTTTGAAATGGCGCGGCGGTTGGCGAAGGAAGAGGGTATTTTGTGCGGCATTTCATCCGGCGCAAACGTCTGGGCGGCCATACAGGTGGCCAAACGCCCTGAAAACAAGGGCAAACTCATCGTGACCATTGCCCCGTCCACCGGTGAGCGTTATTTGAGCACGCCGCTGGCAGCGGAGGCGCGCGCTGCCGTGGGCGGCTAAACGGCCGGAAATCATCAGAGTCGGAGCCTGATTTTGCCTAAAAAAAGTGTTGCGCGGGCCGGGCTTTAGCCGTAATAAACAGGTGTCGAAGGTTTGATGTCTGTGGCAGGGCAGCTTTTCAGGACAAAAAGCCGCCAGTTAATTTCCCAAAATTCAAAATTCAATACCGGTTTTCGGGATAACTTTTAGCCTTCGAGTACAAAACACGTTTATGAGTGACACGAAAAACAACGGTGAGAAATCATTGGATTACGGCTCCGGTTTTCTGGAGATTTCCGAAAAGGGATTTGGTTTTCTGCGCACCTCGCAAAACCATTATCACCCGAAGCCAACCGACATTTTTGTCACGCCCGACACCATCCGGCGGAATTTCCTGCGTGAAGGCAGTCACATTCTCGGCCCGACCCAGCCGCCGCATCGCGGCACCAGCCCGCAACTCAAGGCCGTGGAAAAGGTCAATGACATGCCATTCGATGACTATGTCAAAGCCGTCCGGTTCGAAAACCTCACGACGATTGACCCGATTGAAAAGTTCAAGCTGGAAACGGACCCCGATTTGATCGAGACGCGCGTGATTGACCTCGTCACGCCCATCGGGAAGGGCACCCGTGGTTTGATTGTGTCCCCGCCACGCAGCGGCAAGACCACCATTCTCAAGCAAATCTGCAATGCCGTTACCACCAATCATCCCGAGGTCCAAGCCATGGTGCTGCTGATTGACGAGCGGCCGGAGGAAGTCACGGATTTTCAGCGCTCGGTCAAGGCCGAGGTCGTGGCGTCGTCGAACGATCAGGACCTGGAAACGCACGTGCGCCTCTCGCGGTTTATGATTGAACGTTGCCGGCGTATTGTGGAAAGCGGCAAGGACGTTTTTGTGTTGATGGATTCGCTCACGCGCATTGCCCGCGCCTACAACAGTGTCCACGGCGGCAGCGGCCGCACGATGACCGGCGGCGTGGACGCACGCGCCCTGGAAATCCCGCGCAAGATGTTTGCCTCTGCGCGCAAGATCGAGAATGGCGGCTCGCTCACCATTCTGGCCACGGCGCTGATTGACACCGGCTCGCGCATGGACGAACTCATTTTCCAGGAGTTT
>DATNHM010000069.1:0-47089 GCA_035604955.1 Candidatus Limnocylindrales bacterium | reverse complement strand
CAATTTCCTCACGGTTTCCTTCCTTCTGGTCGTAGGAACAGAGGATTCGTTCACGCAAGTCCAAGGATATGGTTCGCATGAACGAATTCTACCAAACCCGGAACCACATGGCTACAGTTTTATTTAAAATGCTCTAGCTGTTGATTCATGGTTTCTTGACGCGAACCAATGTCTCTTTCAAATCTTCTTTTGGTGGTAGCCCTGGAATGTGTCGTAATAGGCTCGCATAAACTTCATCCATTAAAGCGCATGTGTCGCCGATCACCTCTGGCGGGGGAATATAATCAATCCACATGCGATATAGTGTCAGAGTCTTCCCACCTGTCTCAGTCTGCTGAATTGCCACCACTCCCCCGCTATCTGCTGATGAATAATCAAATTGTCGGAGGATGCGTGTGTCTGACGGAGCAATCGGCTGAGAAACAGAATAACGAACCCTCTGAGTTGCCGGAACATCATGCAAGGCAGCCTCAATAGCTGCGTTTGATGGCAGATGCTGAAGACGAGCGGTCCGGTATACGCCATTAAAACTGTCGCAGCCAGTCATGACGAAACACGTAAAGATTCCTGCTCCTATAACTTGGAGAATCTGTTTGCTCACGACGCGTCTGCCTTCCCCAATTCGGCTACCAAATCTTCCACCACCCAGTTTGTCCGCACAGCTTGCAACGCATCCGCGGCAGCACCGTGTTGCCAGACGGCGTACCGGAGGGTTTTGCCGACATCGGCCTGCAACACCGGCTGCGCGAGCCAGCCGGCAATGAAACCTGCCAACACGTCGCCGCTGCCACCCTGGGCGAGATACGGGTTGCCGGATGAATTCACAAAGATTTCGCCCGTGCTCCGGCCCACGAGCGTTTGATGCCCTTTCAGCACGACCCAACAATTGCCAAAGCGTGTCGAAATTTCCCGCAACGTCCGCGGACGGTTTGCCTGCACTTCGCTTGAAGTTGTGCCCAACAGCCGCGCCGCTTCGCCGGGATGCGGTGTGATGACGCGAATGGTGTTCTTCAGGGCAGTGTTTGGCTCAAGCCAGGCGAGTGCGCTGGCGTCCGCAATCACCGGCAGTTTCGAGTCGCGCCATAATTTCTGAGTCGGCATTTTCATTGCCCCGGTCATTTCCGGCGCGGCCAGACCCGGCCCGATCAAAATGGCACTGGTTGATTCCGGCAATTTTGTTTCCGGTTTCCAAATGTTAACCATCACGGCCTGCAACTGCTCCGCCACGGGACGGTAGGTGATTTCTTGTGTGAACAGCGTGATCAGCCCCGGTTGCGCACGCTGTGCGCCGCGTGCGGCCAAAACCGCCGCGCCATGAAAACCGAAACTGCCCGCGATAATTGCCAGATGCCCGAACGAACCTTTGTGGCTGGCGGCACTTCGGCGCGGTGGAAAACCGGCGAAATCGCCCGGCAACGTCCAGTTCAACTCGCCCTGACGCGGACAGGGAATCAAACCGACGTCTTCGGCCACTTCCAGCCGGCCGACAAACGGCCAGGCATTTTGCTGGAGCATTCCGATTTTGGGAGCGCCCACCGTCAGCGTCACCGCCGCTTCAATCGCCGCCCCTTGCGGCTGACCGGTGTCCGCGTTCAAGCCGGACGGCACGTCCACAGCAAGAACCGGAATTTGGGATTCATTGACCGCCGCGATAAACTTTTTCCAGCCGTCGTCGAGCGGGCGGCTCAACCCGATGCCAAAGAGGCCGTCAATCGCGAGCGCAGGCCGGGAACGCAGGGCGACTTCGAGTTTTGGCAGATCATTCTCCGGCACGCCGACGTTAAACGTTTCAACGCGCCGGTCGTGCAATTGTTCAAGGGCCGCACGGGCGTCGTCGCCGTTGTGGCCCTTGCCGCCGAGAATTAAAATGGTGTCACCTGAATGGGTCATTCGCACTGCGAGTTGGGCGATTTTATCTCCAACGCGGCGGATGACCTCGGCTTCGGTCTGGCCGGTGGCCCAAGTGGCCTTTTCCCACTCCCGCATCCGGGCAATATTGACGACTGGAACCGGCATGGCATCTATTTATGATTTACGATTCAAGCTTGATGATGTTTTTTCAAGCGCGCACGCGGCCAATCATAAATCATCAATCATAAATCATAAATGAAATTGTCACCCAATCGTCACACGGTTGTCACAGATTTGAAATTGTGTGGCGGCGGCAATTTAAGGCATGATGTGAGAGCAAAGGTGAAGCCTAAGATACTAGTGGTGGACGACGAACCGGAAGCCGTCGAGCTTGTGGAATTCAACCTCAAGCAGGCCGGTTATGCGGTCAGCACAGCCGTGGACGGCGCGGAGGCGCTGAAAAAGGCGCGCGCGCAGCCGCCGGACCTCATCGTGCTCGATGTGATGCTCCCGGAAATGGACGGCTTCGAGATTTGCAAAACGCTGCGGCTGGAACCCGTCACTGCACGCGTGCCGGTCATCATGCTGACCGCCAAGGCGGCGGAAATTGACCGTGTGCTCGGCCTCGAACTCGGCGCCGACGATTACCTGACCAAGCCGTTCAGCCCGCGGGAACTGCTGCTGCGCATCAAAAAAATCCTGTCGCGCGGGCAGAATGGCGAAAAGCCGAATGACCAGATGCGCTTCGGCGATTTGTTGATTGACCTGCCGCGGCACGTGGCCAGTTGGAAGGGCAAGGCCATCGAATTGACGGCCACCGAATTCAAACTCCTGGTCGTGCTCGCCCAGCGCGCCGGGCGCGTGCAATCGCGCGACCACCTGCTGCGCGACGTGTGGGAATACGACAGCCTCATTGACACGCGTACGGTGGACACCCACATGCGCCGTCTTCGCGAAAAGCTCGGCCCGGCGGCGAAGCATCTGGACACCGTGCGCGGAGTCGGCTATCGGTTTGTGGAGTGAGCGGGAAACATTCAACATTCAACATTCAACGCCCAACGTTCAACGGTTGCCGGACACTCGTTATCGGATCTTGGAAGTTAAAGGTTGAATGTCGGGCGTTGTTCAACTTTCAGCTTTTCTTCGCATGTGGTCGCTTCTGACCATTCTGGCCGTGGCCGTGGCCGCGGGCATTCATTTCTGGTGGCGGCAGAAATTCCGGCACCAGCAACGACAATTGCAGGCCGACATGGAGGATTTTCAGCGACGGGAGCAGCAGACCGCGGTTGACGCCAGGGCGCAACAACAGGTCCTGTTCAACAGCATGTTGGAGGGACTGCTGTTGCTCGATCGCAACCGCCGGATTTATCTCGCCAACCGCGCCTTTAAAAATTTGTTCGGCCTGAAAACCGAGCTGCGCGGCAAAACCATCATGGAAGCGCTGCGCGTGCATGAGCTGGCCGCCCTCGTTGAACGGGTCGAGCGCGATGGCCAGGTCTTCGACTACGAACTGAAGCTACCGGAACTGAGCGAGCGGTGGCTCCAGGTCAACGCCGCTGCCATTTCCAATTCCGCCGGTGAGCGTGAAGGCACCATCCTCGTTTTTCACGACCTGACCCGGCTCAAACAACTGGAACGCACCCGCGAGGAGTTCGTGGCCAATGTCAGCCACGAATTGCGCACGCCGCTGTCGCTTATCAAAGGCTACGTCGAAACGCTGCTGGACGGCGCGCGCAACAATCCCGAAGTCGTGGAACGGTTTCTCAAAATCATCGAGCGCAACACGCAAAGGCTCGATTTGCTCATTCAGGATTTGCTCACGATCTCTGCGTTGGAATCGGGCCGGGTCAAACTGAACCTGCAACCGGTGGAATTGCGTCCGCTGGTGGAAAAGGTTTTTACCGATTTAAAGACGCGTGCCGAGGAGAAAGACGTAAAACTGGTCAACCAATTGAACGACTTGACCGCCCTGGTGGATGCGCACCGTCTCGAACAGGTGTTCGCCAATCTCGTGGACAACGCGATCAAATACGGCCGCGCCCAGGGCACGGTGACCGTGGGCGGACGAAAAACCGACGCCGGCAAAATCGAGGTTTTTGTGCAGGACGACGGGCCGGGCATTCCGCCCGAGGCACTCGACCGCGTGTTCGAACGGTTCTACCGTGTGGACAAAGCACGTTCGCGCGAACAGGGCGGCACCGGTCTGGGGCTTTCGATTGTAAAGCACATCGTTCAAAATCACGATGGTGAGGTCTGGGCGAAGAGCGAGCCGGGCAAGGGCGCGGCGTTCTTCTTCACGTTGCCGAGGGGAGCCGGGTAAGCCCACGTCCGTCACCTCATCCGTTGTGTTGCCCGGGTCAGGGCCGGCGGAGGTTGCAAGACCGTGGCTTCCGGCAGGCAATTCATTTAATGATACCTCAGCGCGTGCCTTCGCTGTACCGGATGTTGAAGCGCTGCTGCGCAATCACAGTTGTTCTTCTGTCAAATAAATGATGGCTTGCAGCGGAGCGCGGATGTTGTCGGAGTGCAGCCGCAATTCGCGGCCCAGCTCGTCCACGACCTGGTTGAGCAGATAGGCCAGCAGTAACACACGCAATTTTCCCTCGTCGCGGGGAAGCAGTTCGGATTTTTCGAGGCCGCGGAAATAGGCTTGCAAATACTCGCGGCTCACCGTCACGTTCCAATGCCGAATCCACGGCTCGAACCGTGTCAGGTTTTCGCGGGAGATGACGCCCAAATCCACCTGCTGGTGAAAGCCGGCATACGCCGCGTGGTGGAACGAGCGCAACATCCGCGCCACGTCACGCAACGGCGAGCGTTTGATGCGCCGTTCGCTGATCGGTTTGGTCGCATCGCCTTCAAAATCCAGAAAGACAAAATCGCGTCCCGTCCAGAGCATCTGGCCCAGGTGCAAATCGCCATGGATACGGATGCGCCGGGCCTCAAAAGTTTGTTCGATCAGCCGGCGGTAACGCTGGAGAATCGCGGGTTCCAAATCGGCGACTTGCTGGGCGACCGGCGCCAGCTCCGGCGGCAGGGATTTGATCTGCTTGCGGAGCAACCGCAGATTTTGCACCGCCAAAAAGCGCATCGCCTGGAAGGTGCCGCGCAAGTAGTGCGGCGTCATCGGCTCTGGAAAAAACTCGCCGCCCTCCTCACCGGACGCGAGCGCCAGATGCAATTCAGCGGTCCGCTCGCCCAGCAGCCGTGCGGATTCGAGATAGGTTTCAACGTGTTCCGCAGCCTCGGCGGGCGGATGATGATGCGCCGGCTTGAGCGGGCCGACGGCGGGCGTGACGGACGGGTTGTGGCCTTGCGCGGCGTCGGCGAACACGCGATCGTAATAACGGGTGGTGGCATCCAGGGTGAATTTCCAGCCGTTCTTGGCATGCGGCACGAATCCCTTGGCGACCGCCAGGGTCATGTTGGCCTCGGCGCCGGCGTGGTATTCCAGCGCGCCGAGCAGCTTCGGGCTGTGCGGGAAATTTTTTTCCGTGAGGAAGCGGCTGATTTCCAATTCGGGGTTCACGCCTGACCCGGGCCGGCGAAAAAATTTCAGCACGACTTGGTCACCGAAAATCAACGTGACGTTGCCATCGTCCGTATTGTGGACGGAAGGCTCCGCTGCCGTCAGGCCGTTCAGGACGTCCCGCGACATCGGCAGGCGGATGGCCTCCACCTCGCCTTGCTCGTTGTGGAGGCGCTCGCGGCGGCGAATTAATTCAAACAACGACCGGGCGAACGCCGGTGCGACAAAGGCTTCGTGGACCACGCCGAATTGCGGGTCCTCCGGCAGCGTCAGCGCGGCGATCGCATTTTCGCGGCCCGGCCCGGCGGCGGTGCCGGCGGTAAAGGCCAGCGGAAGCGCTAACAATTCCGCGTTCGCGTCCACGTATTCAATTTGGAGAAACGCCAGAGCGGCGGTGGTTTCATCCGGCAGCGGCACGTTGAAAACCTCCTTGAGTGTCACCAGTTTGATGGTTCCGGCTTTGCCGGAAAACCATGGCCGGGACTTCAGATATTCAGGCAGAAGGGCCTCGAAGAGAGCGCGCGGCTTGCCGGTGAAGAGGTCCTGCCAGTGGGCGGTGACGGCGACGACCGGCAATGGCGCCGGCACGCCGGTTTCCGGCTGTGCCAACTGCGGTTGCAGCCTGGGTTCGAGCGAAAACCAGAAGAAATTGTGCGGGCCGAGCGTAAGAAAATACGGTGCGTCCGTGATGGCGGGAAATTTCGTCCGGCCAAACAGCTCGATGGGCACGAGGGTTTTGAACGCTGACAGATCCAACTCCACCGGCTGGGTGAAGCGCGAAAGATTGGCGACCACGAGGATGGTTTCCCGTTCATGGCGCAGGACGTAGCTCAGGATTTTGTTGTTGTCCGGCTGGAGAAATTCGCATTTGCCCTCGCCGAGCGCGCGCCAGCGTTTGCGCAGCGAAAGGATCCGGCGCATCCACCAGAGCTGCGAATGGGGATTGGCCAGTTGAGTTTCCACGTTGACGGCCTCGTAATGGTAACTGGGGTCGAGGATGATCGGCAGGTAAAGGCTCTGCGGATTGGCGCGCGAGAAGCCGGCGTTTTTGTCCGGACTCCATTGCATCGGCGTGCGCACGCCGTCGCGGTCGCCGAGATAAATGTTTTCACCCAGGCCGATTTCGTCGCCGTAATACAGTACGGGCGTGCCGGGCAGGGAAAGCAGCAGCGCGTTCAGCAATTCGATGCTCTTGCGGTCGTTGTTGAGCAGCGGCGCCAGGCGGCGGCGGATGCCCAGGTTGAGCCGCGCCTGATGCACCTGCGCATACATCCGATACATGTAGTCGCGCTCCTCGTCCGTGACCATCTCCAGCGTCAGCTCGTCGTGATTGCGCAGGAACAGCGCCCACTGGCTGGTTTCGGGAATGGGCGGCGTTTGCTCCAAAATGTCCACAATGGGCAACCGGTCTTCCATGCGCAACGCCATGAACAGCCGCGGCATCAGCGGAAAATGAAACGCCATGTGACACTCGTCGCCGCGACCCTGTCCCAAATAGGTTACTGCGTCCTCCGGCCACTGGTTCGCCTCGGCGAGCAACATGCGGTCGCGGTATTTTTCATCCACGTGCGCCCGCAGTTTTTTGAGGAAGGCATGCGTCTCCGGGAGGTTTTCGCAATCCGTGCCCTCGCGTTCGTAAAGATATGGCACGGCGTCCAGCCGCAAGCCGTCCACGCCGAGGTCGAGCCAGAAATCCACGACCTTGAAGAGAGCCTTGTGGACTTCCGGATTGTCGTAGTTCAGATCAGGCTGGTGCGAAAAGAAACGGTGCCAGAAATACGCCCGGGCCTCGTGGTCCCACGTCCAATTCGAAACTTCCACGTCCTTGAAGATGATGCGCGCGTCCTTGTATTTTTTTTGCGAGTCGCTCCACACGTAAAAATTTCGCCACTGGCTGCCGGGCCGGGCGCGGCGGGCGCGCTGGAACCACGGATGCTGGTCGGACGTGTGGTTCAACACCAGTTCGGTGATGACGCGCAGGCCGCGCTGGTGCGCCTCGCGCAGGAACATTTTGAAATCGCCCAGCGTGCCGAACATCGGATGCACGTTGCAGTAATCGGCGATATCATAGCCGTCGTCCTTGAGCGGTGAGGGATAAAACGGGAGCAGCCAGATGGCGGTGACGCCGAGATCCTTGATGTAATCCAGCTTTTCCGTCAAACCGCGAAAATCACCCGAGCCGTCGCCGTTCGCGTCGAAAAAAGCGCGCACATGCACCTCGTAAATGACGCCGGTTTTGTACCAGAACGGGTCCCGGTCCAAGCCTTCGCGATGGTGATGGGCAGTGCGCATAAGCGTCAAGGTGCTTTCTGAGCCGGGGCCATGTTCGGCGGCAAAGCCACAGCCTGTTCGCGCGTCACTTCACTCAGTTCGCGCAACACTCGCCGGACCACGGTATGGTTGCTCAGATAATACCGCGCGGCGGTGGTGGCGAGTCCCACACACACCGAATAAGCCGTCGGCGGCAAGGCGCGAAAAAGGTCTTCGTCCGTCCAGTCGTCGCCGATGCCCAGAATGAAATCCGGCGTGTGGCCCGACAGCCATTCCAGCGCGGCGGTTCCTTTGTTGACGCCGGAATTGCGCACCTCGATGACTTTGTTGCCTTCAAAAACTTGCACGTCAATGTTCCGCGTAAAACCCGCCAGGTCGTCAAGCAGTTCCTTGGCGCGGAGCGAGGCCTGGTCGGGATCGGCGCGGCGGTAATGCCACGCGAGCGAAAATTCCTTTTCCTCCAGCAACGCGCCCGGCAGGCGGTCCACGAAAAGCTGGAGAATCGGACGCACGCGCTCCTTCCACTCGTTGGTCATGGTTTTCAAAATCGCCCAGTCGGAATTTTTATGCCGCAGCCAGACGCCATGTTCGGCGATCAAGGAAACAGGCAGTTCACCAAACCAGTTTTGGAGCGTGTGGCGCGGCCGGCCACTGACGATGATCACTTCGTTGGCCGGATCGGCACACAGGGCGGTGAGCGTCGCCATCAGTTCCGGGTCCGGTCGGGCGAGCCGGGGTTCCGCCGCGAACGGCACGAGCGTGCCGTCGTAATCCAGCAGCAACGCGCGCCGTGACGCCGTGCGGTATTGTTGAATCAGGTCGCTGTAAATTTTTCCCGTCAGCAATCGGGCGCGGCGGGCCGCCTCGGTTTTCTGCGTGGACAAAAGAACTTGCACAAAATCATCCGCCCAGCGAACCACGTTGTAACGGCGCAGCCGGTCTTGCAGCAGGTGATTGCGCTTGATCTGTTCGTCAACCGGCATTGCCAGAGCCTGCTCCAACGCCTTCGCAAAATCTTCGCGGTGAAACGGGTTGATGATGAGCGCCTCGCCCATTTCCTTGGCAGCGCCGGCCATCTCGCTTAAAATCAAAACGCCCGCGCGGTCGGGACGCGAGGCAATGAATTCCTTTGCCACGAGGTTCATGCCGTCGCGCAACGGCGTGATGAGCGCCACATCGCACAGGCGGTAGAGCGGCACAATTTCGTCGAACGTTAGATGGCGTAACTGATAGACCAGCGGCGTCCAGTGCACGTTGCCGTAATCGCCGACGATGCGGCCCACGGTCTGCTCCAGTTCCAGCTTCATTGCCTGGTAACTGTCCACGCCGATCCGCGACGGCGCGACGGAAATGATGAATACCACCTTGCCATGCCACTGCGGGTTGTTCTTCAAAAACAATTCGTAGCCGCACAACCGGTTGATGAGTCCCTTCGTGTAATCCAGCCGGTCCACGGAAAAAATCACCTTCTGTCCGACGCATTTCTCGCGCAGTTCTGCAACGCGCAACTCCGTTTCCCCGGAACCGGCGGCTTCGGAAAATTTGTCAAATTCCACGCCCATCGGAAACGTGTCCACCTTTACCACGCGGTCACGCAACGTCAGGCTGCCGAGCTGATGTTCGTAACCGGCCGTGCGCAACACCGAGGTCAGAAAATACCGGACGTAATCGTGCGTGTGAAAACCGATCAGGCTGGAGCCGAGCAGGCCTTCGATGATTTCCTCCCGCCACGCACGCGGCAGCATCCGGAAAATTTCCCACGATGGAAACGGGATGTGCAGAAAAAAACCAATCGGCATTTCCGGGAATTTTTCGCGCACCAGTTTCGGCAGCAGCATCAGGTGGTAATCGTGAATCCACAGCAGGTCGTCCGGCTGCAAGGCTTTCACGACCGCCTCGCCGAAAACGCGGTTCACGTTCTGGTATTCCCGCCAGTATTCCTCCTCGTAGCGCGTCAGCGTGGAAAAATAATGGAACAGCGGCCAGAGGGTCTTGTTGCAAAAACCAAGATAAAACCGGTCCATGTTCTCCTCCGGCAAAAAGACCGGGCTGGATTTGAATTGCTGCTCGCCGTAACTTCGCACCGCCGCCACCTGCTCCGGCGGCACGCTCGCGCCCGGCCAGCCCATCCACAAATAATCCGGGCGCTCCACGCCATCCGCGGCCTGGCGTTGCAGATAGCTCCACAATCCGGTGGTCAATCCCCCGGCGCTGGGCCTGAACTCCGGCTTGCCTTCCTTGAAGGACACCGTGAACGGCAAACGATTAGAAACAACCACCAGTCGCATAAATCAATTTTTATCCTGGTGCGTGGCGGCGGTCGGCTCACGGCCACCACACCCGGTCATAAGAGTGAAATCAGTTTCCCAACTTAACACCAACCCGGCAAAATAAAAAATCCCCATCGCCGCGCGCGGGAGTGGACATTTCGGCTTTTTCGCGGAAAAACGGTCGGTTTTCCTGGAGCAGATCGCGACGGAAGGAGATAAGAGCGGGCATGAAAACGGACACCAAAGGAGTCAAGAAGGGTATGGCCTGCACTTTCATTTCGTAAGGATATGGGGGCTGATTTTGTCTTCCATCCGGATAGTGGGGGTGTCCGCGACGTGCCCGCGCCAGATAGTGAGCGAGGGCAAAAATCGTTGAAGATTTCGTTGAAGATTTTCCCGGGACTCCACTAAAACCCTTTATTTACAGGCATTTTAATTGGAGGCGAGGGTCGGAATCGGCCAATTTATCCCGCTGTTGCGCCTTAAATATGCCTTATTTTATTGGCTACTCAAGTATAATCGGCTTAACTCGACTTAACCCTTTTTAACTCCTTTGGTGTCCGTTTTGGTGTCCGCGATATGAGGCCGTGTATGTAGTCGTTAATACGAAACCGGCGTGAGGTAAATGAACCTGCGGTTTCGTCCACAACAGTCTGTCGCCATCGGTGCGACAGGCAACGGTCGGGGCAGAAAAGAGCTAGTCAGAAGCCAGAAATCATTGTCTGCGTTGCCGCAAGCTCAAACAGGCCAACCCCAACCCTGCCAGCACCAGTGTTGCTGGTTCCGGCACCGCCGTGGCGTAGATTGCCATTTGGAAAACATCCCCACGAAGATGCGATGTCCAACTCGAACCGTCAGTGGAGGTATAATAAACACTATTTATTTCCCAATTGCCGCTTTCGGTCGGGAAATTCGCCGCACTCCAGTCATAAGCGCCTTGTGCAACCGGCGTTGCGGCAGTGGCGACTACATAGTAATTGACACCGGGTGAAAGTGTGATGCCCGAAGCAGTATAAATGTAAATGCCGCCGGGCGAAGGGTCAGCAGAGCCGCTAAGACTGCCAAGGTCATTTTGCGGCGCGCCACTAGACGTGCTGTAGATTGAAACTGTAAATCCAATCGGGCTTCCAGATGCCGGGTTCAGCAATAGTTGGATGGAATTAAGGAGATAGCTGTTTGGATCGGCTCCAAGAACATAAAATTGTTGAGCGACCCAAGAATCACTGCCGATGGACGCGCTGTCGGTTGGGGTTTGGCCCAGATTAGAAACATAAAGCGTGCCTTGAGCGTGGATAAACTGCGGCAGTAGCAGCCAAACCATTAAAACAGTGCTTATTTTCTTCATATAAATATCTCCATATAAATTCCTTCCATTATTTGTGACGGTTACTGATACGGACACGACGACCAAGCTCTAAGGAAAGCGGCTGAATCATAAATCCAATCACCGTAATCTGCGATGGTGATCTTGACATGGTTGGTGACGTTGGCAGAAATTGGCGCCTGCGCCGTGAGCAACACGGTCATGCCATCGTACTGAATGTTGAACACTGGAGCCGCCACCGCATACGGAGGTACGGCTGAATAATCAGGATCGTGGTTGTCCACATAATATTGCGCGTTGGTTGGAGAATCATAGCCATAATAGGCGTCGCTCACGCATCCTCCATTAATACTATTAACACTCACCGGTACGTTGGTGGTACCGGGTACAAGCGCAAGGTCGTCGGTTATACTGTTGACCCAGTTTGTACCCACGCGGTTCGTGCTGACAAAAATGGCCATCGGGTCGTTATAGTGGCTTATATATTCGGGATATTCTTCAGAGGCAAAAATGTATTGAAATTGTAACGTAAAAGAGTTGGTTGAAATAATGTCAAACTCGAGCACGGCGGCATCGTGTGTTGGGCCACCGCCAGTAAGATTGTCCAAATCGGTGTCACCAGATTGATGTAGGTTAGAAGGACCATTTTCATAGTTATCAGCTCCTCCCGCTGCTATAAAGCCATCATCGTTATTTGGTCCTACGGCATTGGTGATGTAACCCGAAGCAAGAATGACGCCGCCGTCTATCGGCAAGCCGCAGCCGTTGCCCCCGGCAAAAGTACCCCGCGCCACGTTCGTGCCGGTGTAAGTGGCGTTGGTTACCGTCACCCACGGCGGCACCAACAATTGGGCCAGTTGTTGGGGCGTCGCGTTAGTGCTGACCGTCAAATTCCCGTTCGTCGCCGGTCCCAGCCTGAAAAATCCGAGCGGGCTGCACAAATCCGGCACCACATTGTTGGTATAAACACAGCGCATCACAAAATCCCACTGGATGGGAGCATCCAAATCGGTGGCGTAATACAAATCGTGCGTCAAATTAGTATCGTTCCACGGAGTATTGATTGTCAAATTGGCCGTCCATCCCGTTCCGTCATTGGTAACGCCGTTGATTTGAAGCCAAAGGTCATTCGTGGTAAACACTTGAGGTTGAAAATCTGAAGTAAAGCTATGTACGACGCTTGCGGACTGCGCCAGTGCCTCATAATCCACGTTGGTATCGTCCAAAAGAAAAATCCCATCACCCAAAGGCCACGCCGGAAGGCCGAAGCTTGAAGGCAACGGTGGCCACGGGGATGTACTGGCGGGAGAATGCTGCGCTGACCAAAAGGTTCCGCCATCCGGTAATTCCGACGCGGCCACGGGTGTTGTGGTTTCAATCACTTCTTCCATCACCTCCAAATCCGATAGGGAGCTTGCATCTATGTTCGTGGTGGCTTCTTGGGCGTGACATAAATTCAAGCCAATGACAAATGCCAACCCCAAAAGGATAGTGAAATTCCTAGAAGCACCCCGCGTTTCGATTTTAGTTTTCATTAGCCGATTCTGTTCCAAAATCTACCAGCCTGATTGTTTAATTATTTCTTATCCTAAAGCAAGTGACAAATTCGTTACCTTTGATTTAACAAGTCCCGATGACGTGACTTCACTTTTTCGGGCCACCTGATCGCCTTTCCAAGTCGGCAGGGGGTATGCCGTTGTCGGTGCCTGCCAGATACGCCTTAGCGATTTGCAGGTTGAGCACCGGCTGGCGTTCGGATTGGTTCTTGGCTTCGACAATCTGCCGTGCGGCTTCTTCATTGGCCGTGCGCAGGCTGATGCGTTTGCCGGTGGTGGTGTCCACGCAATAGAACCTGTCTCCCCGAATGCCCCGGCGAGTTAAGCGGTAACGTCTCTTCATAGTTTGCATGCAACCGCGAGAATAAACGAAGCCGGTTCCGAAGAGTTAGCGAGTAGGTGGCGAGTAAACGCCGGTTAACGCTAGTTCTTGCGGAGTAGTAAATGTGGTGTCCGTTTTGGTGTCCGTTGCGGACCCCGCGTCTCCAATGTCCTTGCTGCAAAGTCAGTTGAGACTGGAGGCGAGGGTCGGAATCGAACGGCAAATGCCCGTTATCAAGTAAAAGCTACATTGTTCGCCGAACAATTCCAACAAACTCTTCCATTATTCGGCTTAACCGGTTTTAAGCGTCTACCTGGAGATTTCACTGAAGTTTTTCTGACACCGCAGGTATGGCCTTGACAAAAGAGTTATGCTTACTATAATCTCTTCGAATGCAGTAGGAAGTCTCGGCGCTGGCCGGAGCGGAAACCGGGAAATGACTTTATGGAGCCACCGAAGATTTATTGGAGGCACCGCCTTTGCTGGCGCGTCCGGTTTTGCAGCCTTCAATCCTCAAATGACTGCTTGGGAAGTGTCCGGGAAACGGTTGTGAAATTTCCATCGGCAACTTTGCGGGCGACGCTCCTTCACCCGGCCACCCGAGTCTGGCTGTGAAAGCCTTGCAGCCAATTCGACAATGCGAAAGGCTCTTGCTTGCCTTCGCCTGCGTCTGGCTCGCCGCGTTCACCGCCGGGACGGCTCACTCGCAATTGGTGTTGACTGACCTCGGCGCGAGCGCTCCAACACCCGGGGCAGACGACATTTCCCAATTGCTCACCACCGGAGACACCGCGCCCTATACCGCCAACGGCATCAACTATTACGATAATAACAGCGGCGAAACCATTCCCGGTTCCTCGGGCCAGTCCTTCACCACCGGCAGCAATCCCGAAGGCTACGTGCTCACCAATCTCGTCATAAAATTCGGCGGATGGAACCCCAAGGGCAACGATTTCAACGGAAACCCTCAGGGTTGGAGTATTGAAATCTTCCAACTCACAAATGCCAATTCCTTCGCCTCGCTCGTTTACAGTAACCAGACCTCCGGCGCCGACATCTATCATGGACCCATCGATTGGCTCCAATTCTCCCGTATGGCCGTGCAATTGTCCCCCAACACCACCTACGCCTACACCATTGTTACTATCAATACGCCCGGTTCTGACGACCTCGGCTACGCCAAGATGACGCCTTACACGGGCGGCGCAGTCTGCCGCATCCTGTCCACCGGCGGAGTTGTCGCTTATTACTCCTCGGACAACATCAGCGCCGCGTTCGACGTCGGCCTCGCCTTGTTCGGCCCGCCCTACGCCAACCAACCCACCGTCTCGCCATCGACCATTTCCCTGGGTTCACCCGCCACGTTCAGCGAGTCCGCCGTGGGTGCCACTCCGTTGTATTATCAATGGCAAACCGATGGCGGCAGCGGCGTTACCTTCACCAACATCCCTGGCGCCACCAGCTCAAACCTCAACTTCACCCCGGCTATCGGCGGCACGTTTCAATTCGACGTCATCGTCACCAACAGTTTCGGTAGTGTCACGAGCCCGCCGGTCACGTTGATCGTTATTCCGCCCACCGGAATTGCGGACGTCACCGTGAAACTTTCCGAGCCCCTCGCCCAGCTCCCGACCGCCGGCCTGGGTGTTTGCACCGCCACCTACGACAATGTGCTCATCGATTCCCGCATTGCTCCTCTGCTCAAAGCCGCCGGCATTTCCGCTGTGCGTTATCCCGGCGGTTCCTACGCGGACATTTTCAACTGGCAGACGACAACGGCCAACGAGGGCGGCTACGTCAATGGCAACGATACCTTCGCCAATTTCATGAACACCGTCGTCAACCCCGCCGGCGCGCAGGCGATCGTCACTATTAATTACGGCTCCAATCCGGCGGGCAACGCCGGTGGCGATACCAACGTCGCCGCCGCTTGGGTCGCCTATGCCAACATCACGAACCATTGGGACGTCAAATACTGGGAGATCGGCAACGAGATTTACGGCAACGGCTTCTACGGGACCGGCAGCGATTGGGAATACGACCTCCATTTCCCCGAGACCAACGCCACCACTCGCGTGCGCCAGCCCGCTCTGTCACCTTCCGCATACGGCTCGAACTCTGTCGCCTTCATCAACGCCATGAAAGCGAAAGACCCCACCATCAAGTGTGGCGTTTTCATCCAGCAACCCGGCGTCTATCCCGATACCGACGCCACCGCACCCTGGAACCTGAGCGTCCTGACCAATTGCGCAAACGACATCGATTTCGTCATCCTGCATTACTATCCCAACGGCAGCGCTTCCTCGATCCTCGCGCAACCGCCCACCATTCCTTCCCAGGTCCAAAGCGTCTACGCTGAAATGTCCAACGAAATAGGTTCTACGCTCACCTCGCGATTGGGATTCGCCATCACTGAGACCGGCGCGGGCACCAATACCGGCGTCGTCGTCTCGCTGTGGGCGGCGGACAATTACCTCGGCTGGATTGAAAACGGCGCCTTCAATGTGGATTACCAGATTCTGCACGACGACATACTCGACGACAGCCAGGTGCCCGCCCACGCCTATTACGGCGCGCAAATGGCTCATCTGCTCGCAAACACGAACGACACCCTCGTCGCTGCCGCGTCCGATCAATCCATCGTGCACGTGCACGCTGCCAGCCGGCAGGATGGCCGCGTCGGCGTCATGTTGCTCAACACCAGCCCGACTGCCACCAACACCGTCAACGTCAGCATCTTTGGGCCCGCTCTCGCTGCGAACGGGACCGCCTACATCTTTGGCGCGACGAACTTTATCGGCACGGATGATGCCCCGAGTTATCCCGTTGCCACCAGCGCGGTCTCCGGCGTGGGCAATTCATTTGCCGTAGCAGTGCCTCCTTACACGATGATTGATCTGTTGATACCGGTCGCCCCAACCCCGCCGGTTTTGGCCGCCATCAGCAATCGCACGGTCAACGTCGGCCAGACCGTATCGTTCACGGCCAGCGCCACCGATACCAACCAACCGCCGCCGACACTCACCTTCAATCTGCTGACCGGGCCCACAAACGCCTCCGTTAATTCAAGGTCCGGCCTGTTCAACTGGCGTCCGCTCACGTCGCAAGCCAGCTCCACGAATCAATTTGTACTGACCGTCACCGCCAACAACACACCCGGCCTGAGCGCGACGCAAAGTTTCGCCATCGCCGTCAACCCGATCACGCTGCCCACCTTCACTCATACCGCCGTGAGCAATGGCCAATTCGCTTTGACCTTAAACGGCATGGCCGGTCCCGATTATGGGATTCAGGTCTCGTCGAACCTGGTCATCTGGCAAACGATTTTCTCAACCAACTCCCCTGCTCTGCCGTTCAACTGGCTCGACACCAATTCGGCGGTACTGATGCGCTTCTACCGCGCCACCCTCGGCCCACCGCTGCCACCATAATGATTGTCAGGGGAATGCCCTGTCCCCTTACCAACAGAAGGACTGCAGACAAGAATTCCACTTTGGATATACGTCGCTACATGCCATGGGTCGCCGCATTCGGCGCGGATATTGATAATTTTTACCGGCCCTTCTTCAAATTAGCATCCGCGAAATCCAGGAATGCCTTCCAATCCGAAGCGCTCATGATGTGCGCGCCGGTATGATAGTGAAATCCCAGGTCGCCTGTGATCAGAGGGATATCAATGGGCGGAGGGTAGGCTTCCATTCCGAGGTCGCGCGCGCCCAGCAAGCGATAAACAGGGCCGGCAGCGATCACCGCCAGGTATTCGCCGCGCGGATCCGCCCATTGATCCTCGGTGCCGCCCGTGATGAATACCGGCCGCGGCGCGTTCAACGCGATCAGCATGTGCGCGTCCACGGGCATGTCATTCCAATGTCCGGCGTATTTCTGAAAACGCCCGGCGAACCACCAGGGAAAATTCTCCGCTACGTCATCCACAGTTTCCCCGTAGTCGCGGCGCGCCAGGGCGGATCCCATTTCGCCAGCGCAGCTCGAATACACAAGCGCAAAGCGCGGATCCGATGCTCCTGCCCAGAGCGCAGTTTTGCCCAACCGCGAATGCCCGACCACAGCGACACGGGTCGCATCCACTGCCGGATCCTTCTCAAAATAATCCAGCACCCGGCTCAGTCCCCACGCCCAGGCGCTGATCGTCCCCCACTCATCCGGATGTGGCGCGGCTTGACCGGGCGCGAGGGCCAGGGCCCGGACTTTGGTTAAATTGTTCGAAGCTGAATCTCCTTCGAATTCGGTGTAATGGACCATGGCATAGGCATAGCCGCGCCGCAGAATATCTTTCACCGCGCATAGCTCGTTGTATTCTGATTGTGGCGGCGCCGCGGGGTTTGTCGGCCTCAACAGTTTCTCGGGATCCGAAAAGGTCAGGTGCAACAGCGCAGGCACCCGCTCGGTATGCCCGGCCGGGTAAAGAATGTACACGTGAAAAACAGTTTCCCGGGATCCGCTCCTGGCGTGAAATGCCAGTTCCTTCTCCGTGGCAAGCCCGTCCATGGCGGAGGCGTTCGTTCCAAGCACTTCCCAGGTCACTTTCGGGGCCCGAGCCGGAACGTTTCCGTAGATTTCATCCCGGTAGAGCCTCAAGATTTCGGGACGGCGGATTTTGTACCACGTCTCGGCATCGCGGACCGGTTGACCATTCTGAAGTTTCAACGGATCCGGCAAGATGTACTTGCCGACCTTGGATTCTTTGTAGTTTGTCAGATGGCCGGTCCGGGCGCGGCGCACAGGGCTGCCGGGAGCTTTTTCTGCAAGAAATCCCACCTTGAATGTTTCTGCGGCCTTTGTCGTGTGAGACTCGGCGCTCTTCCCATTGTCGGACACAATCACCGTCGCGGGTTCGGATTGGGCTGCGGGAACAATCATGGGTGTCATAAATGCAAGAATGGAAACCAATAAGGCAACGAAGCCTGACCGGCTATGAATGGGCTTCCTGAACGAAACCAGCGGACGTGCAAAAAGGCTGCCGGCTCCGCCGGAGCAATGCGTCAGGGCCGAACCGGTGCTCTCGGATGTCCCATTTGAGCTGTTGTTCATAGCATTAATTGGCAATCTTGACGACAGGCGTTTTGGGAAAAACCAGATCAGGATGTTCTGAATAAATGGTGCGCGTTGCGGGGGCGAGATTCTCAAGACTCCCATTCCTGTCCACACCATTCGAAGTCCATCCCATCACCCCCTGCCAACCGTGATTGAATGCGCCTTTGTAATCGGCTGTGATGGAATGCTGAGCGGTACCTTTGGCCGGGCACTCTCCAATCACGATGGGTTTTCCGGGCGAAATCGGATAATCCGAAGGTGACATGTAGAAAGGATTACCTCCGATCGGTTTTTCCCAGTCGTAATAATGAGGGGAATAAAAATCCAGCCGCGCACCTGGTTCCGCGTGCGCAAGCGCCTGAAGCGTGGCGTCAGCGAAGATGTTGGTGCCAGGCGGGCGCGCCAAATATTTGGCTCCCATGGTGATGCCGACTGTGACGAGCACGTGGCTATGGGCATGGATGGCAGCCGCGGCTTTAGCGACATAAACCTGAAAGGGTCCCCAGTCCATTTTTCCGCACCTCTCCTGCTCGTGAATCCAATCCGGTTCATTGCAAAGGTCGATGCTCCAGAGCCAGGGATTCGCTCTGTACCTGACCACGAACGGCACGACGTAGTTCGTCACCATTGAATCAATGTTTGTTTCATTCAAGAGCATGCGCCGCCAGCGCATATAATTTGCATGGGTGTACGAAAAATGATCGAAAGATAATATGGTCGCGTCAATGTAAACGCGCCGTCGCGCGGCTATTTCCAGGAGCGAATCCAGGTTCGTCCAGAATTCCGGCGTGCAGCCCTGGACGTGACCTGCAGGGTCAATGTTGATCCCGGTTTCGCCATTGCATGAGATCCAAACGCGCGTGGCATTGATCCCATTCTCGTGCAGTTTCTGGAAGTGATTGTCCCACCAGACAGAATCGAACTTGCCGCCAAACTCATTCCAGACGTGCCAGGGTGTGTTGGCGCCGTTAATCCAAATCCGATTCGTACCGACGGTGAAGTGAGTTCCGGCAATCGTGATCCGTCCGGTTGGTTCGGCTGCAACCGCTTTTTCTGCCGCTTCGATCGTGGTGGCTCCCAAGCCCAATTCCAAAAGGAGCAAGAAACCAATCAGGGCCAGCCGCTTGCGACTCAAGCCGCTCACACGGGCGTAGTCTGCCTGGAAATGCGTGTCACTCAAGTTTTTGGCGGAAAGTAACCCCCAGATTTCATCGGAGACACATGCGAGAATACAAATTATGTAAAAGTATGTCAATCGTGGGCGGCCAAACGGTGTTCAGAGAGAGAATTCTTCTTGTTCCTGCTTGGTACTGAGGAATAACGTCAGCATACATTTTGATTTGGCAACCCCAAAATTACAAATGAACACAACGATCGGCAATTCATTGTGCGCTCTTTTCATTGCAACCATGATGGCCGTGACCGCCATGCCTGCGCTCGGGCAGCCCGCCGGGCAGGCACCCGCGGTCGATGACGCCGCAACGCGACAGGCCGCGCTCGCCTTGATTCGCCGCGTCGTCCCTTCGCACGCTACCGATTTTGAAGTCGCCGTGATCCCGCCTGCCGGTCAGAACGACGTGTTCGAAATCCAAAGCGACGGCAGACGAATCGTTCTCCGCGGAAACAACGGCGTTTCCATTGCCTCGGCGCTGAACTGTTATCTCGAGGAAGTCGGGCACTGTGAGATCTCCTGGGATTGCGGCGACCAGCTTTCGCTGCCCGCGTCGCTGCCATCGGTTCCTTCAAAGATTCGCGTGGTGAGTGTCCAGCGCTTCCGGTACGCCTACAATTACTGCACGCACGGCTACACCATGGCGTGGTGGGACTGGCCGAAATGGCAGCGCGAACTGGATTTTCTGGCATTGAAAGGCGTCAATCTGGGGCTGGTTATCGAAGGCCAGGAAGCGGTCTGGATCAATTCGTTCACCAACTTCGGCTACTCTCAAGCCGATCTTTGTGGCTGGGTCGCGGACCCGGCGCATCTGCCGTGGTTTGAAATGGGCAACATGGAACGTTACGGCGGACCGCTTTCGCCGGATCTGGTCGCGCAACGGCTGGAGCTGGGCCGGAAAATCATCGCCCGGATGCGCGAATTGGGCATTGAACCGGTGCTGCCTGGGTACTATGGCATGCTGCCGCCGCACTTTCGCAAACGGTTTCCCAGGGCCGATGTGCGTCCGCAGGGCGACTGGGGCGGGCTGAATCGTCCTGATCTTCTGAATCCCACCGATCCGATGTTTCAAAAAGTGGCCGCGGCCTATTATGCGGAGGAACAACGTCTTTTTGGCGGAGCGCTTTTTTACGATGCTGACCCGTTTCACGAAGGCGGCAGCACCAAGGGCATTGATATCCCCGCCGCCGGGCGCGCGATTTTTAAAGCGATGGACGGCGCGACGTGGGTTTTGCAGTCGTGGGAGAAAAATCCACGGCAGGCCATGATTGATCCGCTCGATAAGAAGAAACTGCTGGTGCTCGATCTGTTCTGCGAAAACCATGAGAACTGGCGGCTGCGTAACCAATTCGGGCATACGCCGTGGCTCTGGTGCACCATCCAGAATTGGGGCGGCAATATCGGCTTGGGAGGCGACCTTGATGGTCTCCGTGTCAAGCCGGCCAGGGCGCTTGCCGAGGCGGGACCCGTCAAAGGTGAGATGCGCGGCATCGGGGCGTTGATGGAAGGCAGCCAGACGCAGCCGTTGCTGTGGGAGCTGTTCTTTCGCAACTCGTGGTATAGCGACGCGCCTCAGTTCGAGCCCTGGCTTCGCGATTACGCAAGACGGCGGTATGGAGTGGAATCGCCGGCGGCGCTGCAGGCGCTGCAAATCGAAGTTGAAACGGTCTATGCGCACGCCGGATACGTGGAGTCGGTCGTCTGTGCGCGCCCTTCGCTCGATCCTTATCCCAAGGCGCGCTTCTGGGGTTCGACTGAACCGGATTACGACACGACGCGTCTGGCCCAGGGCTGGGGCCGAATGCTCGATGCGGCGGCGGAGTGCCAAAGCTCCGACGGTTACCGATACGATTTGACAGATCTGGGCCGGCAGGTGCTCGCCGACCTGGCGGGGCGCTATCACCGTGCGATCCTGCAAGCCTATGCTCGTCGGGATGCGGCTGCCGTGAACCGGTTGAGTGAGCGGATGCTCAGCCTGATTCGCGATCTCGACACGTTGTTGGCCACGCGGCGGGAGTTTCTTCTCGGCGTCTGGCTGGGCGATGCCCGCGGGTACGGCGCGACGAAAGACGAGCAGGACCTTTGCGAGCGCAACGCGCGGGAATTGCTCACCACCTGGGCTGGCGAGCAGGTGGATGATATTCCGAAAACCACCGACTACGCGAACCGCCAATGGGCCGGACTCGTGGGCACGTTCTACTACACCCGCTGGCAGATCTGGCTGACGGCCATGCAATCTGCGCTGGCGGCTGGAGGCACCCTCGATGCCAAAGCCACGCCAAGGCACATCCGCGAGTTCGAGTTGGAGTGGACGCGCCAGCACGACCGCTTTCCAACCGTGCCAACAGGAGACACCTTGGAAGTCTCCCGACGCCTTTGGGTCAAATACTCCGCTGAAGCGACCAACCCAGAACTGGACGACTCGGCGGCTTGGCCACTATTACATTGATCAGCGGACGTGACGCAACTGCTTCGTTTCGGCAGCCGGCGCCGGGAATCCTGGAAAACCAGGCTCCAATGCCTGTCAGGATATGTCCGAGTGGCGGGACCCCAAGTCGGTCAGGCTGGCGGTGGCACGGCGAAGATTTTGCGCAAGACCAGGTGGGTGGGGAGAAAAGCGACGAGCCACAGCACGCCAAGCCAAAGGATGACATAAAGATTTTGGTTTACCCAGGTTTGCGGCTTTTGGTCGTTGAAACCGTAAAGATAATTAATGTTGATGGGGAGGTTGGAGTTGGCCAGATGGGCGCCGGCAGGCGGAGTAAAAAAATAGCAAACGAGCAACAAGCCTGCGGCCAGGACAGTCCAGGCGGACAACGCTCGTTTATCATAGCCCAAGCGAACCAGGAGCCAGACGAGCAGCAATGGCAACCAGCCATGAAAAAGAGAAAGGCCGCGGGTGAAAAGAGCCAGATGTGCATCAAACATATAACCGGTCAGGTTCAGAAAGTGAAACCCCAGGAGGTTGCTGCCGAAATCCGCGAGCCAGAGGCATTGCGGTAGCAGAATGCCCACGGCACACAGGCTGATGAGCAGGGAGCTTTCCCACCACATGCCCGCCACCGTAAGAATGAGGGCGGTATCGCAGAACCACAAAAAATTGGTGGGCCCATAGGTGTGCAGATAAATCGGAACCAGAACGGCGAGAAATGCAGTGCCGGCCACTTTGGCGGCGAATGGAATTTTGGGTTTTCGAACTGTGGTCTGCTCCCCGGCAGCAACTGGAGCTGCCCGGCTCACGGTCGCGGTAGCTTCAGATTTCATGGGCGAATCCGTTTCGTGATTCATTCAGATCTGGGTGCGAGCGGCTTTTCAGGCGTGAGACTGGGTGGCCTCATGGGCGTGAGCGCCGCCAGAATAGCCTTTTGCACCGTTGGATTGGAAAGATTTCCCAAGTGACCGCCTTGCGGGAAGACGGTCAACTGTTCCGGGCCAAACGTGGCGTGGAGCCAGGCCAGGTCCTCGTCCGCCAGGAGAAAATCGTTTTGATTGACAATGACGCGGATATTGGGGTTGGCGCGCAGACCGGCGTCATACGTTCGCAAGTCATCGGCTTTTTCAAGCGTTTCCGCCGTCGGCGCGGCCACACCGTTGGTTTCATAATACGGAATGACAAACTTCTCAAAATAATCCTGGTAGGAATACTGAAGGATTTCCTGATACATCGGCGCGCGCCGCCAATTCCAGATCGCGTGATGCAGGACTTCCTGATTATTCCGCCGCTGGCTGCTGAAAATAATATCCCGCAGCATGAATCGAAACGTCAGTCCAATCAGAAATTTGGATTCGATGGCATTGAATGGCAGGGAGGATCGCGGCGTGAGGGTGAGTTTGCTCAAGGCGGCCACCTTCAGAAAGGTGTTTTCAATATTGTCGGTCCGGTTGGTGTCCGGCCAGGACAGGGGCGCGCGGTAAAATTCATCCAGTTTGGAAATCCCGAACGCCATGCGAACTGGAGTGTTGATGGCAACAAAACGGTCAAATTGAATCAACGGCACCCGATTTGTAACGGGAGCAATTTTCACTTCGGTTACACCCTGTTTCCCCTGAAGAAAGCGCAGAACCGACCCCTTCGTCGTGATGTAATACTGATTCGTCGGTCCGGTGGCGGCGACAAACAAGGACTGGAACGCGCCCATGGAATAACCCATCAGCGCCCGGTTGCCCAACCGATCTGGATACAGCGCATGCAAGCGGTGGTCAATCTCGGTGAGAGCGACTTGCAAGTCGTGGCCATCCACCGGCAGATAAGCCGGCATCGCCGCGGTCGAAGCGCGTTCCATGAACTCGTAGTTGAACGGGCTGCTGACGACCACAGCAGAGAAGCCGTTATTATAAACCAGTTCGGCCAGGGCGATGGAGGTCTCAGCCAGCCGATGCGAGCCCAGCCCCGGAACGATATAAACCACGTTTGCCTTGCCCGGTTGCAACCAAAACGTGAACTTTAATTTCCGGTCCGTGGCCGGAATCAAAGCCGACCGGGTCTTGCCCCGGTTCGGGAATTCAGGGTCTTTGAAGGTGAAGAAGACGGATTCGAGGGTTTCCAGCGAGGCGGCGTCCTGTTTTCCTTTCACTTGGAAATCCGCCACCCGGTTCTCTCTCGCGAATGTCCAGGCGTATTGAATCTCGGAATACGGATCCATTTCGGCCTGGCTGAAGCGCACATACTCGCCTACGGAGTCAGCGAGATCGTTATACAGGATTGCGTAGGCGCAATAAGTGTACGGGCCGAGATAGGTCAGCGGATTCGCTGCGACGAATTTGTAGGGAGCAATGTATATTAACGGATTGGCGGCCGTGTCGGCGGCCAGGCCAATGGTATCCCGTTCATTACTCGGGCCATAAATCGGCAGCATCAAAAAGCATTCCGGCTTCCAGCCCCACTTGCCGAACGTCTGGCCAAAATCCGCGTCCGATTTCGAAATCTTCCATTTGCTCGCCACGTCCCAAAACCCGGCCACCCCAACGGTGGTGTTGCAAACAAAGCGGTAGGATTCATCGCGCGCACCGCTCCACTTGCCTTGGAGCAGATTGTTGATCAATCGTCCCGGGTAGGTGAGGTTCCGGCCAAAATTTCCAATTCCGGTCCGAACCGGTTTCACGACGACAAACCGATAGACTTTGCTCGTCGGCTTGATGACCCCGGTCATAAGGTCCACGTTGAAGGCCCACATCACCCGGTTCAACGGTTCGAGGGGGTCGGGGACAGATTTGGGGAGAACAACGGTCCCTACTGCCGGCGAATTCGTAGAGTTAACAGCCATTCCCTGCCCGTGGGCAAATGACGGGAGGCACAACGACAGAACTGCGAGGGCCGCCAGCGCCAAACTTCGAATTTCCCGGCCCGGTGGGATTTTCAAGCTGCCTGCCTTCCGGGTCTTGAGTCGAAAAGCTCCCGGGCATCCAACGGGAGTTGCGCATCCTGTTCCTGCCAGAAACCCGGTTTCGAGTGGATATAGCAAACCTTCATGGCTATCTCGGTAGCTTTCTCAAAATGGGAGGTAATTCAGATTCCGCTTGGAAAACGCGACCCGGTCCGCATTGACGGCGAGCCGCACAATCCCTTTGGCCTCTTGTCTGCCGCAGGCGCCGTAAATGCTCGAGATGAACTCGCCCAACGTCAGAAGTTTCTTCCGGTAATTGGATTTCACAGAAGGAAATATAGGCCGGGAGCTCGCGCGCCTGCTATCCGGTGTTAACCCCATGCCAGACTTGATGAATCCGGCGCCCGGACTACCGCACGATGACTTCCGGCGGGCGCACGACAAGTGCCGGGGCGCGCACCACAACTACGGGAGGTCCCACGACCACATCGTCATGATGTTCGTATCTCGCGTGTTCGTGCCCGCCCCGATCGCCTTCCGGGAAAATGCAGCCGGTGGTGGAGAGAAGGGCAGCAATGCTGGTTAAATAAAGGATCTTTTTCATAATCAGTGAAGCTACGCGAGGGGCTGGAATTTCCCTACAAGGTGTAACCCGAAGCCTTCCACCTCTCCTTGGAATCCACAAATCAGGTTGGTGGCAGCGCGAACAAATCCAGCCGGGACACCTTGATGGCCTTGAGCATGAATTGAACAGCCACGGAAAACAGCAAGCGGACGCCCGTCGCCACGCAACACGCCAGTCGCGCCGTGCGGATGGGCTGTTCCGCCGTGTCTTTCGGCGTCACGGCCGGAATTACCGGCACGACCGCCAGCGAATCTACAATCACGAAGAGCAAACTGGCCGCCCGCAAAATGGATTCAAACAATTTGGCGGATCCGAATCAGATGCGGATTCCAGTAAAGCGCAATTAAGAGAATGACTGGCCGGTGCAAAAGACACACCTCGACCGGAATAAGTTTTAGAATCTTTATCACAGGTTTTCTTAAGTCATACAGCCAGTCATAAGTCCCGCCTCACGCTTCCAAACTGGAACCCAGGGTTTTCCCAGTGATGGCTGGGAACACCCTAGTCGCGGCCACACTAGATGGGGCGGAATGTTAATTATGCGAACCATCTCTGAACAAGAAGCGGGCCGCACCGACGTGGCTTTGGGTTTGTCTTCGCGCATCATGGGACTCGCGAGAGTTCTGGGAGGAATATTGTTCTTCGCCCTCCTCCATAGCCCCGTCCAAACTCTCAGCGCCCGGTGCTTGGTGGATGTTCGACGCATACTAAGACGGGGCGTTTTAGTTGAAGTTCTATTGCACGGATTGATGGCCGCTACCTCCCCGTCTGTTTTTGGCGCTCAAAGCGTAACGCTGGCTTGGAGTCCCGTCACCAACGCCGATCTCGCCGGCTACAATGTTTATTACGGTCCGGCCAGTCACACCTATACCAATATAACTTCTGTGGGAAATGTGACAAACGCGACGATTTCGGGTTTGGTGGAAGGTGGAACTTATTATTTTGCCGCCACAGCTCTCAGCACTGCCGGCTTGGAAAGCGGTTATTCAGCCGAAGTATCTTATTCGGTGACCACGACACTACCCGCAGTGCAACTCCAGGTCACGCCTGCGAAGCAGTTCATTCTGACCATCACCGGCACGATTGGTCACACGTATAATATCCAGGCGTCGCAGAATCTAATCACTTGGACAGTCATCGGCTCCGTGACGGTGGGAGCCGGCGGTTCGTCGAATTTCACCGATACGAACGCGGTGAGTTTCTCGAAGCGTTTCTATCGCATACAAGGATGATCCTGAAATGATCTACAAGGCAGGAGACTGGTCGCTGCGGTAGCAGGGCACGAGTGCAAAACCGCTCCGGCAGTTTCCGATCAAGAATCAACGGAGGCTAAAATTATGTCACTTTATCTCAGCCAAAGATGTTGGGGCCGATCGTGCCTGCACTTGGCGGCGGCGATGCGCGCCGGCCACTGGCGCTGGCATATTGCCGGCATCGGACGGGAGATTCATTTCACGAGGCCGCTGATCCGCAAAGCCACGGCCAGCGGCTGATTATAAAGGAGCCGGCCAGCCGGCGGCGGATGAACACGGAAAGGAAAATGATGAAACTCAAAATACAGTTCGACCCGGAAATCTGTTTTGACCAGCCGGTCCGGCGCACCACCCGAACCCCGGTTGCAATGGTCGCCCGGCATCCAGGTTGCGCGGCGCTCCCTGGCAATCGCCGGACGGCCGCAGCCGATCAAGCGCGAATTGACCTGTGTAAATTTTTTGGAATTTGCTAGGCCACCGCCAGCTTTTCCTGCGGAAGCAATCCGGCCCGCAAAGCGAAACGCACCAGACCCGGAACGTCATGTACATTCAGGCAACCCATTAATTTCATACGGTGGTATTCAACGGTCTTGGGGCTGACCTTCAGGATTTCGGCGATTTGTTTGGTGTTCTGACCTTCGGCGATCAGTTGGAGAATCTCGCGCTGCCGGCTGGTCAATTGTTCGAGCGGGCTTTTCCGCTTCGCGATCCCATCCAAAAGAAAGCTCTTGGGCAGGCGGGCGGAGATTTCCTGGCTGAGATAAATTTCCCCCTGCGCCACATGTTGCAGGGCGGTGGCTAATTCGGCCGTCGCCGCTTTTTTGAGCAGGTAGCCGGCCGCGCCCGCCTTGAGCGCCCGCCAGACATATTCTTCGTTGTGGTGCATGGAAAGGATGACGACCCGCACTTCCGGGAATTCCTTGGCCATACGCACGGCCGCTTCGAGGCCATTCAGGCCGGGCATGGCAATGTCCATCAAAACCACATCCGGCCGGTGCAGCTTGACCAGTTTCAGGACCTCGCGGCCATCGCCGGCTTCACCCACCACTTCCACCCCCGGCAATTTTTCCAGCAGCGCACGGATGCCCGCGCGCACCAGTGTGTGGTCGTCGGCCAATACGAGGCGAATCGGTTTGACGGCGTTGTTCATGGGGTTTCGGATTCGGGCGGTGGGCTCTGCCACTTCAGCGGGAACCAGGCATGGACTTCGGTGCCCCGCCCCGGAACGGAGTTGAATTCCAACCGGCCATCCGCCAATACCGCACGTTCCTCCATGCTCAACAGACCCAGACTTGCACCGCGCACGGCTTTTTCCCGGATGGTGGCTACCTCAAACCCGATCCCATCGTCGCGCACACACAGGTGAAGTTGCCCGGCTTCCTTGTGCAACTCAACCGTCACTGTTTTCGCCTGGGCGTGGCGCACTACATTGGTCAAGGCCTCCTGCGCCACACGGAAGCATTCGGTTTCAATCACCGGATCCAGGCGCTGCTCCAGCGGGTCGGCATGGAACTCGACTTTCAACTCGACCAGTGCCGCCTGCCGATCAGTGTACCAACGCAAGGCCGGTTCCAATCCCAGATCGTCCAGAATTGACGGGCGCAAATCCAACGAGATGTCCTGCACCTGTTCCAGCACGCGCCCGACCACGGCAAGGGTTTCGTTCAAGCGCGGCGACACAACCTCCGTGCCGGGCGACAGCAACATGGATTGCAGGTTCAATTGCATGACGGTGAGGGCCTGGCCGATTTCGTCGTGGAGTTCGCGCGCGATGTTCCGGCGTTCGGTCTCCTGCGCCTCCACCAACCGGCGGGAAAGCACCTGAAGTTTGCGGCTGTATTCCTTGCTTTTTGCCTCGGCCTGCTTGCGTTTGGTGATGTCGCGAATGTTGCATTGAATGACTTTGCCGCCGTTGACCTGATAGACATTGCTGACAAACTCCACGTTGATGGACTTGCCGGCGCTGGTTTCCAGCGGCAGGTCTTCGTAACGGACATAGGTTTCACGTTGCAACTCCCTGAACTCCGACTTGGACGCTTTAACGTCTTTAAAAGGGCCAATCTCCCAGATTCTATTTCCCAGAAGTTGTTCGCGAGAATAACCCAACAGATCGGTGAGGAACGGGTTGACATCGTCAATTTGCCCGGTGCCCGCATTGAGAATCAGGATTCCATCCTGAGCGGTTTCAAACAGCCGGCGGTAGCGCATCTCGGAAGCCTTCAACGCCTGATCCGCTGACTGGCGTTCCACTTCGCGATGTTCCAGGGCCTGGGCCATCTGATCGAAGGTGCGGGTCAGCTGGCCCAATTCATCTCCCCGGTGGGCAAGCCCCGTGCGCGTGCTCAGATCGCCCGTGGCCAGCCGCGCGCTGGATTTCACCAGGGTCCGAACCGGGTGCAGGACCAGCAGGTAGCTGCCGATCCAGCCGAGCACGATAGCAAAACCGGCGGCAATCCCCAACCCGGTCAGATTTTCGGTCAGCCGGCGGTCCGCTTCGGCAAAGAGAACCTTCCTGGGAATGCTGCTGAGAATGGTGACCACATCGTCGGGAACAAGCTGGCTGTGCATGGCGGCGAACGCATGATAACCGCGAATCCCGTCCGAAGAAATCGTCTCCACCACGCCGTGGTCTTCGCTGAAGGCAGTTTTCAAAAGCGATGTGTCCGGGAATGACTGGCCGATCCATTTTTCCGGCGAGGGAAAACGAACCAGAATTTTCCCGTTGCGGTCAATCTCGGTCCATGTCGCTCCTTTGGGCAATTGCGCCGGCAGCGCCGACTCGAAATGGCTGACCCAGTCCAAATCCAGCGTGGCAAAGACCACCGCCTGGACCTGCCCGGTGGAATCAAAAACCGGATAGCCGAAATTGACGGTGAACTTGTCGACCGCTTGTCCGTCCGGGAAATGGCCAATCGCGAAGGCGCGCGTTGCGAGCGCGCGTCGGAAAAACAGACGGTTCGTTTGATTGGCCGGTTCCCCCACCGGGTACGCGCTGGCCAGAACCATTCCATTGGTCTCAACCACTCCCAAATTGGCATAACGCGGGTAACTGCCAAGCAGGTCGTCCAGTAATTTCTTGCAGTCCCGCCGGCTGTCCGAGCGTACCGGAGACGACTCCGCCAGGGCGATCAGCAGTTGGCGCGTCTGACCAATCACCCGCCCATCTTCCCGCGTGGCCAATTCCGTCATCGCCTGCGAATGCTGATTCCATTCCTCCACCAGTCGCCGATGCTCTTCCGACGCCGTGTGCAGCATCAATCCCACCAACGGGGCGCATGCCAGCAACACCAGCAACAGCAGGCGCAATCGCAAACCGGAAACCAGCCGGCGGATAATTTTTCGCATACCACAATATTCCACGTCAAACTTGACAAATCCGGCACGGCAAAGCGTAGCGGCGCCGGTCTGTACCCCATAAAATGTCCCACCATGATTTTGGCGGCGGACGGAACTTCGGCCGGAGCGATCTCGCCAACCGCGCGCCCATCAGAAGGGCCTGCCCTCACGCAGGCCTGGGCGATGCGCAAGGAAAATCGTTGAGTTGTTCCTCAAGGGTGCTTGCCGGATGACAGCTTATGGGGAATGACTTCGAATACTTTTGACTTCACGGTTTATGTCGGTCCACAGTTCGCTCGATCCGCAACTGACCTTCCGAAAGCGGGTTTGTTTCAGAGTTGGCAAGTTTATCGCCATTGACCACGAGAATGCGCTGGAAAGGGTTCGCCCGGCCTCGGGTTGATCGGATCGCGGTTTATCACCACCGGTTTCAGGGGAAACACTCATAACTTCACATTGGTATCATTCAGTTGAATGGTTTGACGGTGACTGGCTACTGGATCTGCGGGACGCGGATGTCGCCGGAGTGATGGAGAATACCAAAGGCAAACAACAACCACGCGACGACGCAAATCACCACGACGGCATTGAGGATTTTTTTGATTGATCCGGCCATCGGGATGTAGGTGTTGACGAGCCAGAGCAGCACACCAATGACGACCAGAGTGATGGCGAGAGAAATCAGTGACATAAATTACCTTCAATTTGGTTGAGTGTTTTACTAATCATGCCGTGAGCCTACTTGGGAAAGCGGAAGGACGCTATTCGGTGTTTTACCCATCAGGCCGAACCTGATGAATCCAGCCCCGCACAAGTGTCCAAGCCGGAGGAACCTTGACTGGACGCTGGCGCGGGGACTGGAATCATCAAAACCGCAGGCCGTCGGCTGCCAGCCAGTTTGGCGGCGATGCAATCGGCTCGCGGGCGCCATCGGCCGTGCGCAGAACGGCTTGCACCGTCCCCAGCAACTGCTCAACGGAATAAGGCTTGATCAGCGCAGCCCCGGGTTGGAGCCAGCCATATCGGGTAAACAAGTCTTCCGGTAGCAACCTTCCGGTGGCCATGATAACCGGCAGGGCCATACGGGCGGCACGCAGCTTTTTGACCAGGGCGAGGCCTGTCAATCCCGGCATATCGTGGTCGGTAATCAGGAGAGCGTAGCTTTCGGGGACGTGGCGGACGGCATGGAGTGCCTTCCAGCCCGCTATGCCATCTTCGGCGGTGTCCACCTTATAGCCAAAACCCTTCAACACATCAGCATTGAGACGGCGGATGTCCGGTTCGTCTTCAACGACGAGAATGCGAGGGGGCGGACTCGTCCGGCATTGAACTGGCTCGCTGGCCGGCTCAATCTCCGCCACGAGAATACAGCGGGGCTGTTTCGTCTGGCATTGAAGCGCTTCGCCGGCTGGTTCTCCGGATTGTGAAATATTGCTTTCTTCCATGATCCGACAATAAGCCGGGTTGTCCAGAGGGCGCTATACGGTGTTTTACCCATGCCTGATTTGAAGAAGACAGCCCGGCCAGAGTCAAGAGGCTGGGCTAATGCCCCTTCTTTTTGGATGCCGGGAGAGGATGGTTTTCTGAATTTTCCTTCACTGCCGCGATCATCTCCTCCATGCCTTCCTTGATTTCTCCTACCTGCGGATGCACTTCCTTGATGAGATCGTGTTCGATGCGGGACAGCCCCTCAATTCGCTTGCCCTGCTCTCGCAGTTGGTCCAAAAGGGCGTTCTGTTTGATTGAAAGCCGGCGCATCCACCAGAAGCAAATCCCCCAGCAAACGGTGCCCGCCAAAGTCATCCAGAAAGCGAGGCTGCTTCTATCCATTTTTTGCAGGAGCCGAGGTAACGCGGCTCATTTCAAATGCAGGAGGCGGAATGATGAATGTAGAAAAGGCTGCCATAAACTTTGTCCGCTGTGTTTCGTTTTTGGATTCTTCCTTCTTCTTTGTGCCTTCAGGATGAGATTCCTTACGTCGTCTCCCCCCATAATCTATGAGCCGCTAAACGATGGTCAACTGGACGCTGCTCTCGATGATGCCCGCGCTGATGGCGTAACGGGTGAGTCCGGCGGTGTCGTGGATGTCGAGCTTCTGCATGATATGCTCGCGATGCTTCTCGACGGTCTTGATGCCAATGCCGAGTTCCGAGGCGGTTTCCTTGTTGGCCTTGCCTTCGGCGATGAGCTGGAGGACTTCCATCTCGCGCGAGGTCAGCGGGGCGGCTTTCTTCTTGAACCCGCCCGCGCGGTCAGTCGACAGCGGATGGATGCGATCCTGACGTCGGGAGACGGAGGGACTGTAAAATGTTTTTCCCTGCTGGACTTCTCGAATCGCCCGGCACACTTCGTGAGACGAGGTTTGTTTGAGCAGAAATCCCACGGCGCCGGACTCGGTTGCGTTTTTAACATACGCGTCGTCGTTGTGCGCAGAAAGTATGAGCACCTTGGTGGCCGGCTCGAATTTAAGAATCTGCCGGGTGGCTACCAGACCATTGAGCTTCGGCATGGCAATGTCCATCAACACCACGTCGGGATGAAGTTTTTTGGCCAGCACGAAGGCCTGACGCCCGTCCTGGGCTTCGCCGACAATTTCAATGTCGTCTTCCAGTTCGAGCATCCTGCGAAAGCCCTCGCGCACAATCGTATGGTCTTCCGCCAGCAAAACAGTGATTCGTTTCATAAAGTTTCAAGCCTGGTTCGAACCGGCTCATTCAGCCGTTTTTCCGCCCCCCCCCCCCGCGCTGGCTTTGCCGAGAGGAATCTGCGCCAGGACCGTAGTGCCTTTGCCCGGTACGGATTCGACAACGAATTTGCCGCCGATCATCTCCAATCGTTCCCGCATCCCGAGCAGCCCGAGGTGTTTGCCGCCATTGGCGCGCAGGGCGCGGTCCACGTTAAAGGATTTCCCGTCGTCCTTTATTTTCATGCAAACGCAGCCCGGCAGTTTCTGGATGCTCACTTCCACGCGGCTGGCATGGGCATGGCGGGCCACATTGGTGAGCGCTTCCTGAGCAACGCGAAAAAGCGTCGTTCGCCGGGCGGCATTCAATTCATCAATCTTCATGGTAAAGGTCGCCAAACTGGCGCGGACACCCGTGCGCGTGGTAAAGTTCTTCAGGAAGGCAAGCAGGGCGGGAATCAGCCCCAGGTCGTCCAGCACGGTCGGGCGCAGGTCGCGTGCGAACCGATGCACAATGTCCACCGATTTTTCCACGAGCCTTTGGGTGCTGGAGATTTTCCTCTGGAGGCCCTTTTGGTTGAGCGTGGACTCGGTTTTCAAGGAAGCCAGCCGGACATTGATGCCCGTCAAGGTCTGGGCAATTTGATCGTGCAGTTCGCGGCTGATCATCTTGCGCTCGTCCTCCTGGGCGGACAGAAGCTGGCGGGACAGCAGCCGTAATTGTTCCTGCATGTGCCGCGATTGCTTCAGCAACTCGCTGTAGTGTTGCTCGCTCTTGCGGAGGGACTCTTCCACCAATTTGCGCTGGAGGATCTCCTGCTGCAATTGCCGGTTCGAGGCGGCCAGGTCCACGCTGCGCCGGTTCAGCGTCCGGATCATTTGCTGCAAATGGGAATTGGCCTCCTGCGCGGTGCGGTGCGTTTTCTCGATCGGGGTGATGGCCTCGGCAAAAAAAGTTCCCGCCCGCCGGATCATCCGGTCCCGGGTGCCGGAGGAGTAGTCCGGCAACACCAGGGTAATCAACGCCTGCTCGTGAAACCGGGCCAAATCCAGCGTCTCCAGCCCCAAGGCCATGGCTTGGCGTCCCAATACTTGCGCCGACCGCGAATTCGTCCGTGCACCTTGCTTCAGGTGTTGGCGCAGCGCCACGACATATCGTTGCGAAAGCCCGTTTAGTTTGCGTGCCATTTTAGGTGCTACTTTACGTCCGATGGTGAATACCGAATTCACGTGCGAACCGTTTTATGCTTTTTACAGATTTATCCACCAACCGTTGCGTGCTGACAATCTCTTTATTGAGGCCGCCGGCGTCGAGGGCGGCCTCCTTTCTCAATGTCAACAGGCGGACATTGATGCCCAGCAACGTCTGGGCGATTTCATCATGCAGGTCGCGGCTGATCTTTTTTCGCTTGTCCTCCTGCGCCGACAAAAGCTGGTGGGTCAGGCGCTGCAAATGCTTCTGGAGACGATGTGATTCTTTCAAAAGTTTCCGCGAGTGTTCCCCGCTTTTTTTGAGGGACCGCTCCACCGTCTTGCGCCGGACGATGCCTTGTTTCAAGGACCGGTTGGAGGCCGCCAGATCCACCGTGCGCCGGCCCAGTGTCTGGCGCAGTTGACTCAAACGGACGTTGGCCTTGAGCGCGGCGCAATGCGTTTCCTCGATCGGGGTGATGGCCTCGGCAAAAAAAATCTCCGCCCGCTCAATGACTCCATCCCGGCTGCGGGAGGCTTCCAGGGCGGCGAGCGCTCCCTGGTGAATCCGGGCTACATCCAGCGTCTCCAACTTGAGGGCCGCTGCCTCGCGTCCCAGTCTGCGCGCCGGTTCGCACGGCGGGATCGCCCGCGAACCTTGCCGCAGGTGCTTGTTCAGTGCCGCCACATATTGTTGGGACAGCCGGATTAATTTTTGTTTCATGTTGCCATACTGCCTTCGGCGGAAACCTCCGGGAGGCTTGATCTCGCTACGACACGCCGGGAATCCGGAACAAATGTCGGACAGTTGTTCCAATCAGGATATAAGGTGTTCTCCGTATGGCGCGTAGACGGTTTGGGAGCAAAATTGAAAGGAATGAAGGTGTTGCTGCTATACCCGGAATTCCCAGACACGTTCTGGAGTTTCAAACACGCGTTGAAATTCATCCGCAAGAAAGCTTCGTTGCCGCCCCTGGGTCTGTTGACCGTGGCCGCAATGCTGCCGGAGGATTGGGCCAAGCGCCTTGTGGATGTCAACGTGCGGAAATTGCGCGCGAGGGACCTGGCCTGGGCGGAAGTCGTGTTCATCACCGGGATGATCGCCCAGCAGGACTCGGCGCACGAACTGATCGCGCGTTGTCGCGCCGCGGGCAAGACGATTGTGGCGGGCGGTCCACTGTTCACCCTGGGCCACGAACAGTTTCCGGAAGTGAACCACTTCGTGCTGAACGAGGCGGAGGTGACGCTGCCGGAGTTTTTGCGCGACTTCGCGCGCGGCACGGCCCGGCGCGTGTATGCCTCGTCAGAATTTCCGGACCTCTGTGAGACGCCGGCGCCGGTGTGGGAGTTGGCGGACGTACAACGCTATGCTTCGATGAGTGTGCAGTTTTCCCGCGGCTGCCCGTTTGACTGCGAGTTCTGCAACATCACCGCGATGTTCGGACACCGGCCCCGCACCAAGACGACGGCGCAGGTGATCGCCGAGCTGGACGGCCTTCGCCAGCGCGGCTGGCGCGGGCCGGTTTTCTTTGTGGACGACAACTTCATCGGTAACAAACGCGCGCTCAAGGAAGAGTTGCTGCCGGCATTGATCCGCTGGCGGAAGCGCCGGCGCGGCATGGTATTTTACACCGAGGCGTCCATCAATCTGGCCGACGACGAGGAGTTGATGCGGATGATGGTCGAGGCGGGTTTCAACCAGGTGTTTGTCGGCATCGAGACCCCGGAGGACGCGGGCCTGGCCGAGTGCAACAAACGCCAGAACCGGAAGCGCGATCTGGTCGCCGACGTGAAGCGCATCCAGCGCGCGGGGTTGGAGGTGCAGGGCGGGTTCATCATTGGGTTCGACAGCGACACGCCTGCGACTTTTGCGCGGCAGATCGAGTTCATCCAGAAAAGCGGCATCGTCACGGCGATGGTTGGCCTGCTGCAAGCCATCCCCGGCACGAGGCTTCACCAGCGGCTGAACATCCAGGGCCGCCTGATTGGCCATACCACCGGCAACAACCTGGACGGCACCACCAACTTTATTCCACGGATGAACCGGGAGACATTGCGCGAAGGTTATCGGAACCTGATGGGACACCTTTATGCGCCCGGACCGTATTACCAGCGGATCCGCACCTTCCTTCGCGAGTTTGCGTCGCCGAAAATCGCCGGTTCATTGAACTGGCGCTATTTCATGGCCTTCCTCCAGGCCAATGTCCGTCTCGGCATTTTCGGTCGCGAACGTTTCCATTACTGGGGTTTGCTGCTCTGGACGTTTTTTCACCGCCCCACCCTGTTCTCGCAAGCCGTCACCCTCTCCATCTACGGTTACCACTTTCGCAAGACCTGCCGGGTGCTGGGGCTGTGACCCGTGATGCCGCCATGATGGTGAACGCCACCCATAACGTATGTTCTGGTTACACCTGATAGCGAAGGGCCGCCGGATGGCGTAGCCTGCCTCCAATGTTAAAACCAATAACCAAAACATAGAAAGGAACAATATGTTCTTAGCTATAGGTGGAACACTGGGAGTTCTGTGGATGCTGGGGATGCTGTATGGTTACAGAATGGGCGGGGCGATCTACATTCTCCTGGCGGCTGCAATTGTCATGGTGTTTTTGGGGCTTCGTCGGTGGTGGCGGCAACCGGCGTAAGCAGCGGTTGAGCTGTCAGGCAAAGGCAGGAGACCGAGGGATGGGGATGAAAACGAAAATTCAGGTCGGGTTATGGCCGGTCTAACGGCGCAGTTTCAACGACAATGAGCGATCACGAAAAACATACGGAGTTTCTGAGGCAGTGCATTCTTTACGACGAAAGCAACCGACGCCAGGAACTGCACGAACGAATCACTCGGATTCAGCGCGACGCACGCTGTGTGCGACGCGCGGTGTGGCTGATGGCCATGTTGATTGCGCTGGTGGTAGCGGGTCTGAGCTATGAAGTGATTTTGGTGGACAACTTTCCCTACAACCTGCCGCAATTAATCATCAACCTTGTTTGCGCGCTGGGCATCGGATCGCTGATCAGTCTTTTGACTTTTATGGGCCTTGGGATGGTTTACCGCAGTAAACTGGACCAGCAGCGGGAGGAATGCCGTCAACTGGTCTCGAGGCTGTTGGAGTCCCGCCTGGGCAAACCGGTCACCACGCCCTTGCGAGACAATCGTGCCGGTGAGGAAGATGCGCGCCGCATCCGTGAGATGGTCGAAACTGCGCAAGTAAGTTGACGGACAGCATCGAACAGGGAAGCAGCCCATGAAGGCGGGGGCATTCTCGTGTTGTTTCTGGCGGGCTGGAATCTGCCTGCAAAGCCCAGAATTCCGCCTTCAGCATTTGGCGTTCAGCGTTTCAGGATTTTAGTGTCTTAACTTCTGTTTTCCGTCTTCCGCCCCCGGACTTCTGACTTCAGCCTTCCACCTTGCCTCTGCCCGATTTCCGGCACACACTCGCCCCAATCATGCAGACGGGCTTCGACGAGGCGTTCAGACGGGTCAAACAATTGGTAACCGACTTCCGGGCCAACGAGAAATTCTATCTTTCTCCACAATACCAGGAACAGGAAGCCCGCCGCGATTTCATCGACAAATTCTGGCTCGCCCTCGGTTGGGACGTAAACCACGAGACCCAAAAAAATCCCTTCGAGCAGGAAGTTAAAGTCGAGCGCAAGGAACATGGTTTCTCCCAGCGCCGCGCCGACTACGCCTTTTATCTCGCGCCCAACTTCCGCGACGTGAAATTCTACGTCGAGGCCAAAAAACCGCACGGCGACATCGCCACGGCGGACAATTATTTCCAGACCGCCCGCTACGGCTGGAGCAGTTCCACGCCCGTCGCCGTCCTGCACGATTTTGAACAGTTCGAGATCCTGGACTGCCGCTACCGTCCGCACATCGAAACCGCGCTCGGGCAAAACCTCCGCAAATACCACTTCAGCCAATACGAAGATTCCGAGAAATTCGCGGAAATCTATTGGCTCTTCTCCCGCGAAGCCGTCGCCAACGGCTCGCTGGAAAGATTCGCCGCCACGCTCCCCAAGAAACGCGGCCGGGGCGTACAGCGCGGACTCATTGGCAGCGCCGACCAGACCATTGACGACGCGTTCCTCGAAGAACTCGACCAGTTCCGCGACGAACTCGCCCGTGCCTTCAAAAACGGGAATCCCAAACTCGACGGCGACACTCTGACCGAACTCACCCAGCGCACACTGGATCGCCTCGTCTTCCTGCGCTTCCTCGAAGACAAGCACATCGAACCGCAGAATCGCATCGCCTATTTCGGCGACAAGGGCAGCGCCTGGCAGGATTTCATCGCCGAATCCCGCCGGCTCGACAGCATCTACAACGGCATCGTCTATAAAAAGCACGAAATCCTCGACGCCCCCGGCTTCAAGCTGGACGACGAAGCCTTCTCCGCCGTCTGCGAACGCCTGTCCCATCTCAATTCGCCCTACGATTTCAACGCCATCCCCATTCATATCCTGGGCAGCATCTACGAACGTTTTCTCGGCAAGGTCATCGTCACCACCGACAAACGCGCCCGGCTGGAGGAGAAGCCCGAAGTCCGCAAGGCCGGCGGCGTTTATTACACACCCGAATACATTGTCCGTTACATCGTCGAAAACACCGTCGGCAAACTGATTGCCGGCAAATCGCCCGGGCAGATTGCCGAAATGCGCTTTGCCGACATTGCCTGCGGCAGCGGCTCGTTCCTGTTAGGCGTCTATGACCTGCTCATCCGCCATCACACCAAGTTTTACAACGACCACCCCGGCAAGGCCAAAAAGGGCGACGTGGTGGAACGCGACGACGGCCTGCACCTGTCGCTCCAGAAGAAACGCGAAATCCTGCTGGCCAACATTTACGGCGTTGACATTGACCCGCAGGCCGTGGAAGTGGCGCAACTCTCGCTCTACCTGAAACTGTTGCAGGACGAAACGCCCGGCTCCGCCCGCAACTACCAGTTGGAATTTCACGAAACGCTCCTGCCCACGCTCAACAAAAACATCGTGTGCGGCAACTCGCTCATCGGCACCGACATCCTAACCGGCCAGCTTTTCGCGTCGGACGAGGAAAAGAAACTCAACCCGATGGATTTCGAGCAACGTTTCCCCCATATCTTCAGTAGGGGACGAGGTAACGAGTCCTTGCGCGAAACCGCCACGCCGCTGGATTTCACTTTTCCCGGCGTGCCGCTGCACGGCGCGTTCAGCTACAAAAAGAAAAGTGCGAAAGTCGCACGGCCCACCATTCCAGAAGCTGAAGGTGGCTTCGATGCGATTGTCGGCAATCCGCCTTGGGGTGCTGATTTTAGTGACCCCGCGCTGAAATACTTGCGCGATCATTACCAGCGCGTCATATTGCGGATGATTGACTCTTACATCTATTTCATTGACCGTGCGATTCGTGCCGTGAAACCGGGCGGAGCAGTTGGTTTCATCATCCCCAGCACACTTCTAAATCAGACCGATGCGAAACCAGTCCGGGAACTTTTGCTGTCGTGTGGATTGACGCATTTGGTCAGTTTAGGGCAGGGAATCTTCGGCACGAAAGTCTTGAACACCTCGACAATTTTCGTGACCGGTGATGGTAGCCGAAAAGGATTTGTCGTTGGGAATCTGTCCGAAGTAGAAGCCGAAAAGCGACCGCAGGCATTGCTTGCGCTTCCCCAAAAGAAATGGCCGGAATGGAAGGATGCCGTTGTCGCTGATCCGCACCGGACTTTTTTTATCAACACGCAGGGAACCACCTCGATTCTTACCAGATTGCGTGCGGCGCACTCACCGCTTTTAGATTCGGTTAATGGTTCCATTCAACGCGGCGTCAGCCCTGATGTCGTTTCGGCGCACGTAATCAGTTTTACAGAAGCCAAGAAACGAAAATTGGAAAAAGATGCTTTACGACTCGGATTGAGTGGGCCACAAATCAAACGTTACGGCGCTTGGAAGCCTGACCAGTTCATCATTTACACCGGCCGGGACACGCCGATTCGAAAGTATCCCAACGCACTCCAGTTTCTTGATGAGCATAGGCATCTCAACACCTGCCGGGAGGTCAAAGAAGGTAAACATCCGTGGTGGGCGTTGCACCGTCCGCGAGACCCGCAAATTTTCCAGTCGCCAAAGTTCATCGGTTTGACCACCACAAAAACAATCGAGGTGATTTACGATGAAAAGGACAATTTGTTCGTGACGGATGCCATGTATGTATTCACTCCCAAGCCCGGTCTTTGCCCTTGGGCATTTATGGCCGTCATGCAGTCGGCGTTGTTCCTTTTCCTCTACCGGCTGGCGAACCAAGGCGAGTCTCGCGTCATTCCTCAAATCAAAGCGTCAAAGCTGGACACAATTCCATTTCCTTCTTTGCAGGCAGATGATCTGAAAGTGAAGCGGCTGGCTGAATTGTGCAGGGCCATGCTGGCGGCGCGGAAGCAACTGGCCGGGGCGCAGAGCGACAAGGACAAGGATTTTTATACCAACCGCTGCGACGGCCTGGACCGCCAGATTGACGCCCTGGTCTATGACCTTTACGCCCTCACCCCAGACGAAATAAAAATCGTGGAAGGAGCTTATGCCAAATAGTCAGCAAAGCATGAGAGGCCAATGGATGGGCAAATCGGTTGGCACTAACACTGGAACGGTCATCGCGAATTTTGACGAAATGCCGTCCCACTACCAAGGAGTGGCATACCTTCTTGATGATAACGGATTGGTTCCGGGCAGCGTCGCATTTTTCAGCACTGATAACAAAGACAGCACATTTCGTTTTCGAGCGATCATCAAGCCAATCGATCCAAAAACTGGCGTGTTTACGAATTGGGATAATATTAAACAAAACTTCCAGCCCGATGTGCAAGTTCCTGAATATGCGGATATGCCACCGCGCTGGCAGGCTGGAATGGCGAAGTGACCGATGAATTTCGCCGCAAACTCCGTGCGTTGCGCGGACTTTGTCAGGACATCGTCGAATTGCGCCGGGGCGACCACAGCGGCGCGCGCCTGGGCATGGAACGGGAACGTCTGGAACGCGAACGGGAAAAAACGGAAGAAGAAGTGGTGGACCATTTCAAGCGTTGGGTGAAAAACCCGCAGGTGCGCGATTGGATTTGCCGTGATTGGGTGAGTCCAGAGGAGCGTGAACGCCGTCTTCGTGAAATCTTTGGCCGCGCACCCGGAACGCCGGAGGCAGCGGCAACTGACGGGCCGGGGTCGGACCTGGTTAAACCGGATCAAACTGAATCAAACCAAATCAAACCAGATGAAAACCCGGCTGAACCGGGCCTCAAACCCAGTTCTGGTTACACCTGATAGCGAAGGGCTGCCGGACAGCGTAGCGTGTCACCTGCGATATAACCAAAAACACCAAAACGAAAGAATCGTGGGAGCCTGGTCTGAACACAGAACACAATCACTCACTAAAACTAAATCACCATTATGAAAAACAAAGCATTCTTGTTCACCCTCCTTTCCATCGCCGCTATTGCGGTGGGCTGCAATAAAGAGCAGACCACCTCGCAGCAGCTGGACAAGGTCCAAACCGAAACAACGCAGGCCGCACAGGACATGAAGAGTTACACCTTCGCGCAGAAGGCTGAATTCGTTAAAACCATGCAGGGCCAGTTGGACACGCTCAATAAGGATTTGGACCAGCTCTCCGCCAAAATCGACAGCTCCAGCGACGCGGTCAAGGCCGAAGCCAAACCCAAACTCCAGGCGCTGCGCGATCAGGCAGCGCACTTGACTCAGCAGTTGGCTGATGCCCAGAACGCCACCGAGTCCACCTGGGACAGCGTCCAAAGCGGATTCCAGAAGGCCTACAACGCAACGAAGGATGGGTTTAATCAGGCACGCCAGTGGGTGAGCGATAAAATCGCGCCCTGAGGGGAGAAGAAAGATTTTATGAATAAAACTAAACGTTTAGCCGGTAAAATTGGATTTGTATTATGCACTGCGCTCCTGGGCACGCTGACAGGATACACAACCTACGGACAACCGTCGGTATCGGTTGGGGTGAGTGTGTCGCTGCCCTCGGTGGAGATTCGCGCCGTAAGCGATTTTTACGAACCGCTCGGTCCGCAGGGGGAATGGGTGGTTATCGGGTCCTACGGCCGCTGCTGGAGACCGCACAACGTTGAGGCTGATTGGCGCCCCTATTGCAACGGCTACTGGCAAAGTACCGACGACGGCTGGTATTGGGTCAGCGACGAGCCGTGGGCTTGGGCCACGTATCACTATGGTCGCTGGAATTTCACCGACCAATATGGCTGGTATTGGGTGCCGCAAACACAATGGGCGCCGGCCTGGGTTTCCTGGCACAGCGGTGGCGGATATGTTGGCTGGGCGCCGTTGTACCCGTCCGACGTGAGAGTCATCTCGCCACGAGCATATGTCTTTGTCGAAGAACGGCATTTCATGGACCCCGTTCGCAGTTCCACAGCGATCGCCTATAACACCACCATCATCAACAAGACCGTGATCAACGAAACTCCGGCCGCCGCGGCCATCGAAAAGGCAAGCGGGCGAAAGGTCCAGGCGGTTCCGGTTCAGGAACTGCGCCAGAAGGAGGAAGCGCCGGTCGTCGCAAGGCAACGGACGCCGGCAGCGACCGATGCAAAAAACGTCCAGACGCCGGTTCGCACTGAGGCTCAACCCAACGAAAGGAAAGTAGTTGCAGCGCCCGTGCCAACACAGATTCAGAAACCCGCTCCCGTCACTGCCGAATCCAAGTCCGAAGGTAATCATCCCCCGGCGGTTAAAGAACCAACCGGACAGAACGCCAATCAACAACCGGTGAAACAGGGAAAGTCTATCCAGCCGCCGAAAACAAAAGTGCAGCAGGTGGCGAAACAGCCTGCCAAGGAAAAGGTGGCAGCGATTGGAAACAACGGAGCGAACCAGGCGGACAAAGGACACGACGATCAATCCAAAGACTAGCTGGGTGGGAACAGACGAGGGTGCGAAGGATTCGCCCGGACGTGAGCGGCAACACCAGTTTGCGCCGCGCGGGCCATTTACGGCAAACCAACAAAACCGATGAAAGGACAGACCAATATGAACAAACAAACAGAAGAAAAGAGTAATGACATGGGCACGCTCGCCGAAGATGCGCGCGCCTTGATGGCCGCCACCGCTGACGTGGCGGGTGAAAAAGTCGGGGATGCACGCAAACGTCTCGCCGCCGCATTGGAACGCGGCAAGGAAATCTATGGCCGCGTTAAAGAGAAGGCGGTCGAGGGCGCCAAAGCCACCGACCAGGCCGTGCACGAGCATCCTTATCAAGCCATCGGCATCGCCCTCGGGGTCGGCGCGCTCATCGGTTATTTCGTCGCCCGCCGGTGTTCCCGCCATGACGACTGATCCCGTCATGGAACCAGCCACCGCCCATCTTCCACAGATAGCGACGGCGTCGAAGCATTTCGCTCGACGGTTATTGACCATCGGCGAAAACCGCCTGGAATTGTTGATGGTGGAAGTACAAGAGGAGCGCGAGCGCCTCTTGTACGCCATCCTGTTGGCCCTCGGTGTGGCGGTGTTCGTCTTTCTTGCCGGAGTCGCGCTGACCGTCGCCCTCGTGGTTCTGCTGTGGAAAATCTCGCCGGTGGCGGTGCTTCTGGTATTGACCAGCCTCTACGCTGCCATCGCCCTGTTTTTTTACCGGCGCTTCACCGCGCTCCAGCGCGATTGGAAGACGCTTCCGGCAACCCTCGAGCAATTCAGAAAGGACCGTGCATGTTTGGAAACAATCCTCGACTGAATCCGCTTGAATCACGGAAACGACTGCTGATTGCGGAAAGCGAACTCAATCGCGCCCAGTTGGTGGAAGAATGGGTCGCGCTGACGGCAGGCGTTCGTACGCTCACCGGCCGCGTCAAGTCCTTCGGCTCGATTGCCTCGGCGGCGGCATTGTTAGTGGCGGGCTTCGCGGCCTTCCGGCGCGGCCGGCGCGCGAACGTCGACGTGAAACCTTCCTGGTTCCAAATGGCGTTGAAAGGCGCGCAAGCGGCCGGCTCCATCTGGCTGGCGTTCCGCGCGCGACCACGATGATGGGCTGACAGACACATTGAATATGGACGCCGCCACGACAACCCGGCCCTTCGCGGCCAAGGATGACTCGCCGGTCGCAGTGGCGCCGCCGGCCGCCGGGCTCGATGGCCAACCACCGCCCGCTGAACGGATCGGCGTCATGGCAGCCAGGGCGACCCCGTTGCAAATCGTTTTGATTGTGCTAGGGACCATTGGCTTCCTCTATTTTGCGCGTCCGGTGGTCTTGCCTGTGTTCCTGGCTTGTGTGGCGGGGATGGCTCTGAAACCGCTCATCCGATGGTCGTCCTGTTGCCGCATTCCGCGGGCGTTCTCTGCCGCGATCGTGCTTTGTTTGCTGGTGGGCGCCGTCGGGGTTGGCTTCTTTCAACTGGGCCGGCCGGCGTTGACATGGATGAATGATGCGCCACAACATATGACCGATTTGAGGCAACGGGTTCAGAACATGTTTCCGCGTATCGCACGCTTCAATCTGGCGGCGGCGGCGGTGAACAACCTGGGCGCAACCGAGGCGGAAAAAAAAGAACAACAGGAAAAGGCGCCAACGGTGGAAGTCAAAGAGAGTCGCGGCGCCGGCTCAATCCTTGACTGGACCGGAACCCTCCTGGTGGGCATCGGCGAGACGCTGGTACTGGTCTATCTGTTGCTGGCCTCCGGCGACCTGTTCCTGCAAAAACTCGTCCGCTTAATGCCGACCTTGAGCGACAAGAAACGCGCGGTCGAGGTCAGCCACGAGATCCAACAAAACATTTCCAATTATTTATTCTCCGTTTCGCTGATCAATATTGGCCTGGGCATCGTCGTGAGCGCAGGTCTCTACTTCATGGGCGTGCCGGACGCGGCGATGTGGGGGATGCTCGTAGCGGTGCTCAATTTTGTTCCGTACTTTGGCCCCGTTACCGGAGTCCTCCTCCTGGCCGCCGTCGGTCTGCTCACTTTCGACACATTGGGGCAGGGACTCCTGCCGCCCGCCTGGTATCTACTGCTCCATTTGCTGGAAGCGAACTTCATTACGCCGGTATTGCTCGGGCGTCGATTCACTCTCAACCCGGTGGTCATCTTTGTCTCCTTGATCTTCTGGATGTGGCTCTGGGGTGTGCCCGGCGCTCTATTGTCGGTACCGATCCTGGTTTCAATCAAAGTCATTTGCGACCGCGTCCCTGCCATGATGCCCGTAAGCGAACTTCTCTCCCGATGAACCGGCAACATTCTATCACCGCGTCCCAATGAATCAATCTGCCAAAAAAATAGTGAACCGGGCGGGCGCATGGAGCCGCCTCTCTTTGCTGTCCCTGGCGGGTGTGGGCGGCTTCGCGCGTGCGCAGTGGGATGAGCTGCGGCATGTGGCGGCGGTCATTGGGACGGTGCTTTGCGTCTGTGTTCAACCGCAACAATGGGCGCGCGCGGCGCGAAAAGCATTTGCCTTGCAGGTCCTGTCCATCGGCGTCGAACCACTCTGGTTTGTCGGCGCGGTGGCGGCGTTCGTCGGCATTTCGGTGGTGGTGCAACTCACTTTCTGGACCGGCCAAGTGGGGCAGTCACAACTGCTCGGGCCATTGCTGGTGGCCGTCGTAGCGCGTGAACTCGGGCCGGTGCTGATCAATCTCATCGTGATCGTCCGCAGCGGCAGCGCGATGACAACCGAGTTGGGCGTTCTTAAAATCAACGGGGAAGTTCGCGCGCTGGAAGCGCAAGGAGGCGATCCGTTCCTGCAACTCGTTGTTCCTCGGGTGCTGGGCACGGCGGTTTCCACGTTTTGCCTGACCACTGTTTTTATCCTTGCCGCCTTTGCGAGCGGTTATGTGTTCGCGGCCTGGACGGGGATTGGGAATCGTGATCTGCTTCTGTTTGCGGACACCGTGTCACGCGCGGTCCAGCCCAAGGACGTGTTCAACATTCTCGCCAAAAGCATCCTGCCCGCGCTGTTTGCCAGCGCGTCCTGGTGCATCGGGGGGCTGGGCGTCAGCAGGTCGGTCACAGAAATCCCGCAGGCCACGCAACGGGCGCTCACCCGTTCCGTCGCCGGACTGTTTGTCATCTCCGCCGTGGTATCGCTGCTGACTTACCTGTGATTATGAACGAAACGACCAACATCCCTGAACCTTCACGCCGTGATAACCGGGACCAGCGGTTGGAACAGCGCTTCAAATTTCGGCGCGTCAATGAAATCACCGGCATGTTCGTACTCGTCGTGGTCGCCGTGCTGATCGCCGCCGTCGTGTGGACGGGCCACAGCCAGCGCTGGTTCAAAAGCCGCGTCACCCTGCGGATTGTTCTGCCCGAGGCCGGCGCGGCGGGAATCCGGCAAGGCTCGGAGGTTTACTTTTTGGGCACACTGGTGGGAACGGTTTCCTATGTGGAAGTGGACACGACCGGCCGGATGGAAGCCGAGGCCAACATCCGCCGCGACTTCTTCCGGTTCGTCCGCGCGGATTCATCGGCGGTCATCAAAAAGAAATTCGGCGTGGCAGGCGATTCGTTTTTTGAAATCAGCCGTGGTGAAGGCCGACCGTTGCCGGAAAAAAATGCTTCCATCGTCTGCAACCAGCAGTTCCAAAGTGCGCTGGAAGCGGCGGTCGAGGATATCCGCGTTCAGGCCTTGGCCGTGTTGAAAAAAACCAGCACCGGCCTGGACGCGTGGACCATGCTTGGCACGAATCTTATAGCCACCCAGGAGCGATTGGACCAACTGGTCGTCGACGTTCAGGCGGGCAAGGGCACGGTGGGAAACTTGCTGACCGATCCCGCGACCGCGGACGAGCTGAAGACGCTGCTCGTCAAGGCAAACCACTCGGTGGACGAACTGCAAGTCACGTTGAACAATCTTCAGCAAGCCAGCACCAATCTGCCGGCGATCAGCGATGTCGTTGGCAAGGAGGCCAAAGACCTTCCCGGACTGGTGTTGCAAACCCAGACTTCGATGCGTGAGGTGGAGCGGTTGGTTGAAGCCATGCAAAAGACCTGGCTCCTGCGCAAATACGTAAACCCGACGAATCCGCCGCCCCTGCGCCCACTGTCCGAACCAACAACGCCGGAAGAGCAGCCGGTGAAAGTGCTCCATTCACCGAGGGATTCTGCAAACTGAGTTTCGAGCCAAACCGGATTTCGCCGGGCCATTCGCAAAAAGCACCTTCGGGTTAGACCTGATAGCGTCCACGGGCTTCTCGGGTAATGCTTCTGGTCATGAAGCGTAAAGCATCCCTGACCGAATTCGTGGAACCACCCCGACCTCCGGTTATTCAAAAAACTCTTCACCGACTGCGGCCAAATCCCAAGGCAGCCACCCCAAGCCCAAAGTCTCAACAGCG